>JAWXCK010000172.1:0-11548 GCA_034408855.1 Pirellulaceae bacterium
AAGCATTTCCGATCAGAAAGCGAACCTTGGTTTTTGCAATCACTCAGTCGAGTGTTTTCCTTGTATTTCACGGCTAAAATCGATTGCGGATCACGAAAAACACCCACAGTTTCTGCGGAAGAGCCTGTTTTTTATAAGTCGATTAGCTGTTGAGCGTTAGCTCCGGTTTTGTGAATGCAACCGGGCCTAACGGCCATCGGCTAATCTTTGCTGTTTGAACGTTCACGCGGCTTTGCTGATTGTGGTCCGCAGTCTTTGTACCCTCGATCGCGGTATTCTCGATCGAGTTAGATAAAATGCTCATCCTAGCATATTTCGATTTGCGTTTTGTAGCGATAATTCGACGGAGTATCGCAATCCATCGACTAATGTTACAAAAGATAACGTATGTTATTGCGAATTCACATCGATTCGTGCATCGCGAAATTTAAACTCGCAAAACGCCAAGCGAGTTGCATTGAATGAGTCAACTATGAGTAAAAAAGCAGTCACCGATTTTCCCGTACATGAGCTGATCTCAAAGCGTTGGAGCCCCTATGGATTCGATTCGCGATCGGTTTCGCAGAGCGATATCGACAGCATTCTCGAAGCGGCGCGTTGGGCGGCATCGTCCTATAATGAACAACCGTGGAGCTACATCTTGGCGACCGGCGATAATGCCGAACAGTTCGCGAAAGTCCTTTCCTGTTTAGTCGAAGCGAATCAAGCGTGGGCGAAAGCGGCACCGGTTCTCTTGATATGCTGTGCGAGGCTGAATTTCACTCGCAATGGCAAACCCAACGCGGCAGCCGTTCATGACCTTGGATTAGCCGCCGGAAACATTTGTCTTGAAGCCACCGCCCGAGGCCTAGCGGTACATCAAATGATCGGCATTCTTCCCGATAGGGCTCGTGAAGTTTTCTCGATTCCGGACGGCGTGCAAGCTGTGACTGCAATGGCGATCGGATACGCCGCCGATCCAGCCACACTTCCGGATGAAATCAAAGCTCGCGACACAGCGCCGCGACAACGAAAAGCGATCGCCGATTTCGTCTTCGCCGGCGAGTGGGGAAAATCCACCTAGTGTATTACGAACAAGGGAGAGCTACTCTCAATTTAGCGACGAAGCAGTACAAGGTAGTGCAAGCGTCGGGTCGAGTGTCAGCATCACAATCGCCATTGGCGGGATGTTCAATTCCATGCTATACGGACGACCATGACTTGGTAGTTCCTCGGTCTTTCGAACTCCTAAATTGCCAATGTTGCTACCGCCGTACACTTCGGCGTCGCTGTTGAGAATCTCGACGTACGCTCCTTGTTCAGGAACACCGACGCGATAATCGAAGTGCGGCGAGGGAGTGAAGTTCACAACGACAACTACTTTTTGTCCGTTGCTGGCCATTCTGCAATAGGTGTAGATGCTCTTGGCTGCGTCATCGGCTGCAATCCAAGAAAAACCGCCCGGTTCACAATCCAGTTCATGGAGCGCTGGGTAGTCTTTGTGCAAACGATTGAGGTCACCGACAAACAACTGCAGACCGCTATTGAGCGGCGAAGCTTGAAGGGCCCAATCGAGTTGGCTATCGTACTTCCATTCCGAATACTGACCGAATTCGCAACCCATGAACAAGAGTTTTTTCCCCGGCACAGAGTGTTGGTATCCGTACAGCAATCGCATATTGGCAAACTTCTGCCAATCGTCGCCCGGCATTCGCGAGATTAGCGAACCCTTTCCGTGAACGACTTCGTCGTGCGATAGTGGCAACACAAAATTTTCACTGTTGGCATAGACCGACCTAAACGTCAATTCATTTTGATGGTACTTGCGATAAATCGGATCTCGCTTGATGTACTCGAGTGTATCGTGCATCCACCCCATGTCCCACTTGAATCCGAAACCGAGTCCGCCGGTATAAACCGGTCGCGAAACGCCGCCGAACGACGTCGACTCTTCCGCGAACGTCATGACACCTGGAAAGTCGGCATGAAGGTGCGTGTTCAACTGTTTCATAAACTCGATCGCTTCGAAATTTTCATTGCCCCCGAAACAATTCGGTACCCACTCGCCGTCCTCTCTTGAATAATCGAGATAGAGCATCGAGGCGACGGCATCGACTCGCAATCCATCGATGTGATATTCTTGCAGCCAGAACCTGGCATTAGCATGTAGGAAATCGCGGACTTCATGCCGACCGTAATTGAAAATATGCGTCTTCCAATCGGGATGAAAACCTTGTCTCGGATCGTCGTGCTCGTATAGGCCTGTTCCGTCAAAACGAGCCAATCCATGAGCATCGTATGGAAAGTGAGCTGGCACCCAGTCCATGATCACACCGATTCCATTGTGATGGCAGTGATCGACGAAGTAGCGAAACTCATCGGGGCTACCAAAGCGGCTGGTCGGTGCAAAGTAACTTGTCACCTGATAACCCCACGAACCGTCGTAAGGGAACTCGGTGATCGGCATCAGTTCGATGTGTGTGAAACCTAGCTTCTGAACATGCTCGACCAGCATCTCGGCAAGCTCTTTATAGGTATGATATCGACGATGGTCCCAAGGTCGTTTCCAGGAAGGCAAATGAACTTCGTAGATTGAAACAGGACTGCGCAACCAATTGGTATCGCGACGTTTGTCCATCCACTGGCCGTCGTTCCATTGATACTGTTCCAAGTCATGCACGATCGAAGCTGTCGAAGGCGGATGCTCGGCAGCAAAGGCAAACGGGTCGGCCTTGTGAAGAATTTCGCCCTGCTTGGTTCTCAAGCTGTACTTGTAGTGCGTGCCGTCAGTGACACCGGCGATAAAACCAGTCCATACGCCAGAGTCGCTACCGGTAAGCCAGTCTGATCCGTGCCGCCAACCATTGCCGTCGGTCAACACACATACTTCGGTTGCATTCGGCGCCCAAACGGCGAATCGAGCTCCGGCAACTTGATCGCGAGTCTCCAGATGCGCCCCAAGCCAATGATAACGTTCGGTTTTTTCACGAAGAATTACAGCAGTCGTCATGACGGATACTCAGCGAATAGAGGTACGAATTGAAAGCCGAATGATAGCGGAAATACCGATTTCTTCAATGAACCCAGCGTTTGGTCTCGTGATTGGCGGCCTTAATCAACGCGATCGCCTCTTGATCGGGCACGTCATTTTCGTCTCGGAGACCGCGCTGACGGACGCGGTTAGTCAAATAGGCTCCACACAAATGAAAGCCAATGCACGCTGGATTGGCTCGGAGCACTTCCAAGGTTCGAGCATATCGTCTACCGTCTTGCCCCTTCGAGCCATCTGACCGCGTCCGTGACCCGGCACCATCGGCGAGTAGAATCGGCATGTCGATCGTCTGACGCCAATGCTCGAAATCAACGCGAACCTTTTCTGGTTCGCTAAACTGTTGAAAAGAAAGCACATCGACATACGCCTTTGCCGCTCGAACTACTTCAACCGGCAGCGGAGCATTGATCTCGAAGCGATCGCCGAGTATCAAATGGTGCGGGTCATAGCGACGGATAGCATCATGAGTCACTTGATAGTATTTCGTCGCGAGTTCGAAAAGCTCGCGCTGACCGTCAGGGCTCTTTAGTTTTTCTGGATCGAACAACGGCCCTTTCCATGTGTTCTCCTTGCGAGTATGAACCCATGTCGGGCAATCGATATAAAAATAACCGATAAGCTTCGGGTCATCCGCCAGCGGTACACAGTGCTCACGAGCCACGTGGTCACACCAGTTGGCAAAATCATCGCTAAAGAAATCCGGATGCTTTGTCTCGGCTTCCCATTGATGAAAATCGGCAAACGGTAGCAAATGGCAGTAGGGCATATCGAGCCATTGATACTCTTGAAATGTAAAGGAACGCGAGTGGCGGTGATTGGTGAGTCCGCGTGTAACGACTTCTTGAGTCCAACCAATCGAGTTGAACCCCCACGCTTCCAGATCCTTGGCAACCGATTCTTGAAGCCAACGCTGCATGCTGTTTCCGTATTTTTCTTTCCAAAGCTGCACGTTTTCTGGATAGCGCAACGTTGCCGGATCGATGTGGTTCATCCCGAGCGAAAAGAACTGGCTTCCATCAGGTTGGATAAACCACCAACGATCATTGCGTTTGCCAACCGTAAAGAAACCATCCGGTTGTGATTGGGTAGTTGCCATCGCCACCCCGCCGCCCGCGACATGGGACAATAAAAGGCTACAAGCCGTCGTCGCAACGAATCTTCTACGCATCACATTCATAACCGAGTCTCCTGTTCGTAGTTCCGCCTTTTGGCGGCTTGCGTTCCTAAACCATCTTCACACTAAACCGACTCACATCCACTCACAAGCACTCGAACATCTTAAATTAAATCATACCTATCGACGGCGTATTTGGTATTAGAGGCGAATTCGATTACATTGTGAAAGGACTAGTTGAACAAGGAACGCTTTTGTCGAACGATTTAGCCGCCTGAAAGCGGAACTTCAAACGAATTCGGTCATATTTAAGAGGAATCATTTCATGCCAATATCTAGCGATCCTTACGGCAATCCAGTTCGTCGCGAGTTTGTAAAGTCATCGACGCTTACGACTGCCAGCACGTTAGCAATCGCGTCGCAACTCTATCCTGCTGTTCATACAGCCGGAGACGACACGCTCCGAATCGGACTGATCGGCTGCGGTGGTCGCGGAGCCGGGGCAGCTTCGCAAGCCTTGATGGCTGACGGCAACGTCAAGCTCGTTGCGATGGGCGATGCCTTTGAAGATAGGCTGCAAGTGGGACTCAAGAGTCTTCTTACGAAGAAGGAATTGGAGTCGAAAATCGATGTGCCGGTCGAGCGACAGTTTGTAGGCTTCGATGCGTACCAGAAGGTAATCGATAGTGGTGTAGACGTCGTGCTACTTACAACGCCGCCCCATTTTAGACCGATTCATTTAGCCGCCGCCGTAGCGGCAGGCAAACATGTTTTTGCAGAAAAACCGTGCGCGGTCGACACGCCTGGCGTCCATTCGGTCCTTCGTAGTTGTGAAGAAGCCACAAAGAAAAACTTATCCGTCGTGTCGGGACTCTGCCTTCGATATCACGCTCCCTATCGCGCTGCCGTGCAGCGAATTCAAGACGGAGCGATCGGTGAGATTCGAACACTCATGGCCAATGACTATCGCGGCCCGATCTGGATCCGAACTCGCGAGCCCGATTGGACCGAAATGCATTGGCAAATGCGCAACTGGTATTACTACACATGGTTGTCGGGCGACTTCAATGTCGAACAGCACGTCCATAATCTCGATGTCTGCGCGTGGTCCATGGGCGATCAATACCCGATCAAGGCGATCGGGATGGGGGGCCGCGAAGTACGGAAAGGGCCCGAATACGGAAACATTTTTGACCATCACAGTGTCGTCTATGAGTACGCCAATGGGGCAAGACTGATCAGTAACACACGGCAAATCGCCGGATGCAAGAGCGACATCAGCGTCCATATTCTCGGCTCGCGCGGAACAGCATCGCTCACCGAACGGAATAAAGGCGTTCGAATTTCCGCTCGAGAAGACTGGACATACGACGAAGAAGCTAAGAATCTTTATCAGGTCGAGCACGATGAGCTGTTTGCGAGTATTCGAGCTGGAACGCCTGTTAACAACGGCGAATATATGGCCAAGAGTACGCTGCTTGCGATCATGGGTCGCATGGCGACCTATACCGGCCAAGAGATCACCTGGGACATGGCTTGGAAGTCGAAGGAAGACCTCACCCCTCCTCGATATGAATGGGGCGATATCGCAGCGCCGGCGATCGCCGTTCCAGGGGAGACGAAGTTTGCTTGATCGAGTATGACCAAACGATACGATCCTGCACTGAATTTCATTGATCCTCCTCAGAACACGGCTTTCCATGACCATCACTGAATTGACGAACAACCTTTCGACGGAAAAAATTCGTATCCTCGTGATCGGTGCTCATCCCGACGATGCGGACATCAAGTCTGGAGGAACTTCCGCTCTCTGGTGTGCTGCCGGTCACGTCGTGAAACTCGTAAGTGTTTGCGATGGTAGTGCGGGTCATCATGAAATGTGGGGAGAAAAGTTAGTCGATCGTCGACGCGCTGAATCGCAAGCTTCGGGAGCCGTGATTGGTGCGACTTACGAGATACTCGATCAACCCGACGGTCGGTTGCAACCAACACTCGCCGCTCGTGAACAATTGATTCGCTTGATTCGAAGCTTTCGGCCAGATGTGTTGATTACACACCGCACCACTGACTATCATCCAGACCATTGTTATACCGGATTGCTGGTACAAGAGGCGGCCTACCTGCTGACCGTTCCAGCCATCTGTTCAGATGTTCCGCATCTTTCGAGATCACCGGTGATCTTATATTTTTCCGACGCCTTTAAATTTCCATGCCCCTTCGAGCCCCACGTTGTGGTCGACATCGAAAGTGTGCTCGACCAGATGATCGACATGTTGCATTGCCACCAATCGCAATTCTACGAATGGCTCCCTTACAACGCAGGTTATCTCGAACAAGTACCAGCCGATGAATCGACACGTCGAACATGGCTTGGCGAGCGAATTCGTCGTCGTTTGCAGCCGCTGTCCAACCGTTATCGCCAGTTGGTCGTCCAAGCCTATGGCCCCGAACGCGGACCGTTGATCCAGTACATCGAAGCCTTTCAAGTTTCCGAGTTCGGTTCGCCGCTGGATGACGCGGCTCGTTCGCGACTCTTTCCATTCTTACCCGCCAGTTCCTACCGCAGTTCGGCATGCGTGCGAAAAGAATGGGTCGATATCCCGGCTCATTAGCCGTTGAGCGTTCGCTCCGGCTTTTGGAAGTAACTGGGCCTAGCGGCCATGCGTTAATTCGTGCAGTTTTAAAAAACAGGGCAGCCCTTCAAAAAAATGATGAGCCTTTGCTGATCGATCGCGTTGTGATAACGTAACAATGATACGATTCCGACTCTATCACAGTATGCCACAGGTAACAGAAATGAAACTTACATCAAAATCAATGCTCAAGGTTTGCTTGGTTGTGGTCGCTTCTGCAACAGGTATCGTTGCATGGGCTCAACGCGGTGGACCTCCGCGCGGAGGAGGAGGAGATGCGGCACTGGCTGAGCCTTATCGAGGAGTCGTTTCAGACGGAAAATTGGAATCTGGGCTTTTTAAAATTCAATCGACCGGCGTAAGTACCGAAACGGTCGTCCAAGCCGCAGAAGCTTTCCTAGCGGGTTTGACAGACGATCAACGCAAGACAACGATCTTTCCAGTCGACGATTTGGAGTGGCGAAAATGGGACAATCGCCATTTTCCAGTACGACAAGGGGTCGGCTTTCAAGAAATGAATGAGAGTCAACGCGACTTGGCGTTTGGATTATTGCGAGCGAGCTTGAGCGCCAAGGGGCTGAAGAAGTCGCAAGACATTATGAAGCTCAACGGGACACTAGCAGAACTCGCCAACAACTTCGAGGAATATGGCGAATGGTTGTATTGGATCACGATCATGGGGACACCCTCTGCCAAGGAGCCTTGGGGTTGGCAAATCGATGGTCATCACTTGATCATCAACTACTTCGTTCTCGGCGATCAAGTCGTCATGTCTCCCGTTTTCGTTGGAAGCGAACCCGTGCATGCGACCAGCGGAAAGTTCCAAGGAACGATCGTGATGCAAGACGAGCAAAACAAGGGACTCGCTCTTGCTCAATCGCTCCGCGAAGATCAACGCAAGGAAGCCGTTCTATCGACGAGCAAAGAAGGGAACAATGCGTTAGCTCAGGCCTACCAAGACAACCTCGATCTCAACTATGCCGGTATCCCCGCGTCGAAATTCGATGCTCGCCAAAAAGCATTGCTATTGGAAGTTGTTGAAGAGTATGTTGGAAACGCTGCCCAAGGGCACGCGAGGGTGAAAATGGAAGAAGTAAAAGATCACCTAGATCGTACGTATTTTGCTTGGATCGGTGGGACCGAGGAGACGAGTGTTTTTTACTATCGTATCCATAGCCCGGCCGTCTTGATCGAGTTCGATCATCAAGGACGAGTGGCTCCCTTTCGTTCACGCGAACCGACCCGCGATCACATTCATGCGGTTCTTCGAACCCCGAACGGTAATGATTATGGGAAAGACTTGCTGCGTCAGCACATCGAGAAGCATCACGGCGCACACGCGCATCCTCATTGAGACACGAGCATTCGGTAGGCCAGCGGCATGCACCAATATCGGTCGGACGGCAAATCGCACCTTAACCGTTGATTCCAATTCGTGCTGTCATAACCTTGTTCCCTTTTGAAATGAGTCGTTCGTTTCTTGCGCGAGAATATTTAACGTCGTCACACGCGCAATCTCGCTAAGAGCTTCGTGAGTAAGAAATGCTTGGTGAGCCGTGATCAGGACGTTGGGGAATACGAGCAAATGCGAAAGCTCGTCATCCATCAATACTTGGCCGGAGAGATCCTCGAAAAACACGCCTTCTTCCTCCTCATAGACATCTAAGGCGACACCGCCAACATGCCCTGCTTTCAGCGCAGCAATGAGCGCCGTAGTGTCGATCAGTTTGCCTCGGCTGGTGTTGACGATGTACACGCCGGGCTTCGTTTTTGCAAGTGACTGCGCATTGATCAGGTGGCGAGTTTCTGCAAGCAACGGAACATGCAAGGAAAGGATGTCGCTCTTAGCCAGCAGCGTTTCGAGCGCCACGTATTGGATGCTATTTGCGAATGCCCAATCGTTTGAAGGGAACGGATCGTAGGCCAAAACTTCTGCACCAAAGCCGCGAAAAATTTGGGAAGTAATCCGACCGATTTTGCCCGTGCCAATAATCCCGACTGTCTTACCATTGACGTCGAAACCGACGAGGCCGCTCAAGGAAAAATTTAGCTCACGAACGCGATTGTAAGCGCGATGGATCTTTCGATTGAGGGTAAGCAATAGACCGACGGTGTGTTCGGCCACTGCATGCGGTGAATACGCTGGCACTCGCACTACCGACAGACCATATTCCTGAGCGGCGACGAGGTCTACGTTATTGAAGCCAGCGCACCGCAGGGCGATGAGTTTCACTCCGAGCGAGGCGAGTGTTTTTAAACACTCGCGATCTGCGTGATCATTGACAAAGATGCAAACCGCCTGCGTTCCTTCTGCTACGGACGCAGTCTCTGCACTCAATCGGAATTCGTGAAAACGCCACGCGATTCGCTCTGCACCTGCCGCCTTCAAAAGATATTTCCGGTCATAAAGCTTCGTGTCGAAAACAGCAGTCTCAATCATCCGCAATCCTTATCGTGAATCTTATGAACGGAGGTTGCTAAACCTCCCCGTATTCTGGGATCTTTAACCAAGGCCGAGACTTTATTTCTTGAAGACACCAGTAGCACCTTGATTCCAGGGCATTCTGGCGAGCATCATTCCCATTCCGCAAGTGTCGGTTATTCCAGCAAATGCAAGTCCTGCGCCAATAAACGCAGCCAAGCCGATCCAGTAGGGATGCACAAAAAACCAAGTACGGATCCGACAAGCACGAGCAATCCTGCTGCGATGCGGACCTGTCGTTCCAGCGAGATTGTCTTTCTTCCTCGTACGACAGATACGCCAGCAGCCTCACACGCAATCGTACCTCCTTCGACGTTTATAACGTTTGCGATTCCCTCAGCCACGAACTTTTCACAGGCTTGTCTGCCTCGCGAACCCGATCGACAAATCACATAGAGCGGTTCGTCCACCGCTCCGTTTCGGGCTGCCTGAATCGCCTTTGCATCTAGTCGATCAAGTGGCTCATTGCGAGCGACATCGATATGAAGCTCCTGAAACTCCATTGGCGTTCGAACGTCGATGAGATCATTGATCTTGCCAGCTTGAACTAGTTTCTTAAACTCCGACGCAGAGATGCAACTAACCATGAAAGACTCCATTTGAATCTTGTTAAACTGTATTGAATGACTAACAGGATAGAGCCACGATCGACGGATTGGTTACAATGAATTCGGTTAAACCGATCAAGAAACAGTTCATTTCGGCGTCTGCATCACAGTCGTCAGTGGCTTACCATCGGTATTCGCATATTCGATGCCTAGCAAATGGGCGATGGTTGGCGCGATGTCGATGTTTTCGATCGTCGGTAAATGCGATCCAAGGCGAATGCCCGCACCGGAAAGTACGCATAGCGCTTTCATCTTGGGCAACGAAGACAAGAAACCGTGAGTTCCAATCGAAGTCTTCGCTTCGGTGTTCGATGCAACCAACGTGTCGCCATCCACGCTGCCCGATATCGCGTAGCCATCGGCAGCGACTAAAATCGCGTCAGGTGACTGGTTGTACTCGCGTGGATGTTGCATTCCAATTTCGGCGAATTGGTTCGGCAACAACACATCCGCCACGCCCTCTTTGCCCATGAACATTTCTTTGAATGCCGCTGCGGACGTGGATGTTTCGCCAGGATGCGTGCAGTAAACCAAGCCGATACCGCCTTCGGCAACCACATGGACATCGGCCGTACTCATCTTCCCTGACTCCACTTTCAACAATCCCTCCTGGCGCAACAGTACATTGGGGCGAATGGCTTTGGGCGTCGTCGCAAATCCGTGGTCGGAGACTACGATCAAAGTCGTCTTGTCGCGAATGCCTGCATCATCGAGCGCACGAACGATCCGCGACAAACACGAGTCAGCATACGCATTGGCGGTATATCCCTCAGGGGTCTGTGGGCCATTCTTGTGATGCGTGCTGTCTACGTTTAGCAAATGCACGAGCAGCAGGTTGGGTTTTCGCTCGCGAATGAGATGACACGCTGCCTCCGTCCAAATATGATCGCGTCCGACGCCGCTGATCTTCTTGAACGATGCATCGGTTTCGTCATCCAGCAGCCCTAGTTCGATCAGTTCCTTGCGCAGCCGAGGCGTCATGTGCTCGACCGACTGCGGCACATCCGAAAACGAATCATCCAGCGATTGTGACCCGCGCGTGCATGGCCAATTGATCTCCGCGGTCGAAAGCCCCGCCGCATGAGCCGCATCGACGATCGTGGGAATTCGCACGAGTTCGCTCTGGTCACGATTGGGATCAATCGTAGTCGGCAAGCCGATCGCGCCGCGCACGAGCACACCGTTGGCTAGCACCCCGTGCTTGTCAGGACGTACGCCGGTCACAAGTGTTGTGTGATTAGGCCATGTCACCGAAGGATTCGACACGGTCATGCCACCGTCCACGATTGCACCCTTTTTCGCAAGCTCGCGAATAGTCGGCAGAGGAACCCTTGGGTCGTCTACCAAGAACGCGGCCAATCCGTCAAGCGAAACGACGACCACGTGTCGCTCGGTATCCGCCGCTGGAAGTCGTGACACGGAGCAACAGCAGAGACTCGAAATCGTGATCGCGATAAATGTTCGATAGTATATTGTTTTCATTCAACCGCCTGATTGTAAATAGAAGTTTATAGCTCTTCCGCAGAAACTGTGGGTGGTTTTCGTGATCCGCAATCGATTTTAGCCGTGAAATACAAGGAGAACACTCGACTGAGTGATTACAAAAACCAAGGTTCGCTTTCTGATCGGAAATGCTTACCCAAAAAATTGCTATGGTTTGGATGGTGCAATGAGTTTGGC
>JAWXCK010000173.1:0-4079 GCA_034408855.1 Pirellulaceae bacterium
GCGAGCGGATTGCCGCGTTTGGTGATGCGGCCATTGCGATCGGTTTCACCCGATTGGTATTGGCGAGGGACCAGTCCGAAGTAGGCTGAGACTTGGCGATTATTTCTTGGACTGTATTGACGCTGAACTTGCCTTGCTTGAGGTCAACTTTGGCATACATGAGATGGTCTACGGCTTTCATCGCAAGCTTGTGAATCGAAAAACGCGATTCCTACGCAACTGCACACTTTTCATTCTGTGAATCCTCGCAACATTCTTCCTCTACCGAAGTTACTATCCGAACTATGCGACTGGCACAACAAGTTCTGTTGCGAATCGAATGCTTTGGCCTGGGCTCAAACTTCCAACTTTGGCCCATGATGTAACGTTCCGCGTCGATTTTGGGGGATGCGAAGCAGAGTTTGCGATCGACGAATCAATTTTTCTCGTTTGGTGTTCATCAAACAAATGGAATGTCAACAAAATATCGAGCCCTATTTCATATTGCGGCGTCGATCTTATTGCCATCTGATGCGACCCCCGTTGAAACTGGCTATACTTTTGACGTGCCCGATGGCAGAGGTGTTTTCGATTCCAAACGGAATCGCGCCAAGTTTTTTGCCTCGACATTTCCGTGATACAACAACGCAATTGCGGATAGCAATACAATCCATCTAAGTTGCGGATGAACCCGTTCCTTATGTCAATGTCCCTTGGCCGCAACTGGATGATTGCGGTCTTTCGTCCTCATTATGACACCAATCTCATTCGAGCCTCTTAAACTTATTTCACTCGGGTTAGCCGTGCTACTCTTGGCTCCCATCGCGATTGTGTTCTGGCGCATCACTGTTCACCGACCGCAGCCACACGACGAGTACCGCGCACAGCTTGAAACTACGTGGCGAGAATATGCGTCTCCGATCGAAACAATCAACGAAGACGGGAGCGTTACCGTCACTGCCGCCGCTGCGGTTCAGATCGTCGACTTAATAGGATTCTCAGAGGGTACTTCCCCTTGGCTTGCGTTCTACCCGCGACGTCGGGTTGGCATCGTCGGGTTGGCATCGTCGGGTTGGCATCGTCGGGTTGGCATCGTCGGGTTGCTGGCGGTTGTTACCATTCTAGTCTGTGTGGTGGTATCTCTTTTCCTTCCTGTCATCAGCGAGGTGATGACTCCTCCACAATGACAGTCCAACAGTTCTTCAAATCACGATTCTATTGCTGGCGACTCTGGCGCACAATACTGCAACATTCACTGGTAACCAAATATGACCAAAGACTCCAAAAACGTCGTCATCGTCAACCTTCTCTTCTGGGTTGTCGCCGCCTTGCTTCACCCGCTATTGCAATTCCTGCCAACCGAATCGTCGATTCAGGTCAGTAAAGAGCATCTTCTATGCCGCGTCTCTTGTTAACGATCGCCCTGCTAACTGCGTCCAACATCGCCATCGCGGCCGATCCCATGCATGTGATTCGCGGTACCGGTTCCAGTGCTGAAGCGCCTCATGGCAACGGCAACGTTTATGCTGCCGACATTGTTCGCCACGGCGGCGCGCTGCATATGTATTACGGCGGGCAGGGCCGCGACGGGCACGATCGGATTCATCTCGCAACTTCCACAGACCATAAAACATGGCAACCACACGGGGTCGTATTTGCGCCCAAAGGCATCAACCACGTCAACGATCCGTCTGTGGTCATTGTGAATGGCAAGTTCTACATGTACTACACGCTGGCTAACACCGGAGTGACGGACTGCATCGGTCTCGCCGTTTCCGCCGACGGACGAAAATGGACGGATCATGGGCCGGTGCTGTCGCCGCGCGACAAGCCTGCGTGGGACTCGCTTTTAGTGGGGCGGCCGAGCGTCATTCGTGACGGCAATCAATTTCGTATGTGGTTTGATGGCCGTGCCGACCTACCTACTGGCGCGGCCGACCCGGATGCTCCGAAATCGCCCACGTCACAGCGATACATCGGATACGCGGAATCCAAAGACGGAATATCATGGAAACGCCGCGATGAATATGTTTACGCCAATGACGCTGGCGGCATCCACGTTTCACTCGTCGATGGCCAATACGTCATGCTGATTGAATCCCGTGATGGGACAAAATGGGCATCGAGCGCCGACGGCATCTCATGGCGAGACAACGGTTTACTCGTTGCTAAAGATCAACGCACTTCACCACACGGCCATGTCACACCTTTCTTATTCGCCGATACAGACGGCCATATGCTCTACTTCGGCGCAGCCCGTTCTGAACATTGGAATCAAAACTCAATTATGCGTCTCGTCACTCCGCCGCTGGTGAGTAGCTATCGCTGAGAAGTTACAAATTAGGCGAGTTTCTGACGTTGTCTAACGTAATTCGCCAGATCGGCGACGGTTTCGAGATCGAGAACATCGTCGTCGACGTGAATCGAGAATCGCTTTTCAAGCTCGAATGTCAATTCGGCCATTCCAACCGAATCGATACCGATCACTGCAAGACTATCGCTCGTCCGCGGGTTTCCACCGACAGCCTTACGCAAATAATCGACAATTTCTTGTTCGATGACATCCATTGTCTGCGTATACCCTTCAAGACTATGCTAAATCAAGCGTCGCGAAACGGCTACCATCACCACTCGTCGAGGACGCTTTTCCAGATAAGCAGCATACCGATTGCCTCACTTTTCGACCAGCCAAGATGACCACGGAACGCCGTTACCCGCATTGGTTGCAACTGTTTTTTTGGTTGGCGACCGTTTTATCGATTCCTTTACTCCCTTTTTTGGCGATAGGCTGGTATCTCGAACCCCAGATTGAGCACTGGTTGGCGTCGTTATGGGAGTGGCCATTGGGTATCGGATTGGTCGCTGTTCTTTCGCTTTCGGCTGATATTTTCCTTCCGATTCCCAGTAGTTTTGTCTATACCACGGCTGGTCAGATCCTCGGAATTCCGATCGGAACGGCTATTTGTACGGCCGGATTGCAACTTGGGGCAGGGCTCGGCTAGCCGCGACCAAAATTGGACGTGGCTGGCGAGTTTACTCAGTGTGATCCTGCCCGTCTTACTCTTGGTCACCGTCCGGCTTTTTCGGAAACGCAAGCCGCAAAATTGCAAAACAGCGCGAGAAGTTCTGCACTCATCTGATGGCGATCTAAAAATCCGATAAACTATCGTGACCGGCTTTCCTCAATATTCAGGCAGGAGTTTTCGCAATGTCCAATCTTCCGTCCCCCGATCAACCCATCTATCGCCCTGCTTCGACGAGCAGTGCCCCCATCATTATTTTGCTCGTACTGCTCGCTTGTAGCGTTCCGACAATCGGCATCTTAGCGGGTCTTTTGCTACCGGCGATCCAACAAGCCCGCGAGGCGGCTCGTCGCATGTCGTGCTCAAGCAACATCCGGCAACTTGGAATCGCCCTGCTCAACTACGAATCGGCGTATAAATCCTTTCCACCGGCTTACACCGTCGATAGTCAAGGCAATAAACTGCATAGCTGGCGCACGCTGATCCTCCCGTTCGTGGAACAAACTGCTCTTTACGAGAAAATCGATTTGTCGAAGCCGTGGGACGATCCGGTGAATGCGTTTGCGCTGAGCCAACCGATTCCGATTTATAGCTGCCCATCAACACCTGTTTTAATCGACCGAATAGGGTATACGACGTACAAAGTTATCGTAGACTCAAGCAGTATTTTCCCCGGTTCGACGGGAAGAAAACTTGCGGAAATTACCGACGGAACCTCCAACACCGTCCTCGTCATTGAAACCGATTTGCAATCGGCAGTCCATTGGATGGACCCAAGTGATGCGTCGATGGCGGAGTACATGAGCATCGGTAGTTCACCGCAGAATAAAACAGCTCATTTTGGCGGAGCGCATGTACTAATGTCCGATTGCTCTGTTCGCTTTCTTTCCGATCAAACCGATCCGGTAACGAAAGAAGCGATGGCGACGGCCGCAGGCAAAGAAGTGATAAACAACTTCGAGTAGATCCAAATCAATTGGGCTCTTCCGCAGAAACTGTGGGTGGTTTTCGCGATCCGCAATCGATTTTAGCAGTGAAATACAAGGAAAACACTGGACTGAGTGATTGCAAAAACCA
>JAWXCK010000174.1:0-18595 GCA_034408855.1 Pirellulaceae bacterium
ATTCGTAACGATAAATAGTCAATTTTGACCCACAGATTCTGCGGAAGAGCCGCAATTCTAAAGTCAAGAAAATTTCTAAAAGAATCTTTGAAGCCGACAAAAGGATACTGCGATTAAGCGCAGAGCTTTAACGAATTCTAGCTTACCATTTGTCGCGTCGAAGACTCGCGATAGTCGGCTAGTTCATAGCCCTCTTCTGTTCGGAAAGGTCGACTTTGACTCGGATTTGATATGCTTTAGCCGCCTGAAGGCGGAACTACGAACGAATGTTATACGCTCGATACCAGTGCTGAGCCGAGGGTGATGCCGGGGGCTGGCAAAGTGCTATCGCCGGTTAAGTAGGTGTCGATGGCGCGTGCGGCTCCGCGTCCTTCGTTGATGGCCCATACCACCAACGACTGACCGCGGCGACAATCGCCGGCAGCAAACAAGCCCGGTATGTTGGTCTCGAACTTTCCGTGCTCGGCTTTATAGTTGCTTCGCGGATCGAGTTCGACTTGCATCAGCTCGCTTACGTAGCTCTCTGGGCCAAGAAAACCCATCGCCAGCAATACTAAATCGGCTTCGATGATTTGTTCGGAGCCAGGGATTTCTTGCATCGAAATGCGACCGGCTTCTTTAACCCAGCGGACACGAATTGTTTTGATGCCGCGAACGTTTCCTGCTCCGTCGTCGAGAAACTCTTTGCTCAAAATAGAAAACTCGCGAGGATCGATTCCGAATTTTTCAGCCGCTTCTTCGTGGCCATACTCAATGCGGAAAATCTTCGGCCATTGCGGCCATGGATTGTCTTCGGCGCGATCTTCTGGCGGTCGATCAAGAAGTTCAAAATTGACGAGTTGGGTGCAACCGTGACGCATGCTTGTGCCGATACAATCGCAGCCCGTATCGCCACCGCCGATCACGACGACTTTTTTGCCCTTGGCTGAAATATAGTTTCCATCGGCATGTTGGCTGTCGAGCAAACTGGCCGTATTCTTGGTGAGGAACTCCATCGCAAAGTGAACACCGTTGAGACTTCGGCCAGGAATCGGAAGGTCGCGCGGCTTCGTTGCACCAGTGGCTAGCAAGACCGCATCGTTTTCTGCCATCAGTTTTTTCGGATCGACGTTCACTCCGACATCAGCGCCGGTGACGTATTTGACGCCTTCGGCGGCCATCAAATCGAGCCGTCGCTGAACGATGCCTTTGTCTAACTTCATATTCGGAATTCCGTACATAAGAAGTCCGCCAATGCGATCGGCTCGTTCATAAACAGTGACACTGTGACCGGCTTTATTGAGTTGGTCAGCCGCAGCCAGACCCGCCGGTCCCGAGCCGATGATAGCAACGCTCTTGCCGCTGCGTTGCTCGGGCGGCATTGCGACGACCCAGTCCTCTTGGAATCCGCGATCGACGATCGCGCACTCGATATTCTTAATGGTTACCGGTGGATTGGTGATGCCCAGTACACAAGCACCTTCACAAGGTGCCGGGCAGACTCGACCGGTGAACTCCGGAAAGTTATTGGTCTTGTGCAATCGATCGAGCGCATCTCGCCATCGTCCGTTGTAGACCAAGTCGTTCCATTCCGGAATCAAGTTGTCGATCGGACAACCGCTTCCCGATTGGCAAAAGGGAACGCCGCAATCCATGCATCGAGCACCTTGCGTCCGAAGATCGGCGTCGATCGGCTCGGTATAGATTTCGTCGAAGTCGTTAAGACGCACGATCGGCAAACGCCAGGCAACTTTTTTGCGATCGAACTCTTTAAATCCTGTTGGCTTACCCATCGATATCGCTCTCTACTCTTTAAACTTTTAAATGACGGTTATGTTTTTGGTCGAACAAGCTATGGCTTGTCGAAGCACAAGCGGGACGCTTGGGCTGCGTTGGGTTGCTGGCGGTCTTTACGTTTTAGCCATAGCAGCTTGCGGCTTGGTGGCTTGGTTTTTCAATTCTTCAAGCACACGCTTGTAATCGGTCGGCATGACTTTGACGAATTTGGGAAGGTATTGATCCCATGAGTTTAAGACGCGCTGCGCGACGGTCGATCGAGTGAACTGCAGATGTCGTTCGATGAGTCCCTTGAGTTCACTGACGTCTTCGTCACTTTCGACTTTTTCCAATTCAACCGATCCGAAGTTGCATCGAATTTGGAATTGACCTTCTTCGTCGAGGACATACGCAATCCCGCCACTCATACCGGCCGCGAAGTTGCGTCCGGTTGGACCGAGGATAACCACACGCCCGCCGGTCATATATTCGCAACCATGATCGCCAACGCCTTCGATCACGGTATAGGCACCGCTATTGCGGACGGCAAATCGTTCGGCGGCCTGACCGCGGAAGAACGCTTCACCCATCGTCGCACCGTACAAGCAAACGTTTCCAACAAGAATGTTATCTTCAGGTGCAAAGGTCGCATCGCGAGACGGATAAACAATAATTCGCCCGCCCGACAAACCTTTGCCGACGTAATCGTTCGAATCTCCTTCTAGTTCCAGCGTCACGCCGTGGGCTAAGAAAGCACCAAAACTTTGACCGGCTGATCCGGTGAAATTGATGTGAATGGTATCGGTTGGAAGTCCTTTTTGACCATGTACCTTCGCAATCTCGTGGCTGAGGATCGTGCCGACAGTACGATTGATGTTGATAATCGGCAGCTCGAATTGGATCGGCTTTTTCGAGGTGATTGTTTCGCGGCATCGCGGAACGATTTCGGTGACATCCAACGATTTTTCGAGTCCGTGATCTTGACCGATCAAGCACGTTACTCCGACGCCAGCGTGCGGTCGATTGGCTGGTTGAAGGATCGGTGTCAAATCGAGTCCATCGGACTTCCAATGATGGATTGCGGCATCGACTCCTAAACACTCGGTGTGACCTACCATCTCATCGATGGTGGTAAAGCCGAGTTTGGCCATGATTTCACGCGCATCTTCGGCAACCATGAAGAGATAGTTAACGACATGCTCGGGCTTGCCAGCAAACTTTGCCCGCAGTTCGGGGTCTTGCGTTGCTATGCCAACCGGGCAGGTATTCAGATGGCACTTCCTCATCATAATGCAGCCGAGAGTTATCAACGGCGCGGTCGCAAAGCCAAACTCTTCGGCCCCGAGCAAAGCTGCGATGACGACATCGCGACCGGTTTTCAAGCCGCCGTCGGTTTGCAATGTCACTCGCGAACGCAAGTCGTTGAGCACCAATGTCTGGTGAGCTTCGGCGATCCCAAGTTCCCACGGCAAGCCCGCGTGTTTGATACTCGTCAACGGCGAAGCTCCGGTACCGCCTGTGTCGCCACTGATCAAAATATGATCAGCATGAGCTTTCGCAACGCCTGATGCGACGACACCGACACCGACTTCGCTAACCAACTTCACGCTGACTCGAGCGCTCGGGTTGGCGTTCTTTAAATCGTAGATCAACTGTGCGAGATCTTCGATTGAATAGATATCGTGGTGCGGTGGTGGGCTGATCAGACCTACCCCCGGCGTGCTGTACCGAATTCTCGCGATGTACTTGTCGACCTTCTTGCCAGGAAGCTCGCCGCCTTCGCCCGGTTTCGCACCTTGAGAAATCTTGATCTGTAACTCGACGGCATTCGCCAGATACTCGATCGTGACTCCAAAGCGTCCCGAAGCGACTTGTTTGATAGCCGACTTTTTCGAATCGCCGTTGGGCAACGGTTGGAATCGAACTGGATCTTCACCACCTTCACCGGTGTTGCTTTTGCCGCCCAAGCGATTCATGGCGATCGCAAGCGTTTCGTGAGCGTCAGCGCTGATAGAACCTAGGCTCATCGCACCGGTGCAAAATCGCTTGACGATCTCGGCGGCGGACTGCACTTTTTCGATCGGTACTGATGGTCCGAAAGCACCTTCTTTGAGTTCGAAGAGGCCGCGAAGCGCGTACCGCATCTTGGCATCTTTATTGATGTGATCGGCAAAGCGGCGATAAGCGTTCTTATCACCTTGTCGAGCAGCGACTTGAATATCGGCGATCGCGGATGGGTCCCAACCGTGGCGTTCGCCTTCGGCTCGCCAGTGGAATTCTCCTAGGTTAGGCAGCATCGTCAAAGCATCGGCTTTGTTCGCGGGGAATCCCAAGCGATGGCGGCGAAGTGATTCTTCGGCCAGGACATCGAAACTGCATCCTTGGATACGACTGTTCGTACCGGCAAAGCATCGATCGATGACTTCGGTTTTGAGTCCAAGGGCTTCAAAAATCTGAGCGCCTTTGTAGCTGGCAAGGGTGCTGATGCCCATCTTTGCCATGACCTTGAGCATCCCTTTGGCAACGGCTTTGCGATAAGCAGCAACGATCTTGTCGTCATCACCTTCGTTCAGCAGTCCGTCGCGACTAGCTTGCCATAGCGTTTCAAATGCCAAGTACGGATTAATCGCATCGGCACCGTAGCCGACTAGCAAACAGAAATGATGGACTTCGCGAGCTTCGGCGGTCTCGATCACAATCCCGATTTGCGTGCGCATCGAATTGCGAACCAAATGATGATGGACGGCTCCGCAAGCCAACAAGGTACTGACAGGAATTCGATCGGGACCGGTCTGGCGGTCGCTCAGTACAATCAAGGTATCTCGATCCTTGATCGCTTCGGACGCTTCCTGACAAATACGATCCAACGTCTGCGTTAAACCGGCTTTACCAAGTGACCGATCGTACGTAATGTCGATCGTTCGTGTTTTCCAGCCACGTCGCGACATGTGTTTGATGGCCGCAAGCTCTTCATTGGTTAGAATCGGATGCGGGATCAGTAGTCGATGCGCATGTTCCGGTGTTTGCGCCAGCAAATTTTGCTCCGGACCAATGTAGCATTCGAGCGACATAATCACGTCTTCGCGAATACTATCGATGGCTGGGTTAGTCACTTGAGCAAACAACTGCTTAAAGTAGTCGTAGATCATCCGAGGTTGATCGGATAAACACGCGATGGCAGCGTCATTGCCCATCGAACCGATGGGGTCTTGAAGGCTCTGAATCATCGGCAACAGCATGAACTGCAAAGTTTCCGAGGTATAACCAAAGGCTTGCATGCGCGCGAGCAGCGTTTCGGGGTTGAACCCGTGCGGCTCTTCATTCGGCTTGAGTTCATCGAGCGTAATCCGCTGATCTTTGACCCATTGCTTGTAAGGACGTTTGACGGCCATCGAATTCTTGATTTCGGCGTCGGGGATCAATCGGCCTTCTTGGAAATCGACCAAGAACATTCGCCCCGGCTGAAGGCGGCCTTTTTCCTTGACAATCTTTGGATCGACCGGCAACACGCCAACTTCGCTGGCCATGATGACGCGATCGTCTGTCGTTAGGTAATATCGACTTGGTCGCAAGCCGTTCCGATCGAGTGTTGCACCGATGTAGTGGCCGTCGGTGAAGACGATCGACGCAGGACCATCCCAGGGCTCCATCATCGAGCTAAAGTATTCGTACATGCCGCGTTTGTCTTCCGACATGGTCTCGTGCTTTTGCCACGCTTCGGGAACCATCATCATGACGGCTTCTTGAAGCGTTCGACCATTCATGAGCAAGAATTCGAGACAGTTGTCGAACGTACCCGAATCGCTGCAATGCGGTTCGACGACGGGAAATAGCCCTGGGAGCTGATCGCCATACACTTCGCTAGCGGCATTTCCTTCGCGAGCTTTCATCCAATTGCTGTTGCCGCGCAGCGTATTGATTTCACCGTTATGGCTCATGAACCGCAAAGGCTGCGCCCGATCCCAACTTGGAAAGGTGTTCGTCGAAAAGCGACTGTGGACCATCGCCAAATGTGTTTCAAAATCGTTGTCTACCAAATCCAAATAGTACGGCATCAATTGAGCCGGCGTCAGCATTCCTTTGTAGATAATGACTTTGGTCGACAGCGAGCAAACGTAAAACAACAAGGCTTCATTGAGTTTCGCATCGCCGCGCAGCGCATGGCTGGCCTGCTTGCGAATCAAGTAGAGTTGTCGTTCAAAAGCATCGTTGTCTAACCCGTCCGCTGCACCGACGAAAAGCTGTTCGATGTTCGGTTCACCAGCTCGAGCTGTCGGACCAATGTCCGCGCCGTTCGGATCGACCGGGACTTGTCGCCAGCCGATCAGCTTCTGGCCATGCTTTGCGATCAAGGCATTGACCGTCTTCTTGCAGTGTTCGCGCTCCTTGGCGTCCTTGGGCAAGAAAATAATACCGGCTGCAAACTGTCCGGCAGCGGGCAGCTCTGTTTTGAGATCGCGCTTCGCCACCTTGCGCAGAAATTTATGCGGAAGGCCAGTCAAAATACCGGCACCATCACCGGTGTTCGCTTCGCAGCCACAAGCGCCACGATGATCCATATTACGTAGGATCTCATCGGCATCTAAAACAATTTGGTGACTCGGTTTTCCCTTTACATGGGCGACAAAACCGACGCCACACGAATCTTTTTCTAGACTAGGATCGTACAACCCTTGGGCAATAGGCAGACCATGTGGTTTATTCATTTCTTCGATCACTCACAGACTAACAGGATTGATATTTCAAGACGGTCGATCGGTCGCAGATTACTTAGGCGACCGTACCGACTTGAGTTTTTGAGAGGCCGCAGAATCAGGGAGCATTACTTGGTCCCCGTCTGGAAGCTGGACGTCAGCGAATTCATGTTTTGAATGGCGGTCCGATTGTGCATCTTGCAACAACATATCCAACATCCCTCGAGCCGCTCGACTCAAGGGGAGATCGCGCCGCTGGATGATCGCCAACGGTCGTGTCATTTTCAGTTCATCGCATTGAATGGCTTGCAGCGAACCAGCCGACAATTCATTTTGAACGGTTGGTTCGGGAAGGAAGGCAACGCCACTATTGACGATCGCAGCGTGCTTTACCGAATCAATGTTGTCCAACTCGACAACGACTCGCATTGAAACCCCCATCGATCTCAATTTTTTGTCGATCGCCATTCGGATCGGGAGATTCGGTGCAAACGCGACTAAGCCAACTTCGTTCAGTGCGCTCGCTGAAATTGCGCCCGTCATCGCAAGACGATGTCTGGGCGACCCGACCAAGATCATCGGCTCATCGCGCCATTCGATCGACGAAATGTATCGAGAGGGGGTCGGATAACTGATGACTCCGAAATCAACGACCCCTTGCTCGACCATGCGATAGACTTCGTGAGGATGCGCCATTTTGGTCTCGCAAGCTGCACTTGGATACTTGCTGCGAAACCGATCTTGAATCGACGGTAAATAGCTGAGTCCAATCGAGTAGATCGCCCCCACGGTCGCTTGACCTGAAACGTCGGCATCTCCGCCCTGTGTTTCTTCGACCAGCGTATCGAATTGCCGAAGCAAACTGGCTACCCCGTCGTAAAACTTCTCCCCTTCAGCAGTCAGCACCAGCGGACGCTTTTTTCGATCGATCAATTGAACGGATAAATAGTCTTCGAGATGCTGCACCGCTTGACTAGCTGCACCTTGCGTCAAACCGTGATCCTGAGCCGCCTGCGAAAAGCTCCGCCGACGCACGACATCGCAAAAAACACGAAGTGAACGAAGTTGCACCGAAGTATTTTGACGACGTGTATCCAAGCGATCCTCATTAAATTTATTAATACTCATTTCCCCTGTATTAAAAACATCGATGGTTATGGTACTCGTCTTAGCAGCTCTAGTCAACCGTTAAATCGATCTTCGAGTTCTACCACCCGAATGGTTGGGTTACTGATAGCATTGCCTGCTTTTAATGGCCTATTTCATTAAGTAGTGGAGGTTGTTTAACCTTCCTTTAGAGGCGATCTTTGACAAGATCCACTACGTTGGCCAGGGGTCTCCGCCACTGCCATCCGCCAGAAGCCAAACGAAAACAGCCCTCGGAGTTTGCCGAGGGCTGTTTGAAAAATCAACAAAATACGTCGGGGCCGTAAGCGCCCGACTCAAATCCTATGGTTATTTGGGAACGCTTTGGATCGTTTTGAGGACTCGAGAGACAATACGATAGGGATTGCCTTGCGAGTTCGGACGGCGATCTTCCAAGTAACCTTTATAGTTGTCATTCATGAAACTATGAGGGACGCGAACGGATGCACCCCGGTTGGCTACACCCCAGTTGAACTTGTCGATCGACTGAGTTTCGTGAAGGCCGGTTAAGCGAAGGTGGTTGTCTGGACCATAAGCCGCAATATGCTCGTCCTTATACTTATCAAAGGCCGACATAAGCTTCTCGAAGTATTCTTTCCCACCGGTTTCTCGGAGGAACTTCGTCGAGAAATTGCAATGCATTCCCGAGCCGTTCCAGTCGCCGCGAATCGGCTTGCAATGGAGTTCGATGTCCAAGCCGTACTTTTCGCATAGTCGGATCAGGATGTAGCGAGCGATCCACATATCGTCGCCGATTTTCTTGGAGCCCTTGGCAAAGACCTGGAACTCCCATTGACCTTTCGCGACTTCGGCATTGATTCCTTCGAGGTTGATACCGGCATCCAAGCAAATATCGATATGCTCTTCGACAACTTGTCGGGCGATATCGCCGACAAATTTGTAGCCGATACTCGTATAGTAAGGGCCTTGTGGAGCAGGAAAACCACCTTCCGGGAATCCTAACGGACGACCGTTCTCCATAAAGAAATATTCTTGCTCCAGTCCGATCCATAAATCGGCATCGTCATCGACTGATGCGCGATGGTTCGATGGATGGGGATTCATGTCGGGCAACATGACTTCGCACATCACAAGGAAAGCATTCTTGCGCGTGCTATCGGGATAAAGCGCGACAGGTTTCAACACGCAGTCTGAGCTATGCCCTTCGGCTTGTTGAGTCGAGCTTCCATCGAAAC
Source organism: Pirellulaceae bacterium (assembly GCA_034408855.1). Taxonomy (GTDB): domain Bacteria; phylum Planctomycetota; class Planctomycetia; order Pirellulales; family Pirellulaceae; genus JAIYDQ01. The sequence goes on from JAWXCK010000174.1 coordinate 8,792, forward strand.
CCCAGTTGGCCAAATCGGCAACGGATTTCGGGGCGACATCGACAATTTTCGTCTTGCTTCTTAGATTTGGCTCGGGTGTATAGCCGTCAAGCCAGACATACTCTAGTTTGAATTTCTTTTCGGACGACATTTAATTCTCTTCGTGACACAGGGATAAAAAACGATCAAAAAGCCAACGAAATGAAGTTTCGGTGATCCGTAGATCCAAGCAATCCAAACTCCGAGAACATTCCGCGTAGCCGCATTACACTCGGACTACTCGAATTCACGTCCAACTGTGACGGTTTCTAAAATCAGTCTGCTCCACCCGAAAAGCACTCAACCGATATTCCAAACGCGTCCGCCATGGATTGGACCATGTTTTCGACAGCTAACGACTCCATAGCGTATCGGTACGGCAAATTGCGAGCAAGTTCTTATGGGCTGTAATTCCAACATTTTTCTAAGACCGGGCTTTGGCGCACAGCCACAACTTTGCGACGTTTGCCAAACCCTTGACGCCGAGTTTGGATTACGATTACGCCTATCGCCGTTCTGAAAAGCTATGCATCCCATGAGATTTTTATTGAAGTTGCGTTGGGTAGGGCGATGAACTGAGGTCGGGAAGTTGGTTTGGACGCAGTGTAAGGAACAAGACTTGTGAACGATACTAGAGGCAGTTGCGATGGGTTAATGTCCAAAACTTTAGACGCGTATTGTTCGCGCGGCACGCAGAGGAAAGAGAAGCAGTCTCAGCGGTATTTGCCAGTCTCGTTAGCGGTTCGTCGAGAGCGTCGAAGACGACTATCGATAGAAATCCTAGAAGACCGACGTTTGCTCGCATCGCTCTTTTATTGGGCCAACGACGAGCAGATCGAACTGGTAGAGCAAACCGATACGTATGCGATCAAACTTGCTAATTCACAAACGCAACCGATTCTTTCGGATTTGACCAGCGGTGACGGAGCGCTCGCGGACTATCATTTCGTCGAGAGCATTGCAACCGATACTTGGCGAATAGAAAAGTCGTCGCCGATCGGACCGTTCATCGCGCCTTCGGTCGATCCAAAATCCTTTCAATCGCCGGGGGTCGAATGGCTTACCAGCAGTTTCAAAACAACCGAAGGCGATCATCGCATCATCGTTGTCGACGAATTGATCGTCGGACTTCGTGACGGTATCGATCCTGACAGCTATTTTAGTTCGTTGCATGATATAGCCGGCGATTTTGAAGTCAGGCCATTGCTGGGGACACCCGATCAATTTGTTTTAACGCTCGCGGGGCGAACGGGTACGGCCACGATCGAACTTGCGAATCAACTTCATGAAGAGAGTCGCCTGTCGTACGCCGCTCCCAATACTTATCAAAACTTTAAACGTTACTTCGTACCCAACGACACGCTTTTTGGAACGCAGTGGCATTTGAACAACACCGGTCAAGTCACCGATGCGATCGCAGGGGCTGATGTTAAAGCCGTCGGTGCGTGGGATGTCAGTACGGGTGTTGGCGTTACGATCGCCGTCATCGACGATGGGATCGAGCGAACGCATCCCGATTTGGCAGCCAACATCTTCGTCAATGCGGGTGAGATACCGAGTAACTTTATCGACGACGATGGAAATGGATATATCGACGATGTCAGCGGTTGGAGTTTTACGGCGAACAGTCCCAATCCCACCGTCGGGAGTTTAGACAAACACGGCACGTCGGTCGCTGGGGTCGCTGCAGGCGTTGGAAACAATAACCTAGGTGTCACCGGGGTGGCCTTCAACGCTAAGATCTTGCCGGTCCAGATTTTCAATGGTTCGACCTATGTTGGCGATGCCGGGGCTGCTTCGGCAGTCTACTATGCCGCCGGTAGAACGGCGAATGGTTTGGGGACATGGAACGCGGCTCAGGTTATCAATTGCAGTTGGGGAGGCGGTTCGACTTCAACGACTTTGACCAACGCGTTTACCTGGGCCAGCAATACCGCTCGCAGTGGCAAAGGTGTCGCGACCTTTATCTCATCAGGCAATGATTACTCGGGCAGCGTTTCCTATCCGGCCAGACTATCATCGACGCTCGGCGGAGTCATGGCGGTCGGTGCCAGCAACCATCGCGATACGCGATCGGAATATAGTAACTATGGCGTGGCCCTCGACTTCGTCGCTTCGAGTGGTGATATCGATTTGCTGTATACTGTTGGCATCACGACAACCGACCGAACCGGTTCGGCGGGCTACAGCACCGGCAACTATACAAATAACACGACAGCAAACGGTTTCGGCGGCACTTCGTCTGCATCGCCGTTGGCCGCTGGCGTCGGGGCATTGCTTCTGTCGATAAGTCCGAACTTAAAGGCGTCCGATGTCAAATCGATTCTCAGGACTACTGCCGACAAAGTCGGAAGTGTATTCTACGGTTCGAGTGGTTTCGATCTTGAATATGGATATGGGCGCATTAACGCAACTGCCGCCCTTCAAATGAACGTGATGAGTGTCTCACCAACAACAGGGAGCACTTTCTCGACGATTCCTAATCCAACGGGCGGCTACCTTGCGAATTTTAGTCTTCCGTATGATCCGAACCCGGCCAGTGTCGATTTAAGTAAAGTCACGGTCAACGGAATTTCTCCAATCGGTTTTAGGTTCATCGACGGTGATACATTGCAGTTCGATTTCGCATCGAGTCCAGTAACGGCCGAGGGTATTCAGACATTCTTTATCGCTGGAGGGGCTGTAAAACGGCTGATCGACGGAGTCCAAGTCAGCAGTTTTGGGAGTACGTTCCGATACGATGCCGTCGCGTTGCAGGTCTTGTCGATTGCTCCGCCTACCAACGAAACTCTGGCACTGCCCAGTCCATTTAATCTCGATATCGTCTTTAACGAATCAATAGCTCCAGGAACGATCGGTACGGATGACCTCTCGTTAAGTGTAGGTACCGTGACTTCCGCTGTCCCCATTAATGCGAATACGGCGAGATACATCATAGACGGACTGACAAAAGAAGGGGCACTGTCGGTTTCACTCTTTGCCGGTCGAGTCACCGATGTCCATGGCACACCGAGTCTCAATTCGTTTTTTGCCGATTACACCACTGATTTTGGTACCGTAGCGTTTCCCACTCCGCTTACCGCCGAGGTTCCCGCCGGAGCTTTGATCCACGAAGGTTCTGTCACAGGCCAAATCGGCACAACGATTGACGCTGACAACTTTACACTTTCCGTCGATGCCGGCCAATCGATTTCGGTTTTAATTTCGCCGACCACAAGCCTCTTGCAATCGAGAATTGAACTTTTTGATCCGGCGAATCAATCCATCAGCTTTTCAAACGCTCCTGCAGCGAATCAGTCCGCGTTGATTCAAACTGTTTTCGCACCATCAAATGGAACGTATCGAATCAGCGTCTCAAGTTTGGCGAGTTCGACGGGTTCGTATTCACTGAACGTTAAACTCAATGCTGCGTATGAGTTGGAAGGACCTGTCGTTGGAAGTGCTAATAACACAAACACAACCGCTCAAAATATCGATAGCTCGTTTGTCGGCCTCAACACCTCGTTTGCCCATTCATCGAGGGGAGCCGTCTCTGGAAATACAAATGTTGTACCCGGTGCCTATACCCCGACTGCACTTACCCCGATCTTTACGAATATCAGCGTAACCGGAAACAGAAGCACAACCGCTGTTGGAAGTCTAGCGTTTGATACACTTACTCCCGAACAATTAAACGGATTTGCCTTTCCGTTTTACGGGAATACTTATAACTCGCTCTCATTCAGCGTTAGCGGTCTCATCACGTTTAATGGCGGCGACAGCACTGCGTCGAATGATGACTTAACTAACGGCACTTCTAAAGCAGCCATTGCAGTCCTGTGGGACTCCTTTTTCATCGAAGGCATTGGCGAAGGCACTGCAAGCAAGGCAATTTTCTGGAAAATTGTCGGCTCAGGCGCAAGCCAGCAATTGATTGTTCAATGGAATAACGTACGGCAGTTTAGCGGCACGACTTATTTTACGTTCCAAGCCGTGCTGTCTCTCGATGGAACGATTCAACTCAATTATTCGTCGAGCGTCGTATCGATTGTATTGGTGAGCGCAACGGTTGGCATCAAAGCAGTAGGAACTGGCAACCCAGCGCGTTTGCTCATACAGCAAAACCAAGCGAACGGACCCTTTGTCGGTCCGAACATGAGCACACGTCTGACTCCAGCCCTCGCGACGGGCGATACGAACGACTACTACCAATTCGACCTAACGGCTGGAAGTCGCGTTAGTCTGGCATTGTCTAGCCAGACGTACGGGAAATTCGACGTGAAGCTTATCGGGACGGACGGGGCAACCGTTTTGGCAAACGGAATCGCGGGTACGACTGTATACAACGTAGGAATTCAGAATGTTTCGATCGTCAACAACGGAACATACTTTGCCAGAGTAACCGCTAATACGAGCGACACGTATAATTTGGTCGTTGCTAAAGATGCCGTGTTCGATTTCGAGAAGAATAATACGTTTGCCACCGCCCAGTCGATCCAGGGCAATCAAGGTGCGGTCGGTTCGCTCAATACCGCTCAAATTGCACCCAAGCTTAATGCGACTGACACCGGTTGGGTCCGATCCGACGGAAACCATCTTTCCACGTCGCGCGAGTATGCGGTTGGCTTGCGTTTGAGTGGTTCATTGCCTTATTACTTTCGCAACTATGCTACCTTTGCAATCCCGGCAACTACACCGTCCTTCGATACCGCTGAACTTCGTTTACTCAACCCAAGTACTGGTTACAACAGCGTCGACCCGACCGAAACCTACTCGCTTTTCGATGTTTCTACTTCTATCGCCAATCTCGACACGACTCGCAGTCCCGGCAACACGACGGGAATCGCGATTTACAACGATCTGGGCTCTGGTGTGGTTTTTGGAGCGCGTGATTTATCGTTGAACGACAACGGAAAGACCGTAGCAATTGAATTAAGCACTAATGCCGTAACAGCCTTGAATGCACGTCGTGGCACCTCGTTTTCAATCGGTGGTACCCTAACCACAATTGTGGGAAGCACGCCACAATCGGCCTTTGAAGGCTCCATAGTTGGAGCGGTCACCGATGCCCAACTCGTTTTCTTAAACCAAGATTCCGATTGGTACTCATTCAACATTGCCAACGCGGGCGACCAACTTCGATTCGAAACTCGAACTCCGGCCGATGGGAGCGGTGAGCCGTTCAACAATATCAATCCGCGTATCGAACTCTACCGCCCCGACGGTACTTTGCTCGCATCTGGGCTTCCCTTATCCGATGGTCGCAATGAGTTTATTCAAATCATCGACGCGCCCGTTTCAGGAACGTACCGAGTCCGTGTGAATGGCGAAGCAGGCACACAAGGCGAATATTTCCTCGCCATGAATGTCGGTAATACCCCGCCGACAGCGTCGAATAACCTCGCTTCTCAAAATACGCAATACAGCGACTCGATCGCTCCGGTCACGATTTCCTCGACCGATGCTATCAGTGACGTTACTACTGCGTCGACTACGTTCAGTGTCGACGGCGGTTCTTCGCAAGCCGGATTGCCGTCAGGCTTGAACCTTGTTGCCAATGGTATTCTCAATTCAGCCGGAGGCTACGATACGCGTACTTGGACACTCGATGGTTTTGTAAATGTGGCTCCAGGTTCCTACGTGATTGTTATTGCGATCACCGACAGTGAAGGAAGCTCTTCTTCCACCAATGTAACAATCGTTGTTAGTCAAGAACACGCCAACGCTTCTTACTCGGGTCCGTTGTTCATCTCGACGCCTTCGATTCAAATCAATACGGTCAACATTCCACTTCTGGCGACGATTCGCGATATCTCAGCAGTCGAGAACGATCCCAATTTCGATAATTCTTCTGGAATAATCTCCAACGCCAAAGCGACGTTCAAGATTTACGATAGCAGCAATGCACTTGTCGCGACGCTTGCGAACGCCGATGTGAGTCTCGACAATCCTTTAAATCCGACAATCGGCACCGCCCATGCTAATTGGGAAGCGAATCTCGGGAACGGTGACGGCGAAACCTATCGCGTCGAAGTGCTCACTTCAGGCTACTATTCCAACGGCATTCAATCTGATCAAGCAAACACGGCGCTCGTTACTGTGGCGCGGTTACAACCGAAGTTCATCACCGGTGGCGGCAAACTTCTGTCTACCAATTCCATCGGCACCTATGCCGCCGAACTTGGCACCAAGATTCATTTCGGCTTCAATATTAAATTCGATGATCAAGGACTGAATCTGCTTGGCGAAACGGAAATTCTATGGGTTCACGGTAGCGCATTGTATGCTTTTACGAGCACCTCTTTACAGTCGTTGGTGATCAATCCTTTGCCAGGAAAGAGGGAAGTCATCGCGGCAGGTAGCCTTGCGGATGTGACCAATCCTCTTTCGCCGACGAGCATCGCCAATAATCTTACGCTGCATCTAGTCATCAGCGACAACGATGAAACGGGGGCATCAGATACGCTGGGGATCTCCCTGAGAAACAGTTCGAATGCGATCCTCTTCGACAGCCATTGGGATGGAAGCAATTCGATCGAGCAAACGTTGGCCGGTGGTAACGTCAAAATCCAAACGCAAGGCTCGATGGTCGTCAATCGACAGGTGTTTTACAATCGGTCAAACAGTTCCATATTTGGTGACGGGTCAGGAAATCCCATCAACGCCACCGATGCGACCAAGATCGCTTTGCTTCCCGGTCAAGTCGCTGGATTCGCGAACTATACGAATTACGTAAACGGACTCAACGGTTTGATCGTCGACGTGGCAGATTTACCGACAGGTCTTTCAAGTTCCGATTTTACCTTCGCAACCTGGAATGGAATCGACGCCCTAGGATTCACTGCAAGCTCGGTTACGCCGATTATCACGACGATTATTGCAGGCGGCCAACGCGGGACGGACCGCGTTAAAATCGAATTCGATAATCGAGCGATCAGCAATCAGTGGTTGCAAATCACCCTCCTTTCGAATGCCAACACCGGCTTGTTGACCAAGGATGTCTTCTATTTTGGAAACGCAATCGCTGATACGAACACAGGTAACTTCGGTTCGCCGGTTACCGTAGAAACCGACGACTTCGATCTGCAAGTCATCCGACAGAATCAATTGGCAGCCAGCAATTCGGTCGATATCGCCAACGTTTTCGATGTCAACAAAGATGGTCAAGTCAATCCGTTGGATATGTCGATGGTCCAGCAAAACAAGCACCGACGCATCTTTCGTTTGTTGACTGCCCCGCTATACTCCAATCTTTTGCTGTCGTCGCTTTCAGCCAGTGAACCGATTACCATTGCGTTAAAGAATAGTCCTAATGCCGAAGCATCGTTAAACACGAACGATCCTTTATCGGTTCCAATGGCGGATAGTACCGATCGCTTTTTCGCGGAGCTATCGCGCTCGATTGACGGTTCGGATGTCGATTGAATGCGACTTACCTTTCCCTTTAAGATGTTACCGAAAGTAGCTGTCTTGTTATGAACGCAATGCCATTGATGCTAGGGGTCTTGGCGACACTCGCTATTGCCTATCGTTATTATAGTGCTTTTTTAGCGGCCTACGTTGTGGCGTTCGACGACACTCGGGTTACTCCGGCTCATACTTTCAACGATGGTCAAAACTACGACCCGACGAACAAATGGGTTTTATTCGGTCATCATTTCGCGGCCATCTCGGGCGCAGGGCCGTTGATCGGTCCGGTCCTGGCCATCCAGTTCGGCTATATGCCTGGTTTGATCTGGTTGGTTATCGGAGTGTGCTTGGCTGGCGCTGTTCAGGACATGCTGGTCCTCTGGGCTAGTGTTCGGACGGGCGGAAAATCGCTAGCCGAGATCGCGCGCAGTTGTCTCGGACCTGTCGCGGGAACGGCGGCTTCGATATCGATTCTGTTTATCGTCATCATCGCTTTGTCGGGACTTGGAATCATCGTCGTCAAAGCTTTGGGGGGTGAAGAAGTCAAACTGCCTGCCTACACGCAGATCGTCGCCAATGAGTCGATCGTGTATAGCCAAGTCGGCGAAAACCAACTTGCTAAAATCCCGGCTGGCTCGAAAGTCCTTTATCCAAACGGCAGCGAGTATGTGCGAAGCGAAGGTTTTTCTGTTAAGTACAAAACACCTGCTGAAGACGTACCATCCGTCGACAGCAAATTAACACTTCCGCTCGGAACCGTTGAACAGATTAAAGGGAGTTCGTGGGGCACGTTTACGATTTTTTGCACAATCCCGATCGCCTTGGCCGTCGGTTGGTATACCTATCGCATTCGCAAGGGGCGTGTTATAGAAGCGTCTTTGTTGGGGGCGGTGGCTGTTTTAGCAGCAACGGTCGCAGGCAATTGGATTCCCGGTTCGTTTTTAGAACCTTATTTTTTGCTCACTCGCGATGAAACGATTTTCGCAATCTGCTTCTATGGATTCGTCGCGTCGGTATTGCCAGTCTGGCTGCTGTTGGTACCACGCGATTACTTGTCGAGCTTTCTCAAAATTGGAACGATTGCCATTTTGGTCTTGGGCGTTCTGATTGCCAATCCCAGACTAGAAGCGCCAGCGATCAATACCTATTTCGCGGGCGGCGGTGGCCCTTATTTTCCAGGTCCGATATTTCCGTTCGTTTTCATCTGCATCATGTGCGGTGCTATATCCGGCTTTCATGCCTTGGTCGCTTCGGGAACAACTCCGAAAATGGTTTCCAAAGAAAGCGACATACGCATGATCGGCTACGGCGCCATGCTGATGGAAGGCTTGGTCGCTGTGACGGCGCTCATGGCAGCCGCGACTTTACCACAAGGCGACTATTGGGCCATCAACATCGATATCACCAAGCTTGATCAGTACGCCGAGACGCTCGCCAAAATGGACGCCAACGTCGATCATCTGGCTGATATCGAAAAGCAAGTTGGCGGCGAAACGCTGCGAGGTCGAACGGGCGGTGCGGTGACGCTTGCCGTCGGGATGGCTCACGTGATGACACAAGCTGTCCAGCGAGTAACAGGAGGTGTTTCGATGGATGGGATCGTCAAGTACTGGTATCACTTCGCGATCATGTTCGAAGCCTTGTTCATTTTAACGACTATCGATACTGGAACGCGCATCGCTCGATTTCTCGTTCAAGAAATCATGGGTAGGATCTATCAGCCCTTTGGCGTCGTCGATTGGTTGCCGGGTGTTTTAATCAGCAGCTTTCTGGTATCGATTGCTTGGGGCGGTTTGATATGGAGCGGTTCCATCGATACCATATGGCCGATGTTCGGTATCGCCAATCAACTGCTCGCCGGAATCGCGCTGAGTGTCGTAACAACCCTCTTGGTTCAAAACGGAAAACGTCGTTACATCTGGGTAACGATCCTACCAATGCTGTTTGTCCTCACAACAACGCTTACCGCCAGCGCTCAAATGATTTGGACAAAATTTTCCGTTGATGCTTACGACGGTTGGATGAAGGGCGACGTTGCGATGTGTACTCGCGGCAGTCTCTGTACGGCCGCGATCTTGTTCTTAATTGCCAGCTTTTTGATCATCGTTGTCCGAGCCATCACCGAATGGGTCCAACCGCAAAGACAAGCTCGGTGAAGCAAAGTACGATCGACCGAGGCTTGTCCCGAATATCGCATGGCTAAGGTAGCGGAACGGCGCGAGCCGTCCGATAAAGCGTCGAAAACATAAAGTAGTACGGGGCGACTCGGGCCGCACCGCTACATTTTTGGGTTTATCCTAGTTCGACTGTCCTAAGTTCGACCCCCATGGCCTTGAGCCATGGGTGAAGGAGCTTAGCAGCTAAAACAAAAGCCACGCCGCTCCCCCCATTCCCCGC
>JAWXCK010000175.1:0-43488 GCA_034408855.1 Pirellulaceae bacterium
AAAAATCCAATGCGAAACGGGTGTCCGTTGAAACTTCGGTTTTCTATTCGTAACGATAAATAGTTAATTTTGCCCCACAGATTCTGCGGAAGAGCCAAATTTTCAATTGGAATCGCTCAAGGAGCAAGTCGAGCAAGTGCGACTGCAAATCAATTTAGCCGAAGATGTCTTAAAGAAGTCCGAAGAGCTCAAAGCAAAAGGAGCTGTCACCGGTGCTCAGGTTACAGTGGAACGAGCTCAGCTCGCAATTCTGCGATCGCAGCTCGCCGAAACGGAATCGAAGATGCAGAGCGAAGCCACCGAGGGAATTCGCGCGGCGACCGCCGAGCTTGCTCGCCGAAAGCAGCAGTTGTCCGAAGCTAAATCACAATTGCAACTCATGAAACTTGGAACGCGAGAAGAAGAGATAGCAGCCGAAAAAGCTCGTTGCCAGCGGTTGAGTGGCGAACTTGATTATCTAAAGCAACAGAAAGAATTGCTAGTTGTAAAGGCACCCGCAAGCGGACTCGTTTCGGCACCGAGGCTTCGCGAGAAAGTTGGACAATTTGCTCCGCAAGGGAGCCTGCTTTGCCAGGTTGAAGATCCGGGGGTTCCTCAAGATGAAATCTACGTCAATGAAGATGACGCCGCTTCGATTCATTCAGGCCAGAACGTGCAACTCAAAGCTCGATCTCTACCCTTTGAAACTTTTTCGGGACTCGTACTGCGTGTTTCGCCGGCCGCCAATCGACCTCGCGATAGCGTCGCTTTAAATCAATCTCTCGCTCGTCAAACGGTGGTCGTCCACTGCTCGATCGAGGGAGCAGACAATAAGCTCAAGTCCGGCATGACCGGATTCGGTCGGGTCTATCGCGGAAAGAATAAGGTCGGCGCAATTATGTTGGCCAAAGCCTACCGCTATGTCAGGACCGAATTCTGTTGGTAGCCATCGGACTATCGAAGCGCGTTGGGATCGCTACCAACAGGAACTTGTGTAAAGGCAAAATCCTCATACGATGCGTCGATGGCAATGTTCCATTTTGACAATAGGGCGCCTCGCTTTTCATCAATCGTTGCCAAGACGCTATTGTGAGCCGCAAGGGCCTTGGCGACTTGAACAATGGCGTCGACCTTAGACTGTATCGCAGTTTGATAGTCAAACAGTAAAACAAGTAGCGATTCTTGGCCAGCAGCTTTGAGTGGCGGGTCTTCATAACGAAGTTGAGCAAGCTGAACCCATTTTTGAGCTTGTTCGAGTTGTCGTATCGAACTTTCATTTCGACTATAAGTTTGCTTGAGATCGTTGAGCGACGACAAAATGTCGAAACCAAGCTGTCGTTCAAAGGCGGTCAATAAAGCTGCTTCTCGAGCGACTTCAAGTCTGGCTGTCTGGTATCTCGACTTGGCTTGTCGATATCCAACCGGCTGACTGTACTGCAACCCAAGCGATAGATCGTTGAATTGATAGCCGATCATCTGTCGCAGCGACGATCCTAGATTGTCATTGAGACCGCTTGTGCGATGCAAGGCTTGCAAATCCAACTGAGGAAGCGTCTGATTCTGCGCGGCAACGACGGTCGTTCGCTTGATCTCGATTTCGCGTCGACGCCGCTGAATATCAAGATTCCCATCGAGCGCCGATGCAACAACCGAATTGGCATCAAAATCCGGGCGCTGTGTCTCGGGCATGTCGGCTGGGACCAATACAACCTAGTCGGTCAATTCAAGTCCGACAAGTTGCGAAAGATCAAAACTTGATTTACGAATCGAGAGTTCGGTATTGAGACGTTGTTGATAGAGATCTTCGAGCTTCACGCCGGCTCGGGCGACGTCCGAGTACAACGCGCGCTCGGCCTCGAATCGCATACGAACAATTTGATGAGTCTTCCATGCTAGAGAAATAGCCTCGTCGATGGCTTTCAACTGAAGGTGGCTTGCGTGAAGTTGCCAGTAGGTTTGTTCGATACTACGAAGTTGAGCTTGAATTGCGGCTTCGACCTGCAATCGACTTTGCGTCGCGCGTTGCTCTGCGATGCGGATCGTCGCGAGATTGGCTTCGCGATTGCCACCGCGAAGCAATGGCTGACTGGCTCGCAATACAAGATCCGATGAATGGACAGGATTAAAAACCCTTGTGGAAAGAAGAGGTACGCTAGCGACGGTTCGTATCCCAAGCTGGTCGTTAAACCGGTAGCCCACGGCTTAGAAATGCGGCTCTGAAATTCACCTTCATCGCGTCGATTATTTTGAATGAGCCCAGGTCCAAAAAAAGATTGGGAAGGCCTATCGACGTAATTGCCAGCAAACAACGTAGAGATCGATGGATCAAATCGAGACTCTTCGGCTATCGTCTGCTGATCCCGGATCTCTGGTTCGAATGATGAGAGCTGTTCGACGACGACTCCATCCGAAAGCGAGTTGAAGATTCGTCTTGAGGCAATCGATACATGAATCGATTCACGCAATGAGATAGGTCGAGCACCGACATTGTCGAGGATCGATGGCGATTTCGGCTGTTGGAGATCGAAGGCAGTCTGCAATTGCGGTGGCTGATCTGAAGCAGCCACGTCTCGATTTTCGGCCAACGGTTTTGTCGCATTCAATTCCGATGGAAGCTCCGGCGGCGTGTCTTGCGGATTGTCCGAATCTCGAACGTACGAAATAGAAAGGCCATTAAAAAGAGAGTCGGCTTGGTTGGTGAACTCGACGTTCCGTGACTTCGATGGAATGGGGTTTAATGGTATACGTTGTGGCGGAATTGGATTCGTCGCAATGATGTTGTTATTTGTTTTTTCAGCCGCTCGCAAGTCGGTGATTCGGCCGGCAGGATGAATCGCTTCCCATTTCGGCTCCGTTTGCGCCGGTTTTTGGTCCATTGTCGGAGACTTGCCGGCAGAGACGCTCGATTGAACACTCTCAATGGTTGCCGTCGGACGTAGCCCGGTGATGCGACCTTGGGCTTCGATGACGAAAGCGAGATTAAATACAACAAAAGCGAATGCTGTCAATCGTCGAAATCTGCAGTTGAACGAGATCATTTTTTTGTCTCAGTCCACACTGCTAGTGCCAGCATAAAAGGAAAAATTGATAGATATTCGGTAAACGACAAAGTTTGCCCCAACTTCTCTATCGGCAATTTTTCCGTTGCACTTCGTCAAAAGACAAAAATGTTGACCTGGCGAAAAGTTTGGGTGGGTGGCTATGGCGGAGAGAATCTCATGCAACCCGATTTCCACGAACGAATACTTGTTTTACTCGCAATTGCTTGCTGAGTACCAGCAAATTGGCTTGCTTGCCTGGTTGAATGCTTCCTGTTCGCTTATCGATTCCGGTTCTTTCGGCAGGAGTCAGACTTGCCATGCGAATAACCTCGGGGAGTGAAGCGGTGGTGCTTCTTTTCATGTGCCGTACAACATGGTCCATGCCGACAATCGAGCTGGCTAGACTTTCTCCGTCTTCAGACCAACCTACTTGGCCGTCACTTTCAAACCAGCTTCCATCGTATTCGTTGCCGAATCGATATTTGCCAACGGGCTGATCCAACGCTCGATTGCAGTCGGTGACCAAGCACAATCGATCGGCCCCTTTCATGCGATACGCAAACTCGAGTAGCTCTGGCGACAAGTGAGAGCCGTCGGCGATAACTTCGGTACTCATCTCTCGGTGCATCAAGACAAATTCTGCCATGCTGGCTTGCATCGGCACGTTGAAGCGTTGTCGCAGCGACGGTACCGAGCTCATCGCACACCAAAAGTGATCGACATGACGCATACCGGCTTTGTAGGCTAATTGCATTTCCGTCCAACTGGCGTTCGAGTGACCGCAAGTGATGAAACACCCCTGACGTTTTGACTCTTTATAGAAACGTCTGGCTCCCGCCAACTCGGCGGCACAAGTTGCGATACGAACTAAGCCGGTAGCAAAATAGCGGTCGAACTCTGCGCCCTCGGGATCGCGACGTCCTTGCACGGAATGGCATCCAACTTTGTCTGCGGCGAAATAGGGACCGTAGAGATGAACGCCTTCGATGTTGGAATCTACTTGTTGAGATTTGACTTGCTGGCAAGCGTCAATCATGGCCAAGATTTGTTGAGGCGAACCGGTCGTTGTGGTAGGAAAAATGGTCGTTGTGCCATGCTTCAAATGGGCCAAGCAAGAGGTTTCGACAGCTTGCTTGGTGCCATCCATAAAATCTGCACCGTTGCCACCGTGAACGTGCAAGTCGATGAACCCAGGCGAAAGGTATCCACCGCGCAAATCGACTACCGAAGCATCCTTCGGCCACTTTCCTGTACCCAGCGATACGATCTTACTATCTCGACAAACGACGACCGCGCTTTCGAGTATCCGGTTTGAAAGAATAGCCGATCCGCCCACGAATACAGTACAGCTCGTCGAGTTGTTGGTCGTCGACACGTGTTGCGGCTCCAATTAGACTACGAATGACCGAGTTGGGATCGGCGGAGACTCCGACGATTGTACGATCGCAATCACTACTCCAGATTTGCAATTTCCGATTGGGCATCTTCCGCTTGCAGTGCGTCAATTAAAGGCCAGAGATCGTCTATTTCATCTTTGAATAGGTTTCCAGTGAGGACATCGGTGATGAGATGCTTCTTTTCCGGATGCCGTCGGACTAATTTTCCGAAATTCAAACCGTCGTAAAAAGCGCATACGAGTCGCCGCATTCGATCCATCGATTTCATGTGCTCGCCTTCCCAACGTCGCAATCTTGCTTCCGACGGATCGTTCGCCTGAATCGCATCGGCAACCGCATCGGCCGCCATCGAAGCCGAGGACAACGCCAAGAGAACGCCTGAGGAGTACAACGGGTCGAGAAAACCGAAGGCGTCTCCGACTATCACCCAGCCGTCGCCGCCCCCTTGGGTCGCACGATACGAATACTCTTTCTGTACTCGAAACTCGGCGTTTCGCGTCGCGTTGGCAATTCGAGGCTGCAAGCCGGGACACTTTGCAACTTCTTCGAAATAGATCGCTTCGTGGTCTTTGGTGCCTCGATTTTGAAATAGATAGTCGAAGGCTGCCACAATTCCGACGCTGACGATATCGTCGTGAAGTGGTATGTACCAGAACCACCCTTTCTTTTCCTCCGTCTGTATCACGATCGTTCCCCCCCCATCGAGTCCCGGATCGCGAGCAGCTCCCTTCCAATAGGTCCAAATGGCAGCTTTGCGCAGAACCGGATCCCACTCTCGCAATTTCATGCGATCCATGATCAACGAAGACTGACCGCTCGCATCGACAACGACTTGAGCGCGAACTTCCTTTGCTTCTTCTCCTTCTAGTTTCACCCGAACGCCGACCGCTCTTTTTCCTTCGAACAAAACTTCCAAGACACGCGCCCCTTCGTGGACCTCGACGCCATTGGACTTTGAGTTGTTCAAGAGCATCTGATCAAACTCGCTTCGCAAAACCTGCCATGTCTGCGAACGCTCATGAGGATCGTACTCGGGAAATCGGAATGGCTCGGACAGTTTTCCACTTTGGCCGATAAACTGGACGCCATACTTCTTCGTAAAGTGACTATTCCGCAATGTGTCGAGCATGCCAAGCCGCTCCAAAACGGGATAGGTAAACGGAATCAACGACTCGCCAATGTGGAAACGCGGAAAATGCTCGCGCTCAAAGAGAATGACGCGAAAACCTTGCTTTGCCAAAAGTGTCGCGGCAGTCGAACCGGAAGGGCCACCGCCAATGACGATGACGTCGTAGGAATTGTTGGATTGGATCATGGTTGAGAGTTGAGGGTTAAGGAAATCGCCGAAGTTATCGCCAAGGGCTATCTTCGGACTCGTGAGGTTGCCGGGCTTTTTGAAGTAATTGAGCCAAGGTTTTAAGTTCGGCTTTCGACATGTGCTTGAGTTGCTTGGCGTGGCATTCTTCTAAAGGCTTTGTCAATTTCGATAGCAGCTCCGATCCGCTATCGGTAATCGCGACTAAAACTGCACGACGATCCGATGGCGATTTCGAGCGTTCGATCCAACCATTCTGTTCGAGTCGATCGAGCATTCGCGTAATGTCCGGTGCCCTCGAAACCAAGCGCGCGATCAAACTTAACGTAGGAACGGCATCGGGTGCTGCCGCCCGCAGTAATCGCAAGACGTTGTACTGCTGTGCCGTCAGCCCCCAAACGGCAAATAGCGTTTCGTCAAAAACTCGAAGCCGATCAAAAGTCCGCCATATCGACAGATATGCTGCTTGTTGCAACGAATCAAATTTCCACGTCACAGGCTGTTCTTTTAAGGCTGTCGCTGATTTCATACCATCAATATAGTCGTCCAAACAATTATTGTCCAGACGGCATTCCTTGGAATTTTCGAATATTTTGCTGTCAATTCGCTTGCGGCTCAAATTTTTCCCGGCTGCCCTCGCCCTGTCGTCGAGGAGAGGGGTTGGGGGTGAGCCCGGTTCACACAACATCTTCGAAGGTCGCAAAATGGTCGAAGCGGCGCGGACGAACAAGCGAATCGTCCAGCACGGCACTCAATGCCAATCGTCGGCGAATATCGTCGAAGGTATCCAAAAACTTCATCAAGGAATCATTGGCGACGTCTATTTCGCGAGAGGAATTGCCTACAAAGTGCGTGGCAGTCATGGCAAGCACGAGCCCGCTCCGGTTCCGAAGGGACTCGATTGGGATGCTGGGTGTGGTCCGGCTCCGATTCGCGAGTATAGCAGTTTTAATCAGCGACGCTGGCACTGGATTTGGGATTTTGGCAATGGCGAGATCGGGAACCAGGGCGTCCATCAGATAGACATATTGCGATGGGGATTAAAGCTCGACACTCACCCTGAAACCGTTTCCGCGAGACTTTCCGGTCGGTGCGATCGTTCTTGGCAGCGAAGGCACGATGATCTTTCCGGACTATTCGAGCTACCACACATTTCTTGGAAGCAAGCGTACCGAGGGACCGTCCGCCTACCAGGAAGGAAGTCCCATCTCGGATACGCCGCATTTCAAAAATTGGCTTACCGCCATTCGAACGCGAAACCCTGCCGACCTATCAGCCGAAATTCTTGAAGGTCACATGTCGTCGACTCTTTGCCACTTGTCGAATATCGCCTATCGCGTCGATCGAACGGTTCACTTCGACAACGCCAGTGAAACCTTTACGAACGATGAAGCCGCCAACGCGCTGCTTTCGAGAACTCCGAGAGGCGCGTACGCGGTTCCATCGAAAGCGTAAACCGCTCGTCGAAAATACTCATTATTTGCTCGCTTCGGGCTTGTCCCGTTGCGAGTGTGGAGTCGGTCTCGAAATGGGACGTTGAGACCATGGCTATTCTTCTTCAACGCTTCGCGGAACTCGGGACAATGCATCGGGCCACTCGGCACAGGCGTGTCCGGCAAACTGTTTTGTCGATTCAATTCGCCGCAAACGGTTTAGTGAATTGCGATCGGCATAGCAATAGGTGAAAGCGTTTACCTTCGCGCCATCGCCTAATGTGGCTTCGGT
Organism: Pirellulaceae bacterium; assembly: GCA_034408855.1. Classification (GTDB taxonomy): domain Bacteria; phylum Planctomycetota; class Planctomycetia; order Pirellulales; family Pirellulaceae; genus JAIYDQ01. Next base: position 7,458 of record JAWXCK010000175.1, read on the forward strand.
TTCGATACGATCGTAAAGATTTTCTAGGCGGTTCGCCACAAATCCTTCGACTTCATCGAGTGCCGAAAGCGTTTTCTCGATATCGGAATGAGCGAACATCCAGAGTTCGCCTAGCACCCAATCGTCGCCGCTTAAAATAGCAGGGAACGGACCGGTGTCGTATAAAGCCGCTCGAATAACGGCTGGCTGAATCGATTGCGGCAAGCAGGGCCAGAATCGCGATCGCACTTGATTCTGCTTCAGGGTGCCGTAGACAAATATCGAATCGATGACTTGCAAGACGGGGCTCCGTTTGTACGTCAATGCGTTGGGACAACCGCCGGTGCATCTTGATAGCTTTCGACGGGCGCGCACGAGCAAATTAAATTTCGATCTCCGTAGACGTTGTCGACGCGACCAACCGGCGGCCAGTATTTAACTCCGTAGTCGAAATCAGGATCGGGGCAAACCGCAGTTCGACGCGAGTATGGGCGATCGATTTTATCGTTAATAATCGAATCGAGCGTATGCGGTGCATTGGAAAGAGGATTATTTTCTTGCGGCCATTCGCCCGATTTGACGCGCAGGTATTCCGCATGGATTAATTTCATCGCTCGGCAGAATCGATCCAACTCGTAAAGCGATTCGCTTTCAGTAGGCTCGATCATCAACGTCCCGGCAACTGGGAACGACATCGTTGGACCGTGAAAGCCAAAATCGATAAGGCGCTTCGAGACGTCTTCCACCGTGACATGGGCTTCCTTGTCCATCGGTCGTATGTCGATGATACACTCGTGAGCCACTAGTCCATGGTTGCCCGTGTAGAGGATGGGATACTCGTCTTTGAGCTGGTTGGCGATATAGTTCGCGTTAAGAATTGCAACTTGTGTCGCCTTGCGGAGTCCGGCTGGTCCCATCATCCGAATGTACATCCACGAGATCGGCAAGATGCTCGCGCTGCCAAACGCAGCGGCACTCACCAAAGGCCCCTGACGTTCGGAATTCACGCCGTCCTTCGGGAGGAATTCCGCTAAATGCTTGCGAACGGCTACGGGTCCGATGCCAGGTCCGCCGCCGCCATGTGGAATGCAAAAAGTTTTATGAAGGTTGAGATGTGAAACATCGCCACCAAATTTTCCGGGCTTGGCAAGTCCCACGAGAGCGTTGAGGTTCGCACCGTCGATATAGACTTGGCCACCGGCGGCATGCACCATTTCGCAAACTTTGGTTACGCATTCTTCAAAAACGCCATGCGTCGACGGATAGGTAATCATAATTGCGGCGACTCGATTGGTGTTAGCCGCAATTTTTGATTCGAGGTCTGCTAAGTCAACATTGCCCAGGGCATCGCATTGTACGACAACGACTTTCATATTGGCCATTTGAGCACTGGCCGGGTTGGTGCCGTGTGCACTGCTTGGGATGAGACAGACATCGCGAACCATATCGCCTTGCGATTCGTGATAGCGTTTGATCGCCAGCAGTCCGGCATACTCACCCTGCGAACCTGCATTGGGTTGCAGCGAAATTGAATCGTAGCCAGTGATGGCGCACAGCATCGACTCGAGCTGCGCAATCATCACTCGATATCCTTCCCATTGATCAACCGGTGCGAACGGATGGATCGAATTGAACTCTGGCCAAGAGATCGGCGTTAGTTCGCTGGCTGCATTGAGTTTCATGGTACACGAGCCAAGTGGGATCATGGCGCGATCGAGAGCAATATCCATTTCCGAAAGTCGTCGCAAATAGCGCATCATTTCAGTTTCGCTGCGATACTGATGAAAGACCTTCTGAGTCAGAAGAGTATCGGTTCGCCAGTGTGAATCTTCTAATTGCGATTTTTCGGCGGCCACGACTTCCTTGCCGTCGAATAAACTTACAAGCTCTGCAATATCGGATTCACTGGTTATCTCGTCGATCGCGATACCAATCTCGGTTGCACTCAAGCGTCGCAGATTGTATCCGGCATGTACGGCATCCGACATGATTCGATCTGTCTTGGCTCCGGTAACAATCGCGAGCGTATCGAAGAATTGATCGGTGCGGCATGAAAAACCAAGCTTAATCAACGTTCGATGGAGTTTGGTGGCGAGGCCGTGGACGCGAATAGCGATGGCTCGCAAGCCTTCAGGTCCGTGATAGCAAGCGTAGAGTGTCGCCATGATTGCCAGCAACGCTTGGGCTGTGCAGATATTCGAGGTGGCTTTCTCACGTCGAATATGTTGCTCGCGAGTTTGAAGTGCCAAGCGATAGGCGGGCTTGCCGTTTCGGTCGATCGATTGCCCCACGATTCGTCCGGGAAGCGTTCGTTTATACGCGTCGCTAGTCGCCAAGAAAGCGGCATGAGGGCCGCCGAAACCGAGCGGTACTCCGAAGCGTTGCGAATTGCCGATTGCGACATCGGCCCCCAATTCGCCTGGCGATCTGAGCAGCATCAGCGCCAGAAGATCGGTCGCCATGATGACGAGCGCTTGATGGTCATGAGCTTGCTTGATAAGCGATTCGTAGTGGTTTACCGAGCCGTCGGTCGCCGGATATTGAACGATCAAGCCAAAAACATTTGTCCAATCAGCGATCGGTTGGCTTTCATCGAACTCGATAACCTCGATACCCATCGGCGCGGCGCGTGTTTGGATGACCTCGATGGTTTGCGGATGGCAGTTTTTGGACACCAAGAAGCGATGCTTGTTTGTTTTGCAGCTTCGATGACAAAGTGCCATCGCTTCGGCGGCGGCCGTTCCTTCGTCGAGCAAGGAGGCGTTGGCAATCTCAAGTCCCGTTAACTCAGCGACGAGCGTTTGAAAGTAAAACAAAACTTCCAATCGTCCCTGCGATATTTCTGGTTGATAAGGCGTATATGCGGTATACCATGCGGGGTTTTCGAGCACGTTGCGAAGCAGCACTTTCGGCGTGTGCGTTCCGTAATAGCCTTGCCCAATCAACGAACGCATCACGCGGTTCTTATTGGCGATCGAACGCAGTTCGGCCAGTGCGTCTTCTTCGCTGATTCCCAATTCGATATCGACATCTTTGGTATCGATGATATTCGGAGGCACTACGGCTTCTGTTAGCTCGTCGAGCGATCGATACCCCAATGCATTGAGCATATGTTGGATATCGTCCTCGCGAGGACCGATGTGCCGAGAAACAAACGGTGAAAAGAACGAACGCGGGGATCCAGATTGCTGGGCAGCCATGCTACGCCTCCTTGGCGGGAACAGAAAAAGGGACGGTTGTGCAAACCAAGTCGAGCGCGAACTTTTATCGAGCATCTGCTCGCGTTCGTCGCAATCGACTTTTAACCCCTCTGTCCGTTTTACCTGAGAGATCCGACTAGCATTTCGATGCTAGTCTTTCCCCTTCGGTGGATGCGTCGATCAAAGATCGTTGCATCGCTCTCCAGAGGAGGTGTATCAATACCGGCGCTCCTATTTGCCTGAGCGGTTCAGGGTGTGTTTGCACCTTCGGCGTTCCTAAACTGACAAGCAACAAAGCTTCTCATTCGAGGAATCTCTCGCACCGGATTTTCACCTCAACCACCATTCTACTCGATGTTCCTTGTGAGCAAAACCGCTAAGAACCTGGGAAACAATATCCTTGGTTGGCCTTTACCGACGTATTGGCAACTTTCATTCCATCACAAGCATAAAAGGGTGGACTTTCACGACCTTGAGCAGCCTCGAAGTCGAATTCTGACTTTCCTTGCTTTTGGACTATTCGACAGACAGCAAAGTCGTGATAATTCGCGAATTCATTGGTTTTAACGTTATCGAAGGAAAAAACATGGCTCTCGTGCCCCTACGCAAGGTTTTGGATCACGCCGCAGAAAATGGATACGGCGTTGCTGCATTTAATGTCAACAATATGGAGCAGATCCAGTCGATCATGGAGGCCGCCAAGGAAACCAATTCGCCGGTGATCGTTCAGGCATCGCGTGGAGCTCGGTCGTATTCCCAAGATAATTTTCTTCGGCACCTCATGCTGGCGGCTGTTGAACTCTACCCAGAGATTCCGATTGTCATGCATCAAGACCACGGAAATTCGCCAGCAACGTGCAAGTCGGCGATCGATAATGGTTTTACTTCGGTCATGATGGACGGTTCATTGGGCGAGGACGGAAAGACACCGGCAGATTTTGACTACAACGTTCGCGTAACTTCCGAAGTTGTAAAGTTGGCTCACGCTCGCAATGTTTCGGTCGAAGGAGAACTCGGCTGCCTTGGCTCACTCGAATCGGGTTCTGGGGAAGCTGAAGATGGCCACGGTGCTGAGGGCGTATTAAGCCACGATCAATTGCTAACGGATCCTGACGAAGCGGCTGAGTTCGTTAAGGCGACCAACGTCGACGCACTGGCGGTCGCGATCGGAACCAGCCATGGTGCTTATAAGTTTACGCGTAAGCCCGACGGCGAAGTCTTGGCGATGGAGCGAATCGAAGCCATCCACAAGAAGCTTCCGAACACTCACCTAGTGATGCACGGCAGCAGCAGCGTTCCACAAGAGCTTCAAGACATCATCAATGCCTTTGGTGGCAAGATGAAGCAAACGTGGGGGGTACCAGTCGAAGAGATCCAACGCGGGATAAAGTCGGGTGTCCGAAAGATCAACGTCGATACCGATTGCCGAATGGCGATTACAGGCGCGATCCGTAAGGTACTTACCGAGTCGCCCGAAAAGTTTGATCCACGCGATTATTTGAAACCTGCTCGCACCGCCATGAAGGAAGTCTGCGCCGCTCGCATGATCTCGTTTGGTCAAGCCGGCAACGCAAGCAAGATTCGATAACGGCATTCTCCGTTATCGCTACGTCTTGTTTAAAGTACTTAACCAAGGATAGGTGCGCTATGAAGATCGTAATTGTTGGCGGCGTGGCCGGTGGTGCTTCAGCCGCGACACGTGCGCGACGGATCAATCCGCTAGCAGAGATTACGATTCTTGAAAAAGGGCGCTACATTTCGTTCGCGAATTGTGGGCTGCCTTATCATGTCGGTGGTGAAATCGAGACTCGAGAAAAACTTCTTGTCGCGACGCCCGAGCTGTTTTGGCGTCGATTTCGCGTCGCCGTAAAAACAGAGCACGAGGTTACGAAGATCGATCGCAACGGACGCTGTGTCCACGCCGTCGATTTGAAAAGCGATTCCGAGCTGTCGTTTCCTTACGATCGATTGATTCTGTCAACGGGTTCCGAACCGAACAAACCGGTCGCCAATACCGAATGGCCCGTCAATGTTTCGCATCTCTGGACCCTTCCAGATATGGATCGGATTATCGAGTCGCTGCGGTCGCGAAATGTCCGCAAGGCCGTGGTGGTAGGCGGTGGCTTTGTCGGGTTAGAAGTCGTTGAACAACTCCATCGATTGGGGATCGAAGTCAGTCTTGTCGAACGCGACAAGCAAATCCTTGCTCCGCACGACGCTTTGTTTGCCAGGATCATTGAGAATCATCTTCGAGAAAAAGGGGTTGGACTCAAGCTGGGTGCCGATCTTCAGGACTTTACGATCGAAAACGGACTAGCGACGGCTGCCGTGTTGTCCGATGGATCGACGATCGAAACAGATCTCATAGTCGTTGGCGCCGGTGTTCGTCCGCGAACGGCACTAGCCGTTGAAGCTGGATTAACGATCGGCCAATGCGGTGGAGTTACGGTAAATTCAGTAATGCAGACTTCCGATCCGAACATCTATGCTGTCGGTGATATGGTCGAGCTAGTTCATGGCGTATTGAACGAGCCTGTGCGAATACCGTTAGCCGGACCAGCCAATCGAGCTGGTCGCATTGCAGGTGAGCACGCGGCGCGCGGTGAGGCAACGGCGATGGGCAAAGTATTGGGTACGGCGATTGTCCGTGTTTTCGATTTAACGGCGGCTTGTACTGGTCTGAACGAAAAATTGCTTGCGGCTCGCAAAATTCCTTTTAAGTCCGCAATCATCCAGGCAGCAAGTCATGCTGGATACTTTCCAGGCGCTCAGTCGATGCAACTGAAAATCGTTTACTCGCCCGGCGACGGTAAGTTACTTGGCGCACAGGCGGTGGGCGGCGAGGGGGTCGACAAACGAATCGACGTGATTGCAACAGCCATCCATTTTGGTGCGACCGTTTGGCAGCTTGCGGAACTCGATCTGGCATATGCACCACCGTATGGCAGTGCCAAAGATCCTGTTCACATGGCGGCCTTTGCAGCATGCAATGATCTCAGTCAATTTCCGAACTTGGTCGCTCCTGACTCGGTTCTCAATGGAATGCAGATCGTCGATGTAAGAACAGCCAAAGAACGCGCTGCCTTGCCGCTTCCCAATGCGATTGCGATCGAGATCGATGACTTTCCCGAGCGTTGGCAAGAACTCGATCGGTCGAAACCTACGGTCGTCGTTTGTCATTCTGGAAAGCGAGCGCATATCGGTGCCTGTTGGCTTCGAGGTCAAGGCTTTCGCGATGTGTCGAACCTAACCGGCGGCATGGCAATCCGGTCGCTCATCTCGAAGTCCTAACCATTTCGTTGGTAGTCCCGCCTTCAGGCGGCAAGCATCATCGAAAAGTGTCACTTACTTCGCGTTAACGTCTAAGAAATTTTTAGCCTTATCGATCAACTCACGAGCTGCAAGCTCGCTCGGTGCTTCGGCAATCAATCGTACAATCGGTTCGGTATTACTGCCTCGCAGGAGCAGCCATCGATCGGGCCAATCCAATCGCACTCCGTCTTGCGTATCGATCTTCGGAGCGTTCATCGAGTTTTGCAATCGAGTGATAGATGCGGATAAACGTTCGCGCGACAGTTGCATTTTATCTTTGATCATCGACCAACGCGGCAACGCACTTACAATTTGGCTAATAGACACGCTGCGTGTCGCCATCAAGTCGAGGACCTGAGCGATGCCGACAAAGCTATCGCGAACATAGCCGACGCGAGGATCGATCGGTCCGCCGCTCCCTTCGCCGCCATAGAGTGCCGAGACGCTCTGCATTAAATCGACGACGTTAGCTTCGCCGACTTTCGATCGGTGAAATGGTACACCATGTTTTTTTGCTAACCATTCCGTCATAGAGCTACTGGCGCAGTTCGTGACGATGGCACCTTTGCGATGGTCAAGCTGATGGAGAACGCAAAGCACACTTGTAAACTCTTCGCCAATATAGACACCATGCTCGTCGATGACCGCCAAGCGATCGGCATCGGGATCTTGGCAGAATCCGATATCGAATCCGCCTGTTTTCACCGCATGGCAAACTTCGATCAGATTCTCTGCGATGGGTTCGGGAGGATGGCTAAATAAGCCGTTCGCTTCGACACCCAACGCGGTGACGCGGCAACCGAGTTCATCCAAGAGTCGACGCCCGAGGATTGAACCCGCGCCATGATTGCTGTCCAGCAGAACGCGGAAATTGCAACGCCGTATCCGATCGATTTGAACCGTATCCAGCACCAGCCGAAGGTGTGGTGCATGTGGATCAGTTGCTAAGACCGCAGTTCCGATGGCGGCTTGGTCCGTCCATCGACACTCGCGGTTTTTATAAGCGTTGAGAACTTTGATTCCTTCGAGCGGTGGAATGACGCGTCCTTGGCGGTTAAATAATTTGAAGCCATTATAGGCAGGCGGATTATGACTAGCCGAAATCTGGATGCCAGCGATCGCCTGTTGGTCGCGGACGAGGACGCCGAGCGAAGGAGTTGAAATCACATCCGCATCGAGTACCGACATGCCGCTTGCCATCAGTGAAGACGTGACGGCTCGGGAAAGCATCGAACCGCTCGATCGACCATCACGACCAAGCACCACGACACCTTGTTCGAGGGTCGAGCAGAATGCGGCGACGTAGTTGACGGCGACAACGGGCGTGAGTTCGCTACCAACGATTCCGCGCAAGCCGCTTACGCTAATAATTGGTTCAGTCATCTGTTGATTCGATTGCTCGGGAGTAGTCAAAAAACCCCTGTCCGCTCTTGACGCCAAGTTCGCCACGGTCGAGAAGAGGTTGAAGGATGTCGATGAGTTTCTGGGTCTTGTCATAGTCGCCTAACCAGCGGGCGTTGCTCATAACTTGATGGATTAAATCGATGCCGATCTGATCCATCATGCCAAATGGTCCAACCCGCATGGCAGTAATTGTTTTCCACGAAAGTTCGATTTCTTCAGGGCTTGCTACGCGACGTTCCACCAACTCTAGCGACGCCTTCAACATAGCTTGAAGAATCCAGTTAAAAATATAACCTGGGTTTTCGACATTCTGTAAAATTGGCGTTTGACCAATCTTCTTCGCAAACTCCACAAGTTGATCGGCGATCTCACTTTTTGCTTCAGGCCCCAAGACGACATCGACAATCGTTGCGGTCCAGACGGGCGAATGAAAATGAAAATGAGCAAATCGCTCCGGATGCTCGACGAACTTAGATAGCGTTGTCGGCATAAAATAGGAACTATTCGAGGCGATGATCGCAGTTTTTGGAAGTGTCTCCGATAACTCGCGCAATACTCTACGCTTGGACGAAATTTGTTCGTGCACGCATTCGATAGCTAGCTCTACTTGGAGAGCTGCGATCGCTGCTGGCTTTACGGCAATAAGATTCGATTTCGCTAAGTCGATCGAATTTGCTGGCCAAACGTTTTCGGAAACCATCGTTGCGGTGTGCTGATGGATCCAATCAATCGATCGATGCATCGTCTCGTCAGATGTGTCGGACAGGAACGTGCGAATGCCGTGTGCAACGCACTGTGCAGCAACTTGGCGACCGTTCCAGCCGGCACCGACAACAAAGACGCTTGAAATGGAGCTTGGCATTCACAACCTTTTAATGGCCTGGTAATCCGCGAAATGGCGGGTGATTCTCTGCTACGTGATAGATTCTAGTCTTTGCTTTCAAAAAGCGTGTGGGGGGCAAATTAGAGAAACTAGGAAGCAATCCTCGACAGGCGCAAGTCGTAGACTGTATCGATAATTCCGGTTTTTTTGAGAGAACTTTTTGTAGCGTTGATGCCGATAAATCGGATTGTGTCGTTTGTACACTGTTGAAAATCGCAATTGGCCAGTGACCGCTGGAGAATATTCCATGATGTTGTTCCATAGTTGGACTCGAAAACTCGCAGTAGGCATTGCAATCGCGGTGAATACTAGTTTTGCATTTGGACAAGGAGAAGCATATCCGAACTCGATGCAAGCCGGACCTGGACAAGCGGAGTATACTTACCCACAATCGCCGGACGGGTACGCCGCAGCCGGTGATTCATGCGACGGGTACTCCGGCGGAAGCTGCTACGATGGTAGTCGTGGTCTACGAGCCCGAGACGGTCTGCTTGGCGGCGGCCTGTTGGGTGGAGGATGCAACTCAGGCGAGTGTGGACTTGGTGGTGGATGCGGACCTGGGTGTGGACTTGGATGTGGCTGTGGATTTGGTGGAGGCGGCTTAGGTTCCCGGTTGAACGATGGTTGCGGACCACTAGGGTGTGATGGAGGAACGTTTGGAGACGGCCGGTCACTGAGATCGCTCAATCTTGGCCTAAGGGGACGCCTCGCGGCACTGTTAGGGGCGCTTACGAATCCGTATGGTGAAGGTGGAGTCGCCAGTCAGCGCTGGTTTGATTTTTCTGCCGAGGCGATTATATTGCGCCGAAGTCACGGTGCAGGAAATCAGATTTTCACTTCGCAAGGACGTGCTCCGACGAGTCCATCGGACTTTGTACTGTCGAGCGACTCGGTAGGTCTCGACAAATACCGTGCAGGTTTGGGGCTGCAAGGAAATATTCAGGTTGGTCCCGGCTCCAATGTTGAGTTCGCTTACTTCGGGCTGAACAAATGGGAAGAGTCGGCCAGTGTTACGAGCACGACGCCAACGCTCTATTCATTTTTTAGTAGCTTCGGAACAAATCCTTTCGATGGCTTCGACGATCCTGATCGATCATTTACGCACCGCATCAATTATGAATCGGGTCTCAACAATGGCGAAGTCAACTTTCGCCGACGATGGGCCGAGCCGTCTGGATTTCTTCAAGGCTCGTGGCTGGCGGGTATTCGATACTTCCAGCTCGATGAACAAGCGATTTTCACGGCTCAGGGTGAAAACAACGACACCTTTGCCAGCAATGGTTTGCGATTCTTCGAATACGACACAAAGACCAAAAATCAACTTACCGGGTTCCAGGTCGGTGGCGACGTTTGGTTAAATCTCATACCGGGCGTAAAAGTAGGAACGGAGCTTAAGGCAGGGATTTTTGGCAATCACGCGACGCAAAATTCGCGTATCACTTCCAACTCGCTGCCTGCATTCGGCATTCCTTCGATCGACGAACGGGCTTCAGATGGTCGAACCGCATATTTAGTACAGCTTTCGAGCCAACTGATTTATCGATTGACATATGCATGGACCCTTCGAGGTTCACACCAACTCATCTATGTTGATAACGTCGCGTTAGCACCGGAAAACTTCAATAGCGTACCGCCTTCGTTATTTCTTCCAAACTCGGCGCGTGAGGTTCAAGTCAACACCGACGGAGAAGTTCTATACACCGGATTCACCGCTGGTGCCGAGTATACGTGGTAACCCTGGAGTCGCCGACTTCAGGCTCATTGCGTGAATTCAGAAATCTGGTGGCACGCTCTGAGGCTTTGCGATGGACGTGGCGAATTTCAAGTTTTCTCCACGCCCATCGAAGACTCTGGGCGTGCCACTCAATTCCGTCACCCCAATCTCTAACATGGACAGAGCCCTTGTTTAGAACGGACTAAACGGATCGGCTGTTTTGAGGGCGCCCGCTGGTATGTTAAATGGGTCGTCGCTCATGACACCTGCGTCATTACTCGGAGTCGCAGGAGTTCCGAAAACCGAGTCGAGTCCAACGGCTGGTGATTCCATATCGAGCGAGGGACCAGTTGATCCGTCGGTTGCTTTTTTCGCGACCTCGGTGGCATTGGCTTCGGAATATGGAGCGATATTCAACTTTGGATACACAGCGTCGGGTTCACGAAGACAAAGAACCGTTCCGTTAGCGGTTCTCAGAAGGACTCGATCATTGATTCGATTAAAATAGCCTTCGGCAAACGGGCGTCTGAGATTGGCAAGAGTTTTACCCGTTTTAATATCGATGGCGACGAGCTGACCAGCCTTTCTTTGCGCATAAACTTTCTTTGCGGTAATCGCCAAAATTCGTTCTAAATCGGGAAGATCCGACTTCCAAAGAACGTCTCCTTTGGCTTCGTCGAGGGCATACCCGTCGCCTGTATCTGAAACGACCATCACAATGCCATTGGCAACCAGCGGCGGCCGACTTAATTGGACGGCGAGGTTCTCGCGCCAAACGATCGAATCTTTACGTTCCAGACCGACACGATATACGATGCCGTCGGTCGCAACGGTGATAAATCCATTGGTAGTAAGCTGCGGCATGGACCGAAAAGTCGTCGTCGATTCGAGCCGGCTCCATAGGACGAATTGAACTCCAGTCTGAGCAATGTAAAGATGATGGCCATTCGGCCAAGCAAGATATTTCCCATCGTTGGAAGCGATGACAGGAGCAGCCAAAGTTCCCGTGAAACGGACGGAAAGCGTGTCCGCTTTGAGATTGTCACCGTCATACGCTATCAACGAGCCAGCGATTCCCGGAACATATATCTTTGATCCGATCGGTTGTGAAATGGTTGTCGCACTTTCGGTCAATCGCGTTGACTCGACTACGCGTCCGTTCAACAAGTCTAATACGTACAAATACATACCGTTTGTGATGGTCACGAAACGGTCATTGACTCCCGGTCCCCATGACGGAAGCCTAAAGTCACCAATGGCGTTCGACCAAAACATCACCCCCGTTTCGGCATTCAAGGCTTGAACTGCACCGTCATTCGAAGCGGTCACTAGGAACGTAACCGGCTGATCGATCGTTTCGATCGTTGCCGTTCTTCCGATTCGGGCATATCGAGCGACGATTGCGTCTGCTTGTTTGCGAGCCGCTTCGATCCCAATTCGCGACGACTTGGAATCGCCGATAGAATTAGGTTTCAGGCTTGAAACAAAGCGTTCAGATGCATTCGCATCGATTTCCTCGACGACTCGATCACCGATTCGAACGGTGACGATTTCCTTCCGCATCGTTGTATGTGGCCAAAGCACCATTCCGGTTTCGCCACTTCCAGTTTGGGTGCGTTCCGTTTGCGATTGCCACTGAATCACCAATCCTAGTTGCTCGGCTTCGGCAGCCGTCGGAAGTTCATCAAAGGCGCACGTTGTGCGAACGAAGGTCAACGTGGTCAAGACCGTGGTCAGCAGCAAGAATTGAATATTACGTATGGCGGTTGAGTTACACATCGACAAAACCTTTACTAAAACGAAAAAGCACGGCAGAGCACTCGTTCGATATGCCACTATGGTGCAGCGGCAGCTCGATTCAATTCACTTTGAAAAACGGCCAATGTCGACTCAAACACTTCGCTGGAGATTTCGAATTGCGGGGCCATCGAACGATGGGTTTTGCAATGTTCCGAGATCAAGCGATATAGGAAACGGAAAAGGGAACGTGGGGTACGCAATGATTGCATGGCGAGGATCAGGCGTTGCTCAGTAAGCGATTTCTCCAAAAGTTGAGAAGGCGTCCTGGTAACACCATCCGTCGAACAGGCTTTCATTCGGGCGACGACAACATCATAAAGCGCTTCGCCAGTCCAATCAAAATTTCCGATGAAATTCTGCTTATCCAGGCGTGCTCGCTCATTAAACTCCCTCGACTCGCGATCCAAATAGTATTGCAGGTCATTAGGCAATAACAATTTTAATCCAAGCCCCGGATGTTTTAAGAGTTTATTGTCCAAAAGAGGCCAAACTAGCGATTTCATCCGTTCTGGACGGCCATTTACCAGATCTGGCTCATCGACTCGATCGACCAAAACGATCATCCCGTGAAAGTCGAACGAACGGAGCAATAACTGAAGCTTATCCAGCATCGCGTAGCGATCGTCACTTCGATTGGCCGTCGGAATCGGCTGTGCAGCCAGTTCACCGGCGGGGAACTGCATAAGAACTTTGGTCAACGTAAACAGATCTCGGCGACCTACGCGAACATGCTTGCCGATGCGATAAGCCAACCACATATGGCGAAGGTAGCGCAAGCCGTAAGGTAACCAAGCCGCTACTAAAACTGCGATTCCAAGCAGCAAGCTATAACGAGCACCAATCGCTTCTACGGAAAGCAAGGCGTACATTATTAGGATCGCGAAGCCGCTGCCTGCGATCCCGATTGAAAGGAAACGCCAAGACATTAAGTTGGAAAAATTCAGTTTTCGTCGTAGTTGGAACCATCGCGATTGAAAAGTACCGAGACGCGATTGATCGTATATGGCTGCGAGGAGCAGAAGATCGCGTTTTTGAGAGCGATCCAAATGATCGACTTGTCCGTCCGCGATTTCGAGGCTATCGTCTAGCGTCTTGGGAGATCCCTTCAGCAATAGTTTGTCGATCAGCAACGTTGTCGACTCGCAAATAATTGCATCGATATGGTCCCATAGCTGTACCGACTGCAAAACTTTTTCAGGATTCGCTCGAATTCGGTTCGGTAAGCTTTGCTGCAACGGCCCCAAGTAGGCGTTGAAATCGTCGTATTGGATGAAGAAGATTCTTTTGGAGGAATTCGCGCGATTGAAATGCTGCAAATGCTTTACGACTTGCAGTCGCATCGCCGTTTTTCCCGACCCTTTGGGCCCCATGACGATGGCGGTCGCCGGTTCCGAAGCATCGCCGTATACTTTGCTCCAGGCTGGATGAAAGGTTGCTTCGATACAATAATCTTTAAACACGGCATCCGTTTGAGCGTCTTCGTCGACAAACGGATTCTTGGTCAAATGATGATGATTTAGAAATTCTTGCTCGGTCATAGTGAATGTCGCAGGAGCACCAGCGCGGCGATTAGCCTTCGACGTTTCCGTTTCCAGGACTGGCTTGCCCCTTATTCGAGATCGCTTGTCCATTCGCAATTGGTGCTTGGCCATTGGCTGGGGACGGTCTAGTCGATGGGCTTGCGACAATCGATTCCGCCATCGAGCTTGAGTAGTAGTCGCCGTACCCGTAAGTGGCACCATATCCGTAGCCACCGTATCCAGCGCTGGTTCGCGAACCGTCATAGCGATATCCGCCATAACCGTAACCGGCTCGTCCCGTCACGCCATTAATAACGACGCCCAACAAGTTTGCGTTAACGGATTGGAGCATCTGGGCGGCACGAATGGCGATCGGTCGCAAATTGCGTCGCAACCGTAACGTAAGGATTACGCCATCGGAACAAGCCGAAGCATTCGCTGGGTCGCTTACAGCAAGAATCGGAGGCGTATCCATGATGATGTAGTCGTATCGCTCTCGGAGGGCATTAACGACATCGACAAAGTCGTCGCTCAGGAGCAGTTCGGCAGGATTGCCCGGTCGTCGACCACAAGTAAGAATGTCCATGTGATCGGCGACCGTTGCTTGGATCGCTTCTTCAAGGGTGGCTTTCCCCGCAAGAATATTGGTAAGCCCAAGGTCATCTCGGACTCCTATGAGTTTGGCAAGGCGAGGGCGTCGCATATCGCAGTCCATCAACAATGTTCGACGTCCCGACTGAGCGATCGAAAACGCAAGATTCGCGGCCACGGTCGACTTGCCATCCCCGGGCACCGGACTGGTGATTTGGATAACCTTAATACTTCCCGCTTGATTTCCGAAATAGACGGCCGTTCGCACACCTCGAAAGGCTTCGCTGGCGGCCGATTTGGCTTTATGGAACGTCACCATCGACAAGTCAATCTTTTCGTCCTTGCGGTCTTTGCGTGACAGATTGGACATCTGGATATGGCCGAGAATCGGCACGCCTAAGTCGCGCGCGATTTCATCAGGACCGCGATAGGATCGGTCGGCTAATTCCAAGAGATAAGCTAGGCAGGTGAACAAGCACGCTCCAATAAAGGAGGACAAAGCCAGATACTTCCAAAGGTATGGTCCATCGGCGAAACCTAGGGAAGGGACTTCAAGTCGCTTCATGACTTTCGTACCGGAACCGGTTCCGATGTTCAATCGATTGAGGGCTGTTTTCAGTTCTTCAGCACTTTGATTGATGGAATCCATTTCCTTTTTAAGGACTTCCAATTCGACGATCGCATATTGCTGTTCCTTACTTTTCGCGGCTAGCTCGCTAGCTTGCTTCATCAACTGATCCTTCTCTCGCTGCAAGCTCATCAGTTGTTCGTTCATCGATCCAAGTACAATCGAGAGCAACAAAGCCGGATCTCGTGTTTCGGAATTGATTCCGCTAAGCAATGCTTCCTTTTGCTTTCGTTCTTCGGCTTCAGCAATCTCCATCTCTTGGATTCGCGTTTTCATTCCGTCGATTCTAAATCGCAATCGAGTAAGTGCAGGATGTCCATCTCCTAAGTTGGATTCAAGGGCTCGATACTCGTCTTGAAGCGGTTCTAAGGAATTCAATCGATACATCGAGGAAGGTGCATCGGTCTTTAGAAAGCCTTGACGTCGTTGCTCTTCGGCAAGCAAATCTTGTTTCAGAAAAGTCGGGTCATGCGTGACTCTCGATAAGAAAGTTAGAATCGCTTCAATGTTTTTTCCACCTTCACGATTGGCAGACGTTTCGGCGGTTTCGATCGCCGAGGCAAAGCTACCGATTTGAGTGTTGATCTCCCCCACTTGCGTGATGGTCGCAAGTAGTGCGACGGTATCTGGATCTTTAAATCCCTCGCCATCCCGAATAAGTGGTGTGGCTCGAGTAAGTTTCAAGTAATTTTCGCGAGCGGTTCGAGCACGAACATCGTAGTCGTCACGGAAACGAGCAAGTTTTTCTAGAACTTCGCTACTCAACATTTGGGCTTCGCGACCAATAAATTTTTCGTAGCCATTGATCAATGCGCCAACGACTTCGGCCGAAAGTTCGGCATCATCACATCGAAACGTTACATCGACGAGATTGGTCGCCGCTTCTTTGGTACCTGGGCGAACGGTCAAACGATTCTTATTGCGAATCCAGCCAATGAGTTCATCCGACGATTTATCGGATAGTTTCGGATTGGAACCAAGTCGGCCAATTTCGATTGCGTTTCGAATTACGATTGAGCTTTGAATGATCATTACGTCGTCACCGCGATTACCCTGACGATTTTCGATATAATCAAGTTGAGCCATCGGGATACCCTGGCTGCCAGGCGTTACGACTTGAATTCTCGCCAATGCCATGAACTGCGGGGGCATCTGAATCCAAACCAAAAAACCTACGGCGGCACCGATTAAAGTTCCAAGAATAGGCAACCATTTCCATCGCCAAAGCATCGCGATAAGGTCCGGCGGTTGATTTCCTGCCGACTGCCCAGCCATTTGGGCATCCGATACTTGGTAGGATTGTTGTTGTGGATAATTCATGAAAGAGCTCAATAGAAATAGAGAAACAGAAGACTGGTATTCTACAACAAGGCTAACCGATCCGTCTAACGGTAAACCTTGTACATTTGCGACAATTCTTGGTTCCGAGTAACAACGTCATTTAATGGCATTTCTTTGTAGTTCCATCGACTGTAGGCGTTTTACGGTCGCTTCGATATGAGGGTCATCAGGGGCCAATGACAGGCATATTTCGGCTTGCTGGACGGCGGTTTTGAGGTCGCCAGACGCCGCAAGTCGATCGGCCCATCGCAATCTGTTTTCTTTGTTGGTCGGACTCCGATAAACGGCTTCTTCAAGATTGCGCAGTTCATCGTCGAGCCTTCCAAAATAAGCGGCTGAGTACGAGAGCCACAAAAAGCGATTGGGGTCGTTGATGTTCATCAATTTTGCCGCGTCATCGATTTGCCGCCAAAGCTGCTGGTTGCACCTCGGAAATTTTGCTTTTTCAAATGGGCTATTGGTGAGCACATGCAGTAAATAGGGGATTGCAGGGAAAATTTCGGTATTCACCTCTTCGTCCGGAGTGTCCATGGCGATCAAGGCTGCCGCTCGAGTCGTATTGGAATGAGGAGCCATTTGCATGGCTTTTTCAAACAGGGCGTTTGAATGCTGTCGATCCTTAGCAGCCTGTCTTGCCAATACACCCAATTGAAACATGCTTTCAGATCGGTGTTCGGACAACATCGCTGCGCGATCATACCAGCCATTCCACTCGCCGACGTTTACGTGGCGATCGAGCAACAGTCGCCCCCATGCCAGCCGCCAATCTAGCGGGCTCTGCACATGGGCGCGCTCGATTAGTTCACGAGCTTTATCCCATCGTTTAAGCTGTTTGTCGCCACCGATAAGTTTCAGAAAATCGGAAGACTTTTCGAAGTCAGCTTCTCGGTTTTGCTTTGCCAGAAACGCGACTTCTTGTTCTTGGATCGCAAGACGGGTCAACAACGGTGACGTCATTTCCCAAACGACTGGTGCGCTGCTCTTGTCAGTCGATTCCAGCGTTTCCAAGCGTTCCAAACGAAATTCGTACAGAACGCTTTCTCCGATCGTTCGCAAGGCGTCTGGAACCTGCGCGATCGAAAACCATGGTCGTCCCCATAGGCCTGCTAAATACTCGCTGGGGCTACCGCCTCGCGACGCTTGAGGAACTCTATCCTGTTCGTTGAGCCATTCCTTCATCAAATCAACGCGTGACATCGCATTCAAAGGTTGCACGCTGCTGAAAAGAATTAAGATTGCGACAACACTTCCCAATGCCAAAACCGAGTTCTCTTTCGTCCAAGTTCGTTGGAGAAGTACGGGCGAAGGTTTCGATTCATCGTCCCGGCTTTTAAATCTCGAACTTTCGACTTTCGGCAAGCGGGAACTTCGCGAGCCCCTTCTTGATTCCGATTCAGGAATTGCGATCGGTTGCGATTCGTCCAACTTACGTTGAATGGCCACACCGCGAATCATCCCAACGAGTAAAGCAGCCGGCAGAAAGACCGCTGGCACGATCAGCGCAAAGTCGACGATCGAGTGGATCGATTGACTGACCAAGAGCGTCAGTCCAACGATGTAGGCTGGAGCGTAATCTTGAGTTGCTCCGCGAAGCCTAGAAATCGCTTTGGGCGTCTCTGCATTCAGGACTCGGAGGTCTCGAATCATCATGACGACACCCGCGATCAAGCCGACAAGCCCAAGCAATCCAAGGTCCACCAGTGCTTGGAAGTAGAGGCTCTCTGCGTGATAGTACCAACCCTCCGAAATCGTATCCTGAAACGGAAGATGAGAGTAATGAAAAGTACCAAGACCGCTGCCCAACAGACCGTAGAACGAGCAAGACTTGATCGCAATGCCCCAAATATAGGTCCGTCCAGCTTGCAAATCGTCTTCCAACGTATCGGTACTCGCTAACTTCCAAAAATTGGTTGTCAGCCTTTGGTCGTACTCAAAATAGAAAATAACGGAAAGCCCGATGGCGACGACAACGGCAGCGAAAACCCATCGTCCAGCTCCGTGTCGCTTGCCGCTTCCAAGCAACAATGCGACCAGGCATGCCAACACGGCACTAATGCTTGCTCCTCGCGAACCGCTGCAAAATACGCATGTCAAAATGAATGCGGTGGAGAGCATGGTAGCAATTTGAGCGGTGGTTAGCTGCGCAAAAACATCCTCGACCACGCGCAATATCGAAACGGCGGGGCTTTCATCTTGATACGCATAGCGATGATCCTTTTGATTTGGACGAGTAAACGCCCAAGCGGCCAATCCAAGCGACGTCGACAAGCAAATGTTGAGGAATCCGCCAGCGGTATTCTTGGAGACAAAGGTGGCGAACGACCGTGAGCCATCGAGCCCCAGCCAGTTCGTTTTTTCCCAAGCCAAAGCATTCGCTAATCCAATTAGCCCCATTGCGACCCCCAAGCAGGTGACAAAGATTAGTAAACCGATCTGCCAGTTTTGAGATCGAAAACCAGCGGAGCCTAACCAAATCATCACGGCAATGGTTGCAAGGGCTCCGATCGCTGCGCGCGAATGAAGCGGTTCGACGCTCAAGGCCAACTTCGTATCCCTTCGCGGACCATTCGAATCGCTGATCGCCGCGTCGAAGAGTGGCGCGTTGCTGGTTGCTCCAAAGCGTTGGTCTAATTGTGCGTCAGGTTGACCGAGAAACCAACGTTGCAATTGAACGCTCTTCGGTGCCCAACCACCGCCTTCGATTGAAAAAGCTGGAAAAGCTTGCAACCAGCTAAATGCGGCGAGTCCCAGGAAGAGAAATGACAAACTTGGAATCGATAAAAACTGCGTTGATTTTGCAGCTACGTACTGTTTGCCAAATTCGCAAACCAATATTAAAGCTAGCAAGATGGTCGCGATAACCATCCAAAATTGAGCTACCCAGGGAGCGCTTCCATACCACCATGGACCTACCGCCACGAGCACAATTCCGACGATGCGAGCAAATTGAATCGGCTCCCAGTCCGCCGACGAGCGTTCTCGTCGGCGCGACGAGTGCTTAGAGCGCCTTGAGCTTCGCTTCTGAAGTTCCACGAAATCTTTCTCCCGATGCCTCTACAAAAAGTTCGACCCGCAAATTTTACCCACTGGCAGCCTATATCGTACCTTATTGGGCTTCATTTCCAGAGCCACTTATGCAGTGCTTTGCCCAACTAAGACGACACTTCTGTTTACTTCGTTCCTTCTATCGCTACGTCCGGATTGTTCGTCATTGTAAGCAGAACCGAAATAATCGTTAAATTCTCTGCGACCCAAATGGCGATACAAGAAAGGGAGTGGGTCATGTTCAATGACGACTACTTCGCCATCGAAGCTAACGAATTTTCGCTAGCAGAATATGGCAAATACGACTTAGCAATACTTGGGGGGAACCAGATGGGTTACCAAATTCTTAGTAGATTTTCCAGCCTTGTGCGACAAATCGTACCTTGGCGCTCGAAAAACCGAGCGTGGATGCTCCTGGCGATCGCGCCGACCGTAATCGGACTTGCTGGGTGTTCGGCGATAGGTGGTGCCAAAAATTCCTGGCAATACAACAGCTCATGGAATTCGATAATGACAGGTTATCGCAACGATGCGTGGGCCACTAAGTCTTGGCACGCGAGAAAACATCAGTTTTGTCGCGAAGGCCACCTCCACGAATTCTGTGAAGGTTTCAAAGCCGGATACATGTCGATCGCCGAAGGAACGGAAGGTTGCTCGCCAGCCTTCCCGCCCCGTCAATATTGGGGTTGGAAGTATCAGTCGGCCGAAGGGCAAACCAAGGTCGCGGCATGGTACGCGGGCTATCCACACGGAGCTCGAGCAGCGGACGAAGATGGAATCGGAAATTGGCAGCAGATCCAAACATCTACAAACGTTCAAAAGAACCTTCAGGACCAAGGAATGCTTGGGCCAGGCCAGACGCCTGGCATGTATCCAATGCCTGCCGCCCAACCGCTAGCCGCTGTTCAAGCAAAGAAACTCAAGGAAGATCAAGCCGCAAATGCGTCGCTTCTGTCGGAATCGGCGACGCCGTCCGATCAAAGTGCCTCAAATTCGGGTCAGTATCTGAGGAAATAATTTGTGACGCTCACACGCTCGCAAAATCTCCGGACCCAGCGTTCGGTTTCGCAAGGTTAATCGTCGTCGAAGAAACTATTTTGAGAATCGAACCCCACTGGGAGTGAGGGAAGGTATGAAACGCCACGGATGGTATACACAGCTTGTAGCTCTGATTGATCAGCCTGCTACAAATATTTGTTCAATCACCAACGGACAAAGAATGAAACGCTCCCTTGCTGCTGCAGCTCTGCTTGCACTGGCTTCCTTAGCACCTGGTTGCAGCTCGATAACCAATCCCATCAGCGGGATTCCCGCGCGCAGGCTGCCGCCACAGTTCTTTGCGGCGCCAAAGTCGAACTTGATACCCATAGACGTTTCGCGTCTTGGCCAAGAACCACCGCGACAGTACCTCTTGGATGGTGGGGATATTCTCGGTATTTATATCGAAGGGATTCTCCCATTCACGCCGCCTGATCAGCCACCGATTCCGCCGCCTGTCAATTTTCCAGCCGAAAACAGTCTTCAGCCACCGTCACTCGGTTATCCGATCGCCGTGCAAGAAGATGGCTCCATCGCGTTGCCGTTGATCAAACCGCTCAATGTCAAAGGGATGAGCGTCGACCAAGTGCGCGAGCTGGTGCGGAAGTCTTATCTTGAATCACGCATCCTTAAAGAAGACGGCACGCGTGTGGTCACACCGATCGTGACCATCATTCAAGAACGTACCGTCAACGTCGTTGTCATTCGCCAGGATTTAGGGGCGACTGCTGGACAAGGTATACAAGGACAGGTAGCGTCTCGCTACTTGCGAGGCGGTGACCAAAGTGCAGCCGGAAATCTTATCAAGCTTCGAGCCTATCAAAATGATGTGCTGCATGCTTTGATGGCAACCGGCGGTCTGCCTGGCTTGAACGCGAAAAACGAAGTCCGCGTCCTACGAGCCGACTCAAAGAATCAAAAAGCTCGCGACGAATTTGTGCGTAATTTCTATGCCCAATATTACAATAATCAAGAGCCATGTGGCTGCCCGCCGCCACTGCCTGACGATCCATCGATCCTTCGGATTCCACTTCGAATGGAACCCGGCGTCACGCCGAGCTTCGCGCCGGAAGATATGATTCTAAGAGAAGGCGACGTAGTGTTCATCGATTCGCGTGAAGCAGAGGTCTTCTACACCGGTGGACTCCTCCGAGCTGGCGAATTCCCGATTCCACGTGACTATGACCTCGACGTTCTTGGAGCGATGGCGCTCGCCGGAACCGGCGTTGGAACTCAAGCTCAAGGTGGGTTCGGTGGTCTCCAGCAAACGCTGGGAGCTGTGCCACCGGGCCGACTTTACATCGTGAGAAAACTTCCTTGTGATGGTCAGGTGACTATCGAAGTCGACATCAACAAAGCGATCAACAACCCTCGTGACCGACCGCTTGTCCAACCTGGCGATACGTTGCTCCTGCAATACAAGCCACAAGAAGAGCTGTTGAACTTTGGTCTGGGTACCTTCTTCACCTACGGAATCCAATCGCTTATCCAGAACTTGAATCGGTAGCAACGAGTATCGGTTCTTGCTCAGATCGGCTAGCAAACAGCATGCCGATCTCGAAAAAATCTCTCACAGGTTGACTCCAACGAGTCAGCCTGTTTTTTTTGGTGAGGAACTTTTTCATGTTCAAGACAGTCAAACGTTGGTAAAGCCGATCATCGATGGTGGTTGACTTTGCGGGCTGGACAAATTGTGCTTAAAATTCCGGCTATACCAGCCGACAAAGTAGGGATGGGGAAGGTCTTTCAATGGAAAACTAGGTTCCTTGCTGACTAAAATACAAGGATCTGAAACGTTTTAGAGATTCCCCCATCCGCCAACGCCTAGGAATTCGAGGTTGATTAAATGGTGCTAAAGATTCGACGAAAATTGCGAAATTTTACTCGAAAATTCTTGAACGTCTGGGCTGAAGACCAGGTCGCCAAGTCACGCGCAGTACGATTCGAGCCGCTCGAAAATCGGCAACTGATGGCTGCGGATTTCTTTTCCAGTGCCGCGATGGCTTCAGAAGCCAACGGCGTGAACGACTACCTTTCGACGAGCGGAAGTGAAGTCTCGACGTCGGTTGCCGAAGGCGAGGCTGCCCCGGACTTAGTCGCCTTCGCAAAATCGTTACGAGACGCCGGAGTCATCTTTTTCGGTGCCGACTGGTGCCCGAACTGTATTCAACAAAAGAAACTCTTCGAGGACGGTTCGCAGTTCCTCAACTTTGTTGAAGTTACCAATCCCGATCGAACACCCAATACGCGAGGTAATACCGAAGGCGTCTTTACCTATCCGACATGGCAGTTCCAAAACGGTAGCCGCCAGACCGGCGTTCTTTCGCTCGCCCAGATTTCGTCGAGTTCCGGTATCGCTATTCCCACTTCAAGCCGCCCGTCGATCACCCCTATTTCAGCTACCACCGTTTTGCGAGGATCACCGCTGCACATCCCGATCGATGGCTATGACCCCAACGGTAACCCGCTTTCGTATACGGTCAGCAGCAGTAATCCAGCCGCCGTTTCCGCCGAAGTCCTCCAAGGGAATAGCTTTGCAAGATTTAATACTAATTTCGGCGATATGGTTTTCGAACTCTTCGATACCGAAGGCGGACGAGCCACCGATCGATTTAAACAACTTTCGCAAAGCGGCTTCTATAGTACGACCAGTGGTACCTCGATGACGTTTCATCGCGTTATACAAACTTTTGTAATCCAAGGTGGCGACCCGACGGCGACAGGAACCGGTGGCTCTACCTTGCCGGATTTCGATGACCAATTCAACGTTAACCTCCAACACAATCGTTCAGGTATCCTTTCGTATGCCAAGTCGAGCGATGACACCAACGATTCTCAATTCTTTATTACAGCCGGTCCAACGCGAAACCTCGACTTCAATCATTCGATCTTCGGGCAATTGATTGAAGGCGACGATGCTCGAGCCGGTATCGCACGTACTGCGGTTAATTCGTCCGATAAACCGATCAACAACGCAATCATCAATTCGGTAACGATCTTCAATGACACCGAAAACGCATTGGTTCGGTTGCGAGCCGTCGGTGCGGCCGGCGCAACGTCGACGATAACGGTGACCGCTACGGATACCGAAGGGAATCAAACGTCGGTAACGTTCGTCGTCACCGTCGCCAACGATACGAGCAATGGTTCACCGTTCCTCAACGATATTCCGGCCGTTAATGCCGTCGCCGGCCAGCCGATCCAGATCACCCTGACTTCGCAAGACAAAGAGGGTGATGTCGTTCGATATGGTGCGACGCGTCCATCTTCCCAAACGGTAAACTACACCGTCAGCGCCGATACAGCTTCGGGCGTTGTTACCGTTACCCCGCCCGTCGGATTTGTTGGTTCGTTCCAGTTTCTCGCATCGGTCAACCAGACACCAAACGCCAATGCCAACGATCAAAACGATGCGCAATTGGTAACGGTCAATGTGACGGCTTCGGCAACACCTGCACCGTCCAATGTGGATTTGTCGAGCAGCAGCGATACTGGCACCAGCAGTAGCGATAATATCACGAATGCGGGAACCATGACCTTTGTTGTATCGGGAACGACCAGCGGTGCAACGGTAACGCTCCGGGCAGGTAGCAATGTTATCGCTACCGAAACCGCGACGGGCACTAGTACGACAATTACTACGTCGAACCTAGCCGCCTTAGGGGCTGGAAGTTACCAGATTTCGGCGATTCAAACGATCAATAGTCAAGCCAGCGCCGCTTCGCCGACGTTTGCCTTGACGTTTGATAACGTCGCCCCGAATGCTTTGGCGTCGAATTCCTTTCCAAGCTCGATTCCTTCAGGACAGCCTTTTACGGTAAACCTCACGCATCCGGAAGAAGGGCTCGGACTCACCTATACCCTGATCAATGCCCCGTCTGGAATGACGGTGAATGCTCAAAGCGGCATTGTATTGTGGACACCGACCGAGGCACAAATAGGTTTGCGTACGTTTACTTTGCAGTTGACCGATAACGCTGGTAACACGCGGTCCGATAGTTTTTCCATCACCGTATCGGAAGCGGCGTTGAGCGGCGTTCGTTTGCAATTGGTCGACGTAGATAACAACCCTATCACCAGCGTTTCAGTAGGGCAGTCGTTTAAGGTTCAAGCGATCGTCGATGATCTTCGAACGGCCGACGCAAGCGGCGTCTTTGCCGCCTACTTCGATCTTAATTACGATTCCAGCATTGTCGAATTAGATGGTTCAAGCCCGATCAGTCGCTTGAATAGCTTCGAGATAAGCCCGTCAGGTACAACGACAACGCCAGGCTTGATCGATGATCTGGGAGCCGGTCGTTCGTCGACGACCGCTTCGCAGCTTGTGAGCGTCGTCATGCTCGATGTTCGCTTCCGTGCCAAAGCATCTGGGCAAGCGAACTTTAGCACCGATGCCGCTGAAGGGAGCACGCGGACGTTCCTGCTTTACGATATCGATACCGCAATCCCAAGCAACCGAGTCGTCTTTGGAAATGCGTCGCTGGCCGTTGGCAGGAATTTCACGGCCGTCAATGACTCGTTCAATGTCAACGAAGACAGCGCCAGCAATTCGTTAGACGTCCTGGCAAACGATACGATCACTCCCGGAACAAGCACGACCATTACGATCCGGTCCGTTGGTACGCCGAACGCCGGTGGAAGCGTTACCATTTCTAACGACCAACTTTCCGTCCTGTACACTCCCGCCGCCAACTACAACGGTGGCGAGAGCTTTACCTATGTAGTTCGAGATAACAACGGAGCTGAAGCGACGGCGACGGCTACCATTCAAATACAACCGGTCAATGATGCTCCAATTGCCAATCCGGACTCGTTCACGTTCATCGAAGGAAGCACCGATAATTTTCTTAACGTGCTGTCAAACGACAACGATGGTGTTGACGACAACGAAATACTTACGGTGAGCGCCGTTGGAACACCTAGTGCCGGTGGAACGGCAAGAATCAACGGTGGTAGTAACGCGATCCTTTATACGCCTCGAGCCGGATTCACCGGCATCGAAACACTCACCTATACGCTTCGCGATAACAATGGTGGGACAGCGGTAACGACTGTCACGATCACGGTCAATCCACTCATTCCGCCGCCGACGCCTGTCAATGATGCGTTCACCGTCGTCGAAGATGCAGCCGCCGCAGAGTTCGACGTTCTCGTCAATGACTTGCCAAGTCAGACGGGCGAAACGCTTACGGTGACTCGCGGAACCGGTGCGCAGGGCGGTAGCGTAACCGTCAACTCGGCCAATACTCGTCTAATTTACGCACCTCGTGCGAACTTCAACGGTGTAGAACTTGTAACGTATACGCTTCAAGGTAGCCTTGGTGGAATTACCACCGGTACGGTTACGTTTACTGTTACCGCCGTCAACGACCCGCCTGATGCGGTCAACGATGCTATTAACGTGCTCTCACAACCCAATCAAACGCTAAACGTGTTAGCCAACGATGTGAATGTAGACACCGGCGAAACGCTTACAATTGTATCTGTAACGCAACCCGCCAGCGGTCAAGGCTCTGTGGTGATTTCAGGTAGCACTTTGGTTTACAGCGCTCCGAATACCGATTTTGAAGGAACCGTTTCCTTCACCTATACCATCAGCGACGGGAATGGCCTCAGCGATACCGCAAACGTCGTCTTAACGGTTCGCAATTTTATTCCACGAACGATCGGCGGATCGCTCGCTTCATCCAATGCTTCGACGCAATGGATTCCAAGCGGCGTCGCAGTAAGCTATTCAGGTTTAGCAGACACAGGCACAGCACTTTCTCAAAGTGTCATCGCCGATAGGAACGGAAATTTTTCGATTCCGAATTTGGCACCAGGAAGTTATGCGATCAGCATCGCAGAACTCCCGTTCCTTTCGGGAGCGGCAAGTACGACCCAAGTCGTATCGAAACCCGAAGATGGTAATTTGACCAGCGTAAGCTTACCTGTAGGCACAATCCAAGCTCGCTTTATCGATGTTCGAGATTTTCTTGGCAAGGCCATTGGCCGCGGTCTGAGAACCGCAGTTGCGAACGGCCAAACGCAACAATGGGTCGCTGGTAACGGAGCGTGGCAAGACTTCCGTCAAGTCAGTCTTTCGCTGGATGCCGCCGGCAACAATCTGCAAATTCAAGCCACCAACGCTACCAATCAAGTTCTGACTGGAAGCGTCTCGGTTGCCGATCCGAATTTGATTTCCGTACGAGCCACGCAAGGTAATTCAAAATTGATTCGCTTACTGGCCCATCCAAGTCAACTCAATCTTTCGACAAGTAGCTCGACGTCGGTGAACGTGTCCGGCGAAGGAGAAGCTTCTACCGATCTAGCGATGGCGCAGGTAAGCTCACAGTTGCAGCGAATCACTCCCGCCGCCGACCAAATTGCCGCCAACCAAGGTTCAACCAACGTGAGCAGCGTTGAAGGCGTCTATGCTCAAGATATCGAAGAGCTGATGCGAGAGAATCAGCGGTAAGATCGACCTTCAACGCTGAAAACCGTCCTACATGAATCACAACCCAAATACCGTTACGGATGATGGCGGATCGCTGGAAGGGAGTGGGCTTGGCAACGCTCCGACGCGAATCGAGAAACTTGGCAACTATACCGTAGATGGCTACTCGCGAGCAGCGGTCCAAAGCTACTGGCGAATTCACGAGTTGAAAATCGGTTTTGACCTTGGGGCTCAGCCGTGGGACTACATGGCGATCCCCAAGATATTCATCTCTCACACCCATCTCGATCATATCGCCGCCTTACCGATCTACATTGCCCGTCGTCGCATGATGAAGATGGAGCCGCCGATCGTGTACTTGCCTGAAGAGGCGATTCCGGCAGTTGAAGGAATGCTCAAAATGTTCACGCGACTCGATCGAGGCCGCTTGCCGTGCCAACTTATCGGGCTAGCTTCCAATCAGGAATTGGAACTGTCTCGGGAGTTAGTCGTAACAACTAGCGCAACGAAGCACACCATTCCATCCCTTGGCTTTGTTGTCTGGGATCGTCGGAAGAAGCTCAAGCCGGAATTTTCGAATTTGAGTGGTCCGGAAATCCGTGATCTCAAACTCACCGGCGTCGAGATTACCACCGAGCTTCGCACGCCGATTATTGCGTACACTGGCGACACATCGCCGGCGGGTCTGGATAATTGCCCCGACATGTATCGCGCAGAAATATTGATAACCGAGATGACGTTTCTTGCACCGAATCATCGAAAGGAAAAAATTCACAAGCACGGTCATATGCATCTCGACGATATTGTAGCTCGGCGCAAAGACTTTCAGAACAAGTATATAGTCTGCGGGCATTTTAGCGTTCGCTACAGCGACGCGCAAATTCGTCGTTGGGTCAAGAAAGCGATTCCCGATGAACTCGACGGTCGCCTACGATTATGGTTGTAAGCAAACATCCGGAGCCACGAGCGGCGTACGTACACGTTCCGTTTTGTCATCGCCGATGTCCGTATTGTAATTTTACGTTGGTCGCTGATCGACTCGAGTGGATCGATCGCTATCTCTTGGCGATCGAATCAGAACTGAGTACCTTAGGCCATCCGCATCAAGTCGACACCATTTTTATTGGCGGTGGGACGCCGACTCTGCTTGACGAAAACCAATTGCGGCGACTTACCGATCTGCTTCGTCGATGGCTACCGATGGCCCCAGATGGCGAATGGACGATCGAAGCCAATCCAAATGACCTTACAACTCAAAAGTGTGATTTGCTAGCTCGACAAGGTATCAATCGCGTTAGTATCGGCGGGCAGTCGTTCGATTCGGACAAACTTCGCATTCTCGGACGCGAGCATAGCGGCGATGAACTTCGTTCAGCTATTTCGACGGCGCGCCAATTTTTTTCGAATATCTCAGTCGACTTGATTTTTGGGGCACCTAAGGAAACGCTGGAAACTTGGATACGAGACTTACAAAGCACGTTGGAGTGCGATGTTGAACACGTTTCGACATACGGTCTTACGTATGAAAAAGGCGCAGTGTTTTGGAGCCAACGGCAGCAGGGAAAAATCCAAAGTGCGTCCGAAGAAGACGAACTGGCGATGTATTTTGAGGCAACCGAGCAATTGACTTCACACGGAATGATCCATTACGAGGTTTCTAATTTTGCTCGCCCAAACCTTACCTGCCGGCATAACGAGACGTACTGGAATGCGATGCCTTGGTGGGGTTTTGGCCCTGGGGCGGCGAGTTTCGTGGCTGGAAAACGCAATGTAAATCATCGAAGCACCAGCAAATACCTGCAGCGAATCGAAGCTGACCAGTCACCGGTTAGCGAATCAGAGTCGGTGGATTGGGTTCAATGGACTCGCGAACGCTTTGTATTTGGGATGCGAAAAATCGCCGGCGTGGATTGGGAAGAATTGGAAAAAAGCGGTCATAGAGAGACTTTGATGAGCATGCGACCGACGGTCGAAAAACATCTGGAAATGGGATGGTTCATTCAGGAACAAAGTCGAGTAAGATTATCCTGGCAAGGACTGGCGATCAGCGACGCATTATGGCCAGAATATTTTTAACTGGGGCCGAGGAGAGAGCTTCTGTTTGAACATCTATCAGCTTTATAAACAAATTGCGGCTCGTCTC
This sequence comes from Pirellulaceae bacterium, assembly GCA_034408855.1. GTDB lineage: Bacteria > Planctomycetota > Planctomycetia > Pirellulales > Pirellulaceae > JAIYDQ01. Next base: position 36,492 of record JAWXCK010000175.1, read on the forward strand.
ATCACGACTCACTGGGCTTGGATTGTTGGCTTTTGGGTGATCCTTGCAATCGGATTGCGTTGGATGGCACCTTCTTGGGAGAGTGTTGCACAGGACGGAGACTTTCAATTCCTCCCGTCTCATTTGCCGAGTCGAGTAGGGCAACGGCTTCTCGATGAAGCCTTTCCGGCACAGCGGGCTCGAAGCCGAATGGTGGTGATTATCCAGCGAGATGATGCAGAGCTAACCAATGCTGACCTCGCGATTGCTTCCGACATTGGCAGACGTCTGACGCAGATGGGAGCTGCGAACCTTGCTAAAAAATTAGCATCCTTGACAGCCGAAGCATCCGCGAATAGCCAAAAGGAATGGCAACACATTAAAACGATGTTGGATACATCGATCCAGATGGATACGCAGTGGTTCGATGCGGTGCGAAGCCTTGCGCCTGATGATCCAGAACTATTGAACCATCGATGGATTAAATCGTACGCGGCCCGCGCTTTGGCCTTTGACGCTTTGGCGGACCAAGAGCACGCCAAACTGGATCGCGATACCGCCAAGTTGCTGGCGACTTCACACTACGAACCATCCTTCGGCACAATACCCGACGACGGTATTGTCTGGTCATCGGTGCTCGACGTTTGGACGTGGGCCGATTCGATCATTGGAACCAAACTTGGAGCAAACCATGCAAACACTCGTATGCTCTTGTTGCAGCTTGACAGCGAATTTATGGCCGTCGGCAACATTAAATTAATGCAAGCTGTCGAAGCAATGGTGGAAGATGTCAAACGATTGAACCAGCCGTTGATTCGCGATGGGCTGTCGATCGGGATCAGTGGACCGCCGGCGGTGGGTGCGGATATGCTTCGCGCAGCCGCAGCCGGTGTCAAACAAACCGAGTGGATCAGCATCCTGATGGTGCTTGCGATTCTTGCCGTTATCTATCGCGGTCCGCTGTTGGTCACGATTCCTATCTTGACGATCGTCTTGAGCTTATCCGTTTCTATGTCGGTGCTTGCCTTGTTGGCGGAGCCTAAAGTCGGTGAGCACGCACCGTATAAGCTGCTGCAAGTCTATACGACATCTAGGATTTTTTTGGTCGTGCTGCTTTTTGGGATCGGTACGGATTTCTGTTTGTTCTTAGTGTCGCGATGTCGCGAAGGTCTTCTAGAAAAGCCTCGATCCAATCGTCGGACAATGCGACGTGTGATCGCTAGCAGTTGGCAGGGCGTTCATGACGCATTGCTTGGCAGTGCCCTGACGACGTCCATAGGCTTGCTGATGATGTATTTTTCGGACTTCGATAAATTCCGGTACAATGGACTTTGTATCGGCCTGGCGATTATGATCACGCTTTTGGTTTGTCTAACTTTTACCCCAGCCTTGTTGTGCGCTTTTGGACGATTTGCTTTCTGGCCTTACAAACAAGTTTCGGTATCGGTTAGTCAGGGGGGCTCGCATCCGGATAGTTTGTCGACGCGATTATGGTCGACGATTGCCCATCGCATTATCAAATATCCAAAGACCACGCTCTTAGGTTGTCTTTTGATTTTGGGGATACCTGCAACTCAAGCTTTACTGCATCGCGGTTGGGTGACCTACGATTTTTTGAAAGAGTTGAGTTGGTCGGCCCCGAGTCGAGAAGGAGCACGGCTCATCGACAAGCATTTTTCAACTCGCGATAACAGCCCCGTCACCCTGGTTATAGTTGCCGCCGAGCCCTTGAAAGAGGAGCGGATGCGCGAGGCGATCGACAGCCTTCGTGTCAAACTTTATTTGCCGGGCGTGACGGCGGTTCGTTCGCTTACCGACCCGCTTGGGGACTACCCGCCAGATCGTCGGATGGGATTGTTTTCTTCCGATGCATGGAAGCGCCGAATGCTTGAGAATCATCGCATGACGCAAATCCATTATGTTGCAGTCCAAGATCGTTTGGCGCAGCGAGCTGCGCGTATGGACGTTCTGGTTGGATCGGATCCGTTTTCGGTCGCCGCCGAATCGATGTTGAACGATATTCGTGCGTTGCTCAGCCGCGAGACGAACGATTCCGAATCGCCGTGGTATAAAGCAACGTTTGCATGCACGGGGACAACGGCTGGCATTGCCGATCTCAAACAAGTTACCCAAGCGGACCAGCATCGAATTCAGCTACTGGTTACTCTCGGAGTTTGGGGAATGTTGTTTTTCGTTTTGCGACGACCTTGGTTTAGCGCCTATTTGATGTTCACCGTGCTGTTGAGCTATCTTACGACGCTCGGTTTAACACAATGGTTTTTTGGATGGGCCTATGGTGATGAATTTGTGGGACTCGATTGGAAAGTACCGCTGTTTCTATTTGTAATTTTGGTCGCCGTAGGACAAGACTACAACGTTTATCTGGCGACCCGCATTTTTGAAGAGCAAGCGAAGCATGGTCCCATTCAAGGGCTTTTCCGTGCAATGGTGACCACAGGTGGAATCATTACGAGTTGCGGATTTGTCATGGCAGCAACTTTTTTGTCGATGACAGGCGGGGCTGTTTCTGCCTGGTTGGGAGGGCTTGGAGTCCCAGGATGGCTTGGCGGTAACGCCGATGCGTTGGTCCTTCGAGGAATTGTTGAGCTAGGGTTTGCACTCGGCCTTGGCGTACTCATCGACACTCTTGTCGTTCGAACGGTCCTCGTTCCAGCGATGTTTGTTTGGGTTACAAGAATGAAGTAGCTTGTCGACCACACGGCTCCGTTCTAGGCGAGTTGTGAATCGCGGTAGGAAGTACTACAATTCAGAGATTCCGGTTAGCTCTGGCGGAGTCCTCGACGCCACCGTAAATCACAACTTTCATGCGAATCTGAATAATATGTATACAAGATTTTTGATCAGTTTTTTAAGTCTATTGCTTTGTAACGAAACTTTATATGCGCAATCGGCACCGGTGAGCATTTTGGTTGAAGCAGAGAGTTTTGATCAACATGCCGGGTGGTCGATGGATACGCAGTTCATTCGTCAGATGGGCTCGCCCTACTTGTTAGCTCATGGACTTGGAAAACCAGTCGAAGACGCGACGACGACAGTGACGTTTCCTGAAACAGGGATCTATCGTGTATTCGTTAGAACCAAAGATTGGGTAGCCCGATGGAATGCTCCGGGACAGCCTGGACGATTTGAGTTGTACGTCAATGGAACGCCACTAAAAGAAACGTTTGGTACGACAGGTGCGGAATGGCATTGGCAGCCAGGCGGCGCCGTCGAAGTTAAGGACAAGATCGTCAAACTTGGGTTACATGACTCAACGGGATTCGATGGACGCTGCGATGCGATTGTTTTCACCAAAGGGACAGAGCCGCCGCCGAACAGCAACGATATATTGGCGACTTGGCGACGTAAAATGCTTGGCTTCAGAGAAATGCCAACGGTCAAAGAAGGGTACGATTTAGTCGTGGTTGGCGGCGGATATTCAGGCATGGGGGCCGCGCTTTCGGCTGCGAGAATGGGATGTAAGGTCGCCTTGATTCAAGATCGATCGGTACTTGGCGGGAATGGGTCGAGCGAAGTTCGAGTTTGGGCGATGGGATTGATCCGTCGCGGTAAGTATCCACGCATCGGCGAAATTATCGAAGAGTTTGCTGATCGAGCCACAAAATCTCCTGGCACATTCGAGGAGTTTGGCGATGTGCAAAAAGAAGCCATCGTTCGGGCGGAAGCGAATATCGATCTGTTCTTAGATCATCATGCGTTTCAAGTCGACATGGAGCAGAACCGGATCGTGGCGACCTACGCATTTGACACGCGAACCAGCGAACATAAAAAATTTGTGGGACGTCTCTTTTGCGATGCGACAGGCCATGGCACACTCGGTGCCTTAGCGAATGCTGATTGGGACATGGCGGAGAAAGGGCGGATGGGTATGAGCAATATGTGGGCGTGGGACGAAAGCACGAGCGAGCAAAAGCTCGACTTTCCGCAGACGCCTTGGGCACTGGATTTGACGATGGAAGATTTTCCTTACCCCAAGGATCATCACGGTCAATGGTTCTGGGAGAGCGGTTTCGATAAGGATGCCTTGGGCGATGCCGAAGGGATTCGCGATTGGAATTTGCGAGCTGTCTTCGGTGCGTTTAATGCGATGAAGAATCGCGATGGGGCCGACGATCATCGAACTGCTTTCTTGACCTGGGTAGCCTATGTCGGTGGTCCGCGTGAATCAAGGCAATTGCTGGGCGACCTCATCTTGACGCAAGATGACATTGTCACGAAGAAGGAGTTTACCGACGGATGTGTGCCGAGCACATGGAGCATTGACCTGCACTATCCCAAACAGCAGTATGCTGAAAAATTCCCAGACAATCCCTTCATTTCGATCGCGGAACACGATCAAAGAATCGATCGCGACTTCGGCTACCCCGTTCCATATCGATGCTTCTATTCACGCAACATCGAGAACATGTTTATGGCTGGCCGTTGTATCAGTGTTACCCACGAAGCACTCGGTACAGTTCGCGTCATGAAAACATGCGGGATGATGGGTGAGGTTGTTGGAAAGGCCGCTTCGCTTTGCGTCATTCATGATTGCCCGCCAGCAGCAATTTATGAACGCTATTGGCCTGAGATGGACGAACTGCTTCAATTGCCAGGCAAGGCTTATCGAAAGTCACCTAAGGACTCGTTCACGATACCGGCCGATTCGCTGCCGCTGGCTAGTTCGCATGGACCGCCAAGGGGAGTTAGTCCTACGAAATTCGAAGGTGTCGTCATCGATAATCTTCAAGCAAAAATAGAAGGGAAGTGGACGTCGGGAACTGGACTGCGAGGCTATATTGGAAGCGACTACGTTTATTCGCCGGCTGGCTCGGGCGCAACGTTGACTTACGAATGGAAAGCCGAGAAAGATGCGCATGTCGAAATTCGATTAGCATACCAGCACCACGAAAATCGAGGCAAAAATGTACCGGTGACGATCGATGCTGGATCGACGCGAAAAGAAGTTCGAATCGACATGAAAACGGCACCGCCCATCGCCAACACCTTTATTTCGCTAGGCGAATTCGACATAAAGAAGGACGACAAAGTCGTTGTCGGACTGTCGACTGAAAATGCTCAAGGAAATGTACATGCCGATGCGTTGCAGATCTTGACTTTGAAATGAAACGTACTTTCGTGACGAGACGTCTACCATGGCTGGTTCATCTCGCGCGCGTGGCCGTGTTGGCTGGCCTCTTCTTCGTCATTCACCTTCAGCATGATCGACTTATCTCGGCGCATCGCGCTAGTTCGATTTCCAACACTGATTTTTCAAATATCCAAGCTTCGTTCCCGAACGCGAAGGAGTTTGGCGAATCCGAACGGCATGGCGGGCGCATCATCTTATCGTCCGCAGGCGATCCGCTTGGTTATGCTATTCAAACGGCACCCGACAGCGATCGTTTTCTTGGGTTTTCAGGACCAACGAACTTGCTGGTCGCGTTCGACGATCGCGACCGAATTGTCGGTATTCATATACTGAGTAGTCATGACACTCGCGATCACGTTGAGTTGATTCGCAAGCAGCCGGAATTCTTTGAATCTTGGTATGGCTTGTCGTGGTCTGCTGCCGTAGCGCGTTCGAAGGTGGACGGAGTATCAGGAGCGACTCTGACCAGTTACGCCATGGTTCAAGGACTTCAAAGTCGATTGGGGGCAAGCGAAGTATCTCGGAAATTCCCGGCCTTGCTGTCGCTCGATGATGCGAAGCAATTGTTTCCCAATGCAGCGTATGTCGAACAGGATCAAAAACGAAAATCACTCTGGCATGTCTTTGACCAAACGCATGGTTCTTGTGGCGAGATCCTTCGCACTTCCCCAGCAGCCGATGAAGTGATTGGCTATCAAGGTCCAACCGAAACTCGACTCGCCATCGGTCCGGATGGCCACATCTTAGCGATCGCCATCGCAGCAAGTTTTGACAACGAGCCGTACGTTGGCTATGTCCGCGACGATAAATACTTTGCAAAACTTGTCAAGAAATACACGCTTTCGCAGTGGAGCCAACTGGAATTAGATCGAGCCGGGATCGAAGGCATCTCCGGCGCAACGATGACCAGCCAAGCCGTCGCGAATGGAATTATCGAAACGGCAAAGCGATTTGAAATCGAGCGTCATCAACTGCCGTCCAGCAAGTTGACGAGCATTGCGCGAGTATGGCCTGTATTGAGCACAATGGCCATTATCGTGATTGGAGCGATTATCGGATTGACTTCATTGCGTGGTTACCACAAAGCTCGTGTGGCATTTCAAGTGTTGGTGATCGTCTACTTAGGTTTGATCAACGGCGACTTGCTATCGATCGCGATGTTCAAAGGGTGGGCTCAAAGCGGAATTCCTTGGACCAACGCCTTGGGACTTGTCGTATTAGCTTCCGCAGCGATCGTAATGCCAATTGTCGCGGGAACGAATCTCTATTGTTCGCATCTTTGCCCGCATGGTGCGGTGCAACAGTTGCTACCTCGCCGATGGAAACATCAAACTCCATTGCCTCGATGGGTCGTGCGGACCTTGTCTTGGATTCGTCCGCTCTTGATCGTTTGGGTTGTTTTGGTTTGCCTCCTGCAATGGCCATTCAATCTAGTCGATATCGAGCCCTTTGATGCCTATGCGTGGCGAGCCGCTGCATGGCCAACACTGCTGGTCGCGACGATCGGAATCGTCGCGTCGTTGCGAGTGCCGATGGGCTATTGCCAATATGGATGTGTGACCGGTTCGGTCTTTCAATACATTCGAAGGAATTCAAAAAGCCATCGGTTAACGGGCGCCGATTATTTCGCGTTGACGTGTCTTACGTTGGGGGCCGTCGCATACGTACTGAAATTCCCGCAAGGTTGAAGTAGCGGAACGGCGCAAGCGGGCTAATGATTCGCTAGAAGTTTCGTTAAACTTTCGGCTCTTCCGGTAGAAACTGTATGTCAAAATTGACTATTTACCGTTACGAATAGAAAACCGAAGTTTCAACGGACACCCGTTTCGCATTGGATTTTTGAGGCATCACTCCGATGTCCAAAGT
>JAWXCK010000176.1:0-14991 GCA_034408855.1 Pirellulaceae bacterium
GTGATGCCTCAAAAATCCAATGCGAAACGGGTGTCCGTTGAAACTTCGGTTTTCTATTCGTAACGGTAAATAGTCAATTTTGACCCACATATTCTGCGGAAGAGCTATCTTTTTAAGCTTCGCTTATGTCGCGATGACGATTGGGCTGTTGTCTTCTTCTGGATTTGCGCAAGAAAACAAAGCCGTCGCCGAGGTCAAGGCTTTGGAAAGTCTTCAAAAGGAAATCGATCGACTTCGCGATGAATTCCAAGTGCCGGCATTGTGGGCGGGAAAATTTTATTCCGATGGTCGGTCGGTGATCGCTGCAAGCGGTGTTCGCAAGTGGAACAACGACGTCTCAGTCAAAGTCGACGACGCCGTTCATATTGGATCGTGTACGAAAGCCATGACAGCCGTCATGATCGCTCAGCTTTGCTCGAAAGGCTCGCTATCCTTTGAGACGACGCTGAGCGAGATATTTCCAGAGGTCGAAGGTCTAGCCGATTCGGACTGGGGGAAAGTTACGGTCGTCGATTTGTTGCAGCATCGCAGCGGTGCGCCGGCAAACGCTTTGTGGCCCATTCTGAACTTCGAACACCCGGGGGATCCGGTAGCTGCCCGTCGAGCAATGCTCGATTGGTTGCTGAAGCACAATCGTCCAAGCGAACCGAAGTTCCTCTATTCGAACGTCGGTTTTGCGTTGCTGGGGCATATCGTCGAGTCGATCGATCATGAGCCTTGGGAATCGCTAATCGCACAGAGACTCTTCGAACCGTTGGGGATAAAAAGTGCTGGATTCGGACCAGTTGGCAATTCGAGTCAAGCTGAAAATCAGGAACAGCAACCAAGTGAATTACACAAACCTTGGGGGCATGTTGCTTCAATGGGACTTGCGAACATGGCGCGTGCTATTGTCGGAAAACCGAAAGTTCCAAACTTCACAGCGGTACAAATCGATAATCCGCCGCCGCTCGGCCCAGCCGGTCGAGTCCATTTGAATTTATCGGATTGGTCGAAGTTTGTTCTGCTATTCGCTGACGAAAAAGGTTACGAAAAGGTTAATGTGAAGCCTGAGATTTGGTCACGCCTCTTGAAAGTTGATGGGGCTGGCAACTACGCCGGGGGCTGGATTTTGCTGGAACGAGAATGGGCTGGCGGACGCACGTTGTTTCACAATGGAAGCAACACCACCTGGTACTGTGTAGCGTTTGTTGCACCCGGAAAAAACTACTGCCTTCTCGCTGCGACAAACATGTTTGGAGATTCTGCGGCGAAAGTATGCGACAAAGCTGTTGTCGCGGCTATTGCGATTGGCTTTTAAATTGGCAAGCATTTCAGCCGCCTGAAGGCGGAACTACGAACGGTTGTGGGGAGTCGCCAGATTGATGAAGTTCCCACATGCGAAGGTAAGCCATTTCAAGGGATTTGGCGAAGATACGACCGTCGAAAAGGTTTGAACTTCTTACGTTCTGAGCAAGCTTGCGCCGAATTGCTGATAGTTGGTCCGGGTTGTGAGCCAGTCGCAACGCCAATGCTTCATATTCATCCAAGCTGTGAGTTATAAGCTCGTCTAAATCGAGAGCCTGAAGGAGGCTACCGGCAACGCGCGAACAAAACGACTGGCCAGACATCGTTACCATCGGCAATCCCATTCGTAGCGCATCGCCAGCGGTCGAATGTTGGTTGTATGGGAAAGTATCGAGGAAGAGATCGGCTGCGCGATGCCGAGCGAGATGCTTGGGCATCGATACCGACGGTGCCATCACCAACCGTTCGCTCGCGATACCCCGTTTCTTTGCAACGGCTAGCAAATTTTCGATGGTAGCTGGGTCGCCGACGCGCAGCCAAAGCACGCTCTTGGGTGTCGCTTGCAAAAGCCGCAGCCAAATTTCGAAAATGCGTTCGGTAATTTTATAACTGGCGTTGAAGGCGCAAAAAACGAAGCCATCCTCGGGCAATCCGAGTCGATAGCGCAACGGAATTTTGGTGTCGATTTCGCGTTGACTGTCATTGACCATAAAGCAACCGGGCAGATATACCAACTTTTCGGAGAAGTAGGGTTGCTGGACCAATGGAACAATATAATCGTCGACCAAAATATAATCGATGAAATCGGCCCCCATCGAGCTTGGATATCCGAGATAGTTGATTTGGATCGGAGCCGGTCGCAAGGCGGCAATCTCAGGTCGACTATGGGTCGTGTACCCTTGTAGGTCGACCAAAATATCGATCTCATCGTTACGGATCATTTCAGCCGCTTGCAGAAACGAAGAACCCCAGACATCGCGAAATTGGTCAAAACCTTTTACCAATCGACGCCGAACACTGCTCCCATCATCGAGTCCCATCGAATAGCCAAATACACTGAATCGCTCGCGATCGTGAGACTCAATCAATTCGGGTATTAAATAGCCGACGGGATGCGTTTGAAAATCGGCTGAGAGATATCCAATATGAATTTTCGAACGCTCGCGTCGCGGCGTCTGCTGATAGAGTACCGGACGATTTGCTGACGCAAGACTAGGTTGCAAACGCACTCGCTCGGAAGCTGCCAGCCGTTGTTCCTCGGGCGATGATTCATTGCACAAGCTGATCACGGTAAACGGTGAAATGATCTCGCCGGTTTCGCAACCTGACTGTTGTTTCAGAAGCTGTACGACTCGATCGGACATTTCGTCGATATCGTCCCAGAGGCAAAGGCTTTGACGTTCATTGACGATGGCTGCTAAAACCAGCCCCGAATTGGGGCGCAACTTTCCTGCTTTTTCGTAGTATTCCAGCGCTCGATCGTGCTGTCTCTTTTCCTTGTAGCAACTGCCAAGACAAAATGCGCTTTCGGAATGATCCGCATTCAAACGCAAAGCGCTTTGAAACGCCCGGATGGCATCGTCGAGATTCCCAATGTTGAGATGAACATTGCCTAAGTGATAATGTGAGTCGATCAACGTCGGATCGAGCCGAATCGATTTTTCATAGCATGCGATAGCCGCTTCGTAGTTGCCCTGCAACTTAAAAATATTTCCAGCCGAACAATAGGTCATCGGATCGTCGGGACGCAACTGTACCAATCTATCGTAGGCCGCTAGCGCAAGGTCGTACTGAGCGGTTTCTTGGTACGTTGCGGCGAGATTGGTATGCGCGTCGAAATAATCGGGGCGTAGTTGAATCGCTTTTTGATAGCAACCTCGTGCCGAATCGTAGTTCTTCAATGCGACCCAAAGATTGCCGAGGAAGTAAAATATCTCAGGTTGGTTCGGCCGAATTTCGAGTGCTCGCTCGTAAGCCTCAATCGCCGATTCGAACGAACCACTTCGATGCAATGCACTGGCAAGTCCGCATTGCGTTTCGAAGTGCTGCGGGTCTGACTGTACGGCTCTCCGAAAGGCTTCGATCGCATTGAGATCGTTCCCCTGTGATGCGTAGGCATTTCCCAAATTGTGCCGAGTTACCGCCACTTCAGGGGCTATCAGCAACGATTTTTTATAACACTCAATCGCTTCGTCACTTCTCTTTAATGCTAAATAAATGTTCCCTAAATTGTTGTGACCTTCAACATACTCAGGGGAAAGTTGGGTAACGTGCTCGTAAGCCACAGCGGCTTCCGACCATTGTTCCTTCGCAATGAAGGCGTTTCCAAGTTGTTCATAGAGAAGCGAATTCGACGGATGCTGTTGCAACCCCTTCTGTAGTCCAACAATAGCTGCATCGAATTGCGAATCATTCAATAGAAGCCATCCAAGATTGACGTGAAGTTCGGCTTGGCTGGAATCGGTTGCAATCGCTTTTTCAATCAGTTCGATCGCCCACTTTGGTCGCCCACTCTGAGACGCTAAGACCCCTAAGTTGTGCAGCGCACCGGTATGTAACGGATCGACAGAGAGTACTTCGCGGTACCATTTTTCAGCAACGTCAAGCTGACCCGATTGATGGTGCTGCATGGCGGTTTGCAGCATTCCCTCCAACGACTTCATGTCGATTCTCCCGTTCGATGCGACTCCCACATCGTTTCGAAGGCTTGCTCGATTCGTCTAGCAAAGATACGTCCATCGAAGAGCGAACTGCCTGGCAAATTATCCGATAGCCGCTGTCGTATGGCCGCTAATTCCGTTGGTTGTTGTGCCAGTCGAATGGCCATCGCTTCATAGTCGGTCATAGAGTAGGTGACCAACTCGGGCAAGCCGACGCAATGCAGGATACTGCCAGCGACTCGGGAAGCAAAGGTATCGCCGGCCAGCGTGACAATCGGCAACTCCATTCGTATTGCGTCGCTGGCGGTGGTATGTGCGTTGCAGGGAAAGGTATCCAAAAAAAGGTCCGCCAATTGGTGTCTTGCCAAATGGTCATGCAGAGCCTGTCGCGGTGCAAATACAAGTCGGCTAGGTGACACACCTCGCATTTCAACTTCTCGTCGAAGATTGTCGCAGGCTTCGCGGCTGGAATCCAGCAGCCACAGGACACTTTCGGGAACTTCCGTAAGAATACGCATCCAACCATCCATGATAACGGGCGTGATTTTGTACGAGTTATTAAAGGAACAAAAAACGAATGCATCGTCGGGCAGGCCGCATGCTTTTCGCGTAGGCGTCACCCCAATTTCTCGCGGCTTGCCATCGTTTACTTGATAACAGCCAGGAAGATGGATCAAACGCTCGGAAAAAAAAGACTGCTCTTTGGCGGGCACTACGAAGTCGTCGACGATTATGTAATCGATAAAATCCGCCCCCATCGTTCCTGGAAAACCTAAGTAGTTGACGTGGATAGGTGCCGGTCGTTGTTCAAGTATCTCGGGTCGCGAACGATCAGTATAGCCCTTCAGATCGACCAAGATATCAATTTTGTCTTTGACGATCAACGCGGCGGAATCGGGGTGCGAATGCAACATAATATCGCGAAAATGATCGAAACCGTTTTCGATGCGTTGTCTTAACGGGCTATGATCGCTGGGGCCGTAGGAGTATCCAAAAATTTCGAATCGCTCTCGATCGTGCGCTTCAAATAGCTCCGCGACTAACCAAGATGTTGCATGCGTGGTAAAGTCACATGACAAGTAGCCAATTTTCAATTTTTGCGGTCGGACGATTGTGTGACGACTATGTTCGGTCAGAGGTTTTGAACCAAAGTATTTTTGCTTCACCCATTGGCGAGCGCATCGCAGTTGTTGTTCGGCAGTGGTCGGGATCGTTAAGCACAAAAACCAAAATGGCGGAATCTGTTCCTTGAAACTCGATTCTTTGTCGGCAGACTGAATGATCTGCTCAGTCAGAGCATCTATGCCAATCCATTGGCAGGCCAATTGTTGTTGGTGGGCCAAGGCTATTTTGATACCGACCGAATTCGGTCGCAGCGCTAGGGCTTGTTGCATATAGCCAATCGCTGCGCTCGGCTGATTGCGCAACTGACAAACGCTTCCGAGGTTGATATAAGCGTCGGCGTAATCTGGTCGAATCGTTATGGCTTGTTGGAAGGCCGTGATCGCTTCGGCAACTCTTCCGCTATCCAGCAATACCAGTCCGAGTCCGTTGTGCGCTTCGGCATATTGCGGTCGAAGTTCAATGGTATTGCGAAAGGAATCCTCCGCCGCGCTTCCGTGACCTAATCGGTGCATCGAAATTGCGAGATTATAATGAGCTTCAACGTAGCTCGGCTCGATAGCAAGGGCTCGAAGTATCGATTTGGTCGACGCGAGCCATGCTCCCATTTTTTGTTGTGAAACAGCTCGGTTGTTGTGAGCGTCTGCAAAATCACTTTTAAGTTCGATCGCCCGATCGTACGCTTCGATCGCGTCTGAAAAACATCCTTGATCCTTCAGCGCATTTCCAAGATTGTTGTAAGCTTCTGCTAAATCGGGACGCAACCGAATAGCGCATTGATATTCTTGGATGGCTTCGTCGAGTTGGCCTGCATTTGACAGAACGAGTCCGAGGTTACTTCGGTAGTCAGCGTTGTCTGGCGAGATCGAGATCGCTTGTCTGAGATAGTCGATCGCGAATTGGGGATCCCCTGCCTGAAAGGCTAAAACCCCAATCGCATGCAAGGCTTCGACATTTTGCGGATCAACCTTCAGTATTTGTTGGTAGATTTGGAACGCTTGTTCGAATCGATTCGCGTGGTGATGTTGCATCGCAATGGCGAATGCTTCTCGAATCGTCGTCATGCGTCATCAACCGAGGATCGCTGCGTTGCGTCGACGCCGCAATACGCTGGCAATCCCAATGGCTCCTACCATTATCATCGAAGTGGGTTCTGGAACCGAATTGATGACGATATAGGAAATTGAGTTACCACCCGTCAGCAATGCGCCGGTTGTCGGTGAGTTTGCGGCGAGAGAATCGAGCGTCATCGAGTAAGTGTTTAAAGCGACGCCGGTCGTATTGAGAAAGAGACTTACAAAGTCGACTGCCGTCGTCGGATTCACCAAGACATCACGGTACGGAATCAATATGCCTCCAGCTTGAAAGTTGGACGCGAAGGCTTGTCCTAGTGTAGACTGAAAGTCAACCGGTTGGTTGCCGAGAATGACGGTGCCTGTCGGCGCGACAAAACGACCGGCCGTTCCATTGCCAGGTCCTGCGTTAACATTGCCATCTGCTGAGTCGACTACTTCGCCGCCCGGAATTGTTGAGTAGAGGCGTAGGGTAAATTGAGCAGTATTACCCTGCTGGATCTGTTGATTAGCCGGCGTTAGCTCGAACATGATATCGGCATAACTAACCTGAGCAAAAGCAATTAACGCGATTGCTAAACTTAAAACCAATTTCATGAAGCTTCTCCAGCAAGTTGTTGAAGTGTGTAATGATAGTCGGCGACACCCAGAATTGACAGGAGTTCTTCCAAAATAAACGAGCCAACTGTGGCGATTTCTTATATGTTCGACTGATATACATCGTGAGCCGTACGCGCGAGGGTCGGGCTGATCGCTGGGAAACTGCACGTCGACGACCAACGGCTAGCGTCCAACACCGCACACTTTCGTAGCGGTACGGCTTGGGGTTTGTTGATTTAATCCGTGCTGCTGGCGATTAAATCAACAAGCCGCTTGCACCGCTCCGCCACAAAAGCGACCCAAAACTCGCGAAAGTGCGAGGCCCAGGCTAGCGGGGGAGCGTTGAATAATTCAACTGGGCTAGGCAGCCGCCTCAACGCGGAACTACGAACAATTTAGAACAGACCGGGGATAAGTCGGAAGCGGACGAGCGTTTTGTACTTCAGATAATCTTGATCTTCATCAAGCATCCGTTCCTCGGCTAGGATTCGCGGAATCTGAAGAGCGTAGACGCAGGCAAAAAGTGCGAGGTTCCATAGAGATGGACTCAACAGACATAGACCAACGTGGGTAAACAAGTAGCCCATGTAAATCGGATGTCGAACCCAGCGATATGGGCCGAAGGTACACAGACCACGATTGGCTGCCACCACTCCAAAGCGACGACCGAGCGCGACCTTCGATAGCACCTGAAGGAATAATCCGCCGAACATTAAAACGATCGCGAGATCGTGGACGAACTGAAAGATTGGAGCCGCTGTTTGAGGCATCGCTAACAAAGGCAACGCAGTCGCGCCGAAGGCAAGGATCCAATCGGTCCAGCGAAGCGACAAGCTGTTGGCTTTCTTTCGGCATAGTATAAATCCGACCAGCATCGACTCGGTAACCAGCATCAGCAGGTTTCCGAGATTTCCTGTCGCTAAAAATGCAGAAAGCATTCTCGATAGGAAAAACGCATAGAGCGTCAGAATGACACATCGCTCGATCATGTCGAATGTTTTCATTCGAGTCGATGTGTCGCCGAAAGAGTTTAACCAATCGCGCTTTGTCAAATGGGTGGATTGGACCGTGGACATAGGTTGCACCGAAGAGAGGCTAGCGAAGTGTATCGTGGTTTCTAGCTCGAAGAATCGAGATACTAGAACGATACCTTCCGATAGCGGTACAGGTCGGAGCGATCCCCCAGTCGGATTGGCTTATTGGATGCGATTAACCGTCTCAGTCGTCACAAACGACTTAATCGATATCTTAGAGTCGACAGTTCGTGATCGATGTTTCCAGAATCGCCGACGCGCCCAATGCTTCAAGCTTTTCCATGACATTGATGACTTCCTTCCGACGAACCATGACGCGCACGGCGCACCACTGGTTATTTTCCAACGAGCTTACCGTCGGCGAGTTAAAGCCCGGCGTTATCGCTTCAGCCGCAGCTAACTGCGTACGCGGAATGTTGTATTCCAACAGCGAATAGTCGCGAGCGATCACCACACCCTCAAGCCGTCTGACAATGCGGTCGGCAGTCGCCAGATCGCGGCATTTTTTGTTCTGAATGAGAATCGTTTCATATTGTCCGAGCTCCGTTAAAATTCGAAGTCGATTGGCGGCCAGCGTGCTTCCCGTTTCAACTAGATCGACGATCGCATCGGCGACTCCAAGCGTAATCATGACTTCCACCGAGCCATTCAATTGGACCAAATGCGCCTTGGCTTGATGCTTGGCTAAGTATTGCTGAGTGGTGTTAGGAAAGCTCGTGGCGATCCGCTTGCCGTCGAGCTGACTAGGGACTTGAACGTCGGAATCGATCGGAATACACATAGCCAGACGGCAGCGTCCGACCCCCAGCGGCAATCGGACGTCGACCTCGGCTCCCGATTCTTCCAAGAGATCGCTTCCGGTAATTCCAAGATCGATCGCACCTTCAGCGCAGAGCGTCGGGATATCATCGGTTCGCAAAAAGGTAATTTCTACCGGCAGGCCACTTACCCGAGCAAACAGCGAGCGGTCTTGACGACGAAATTGAAGTCCAGCTTGAAGCAACAGTTCGCAGGCCAATTCGCTTAGACGCCCTTTACTGGGGACACCGATACGAAGATTTTCGTTAGGTTGGTTCACTCAGTTTTCTCTTGGTTTCTTCGTTTTTTTTCTTCGAGCCCCGAAAGACCTTCCCTTCGGGTTAGTTCGGCTCGCAATTCCGAGACGTGTATCCCTTTGCTTCCCAATAAAACCCACAGATGGTAAATCACATCGCAGGCTTCGTACAACAGGTGAGCACGTCCATCATCCCCAGGTTCGTTGGCAGCCAAGGTCGTTTCAAGGACTTCTTCAAGTATTTTCGCCCCCATCTTGGCCGGTCCGCCCCCGATCAGCTTCGTCGTATAGGACCCTTCAGGCATCGAAAGCGCCCGCCGGTGAATTTGGTCCATTAGTCGATCAAAAATATCGGATTCAGGCATGTGATCCACAACGCTCATTGCCGGTTAACTATAGTAATGCTGGTTTATGATTCGCTTTAAAAATGCTTGCTTTTGGCGAAGCTCAAAACGGGTCGAATTCGGAATGACCAATCTTTTCTACGGTTTCGTATGGTAGAGCCAATCGCAAAATCCTACAATTGGCCGAAGGAAGCCTAATTATTACACCACATATGACAATCGACGAAACTTGGTTCAAAAAACCGCTGCTGGATGCCTGGTATTTGTCCGGCCCCACCGCCTCGGGAAAAACCCAGGTTGCGCTCGACTTGGCCACGCGCCTCGATGCAGAGATTGTTTCGCTCGATTCGATGGCAGTCTATCGAGGCATGGATATCGGTACCGCCAAGCCATCGGCTGATCAGCTCCGAAAGGTTCCACACCATCTGATCGACATGGTCGAACCGACCGAAGACTACAGCGTTTCGCAGTTTGTCGTCGATGCCCATCGCGTTGCCGACGAGATTCGTAGTCGAGGTAAGAAGGTGCTCTTCGTTGGCGGGACGCCACTGTATCTCAAGACGTTGGTACGCGGCATGTTTTCCGGACCACCCGCTGATTGGGAATTTCGTCAACAAGTCGCCGAGGATACCGAGAAGTACGGCTTTAAAGCACTTCGCGAGCGACTTGCTCAAGTAGACCCGCTTTCGGCGCATAAAATTCTCCTCGGCGATGTTCGTCGAATGACGCGGGCTCTCGAGGTCGCTCGATTGACAGGGCAACCGCTCAGCCATTGGCAAACTCAATTCGAACGAGCACCCAAGCCAGAGGAATGTCGCGTTTTTGTACTCGGCTGGGACCGTGCGGCAATACACCAGCGGGTACAAGCTCGTGTTCTGCGAATGTTTGACAACGGACTGGTGAACGAGGTTCAGGGGCTACTCGATCGTTATTCCACTTTAGGCAGAACGGCCATGCAGGCGGTCGGTTATAAAGAGCCGATCGATTATCTTCATGGTAAGCGGAGTTTGGCAGAAACTTTAGAACTCGTTATTATTCACACTCGACAGTTCGTTCGACGCCAGGAGATCTGGTTTCGCTCGCTTCCTGAGATACGAAGGATTCCAATCGCGGATCCAGCCGACTTGTCGAATGCAACCGAACGTATTCTAGCCAGCGCTGTCTAGAATCTCATCGTCTAGAATCTCGCCCACACGATGACTTCACCACGCTCCAACGCTTCTACCCGGTCGATTGAACGACGACAAGCTCGAGAAGCGATTCGGCTTCATTTCGAGTACGACGCCGAGCTGCCGATTACCGCACACCGCCAATCGTTGATCCAACTTATTCGTGATCGTCAGGTAATTGTCGTTTGCGGTGAAACGGGTTCTGGAAAAAGTACGCAGCTCCCGAAACTTTGTTTAGAAGCCGGCTTTGGTCGCGCGGCGATGATCGGTCATACTCAGCCGCGACGACTTGCGGCCAGATCGATCGCAGCCCGACTCAAAGAAGAGCTTTCACAATCCTCGGCACAAGATTCGGTCGTCGGATTTAAGATTCGCTTTACCGATGCGACAACGCCAACGACACTCGTCAAGCTAATGACCGATGGGGTATTGCTCGCCGAATTGTCTCGCGATCGATTTCTCAATGCTTATGAAGTATTGATAATCGATGAAGCACACGAACGTTCTCTGAATATCGATTTGATCTTAGCGTATCTTCATCGATTGCTTCCCAAGCGACCGGACCTGAGATTGATTATCACCAGCGCTACTATCGATGCCGAAAAATTTGCATCGCATTTTAGCGACGCCTTGGGACCGGCTCCGATCGTGACCATCGCTGGTCGAACATACGATGTTGACATTCGATATTTGGGAGCGGCAGGTACGGATTTCGTGGCTAGCGAAAGCCGTTCACCGTCGGCACCTGCGGCTAGCACCGGCAGCTCACAAGACGATCGATTTTTGCACGCTGTCGATCAACTTTTATCGGAGATGCGTGGCGATATCCTCTGCTTCTTTCCGAGTGAACGTGAGATTCGTTGGACGCATAAACTTTTGCGAGGCCATCTGACTTCCAAAGGAATGGGCAATCGCATCGATGTGTTGCCGCTTTATTCGCGACTAACCGAAGCCGAACAGCAGCGAGTATTCACTCCGCACAAGGAACGTCGGATCGTTCTTGCCACCAACGTCGCAGAGTCGAGTCTAACGGTCCCTGGCATCTACTCCGTGATCGATACCGGTACCGCTCGAATCAGTCGCTATGCTCCGCGAAGCAAAGTCCAACGGTTGCCGATCGAAGCGATTTCACAAGCTTCGGCCAATCAGCGCGCAGGACGCTGCGGTCGTTTGGCACCAGGTGTTTGCATTCGGTTGTATGACGAAAGCGATTTTCTGGCCCGTCCGGCTTATACGACGCCTGAAATCCGACGGACAGACTTAGCCGGCGCCATCCTTCAAATCGAACTGCTGAACATTGGGTCGATCGAAGACTTGCCACTCTTGGATCCGCCTCGCCCGGAAATGATTCGCGATGGAATTGCAACGCTTCATGAGATCGGAGCGTTCGACGAGCAAAATCGTGTTACCGAAATCGGACGCAAATTCGGACGATGGCCCGTCGGTCCACGCATTGGACGGATGCTCATCGAAGCCGACAAGAATGGATGCTTAGCTGACGTCTTGATTATCGCGGCTGCTCTTGAAGCTCAAGATGTTCGACTGCGTCCTCCGGAAAAACAGAATGAGGCGGACGCAGCGCATGAAAACTTCCTCGACCCGCAAAGCGATTTTATCAGTTTTCTAAAACTATGGGATTTTTATCATCGACTCAAAGAAGAGCTTGGTCGGAGCCGATTAGAACGAGCTTGCCGCGACAACTATCTATCGCTGCCGCGCTTTCGCGAATGGTCGGAAATGCATCGACAGCTACTTCAACTGACCCATGAAGTTGGTTTAAAAGCCAATGCTCGACGGCTTACCGCACCATCACTAGGAAACGATCGCCAACTTGAAAAATCGCTTTCTCAAAAGTCGCAAGACAAGAATCATTTTGCGAGAACGAAAGTTAAAAGCGAGTTTAGTTCGGAATATATCGCCGTTCATCAGTGTTTATTGGCTGGTCTGTTATCGGGAATTGCTATGCTGGATGACACCAAAAAATACAAAGGTGTGGGTGGCATGGAATTGCAGCTCTGGCCTGGTTCGGGATTGCGAGGCAATCGACCTCGCTGGATCGTCGCTTCGGAAATCGTCGAGACGCAGCAGCGCTATGCGCGGGTTGCGGCCACGATCGACCCAGACTGGATTTCAGATATGGCGGGCCATCTTCTGAAACACCACCACGAATCACCGCATTTCAGCCGCAAAGCCGGCGGGGCAGTGATCTATGAACGATCCACGTTGTTTGGATTGCCGGTTGTGCCGCGACATCCGGTTCCATTAGCTCCAATCGATCCTGGCCAAGCGCGACGTATCCTTATCGATGCCGGACTTATCGAGCAGCAATTGGTTTCGCGAGCCGCATTCTATCGCCACAATGTCCAGCTTCTCGATGAAGTCCATACTTGGGCTGCGAAGACTCGGCGACGCGACTTGGTCGTCGATGCATTTTTCCTGCAGCAGTTCTACGATTCGAAATTGCCCGCCGACGTCGTCGATCGAACGTCGCTCGAGAAAGCTGACAAGCAAACCAATGATTTTCGCTTGACCTGGGATGAGTTGGTTGCATCGTTCGATCGAAGTTCGGCTGATACGTCGTTTCCAGAAAAGCTGGTGATCGGCCCCACGGAGTTGCCGATCGAGTATCGATTTACTCCCGGCACAGAAGATGATGGCATTACGATTCGCGTCCCCGAATCTGCCGTTGGCAATCTTACCGACGACAGTCTAGGCTGGTTAGTTCCTGGTCTATTGGAAGAAAAAGTCGCCAATCTCATCAAGACGCTTCCCAAGCGATTGCGCCGAAATCTCGTGCCTGCCCCAGCGATGGCTGGCAAATCGATGGCCGAGTTGCTCGAACTTCGGTCTCAACGAGCTCCATTCTGGCCGTCGCTGTGCCGTGTGCTTGGCAAACTCGCTGGCGAGAAAATTGAAACGTCCGACTTTGAATTGGACCGCCTCGATCCACACTTAAAAATTCGCTTGGAGATCGTGGATGAAACCGGAAAGGTAAAACAGGCAACGCGAGAATTAAAGCCGATTGCTTCTGCGCAAAGTATCGCTTCCAACATTTCTTATTCAATCTCCAATGAGTCGCAACCAGAATGGTATCGCGATCAAATGTCATCGTTTGACGTCGAAAAGCTTCCCCGATCGATCGTTGTCGCCAGTCACGGAGTCCGACTGGAGCGGTATGTCGGTCTAGTAGACCATGGAAAGTTCGTACGGCCTGAATTGTTCGATCAAGCATCTCAAGCCGAGTTTGCGATGTTTGGCGGTTTGCTGCGTTTGTTCGCAATTGCGGAACATCGAGAGCTGAAATCACACGTTTCGCATTTGCCGCAATTGCGCGATTGCGAATTGTGGTTATCGGACCGACTCGCGAGCGCACCGCTTCGAGCAGGTCTCGCTGATCAACTTGCAAAGCTAGCATTCTTGAACGATAGCGACAGCCTTTTAGGTTCATGCGGGATTTGGAGTCGAGAAGCGTTCGAGATTCAACGTGTCGATCGAAATCGTCGCCTTTCCACGGCAGCCGCCGACGTAGGTAAATGGTTGCCCAAGTTTGCGCAGTCCTATCATGCACTTCGAATGGCTTTGCAAAGTTCGGCTGGCCCGGCGAATCGTGAGCCGCCGGCGCTAGCCGCGGGTTCTTTCGTCAAGCCTAGCTCTATGCGAACGCCCGAGGCTAGCGCCTACGGCTCACAGTCAAAATCTCTTTCAACAGGCCAAGGCATGGCAAGTTCATGGAAATTGAGCATTGAAGATATTCATCAGCAGCTCGACGAGCTGTTCCGCCCAGGTTTTTTGATTTACACTCCTTGGTCATGGTTGAAGGAATTCCCGAGATATTTGCAGGCGATCCATCATCGCTTAACACGATTGAAGACAGCGGGACTTCCGCAAGATGCTTTGAATATGGAAAAGATTAGTCTCTATACGCAAGATCTACATCGCCGGATTCAAAAAGACTGCTTCAACGTATGTCGATTTAGGATCCATGAGGCCGAAGATTCTATTTGGCCGATTAAAAAGCTGAGCGAGTATCGTTGGATGATCGAAGAGTATCGCGTATCTCTGTATGCGCAGCAGCTTGGTACTCGCTGTAGTATCTCGTCGAAGAAGCTAGACAAAATTCGCGATGAGTGTGATATGCCGTGAGTGACTATCAACGGTCAACTAGAACAAGTGTTGGTCAATCTATGTCTTAGCGACAAGTCAAAAATAACTTCGGCTTTTCGATTGGCGTAGGTTTTTTGAATTGTTCAGAGGACGTGTCGATTGGTCATTGTCCGATTGGATTCACGCAAAGGCGCATCGATTCCAACATCTGCTGCCACCATAATCTGGACGCTATTCTTGAACGGAAGTTCCGTTTTGACAAAACAAACCTTCGGCGATTCGCGATACTCGAATAAACTCATCGTACAATGAATCAATATGCAAAATCCGAAGTTATTTTTGAACGATCCCTTAATGCTCGCAATGCATTGGGTGGCAAGCACAGACGAATTTCGACAAAATCAAAAAATGCAGATCACAGCCGGTTGGGAGAATGCGTATGAAAATTGGCTCTTCCGCAGAAACTGTGGGTGGTTTTCGTGATCCGCAATCGATTTTAGCAGTAAAATCCATGAAAAACACGAAACTGAGTGATTGCAAAAAC
>JAWXCK010000177.1:0-3094 GCA_034408855.1 Pirellulaceae bacterium
GTGGCGCACTTGGGACGCTTGGGCTGATCGCGAAGTATGGACTCGGCGGCAAAGTGGCCAGCGGCACACAGGGTATGTCTTGGATTCACGAAGACGACATAAACGCGATCTTCAAGCGTGCGATCTGTGACGACGCGATGTCGGGGTCTTACATCGTGTCATCACCGAATCCAAAGTCACAAGCCGACTTCATGAGGACGCTTCGCAAGGTAATCAGAATGCCGATCGGCTTGCCAGCATTTGAATGGATGGTCCGCATTGGGGCTCCATTATTCTTGCGGACCGATCCGGAATTAGTGCTGTATGGTCGCTACGTGATGCCGAAGCGGTTACTGGAAGAAGGGTTTAACTTTCAATTCGCTGACCTTGAGTTCGCATTGAGGGATCTGTATGAACGCAAGTACTGATCGTACGTGGCCGTTACCCACGTCTCCGTGGGTCATGCGGATGACATGGTCTGAGTTGCTTTTCGCTCATTGGCAGGTTGAGCCAAAATTGATTGCTCCTTTGCTCCCGCCGAGCCTGCAACTAGACACTCGAGAAGGGATGGCGTGGATCGGTGTCGTACCGTTTTTGATGTCCGATATCGCTCCTCGATACTGTCCGCCAATCCCGAAACTGAGTCGCTTTCTGGAACTCAATGTTCGCACCTACGTGATTCATGATGGCAAACCTGGCGTTTGGTTCTTTTCACTCGACGCCGAAAATCCAATTGCCGTCCGTGTCGCGAGAGCAACCTTCAATCTTCCCTACATGGATGCGACGATGGGCTTGGTGAAGGACGATTCCCAAATGATTGCGTACCGAAGCAACCGAACGCACCGGGGTGAACCAATAGCGACGTTCGAGGCGAGCTATCAATCGACTGGCGAGATTTTTCAGGCTCAAATGGGAACACTGGAGCATTGGCTGACGGCCCGTTATTGTTTGTACAGCGAGAATCGCAAGAATGTCTTGTTCCGAGGTGAGATAGACCATCCGCCGTGGTCGCTTTCGAGAGCAAGTTGGCATGTGCGAGAGAATTCTATGGGTAGCCCGCTTGGTCTGGATTTAAAAAGCGAGCCTCATTTGCTCTTTGCACAACCGATCACTGTTCGCGCTTGGCTAGCTACTCGATGCTGATTTCCAGATAAGCATGTGATCTATCAATTGGCGATCGAACGATGACACCGACGGAGCCAGCGGGATGTGCAACTCGGCGATTGGCGTGGTAGGTGTCCTTCTGGACCACGACTTGATCCGCGATCGCTCGATCAGTGAGAAAGACTTTAGCTTTTCTCGCCTTGGCCATTATCCGCGATTCTTCTTAATGAGGTCGCGGACACTACCTTTGAACTGATGTACTCGACCTGCCGCCACATCTTGGAAGCCTTCAAGGACTCCAGCGCGAAGGCGATCTGCCTCCATCCGCTGCTTGTGTTTTCGGATCAAGTCGCGAACAAATTCACTCGGCGTGGAATACAACGTCCCATCTCCCGACTGGCCGTCGACGAATGCCCTCAACTCGTTAGTGAGGGATAGACTTAGCGTTGAGCCCATGATTTTCTCCTTTCGATCCAGGATCCCATTCCGCCCGTTAGATGTCAATATTCGCCATAGATCCCAAGGCTGGCTACAGCCCGCGTTGAATTCCTGAAAAAATTATCCCTTGAGTCTTCGTCGACTCGCCCACTTCGCGTGTAACCCTACAGATAGAGACCTGTTGCTTTCGGTCTCGCTCGAAACCTGGTTGTTAGTCAAATCGACGGCTAGTTCGTAGATACCGGTGACTTCGAGCTCCGCTTTGCCTCTGTTGGGAGATTGCTATGCCGAAGGTCCGCGCTGTGGATGAGATGAACGAAACGGAATTACGAGCTGAACTGGTGGCCATTCTGGCCGATGGCTTCATGCGCTACGCACAAAGCGAACAGTTCGCGATAGATCACCCAGATCGTGAAAATGAGCAAGATTTCGAGGCAGCTTGCCTTGAGCTTCCTCCGAAACCAGTGCTCTCTGTGACTGGTCGAGTTAACGATCGATAAGTCTTTTTCAAACAGGAGAGCTTTTAAATGACAATCAACGTCGCTAAAGAGGTTGCGAGGCTTCGGCACATGACGGTGTCGGAACTTCGCAACCGGTACCACGAAGTGTTCGGCGAAGACACCAACGCCCGCAACAAACAGTGGCTCATCAAACGTATCGCTTGGAAAGTTCAAGCCAACGCTGAGGGAGATATCTCCGAACGCGCTCGGCGATTGGCTCACCAGATCGCGATGGAAACGGACATCCGAACTACGCTGCCTCGAGTGAGAAGGCCGGCAACCACGGAAACGCTGGAGACTGCATCGATGACGATCTCGCCACCAGCAGACTGCCGCATTCCGCTGCCCGGTTCCATGTTGCTCAAGACGTACAAGGGCCGAAGTATCCAGGTCATGGTGCGAGCGAATTCATTCGAGTTTGAGGGTACGCAATACAAGTCCCTGACTGCCATCGCGAGTTTTGTCACAGGACAGAAGAACATCAACGGATTTCAATTTTTCGGAATACACAAAGCAGAGGTTGCACAATGATCAAAGAGAAACAAACCAGAACACTCAACTGCGCCATCTACACTCGAAAATCAACGGAGGAAGGCCTCGATCGAGACTTTAATACGCTTGATGCGCAGCGTGAATCGGCCGAGGCATATATCAAAAGCCAAGAGAACGAAGGTTGGGTTTGCCTTCCCGAACACTATGACGATGGTGGCTACACCGGTGGCAATATGGAACGACCGGCACTCAAAGCGCTGATTCGTGACATCGAAGCAGGCAAGGTTGATTGCGTAATGGTCTACAAAGTGGACCGCCTCAGCCGATCGCTGATGGACTTCGCCAAGATGCTCGAAGTTTTCGAACGCAAAAGCGTCGCCTTTGTAAGCGTGACCCAGCAGTTCAACACGACGAACTCAATGGGCCGCCTGATGCTCAACGTGCTCCTGTCATTCGCGCAGTTCGAACGCGAGATCATCTCCGAGCGAACCCGCGACAAGATGGCGGCCGCTCGTCGGAAGGGCAAATGGGGTGGCGGCCTGGCACCGCTTGGTTTCACGAACGATCGCGATGCTCGCAAA
>JAWXCK010000178.1:0-39442 GCA_034408855.1 Pirellulaceae bacterium
ATAGGACGGTCCATAGACGAACAACATCAATCCCAAAAATGCACCTGCTGTCGTTCGAATGTAACCTTCCATGAGTCCTGAAAGAGACCTTGTGCTGGCAATAGCGATGAGAAAAACGACAGGTGCCGTCCATCGAACGACTTCTCCGAAGCCAAACCAAACGAGCACGTAGTAAATGGATACCGATCCAAACAAAGCGATCAGAGTCGGAGTTCCCAGGACCTGCCAACCAATGAGCTTTAGAAACTCTCGAAGTCCTAGAGCGCCGGTTGTTGCAAGCAAAAGAATGATCCCAAACTTGCCCATCAAGGCAGCAAGCGACATCAGCACAGCCAACCCCCACCAAGTCTCCAGACTGCTGAAGCGAGCATTAGCTGTTTTCGTGGATGCCCCTCGCTGTGCGACCAGCCGAAGAACTGTTCCTAGCGCCAACGCCGAGAAAATCACGGCGATGAATTTTAGCAAGAGAGCATTTCCTAATTGCATTTTAATGTCCCCGCGAGCCTTTCTAGTATGCTGAGCAGGGCAGATTGCGTACCACCAATGGCTTATTTCAAAAGAATTATTCGAAATTGGAACGGTATTTGTTCCTGCAATCGCTAACTCAATTTTCGCCACAGCATCGAGGGACGACATTTAGCCTCGCTGCGAAAAACTCTCTATTCTCGCTTAGTTATTTCGATGTTGCATGTTCCGTTTCCCTACCTTATTCCATCGGAAGTAGACTCACTAAGACTGCTTCATATCTCGGACTTACATTTTGGACCTCCCTATGTCGAGGTGGTCGGTGAGGCAGCACTGCGTATCGCCCCACTGCTGAAGCCTGATGCCGTCATTGTCAGTGGCGATCTGACACAGCGCGCAGAACGAGACCAGTTTTTGGCTGCGAAGGCATTCCTGTTGCAGCTTCCCAAGGTTCCTCAATTGGTGATTCCAGGAAATCATGATGTTCCTCTCTATCGTCTCTACGAGCGTTGGCATCGCCCGCACCGACGGTACCAACAGATCATTTCCGAAGAACTCAATCCTGTTCTCCGATTGGATCGAGCAGTCATCGTAGGGCTTGACTCGACGGCACCGCGAACCGCGATCAGCAATGGCAGGATTGATAAGTGGCAACTGGATGCCTGCGAAGAAGCCTTTCGGGGAGTCCCTGCCGATCATGCCCGGATCGTGGTCGCTCACCATCACTTTACGCCAGCCCCTGACTATCTCCGCGACAGCATCATGCCTAAAGCCAAGAGATCCATGGAACGTTTTGTCGACTTACGCGTCGACATCATTCTGGGTGGACATCTTCATCGAGCCTTTATCGGCAACTCGTTGGACTTCTACTCTGGCTTTCACCGCGATCGCGGCATCATTTGCGCTCAGTGTGGAACGACGACCTCCAGGCGTGGACGCGGTCGTGAATGCGAAAAGAATTCACTCAATTTAGTCGAGGTAGGGCGGCATTTCATCTCGATCATTCATTACATCTATTTTCACCAGACAGGTGAATTCGAGGCGATGAGCCGGCATACATTTCGGCGTCAGGCTTTCGACAACTGACTATTCGCGAGGGAGACAGAGGTCGTTGAGAACCCACAATCACCGAAAGTCATTCCTGGCAACTGCATCATGCCCAAGGAGGTTGGTATTCTAGTCGTGAGGCTATCAATATGAGGCAAGTCCACAGGAGAATTTTGGCGTCTACCGCGTTTGTGTTCATCATCGTAGCCTTGGGCTTAGTGGCTCAGCGGTATACGTTAAAACGAGTTCTCGCGCACAGAACTCCAGAATGTCGTGACAATCCGCAGTGCGATTGTTTTCGAGGAATGGTAAGCTGACGCAAGCAGTCGTGGCCTGCATGATCTTTGGGCTCGGCTTTGTGATCGGTTGGAGAATCAAGCCTGGTAGATAGAAGCAAGTACCGCTAAAGATCGTATCACAGACTCCCAATCGATTGCTGCAAGTTTCGAATGCCGATAGCGAACGCGTTCTGCGCGAGCTTGATTCGCGGCTTTCAGGATTGAGCCAAACCGAGGTCGAGGCTCGATTGAAGCAGTATGGATTGAACGAAATAGCTCGCGACAAACATCAATCGCCGCTGATGCGTCTCTTGAGCAACGTCATGAATCCATTGGTCATCTTGCTGACGGCGCTGGGCGGGCTTTCCTATTTAACCGGTGATCTACGGGCAGCCATCGTCATTGCGATCATGGTCGTTTTGGGAGTTGTTCTGCGTTTCGTCCAGGAGATGCGAGCCGACGACCAGTTTCGATAAAGGGGTCAATCAATTCACCTGGCTGATGATCGGTTTCATCGCCGTGATGGTTCCAATGGTCTTTCTGATCAACGGGCTGAGTAAACACGACTGGCTTGAAGCGTTCCTGTTTGCCATGGCCGTGGCCGTTGGCTTGACTCCGGAAATGCTGCCGATGATCGTGACCGTAAATCTTTCTAAGGGCGCCCTCGCGATGGCGCGCAAGAAAGTTATCGTCAAACGACTGAACGCGATTCAGAATTTTGGCGCGATGGATGTGCTGTGCACCGATAAAACCGGCACGCTTACGGAAGGAAGAATCGTTCTCGAAAAGCATTTGAATGCGCATGGCGATCCTAGTGAGAAGGTCCTGCATTATGGCTACTTGAATAGCTACCATCATACCGGGCCGACGTCGGGATCTCGGTGAACAGCGCTGTCGACATCGCCAAAGAATCTTCCGATATTATCCTGTTGGAAAATAGCTTGTTGATCTTAGAGCAGGGCGTCTTGGAAGGTCGGCGCGTATTCGGCAACATCGTCAAGTACATCAAGATGGCTGCCAGTTCCAACTTTGGGAACATGTTCAGCGTGGTAGGGGCCAGTGCGTTCTTGCCATTTCTCCCGATGTCGTGTTTCATTGCTGGGACAACCCGACTCTGTTTCATACTGGCTGGTTTGTCGAGTCGCTCTTCACTCAAACATTGATCATTCACGTAATCCGCACCAACAAAATTCCGTTTATTCAAAGTTGTTCGTCGAACGAACAAGGACTAACATAAGGGATGTATAAATGTAATGATTTGGTAGCACTAACCGTCGTAGCGCCGTCAGGTTGCTTGCAATGGTATGTAACTTGCTTTCCTTCATCGCGTAGTATTCAATTTATCTTAGGTGCAATTATGAAAACCGACATTACGGCCAATTATTTAGGGATGGAACTTGATTCACCCGTCGTCGTCGGAGCTTGTCCGATCACATTGGAGCCGGAAACGGTTCGTCAACTTGTCTGTGTGGGCGTCGGAGCGATTGTGCTACCTTCGATACTTCAAGAACAAATCGTCTATGCGAAGATGCGTCCGCATTCCCCGATCGAGGCGATTGAGTCGAGTGGCTTTCGGCCGCAGCAAGATAAGTACAACGGTGGCCCTGCCAATTACTTGCAGTCCATCGCCCAGTTGAAGAGTAACTTCAACATCCCGATCATTGCAAGCATTAGCGTTGCATCCGAAGGGGATTGGCTGGACTATACAAAGCAAATCGCCACCAGCGGGGCAGACGCGTTGGAATTGAATTTTCAATCGGTCACAAGCAATCCAAACGACTCAGCAGACGATATCGAAAACAAACTGTGCCGGATTGCCCAGGAAGTGTGTGCTAGTGTGTCGATTCCGGTAGCTGTCAAACTCAGCCAACGATTCACGAATATTGCTTCGATCGCGAAAAAAATGCAGGCGGCTGGGGCGGCTGGATTGATCTTGTTCGCTCATACGCCGCAATGGGATGTCAGTATCGATCAAATGCATTGGACGATTCGCTGGGAACTCTCGCCGGTAAATTCGTTAGGCGCAGTCTTAGAGGGAATTGTTCGCGCCCGCGCAGGAGGTTTAGAGGTGTCCATTGCCGCCAGCGGTGGCGTTCGATCGTCTGAGGACGCGCTCAAGTCGATGATAGCGGGTGCGGACGTCGTAATGATCACCTCAGAGATCTACCGCAAAGGACCTGATGCGGTGCGCGATATAACCGATGGAATCCAACGTTACCTTGCGAGCAGCCTTTACGATTCGCTTTTATCGTTTCAAAAAGCTCGACCAAGTGTATCGACGATTTCAGAGCGACTGACGCGATTAGAATACGTCGATCCGCTCACGCGATCGACGCGTTACGATGATCCGACGCCCGTAGCCGCTCGTGCTCGCGGCGATTCGTTTGGACATGAAACCGGTCTCATTTAAGCGCTGCACAGCAATCAGTTTCCGAAAACGGTATTTTATTGTTGTACAGGTCCTTAGCATCCATCCAGTAGCAATGCACTCGAGCAAGTACAAGATCGTTGCGATAAGCTTTTAGTTTTTCGAAACTAAAACGACAATGGATCGATCAGCCACTTCAAAGCTGACTGAATCGACGATCTCACCGCTCAAAAGAAAATCTTCGGGACTGGTTCTTGAAGTATCGACGACGCGTCGCCAGTTGCCGACGACCCCTTCGAAGATTCCGAAGGTAACTGGCTCGAGTCCAGCGTTTATCATGGTGTAAATGTCGACGTCTGCCTGCGATCCACCGTGCAAGCAAAATGCCAACTTCTTCGAAGACTCTGACATATCGACCAAGTGTGTTGCTCCGTACCATCGCACGTCATTTCGCCAAAAACGGGAACGACTGATGGAAGGATGGGTTTTACGAAAGGCGATCATGCACTTGAAAAAACGAAAAATATCGCGATGCGCTTCCAAGCGGCTCCAATCCAGCCAAGTCGTTTCGTTGTCCTGATTGTACGGATTGTTATTTCCGTCTTGAGTTTGCATGAATTCGTCGCCCATCCGGAGCATCGGCGTGCCATTCGACATGAACAGCAAACAGGCGAAGTTCTTGATCTGCTGTTTCCGAAGACGTAATATCTCGGGCGACAAATTATCGTCACCATTCCAGCCGTAATTCGAACTGTAGTCGGATGTTCCATCCGAATTATTGTGTCCGTTGGCCCAATTACGTTTCGCATCATAAGAGACTAGGTCGTACATCGCCATACCATCGTGCGACGTGATGTAATTGACGCTGAGCGGCGGTTGATAAGCATGCAGTTTGTCGTCAGGAAACAAGTCGTCGCTTCCATACAAGCGCCTCATGAGATCGCCCACCAATCCAGGATCGCCGCGAACGAACTTTTGAATCGTATCGCGGTAACGAGCGTTCCATTGCATCCATCGTTGACCTGGAAACTTTCGCCCCAGCTGAAATTCGCCACCAGCATCCCAGGGCTCGGCAATTAAACGATTGTTGCTCAACTCAACGTCCGTTCCGATCTGGTCAATAATAGGAGCGTTTTCGATGTCGATCGTGCCGTTGGAATTGCGAGTGAACACGGACGCTAAGTCAAACCGGAATCCGTCGACATGCATTTGCGAATCCCAGTAACATAGGCTTTCAACAATCATTCGTCGCATGGCCCGATTCGCGGTATGAACGGTGTTGCCACAGCCGCTATAGTCGGCGAAGGGTGCCGCAGGATTATTCGTCATCATGTAGGCCGTACTGCTATCGATGCCTTTCAAGCTGAACGTTGGACCGCGATGATCGCCTTCGCAAGTGTGGTTATAGACGACATCCAGGATGACCTCGATGCCGGCTGCGTGGAGCGACTTGACCATCTCACGAAATTCGTTTTGCTGCTGACATGAATCCGGTTTTACTGAATAAGCATGGTGCGGCGCGAAAAAGCTCAACGGCATATACCCCCAGTAATCGTCTGTACCAG
This sequence comes from Pirellulaceae bacterium, assembly GCA_034408855.1. Lineage (GTDB taxonomy): Bacteria > Planctomycetota > Planctomycetia > Pirellulales > Pirellulaceae > JAIYDQ01. Next base: position 5,724 of record JAWXCK010000178.1, read on the forward strand.
GATCGAATTGGAAAACGGGCATCAATTCGACGGCTGTCACGCCCAGTTCAACGAGATAGGGAATCTTGTCGATCACACCAGAAAACGTACCCCTTCGATATTCCTCCAGATTCGAACTGGCTGAATTGGTAAATCCGCGAACGTGCAGCTCGTAGATCACCAAATCATGTTCATGCCGGGGGAAGATATCGTCCTTCCAATCAAACGGGCAACTCGCTGTCGGAAGCAAGCCAAGCGGTGCTTTGCCTGAGTTGTCACCCGGCTGACGAGCGGCTTCACGCGAGAATGCCTTCGGAAAAAAGATGCTTCTCGCATAAGGGTCAAGAAGAATTTTCGAAAAGTCAAAGTGATGCCAATGGACATCGTCACCTGAGATCGGACCGTCGACACGGTAAGCGTAGTATTTTGCTCCGGCGGCGTCGCTGGCTGAGACACGGCAATGCCAAATCGGTCCAGACTTATTCTTCAGATAGTCGAAGTTCATCTCATAGACTGGCTCGATGAACTCCGACTCCGAGTACAAGACCAATCGAACCGTTTCGGCATGTTTCGAGTAGATCGCGAAATTAAAATCCCGATCCTCTGCGATCCAGGTTGCACCCAGCGGAAAAGGCGAACCTTCGATTTGCTCCCAGCGGTTCATCGTTTAGCATGCCTCATGAAACATACGATCAAAGTTGATCTTGCACACGTTACCGAACATCATACTTTCCCGCAGTGCGCATTTGTTCTAGCCATTGCTTGCGTTTCGCATCCGAAGCGGCCTCCAACATGCCGAACAACGACTCGCGAATCGGCTCCCTGAATGACAACGACTTTCTTGGACATGAAGATTGTCTCGTAAAACGATTGAATCAATGTGAGGCACCAAACCATCGTGCATTATGCATGCCATACTTGACGCTTCTGGTAGATCTCCACCAAAAAAACTTCCGTCAGAGTCACATCTGCGAGCTGCTCCATTGCGTTGAAGACGACACTCGCAATGAAGCGAGCAGTGTGCGAGTTCGACACGAAAACAGCACACTATGTGAGCAGGAAGCACACTATTAGCAATCATCCATCGGATTCGTTTTTTGACGATTCTTCGTCTCAACAAAAAGGTTTCGCCATGAATGCAACCAAGCTAGCAGTGGAAACGGTCTCAAACGGAATAGGATGTCTCTACGCTTTGAGAGAAGTCTTTCCAGATGTGCTTGTCTTGGAACGGGATCTGCTTTGGGGGTGGTTCGGAAGGAGTGATAGCTCGAATGATCGCTAATCTAACACTCGCAGAGATCCGTACGATTCCGATGGCTGACAATGATAGAGCGATCGAACCTATCTCTTTCGCTTGTCCGAGAAAGCACAAATCATGAGGAGGAACATGCAATGATTGGTACCTCAAAATTGCATGACGGTCGAAGGACGAACGACCGGACAAAACGAAGACTATCTCCGAAGCCTGCAGAAATCGATGCCGTTGACGAAGCCATCATCGGCGATTTGACTGCGGGAACGATCGAGCGTATGACACGCGACGAACTAGTTCGCGTCATACTTTCTGCGAAACTTCCGACCCTGACGTCGGAAGATATCGATTGGCAGCTCGCGTTTTACGACTGCGAAACGTTGCGACGCCTCGCCCATCGCTCGCAACAATGCTGTATGAATAGACGACGCCCAACGAGTTCAAAGGTCGCGGACGAATCACTTGGGCATCATTTCTGGACGGGAGCTCAATCGTGGTAAAGACACTGATCATTTCAGATCAGACAAGCAATCTTTCGACACGTCCCGCAACTGTCGAAGCACGCAACGCGCCGGAAGATATCCTTTATCGTAATCTTTTTATCGACTGCATAGGATTGAATAAACGCTAACCCCCAAGGAGCCAACGTCGTACCCAATGTTGCTGTGACGGCAATCCAACCTGCCTGATTCAAGGGCATTCTTGGAATCAAAGAACCTTGTAGAACCATCGACCAATCAGGTGCTGCAAGAATGCCGTCGACGATATACAAACCTAGTGTCGACGAGATCACGAGCAGGATGATTTCGACGCGATGAAACGATCCGAGCACAACAACCAAACAAATCAACAAGCCCGCCAGGGGAGTACTGATCCAGGAAGGTATCCCAACCAAGGAAGCTGCCGCAGAGATACCTGCGTATTCCGCGCAGATCGTTCCAGAGTTCGCTATCAACAATCCGACGACCGCAAAGTATCCCATACTGGCACCCCATCGCTCGCGGATGATTGCAACGAAGCCTTTGCCGCTAGCAGCACCGATATGGACCGCCAACAAATGGAAATAGACGAGCAAGACTGTCGATGCGGGAATGATCCAGAGCAGCCGATAACCATGATCGGTGCCAAGTAGCGAGTACGTTGTTATTCCAGCTGGGTCGTCATCCGAGAGTCCCGCCAGCATCCCTGGTCCGAGGACAGCGATGAATGACCACATTTATTTCACGAAGCCGCGCGAGGGATAGCTTCTTCTTTTTGCGACGAGTGTTCATGCGGTTCTGTGCGGGAATGCGATGCCTGGGCTTATTTTCCATCCGTGGTTCAGTTTTGCTTCCTGGTCCATCGTGTAAGTCTCCAACGGCAATACGGGCGGTGTATTCACAAGTCGAATAATTCGTTTAACCCACAAGCCTACATGACTTGCCATCCCAACGCTTGCCGAAAGTACGACGGAAAAAGCATATAATTATCCAATGCTACTCACAAAATTGCTGAACGATCAAAATTCTTATTGACGGACCTACCGATGCACCCATCATAACATCCTGCATATACCGACCGTGCCCCATAGAAAGGCTCTCAAGCAATTCATGACCAATAGAATGACAAAAAATCTCAATGACAACCATTTGTGGCGAAACAGTACCACGATAATTGCAGTATTCGCCGTAGCGGCCATTCTCGTCCACCTGATCCTTCGATTTATTTTCACGACGAGTGTCAATGTTCATGAAATTCCACTTCTAGCGACGCTCGTGCTAGGAGGCATTCCGCTAGTTTATAGCCTCGTCCGAAAACTCTTGGGCAGAGAATTTGGTTCAGACTTACTTGCCGGAATTTCTATTGTCACATCGGTGCTACTAGGAGAATATCTGGCGGGTTCCCTTGTGGTATTGATGTTGTCGGGAGGAGAGACGTTGGAGAACTACGCATTGCAAAAGGCATCCTCCGCGTTACTCGCACTAGCTAAAAGAATGCCGTCCGTAGCGCATCGAAAGAGCGGTTCCATTATCCATGATGTAGCGCTCGATGAAGTTTCGATAGGCGACGTACTCGTCGTTTACCCACATGACGTATGCCCAGTGGATGGAACCGTAATCGAGGGGCATGGGGTTATGAATGAAGCGTACTTAACCGGCGAACCGTTTGAGATCAGCAAAGCACTGGGCTCCGAAGTTATTTCTGGTGCGGTCAACGGCGATTCTGCGCTGACCATCGCTGCTACTCGACGGGCCATCGATTCTCGCTATTCAAAAATCATGGAAGTCATGCACGAGTCCGAGCAGAACCGTCCGCAGTTGCGAAGGTTGGGAGATCAGTTAGGAGCGATCTATACACCGGTTGCCGTGGCTATTGCGTTGGCTGCCTGGGCACTCAGCGGTGAAGCCATTCGCTTCCTCGCCGTGCTGGTGATTGCCACGCCCTGTCCGTTGCTAATCGCGATCCCAGTAGCCATTATCGGTTCGATTTCGTTGGCCGCAAGACGTTCGATCATCGTTAAGAACCCAGCCGTCCTCGAACAAATATCGAGTTGTCGTACGGCAATCTTTGATAAAACAGGGACGTTGACTTACGGTGAACCAAAGTTGACGGAACAAATCGTTATCCAAGGTTTCTCGCAGCGAGAGGTGCTGGGACTAGCCGCTAGCCTTGAACTCTATTCGAAGCATCCGTTGGCACGAGCCATTCTCGCAAAGGCCAAGGAAGGTCGTCTCGATTTGCAGCAAGCTTCTAAAGTGAGCGAAGCGCCTGGCCAGGGATTGCGCGGAACGGTAACTGGTCGCGAAATACAAGTCACGAGTCGCGGAAAAATCGCTTCACAGAATGTTCTCGGTTTTGAGCAGCTTCCGCCAGTGGCCGGCGGCTTAGAATGCGTGGTCGTGATCGACGGCCAGCTTGCAGCGACTTATCGTCTTCGCGATGCACCTCGTACTGAAGGTCATTCCTTTATTCAGCATCTAGGACCAAAGCATCAGTTTAAACGCGTGATGGTCGTCTCTGGCGATCGCGAATCGGAAGTTCGATACTTGGCAGAAGAAGTTGGTATAAGCGAAATCTACGCCGAGCAAAGCCCCGAAGAGAAGCTTGCCATCGTAAGGAAGGAAACGGTGCAAGCGAAAACGCTCTACGTTGGTGACGGAATCAATGACGCACCAGCCATGATGGCTGCTACGGTCGGAATAGCAGTAGGGCAAAACAGCGATGTGACGGCAGAAGCAGCGGACGTCGTGATCATGGGGAACTCGCTGAATCAAGTCGACGAGTTTATGCACATCAGCCGTAGGATGCGAGCGATCGCACTGCAAAGCGCAATCGGAGGCATGGCCTTAAGCCTTGTCGGAATGATTTTCGCTGCTACTGGCAATTTAAGCCCCGTAGCTGGAGCGATCAGCCAAGAAATCATCGACGTGCTGGCGGTAGTCAACGCTTTGCGTGCCGCGTATCCGCCTAGTTTGATTTCAGATGTCGAGTGCCGCCACCTGTAGATGCTTCAAGGTATTGAATTCTTCGCCATGATTATTTGCGATCATTTCGGTGTGCGAGTCGACCGCTTGGTGCGTGACTCATTGGCACAATTGTCATTCAAGAACGTGCGAAATAGCACGCAATGCTACGTCGCTACCAAAAACTTTCTCCCCTCTCCCCGAAGACGGGCAGAAGGGAGCCAGAATTGATTCGTAGGATAGGATGGCATTTCAAATCCCCCCACGTTTGCTCGAGGAAGACGTTTTCATTCGTCCTCCGTCTGGCAGGCGGATGCCGTTATTCAAAGCGGCAATGATGAATTGGGTTACATGGCATGGCGATTGCCGTGAATGAACTCGCGAATTCATTTTTCTCACTTTACCGAGGACTGTTTGATGTCGATTCGACATTTGGACCGACTGTTTCAACCTCGTAGTGTCGCCGTGATCGGAGCGAGTTCGGAACTGTCGAGTGTCGGCAGAACCGTGCTGACGAATCTTGCGGACGAGACGTTCCCTGGCGCTGTCTATCCGGTCAATCCGAAGCACGAATCCGTCGATAACCTTCCATGCTTTCGGAGTATTCTCGACATCCACGATCCCGTCGACCTAGCCGTGATCTGTACTCCAGCAGAAACGGTCCCGGCTATCATTGACGAATGTGGTCACGCGGGAGTCACGACTGCGATCATACTTTCTGCGGGCTTTCGTGAAATCGGCCCGAAGGGAATGCAGTTGGAAAGCGAAATCCGCAGCTTGGCGGCTAAGCATTCGGGAATGCGAATCGTCGGCCCCAATTGCTTGGGGATTCTCTCGCCCTATCACGGACTCAATGCAAGTTTTGCTCGACGGCTTCCTAAGCCAGGACGAACCGCCTTCATATCACAATCGGGAGCATTGTGTGCTGCCATTCTCGATTGGGCGATCGATGAAGGGATCGGTTTCTCGGCCGTTGCCTCGGTAGGAAATACACTTGATGTCGATCTCGGCGACATGATCGACTATCTCGCGACCGACCCGTATACCGATTCGATTGTCTTGTACGTGGAATCGATCCACGACGCGAGGAAGTTCATGTCAGCAGCTCGAGCCTTCACTCGAACGAAGCCGATTGTTGCATACAAGGCTGGCAGGTTTGCTGCCTCCGCACGAGCCGCCGCATCGCACACCGGTGCAATGGTCGGTGAAGACAGTGTTTACGATGCCGCCTTTGCCCGCGCGGGGATCGTTCGGGTCAACGACATGAACGAATTGTTTAGCAGCGCTGAAGTCCTGGCGAGAGGTAAGCTACCTAAAGGACCCCAGTTGGCGATTGTCTCCAACGCTGGCGGTCCAGGCATTATGGCAACGGATGCCTTGCTGTCGCGGCATGGAACGATCGCCACGCTTTCTCACGCGACCATTGAATCGCTCAATCAAGCGTTACCGGATGCTTGGTCTCACCAAAACCCGGTCGATATTTTGGGTGACGCTCCGCCTGCACGTTATGGCATCGCAGTCGATACTGTTCTAAAAGATGACGGTGTCGATGGTTTGATTGTTCTTCTAACTCCGCAGGCCATGACGGATCCAACAGAATCAGCTAACGCGATCATTGCCTCGAGTGCTCACTCAGCGAAACCGGTGCTCGCCGTTTGGATGGGAGGAAGTTCGGTGCGAAGTGGAATCCAACGACTCAATCAAGCAGGAATCCCGACCTTTGAAAGTCCCGAACAAGCTGTTGCCGCCTTCGAATGCTTGGTTCAATACGGTCGCCGTCGCGATGTATTGTATGAGACGCCTCACGAACATTCGATCGAGTTCAGTAGACCGCGTCTTAATCGCGACGCGATGATTCAACAGAAATCTGGATTGTTAAACGAAGTCGATTCGAAAGCGATCCTCGCTGCCTACGATATTCCTGTGAACGAAACGCGTCTTGCAGCGGATCCGGCTGAAGCCGTTGAGATAGCCAAGAAACTTAACTGTCCGGTTGCGATGAAAGTGATGTCGCCAGACATCAGCCACAAAACCAACGTGGGTGGTGTTATCTTGAATGTGAAAGGGGATAGCGAAGTTGAAGCAGCTTTTGATAAAATTATTTGGTCAGCGACCAATTCACGTCCCGGAGCACTCATTGAGGGCGTTTCGGTACAGCCGATGGTCGTTGATCCGAACTCGATCGAGTTAATTGTAGGAATGAAACGCGACCCGACGTTTGGCGCCGTACTGATGTTAGGATCGGGAGGGACGATGGTAGAGCTCGTCGGCGATCGAGTTGTTGAACTTCCACCTTTGAATGACCGTCTTGCCCGCCGAATGCTTGAATCGATGCGAATGTGGCCATTGCTCAACGGGTATCGTAAGCGTCCAAAAGCCAATATCGAAAAGCTAATCGATACACTGATTCGACTTTCCTACTTGGTTGCCGAACGCCCTGAGATTATGGAACTCGATATCAACCCGCTCGTCGTTACCCCGTCTTCGGTGGTCGCCGTCGATGCAAGGATTGCCGTCGATGGAACTTTGGCAAGCACGTGGGATCGTCCGTATCAACATTTGGCGATTCGACCCTATCCATCCGAACTAGTACGCAACGTCAAGTTGGATAATGGACAGCTCGTAACGCTTCGACCAATACGTCCCGAGGATGAAGAAAAATGGATTCAACTTCTCAATAGCTGTTCTCCGGCAACCATCCACGATCGATTCGGTGGCTTGATTCATAGCTTTGATCATCAGTTTGCTTCAAGATATTGTTTTACCGACTACGATCGTGAAATCGCGATGGTGGCTGAGATCGGCAACGAACGCGATCGACAACTGATCGGAGTCGGACGCCTGATCGCCAATGCAGATCGAGTTCGAGCCAGTCTCGTGTTGCTGGTGGGTGACGCTTGGCAACATCATGGCTTAGGATCAATGCTAGCCGATGCTTGTTTGGATATCGCGAAAGGCTGGAAGATTACTCAGGTCATCGCTGAAACGACGACCGATAATTTCCGAGCAAGAGAAATCTTTCAAGAACGAAAGTTTAATGAAGTGGTAGGCACAGACGGAACCGTGATTGTCCGTCGTCAGATGCTCATCGAAAGCTAAGTTGCCTCGCGACCGAGTGTAGAACAATTGTCTCAATTGTTCTACACTCTTAAAAACCGATCTTCAATTTGGAGAATGTAGTTTTGTTGAATTTTCGAGAAGAGCTTTCGTGTCTCCCGCTGACGGAAGGAATGCCGCTAGCCGCCATCGAGCGACTCTCGAAGATCGCAACACATAATTCCTACCCAGCAGGACGAGTGCTGTTCAATGAAGCAGAGCAACACGATCGAATCCATATTGTCTGTAGCGGGTTAGTAACCTTGAAAATGCGAGTACCTAGTCATGACGTTCAAAAGATTCTCACGTTGGGTCGAGGCGATATTCTGGCTTGGTCGGCACTTTTAGCGAACGGCGTGATGACGACGTCTGCCGTTGCTACAGAAGAGGCTGTTGCTATCGAATTTGCAACCGATGATTTGAAGGCGCTTTGTGACCGGGATCATGAAATCGGCTATCATATCATGCGACAGATCGCTGTTTCCCTGTCGAAGCGTTTATTAGCCACTCGATTGCAGCTCCTGGATCTATTTCGAGATTAAGGTTGTTGGATATGCCTGACGCGAACGTCTCATCCGACGCAGCCTTTCTCGAAAAAGCCGAGCTGAATCAGCTTATCAGGATATTGCGAGAAAGCGGCTATCGGGTTGTTGGCCCGAAAATCGAGCAAAATGCGATCGTTTATGCGGAGCTCGAGTCCGCGAACGATTTACCGATCGGATGGTCCGATGCTCAAGAGCCCGGCATTTATCGATTGCGACGCAATGATACGGAGAGCTACTTTGCCTACAACGTGGGACCTCATTCCTGGAAACAATTTCTGTTCCCACCGCGAATAACTGTCGCAACAGCCGATCGAACCGAGGATGGTTGGCAGATGGATGTTCCCGAAGATAACGTTCGGATGTTCGCGTTCCTTGGCGTTCGAGCATGTGAGCTTAAGGCGATCGCTATTCAGGATCGTGTCTTCATGGGCGGAGCGTATGTCGATCCAATCTACCAAAAACGGCGAGAAGCAGCGCTCATTATTGCTGTCAATTGCACACAGGCGGCGAAGACCTGCTTTTGTACATCAATGAATTCTGGACCGCGTTGCTTGGACGGCTACGACTTAGCCCTGACGGAGTTCTTCAATGGTTTTGAAGTCGAAGTCGGTTCGGCTGCAGGCGCTGCTGTTCTGAAGAAGCTGGCTCATCGACCCGCGACGCTTGATGAGTCATCGACAGCAGCCAAAGAACGATCACGTGCCATCGATCAAATATCGAAGCATATGTCGACGGAGGGTATTCGAGATCTGCTGCTTAAAAACTTGGAGCATCCACGTTGGGACCAAGTCGCTGAACGTTGTCTTTCATGTGCCAATTGCACGATGGTTTGTCCGACATGCTTCTGTTCCACTGTGTCGGAAGTCGCCGATCTTCAAGGTGATCACGTCGAGCGTCTGAGGACATGGGACTCGTGTTTCAATCTAGATTTTTCCTACATTGCTGGTGGTATCGTTCGGAATGATCGCCGCAGCCGCTATCGGCAATGGTTGACGCATAAACTTGCATCCTGGCAAGACCAGTTTGATTCGTCGGGCTGCGTTGGCTGCGGAAGATGCATCGCATGGTGTCCAGTGGGAATCGACCTCACGGAAGAAGTAGCGGCGATTCGAAATGAGCCAAGCGAAAACCGAACCTTGCCAGTGATCCAACCTTCCGACTCAAGGGTTTGCGGCATCTCCCGTGTTCCAGTCGCTCCGTCGACAGATCCACCTCCAATCCAACCCAATGACCCAAGACTCGATCGAAGTGAGAGGAACCCATCGTGAGTTCGGTAGACTCTTCGGTCACTCGAGATCCCTGGCGATCACATTCCGTCGGTGTCCGACATGTTATTGCCGAGGCACCTGGAATCGCAACCTATGAACTTACTTTTAACAATCAAAACGTTGCAAGCACATATCGATTTCTGCCAGGACAATTCAACATGCTATACGTCCCGGGCATCGGCGAGTCGGCTATCTCGATCAGCAGCGATCCACATTCACCACAAACACTTCGTCATACCATTCGTGCCGTCGGCGGCGTCACCCAAGCCATCGCGAAGGGTGGCATCGGCATGTCGCTTGGTTTGCGAGGCCCGTTCGGCTCCCATTGGCCCATCGATCGATGTTTGCCCACCAATGATGGACAAAGAGACATCATTATCGTAGCAGGCGGGATCGGTTTGGCACCTTTGCGATCCGTGATTTATAGTTTGTGTCGACAACGCGATCGACTTGGTAAAGTTGTGGTCATGCTCGGAGCGAAATGGCCTGAAGACTTGCTCTATCGGAATGAATATTCGAGTTGGAAAGAGCGTGGCATTGAAGTGCAAACGACGGTCGATCGTGCCACGGACGATTGGCATCGAAACGTTGGCGTGGTGACAGCTCTCCTAAATCGATGGCGAGTGGATCGGCCTAAACAGACGATAGTCATGTCATGTGGTCCCGAAGTGATGATGCGATACGTTGTTCAATCGGCTTTACAGCACCACGTTCCTGCTTCGAATATTTGGGTTGCGTTAGAGCGCCACATGAACTGTGCCGTCGGGCTTTGCGGGCATTGTCAATTAGGCCCCGCGTTTCTCTGCAAAGACGGGCCAGTGCTTCCGTATCCTCGCGTCGTCGATTGGCTGAAAGTTCAGGCTCTTTGATGACGAGTGAACTAAAAACGAAAATGAAAGAAGCTGACAAACCTCGTTTAGCCGTCTTTAAGTTTGCTTCCTGTGATGGATGCCAGTTACAGTTACTTTCGTGCGAAGATGAATTATTGACGATCGCAGATCGAGTCGATATTGTTCATTTCTTAGAAGCGTCCAGTCACATTGAACCGGGACCCTATGATATCGCGATCGTAGAGGGCTCAATTACCACCGCGGAGGACGCAAAACGCATCCGCAGAGTGCGAGATCAGTCAAAGTATTTGCTCACTATCGGAGCCTGCGCGACGGCCGGAGGCATCCAGGCGTTGAAGAACTGGGGAGATCGGTCTGAGTTCTTGCGATGCGTTTATGCAGAACCTCAATACATTGAAACCTTGGCAACTTCGACGGCGATTGGTGATCATGTCCGGGTCGATTTCGAATTGCGAGGCTGTCCTATCAATCGCCACCAGCTTCTCGAAGAACTGCGAAGTCTGCTCGAAGACCGACGTCCGAAGACAGCTGCTCACGCTGTTTGCATCGACTGTAAGTTGAACGGGACGGTATGCGTAGCCGTGGCTAGCAACACTGCCTGTCTCGGACCGATTACGCAATCGGGCTGCGGTGCGATCTGTCCAAAATTCGATCGAGGCTGTTATGGTTGCTTTGGACCTGCCGGTCAATCGAACTGTCATAGTTTGTCTGATTGGTATCTCGAGCATGGAATAGGTTCAAAACAGTTGGTGCCACTTCTGCGAAATTTCAACGCGAATGCTCCCGAGTTTCGCGAGGCAGGTGATCGAGTTGATCCTACTTCGAATCCAGGAGCAAGGTTATGACCGATTCGACGCCAGCTCAACCGCAAGAACGTATCATCAAAGTCGATGCCCTCTCGCGCGTTGAAGGGGAAGGCGGCTTGCATGTGATCGTCGAAAACGGTCTTGTCAAAGACGTTCGCTTAGCGATCTACGAACCACCACGATTCTTCGAAGCGTTTCTTCGAGGGCGACCGTTAGAAGATGTTCCGGATATCACAGCCCGTATTTGCGGCATTTGTCCAGTCGCATATCAAATGACATGTGTTCATGCTTTGGAAAAGGCTCTGAAGATCGTCGTCTCGCCTGAGATTCAAACGTTGCGACGACTGCTCTATTGTGGCGAATGGATTGAGAGCCACGGAGTCCACATTCATCTGCTACACATCGCCGATTTCTTTGGCTGCAGTAGCAGTATCGAACTCGCAAGAAAGTTTCCGGCAGAAGTCAATCGCGGGCTTCGGCTGAAAAAGATTGGAAATCGCTTGCTTGAAATCCTCGGCGGACGAGCGGTTCATCCGGTGAACGTAGCGGTCGGCGGATTTTATCGAGTTCCAAAGAAGGATGAGCTTACTGCGCTGTTGGATGATCTAACGTGGGGACTTGATGCAGCGATCGAAACCGCTCGCTGGATCGCGAAATTTGAATTCCCGGATTTTGATCAGGCGTACGAGATGGTTGCATTGCAGAACGACCACGAGTATCCGATGAACGAAGGTCGCATCGCATCGACGCATGATCTTTCGATCGAAGTCGAGGCGTTCGAACAAAATTTTGCCGAGTGCCAAGTGCCACATAGTACCGCTCTGCACGCCATGCGAATTCCGCAACAAACGACTTACTTTGTCGGACCCTTAGCGCGAGTCAACCTCAATCGAGACCGACTTTCTCGATCAGCATTCCAACTATCAGAAGAAGTGGGCGTGCGATGGCCTTGCATGAATCCGTATCGATCGATTATTGCGCGAGCCTTGGAAGTCGTTCATGCCTACGAAGAAGCTTTACAGATCGTGCGCAACTATCGCTCGTTCGCTCCGGGTCGCATCTCCTATAATGCGTTCGAATCCGAAGGCATGGCAGCTACTGAAGCTCCGCGCGGCTTCATGTTTCATCGCTATCGTATCGACAAAGATGGAAAGATAACGTTCGCCAAGATTGTTCCACCCACCTCGCAAAACCAACGACAGATCGAAAAAGATTTGCAGGCGATCTTGCCTTCGCTACTGGAACAGAGCGACGAGGAAATTGCATTGAACTGCGAAAAGCTGATTCGCAGTTACGATCCTTGTATCAGTTGTTCGACGCACTTCTTGAAGCTTAAGGTTGAGCGACGATGATTGGAAAACAGAGCCAGAACTCGATTAACAATTGCCTCGTTCCCGGCTTTAGCGATCGTCTAATTTGTAAAAGAGTTCTTGTCGTCGGTATAGGAAGCCATCACGGAGACGACCAGGCCGGTTGGAAGGTGATCGAACTTCTCGACCCGTTGAATTTGCATGGCGTAGATCTACGTCGAGCTTCAGTACCTCACGATCTCATCGATTGGCTTGACGAAGTTTCTTTTCTGCACATCGTTGATAGCTGTATCACGACACAGCCCCTCACCGCCAGCCCCTTTCCCCGGAGTACCGGGGAAAGGGGAGCAAGACTTGGCGTTCATATCAAAGACTCAAATCCCAAAGATTTGAAAGAAGCAGTCATCGAACCAAGTTTGCAACTTAGGTCTGCAGGATCGCATCAGTTAGATGTCTTGACGGTCTTAGAACTTGCTTACTCCTTGAAACGGCTGCCACCGAACATTGTGCTCTGGGCGATTCCTGGAACATATTTTTGTCCCGGCCAGCCGATATCTGCGGAATGCTCTTCAGTCATTGCGGAATGTGTCGAGCAACTTTCGAAGGAGCTTTGCGATGCATGAAACGACGCTAGTTCGGGAGTTGCTCGTCCAAGTCAAACAGGTCATGGTCGACAACAGCATTGAAAGAGTAACCACGATTCGTATCGAAGTCGGACCGCTTGCCGGCGTCGATCCATTGCTGGTCGAGCAAGCCTACTTTCTGCTGGTTCAAAGAACAGAATTCGAAAGAACGCATCTTATGGTAGACCAACCAGCTCTGATGGCCGTTTGCCATGATTGCCAGCGACAGTTTGAAGTCGTTGATTTTAAGTTCCTTTGTCCCGGATGCTTGTCTCATAGCGTGCAAGTCATCAGTGGCGATCAAGTTCGGCTCCTCGATATCACCGCAGGTTGCCATGAAAGTGAATTGATACCTTCTGGAGTAATCAAAGAATGACCCTAATAGAAGAGAATACGATTGCTATCAATCGAGACGTTCAAGGTGAGCGAAAGCGAGAGGCCGCAAAACTTCGATCCAAGATGGGTCGTCGTGGAACGCTTATCGTCAATTTAGTTTCTTCTCCTGGTTCTGGAAAAACAAGCCTATTGGAAGCTACCGCCAAACACTGGAACGGCACGCACCGCATGGCCGTCCTCGTAGGAGATATCGCTACCGATCGAGATGCTCAGCGTTTAGCACCATGGGTGCCTGTCGAACAGTTGACAACCGGTGGTGCATGCCATCTCGAGATCGAACTAGTAAAACGCGGTTTGGCAAAGCTCCCCGATGAAGATTACGAATACTTGTTTATCGAGAACATCGGCAATCTTGTTTGTCCTGCGTCCCACGATCTAGCTGAACATGTCCGGGTCGTTCTCGTCAGTACTACCGAAGGTGATGATAAACCTGGAAAATATCCGAAGATGTTTCGCACCAGCCAGGCAATGATCATCAGCAAGACGGACTTATTGCCCTATGTCCCATTCTCGGTCGTCAGCGTAATCGAGGATGCAAGACTGATTCAAGGTGACCTGTCGGTTTTTGAGGTTTGTTCGCTGACCGGCCACGGGATCGACGGTTGGTGTCGTTGGCTTGAGTCACAGCGAGAGAAACTCGTCGCAAGTAACTTCGTATAACATATTGCAACATGATTCCAATCACATCCAATTCAACCTCGCATGCCGAACGTTTAACCTTGCGAGGCGGTGTACAGGGTTTCGGAATTCGACCTGCGATCGCACGCCTTGCATTGGAACTCCAATTGAACGGAACCGTACGCAACGAAATGCGAGGCGTTGTCGTAGTGTTAGAGGGAAAGACGAGTGACATCCAAACGTTTAGGCTTCGCTTTCAACATGCACTTGCCGCGATCGTCTCCCCGGTCGAAATAGAATGTGAGACGACAATTGCCCAAGGACACCGAGGTTTCACAATTCTTCCGAGTCAGATCGATGGTTCGCTACGAACCGCAGTGCCGGTCGATTTGAGAATCTGCGATGCGTGCCTTGCCGAGATGCGAGATCCCGCGAACCGGCGGTTCGAATATGCATTTACAAGCTGTACTGACTGCGGGCCTCGCTATTCCGTTTTGCGAGACATGCCCTATGATCGCGAACGAACAAGTATGGATCGTTTCACGATGTGCGATGCTTGTTTTGCCGAGTACACGTCGCCGTTCGATCGACGCTTTCATTCGCAATCCAATTGTTGTTCGGAATGTGGACCAAAAATCTGGTTTTCATCCGGCAATCTTATTTCGGAATCGCGTGATGCCATAACCTTGGCGGTCGACAGCATCCTGAGTGGCGGCATTCTGGCATTAAAAGGTCTTGGTGGTTATCAACTACTTTGCGATGCTACAAACGAAGACGCAGTTCATCGATTGCGATTGAGAAAGCAGCGTCGAACGAAACCCCTGGCCGTTATGGTTCGGTCAATTGAGCAAGCCAGCGAATTGACGTCTTTGTCTAGAACAGAACAACGAGCTTTCATCAGTCCGGCTGGACCGATCGTTTTGCTCGAATGTTGTGCTGATACCGATCTAGCAGAATCGATCCATCCGCGGATCAAAACGGTTGGCTTAATGCTGCCAACGACTGCTTTGCATGCTCGTTTGTTGGATCGATGCGATCGACCGCTCGTCGTGACGAGCGGCAATTTAGAGGGAGACCCAATCGTCTATCGAAATGAAGATGCAGAACATCCATTAAGTGAAGTCGCAGGTGGCTTCTTGCATCACGACCGCGATATCGTTCGTCCGATCGACGACAGCGTTGTTCGCTGCATGGGAGAGAAAATCGTGACAATACGAGCCGCTCGTGGCCTGACTCCGATGGCGTTCGATTTACGGACGGACGCTTCGCTGCTCGCAGTCGGTGGTCATCAAAAGGTTAGCCTTGCCGTTTCGAACGGAGGGCAGTCGATTTTAGGTCCGCATATTGGTGATCTCGCCTCAAACGACTACCGCCTGCGGTTCGATCAACAGGCGAAGGAACTTCAAAGTCTCTACGGATGCCAACCCAGCGAGATTGTACACGATATGCACCCTGACTATTTCTCGACACGCTGGGCCAAGACAAGCGAAACAACTTGTCAGGCGATCCAACATCATCATGCTCATATCGTTTCCGGCATGCTCGAAAATGGTTGGATGGATTGCGAAGTGCTTGGAATCGCCATGGATGGAACAGGATGGGGGAACAACGATATCATCCAGGGCGGTGAGATCCTTCTATCGACGACCAAAGACTTTGAGCATATCGGCTCCCTGCGAGCGTTTTCACTCTTAGGAGGTGAAGCCGCGATTCACGAGCCCTATCGAATCGCGATCGCGTTGCTGCATGCTTCAGTCGATTGCGATCTTGATGAAGTGACTGATGTTTGCGGTTTGCGCGATGGTCATCTATCATTTGATCCGAGTCTGCTCAAATTAAGTCGATGGAGTCCGCTAACAACGAGTGCCGGACGATTATTCGACGGTGTTGCTTCAATAGGACTTGGTGATATTCGACCGAATTTCGAAGGTGAATGCGCGATGCAATGGGAAGCAATGTGTGATCGCGATGAACAAGGCGCATACCCGTTCGTTGTTGTACGAAGCGATCTGAAAGTCTCCTCCCTCTCCCCCGGCTTTGCGGGGGAGAGGGGCGGGGTGAGGGGGCCGAATTGCCAAGCGACGCGGCCCCTCACCCCCAGTCCCTCTCCCCGGAGTACCGGGGAGAGGGGAGCAAGAAATGTCGTGCGTAAGCCGTTTTCAGGGCACATCGAAATTGATTGGCGCCCGATGATTCGCGCATTGTATGAGGATCGTAAACGTGGCGTTCATACCAGTAAGATTGCGATGCGGTTTCATCGCGGATTAGCCATCGCAATCACCGAAGTCATTGAATTGTTTCCAGATTTCCGGGTCGTGCTTTCGGGTGGAGTGTTCCAGAATCGCTTTCTTGTCGAGCTGGTCGATTCATATACCGCAAAGCTTAGCCGCGAGATCGGATGGTGTTCGAAAATTCCGCCGAACGATGGTGGGCTATCAATTGGTCAATTGGCGATTGCTGCAGCTCGCCGGAGAACCAGTTCGCATCCAACGCCGAGCTCGCGTAGAAGGGTGTCAGCATGTGTTTAGGCATTCCCGGTAAAATTGTACGGTGGCTCGAACACGATCCGATATTCGCCCTTGCCGAAGTCGAATTTGATGGAATTCGCCGTGAAGTTCACATGGCTTGCACGCCAACCGCCCTTGAAGGCGCCTACGTCATCGTTCATGCCGGTGTGGCGATATGCCAGATCGATGCCCAAGAGGCCGAGCGTGTTTTGGCCGAACTGAAGCAGCTCGATTTGTTGGAAGCAAACACGGAAACCGATCGCACTGCGGCAGATGAAGGGTCGATATGAAGTATCTCGATGAATTTCGCGAAGCAAAACGAGCTAAACAGCTTGTCGAAGAAATCCGCAAAACGGTAACGCGACGATGGGTATTAATGGATGTCTGTGGCGGGCAAACGCACAGCCTGTTGCGTCATGGAATCGAAGAAGCGTTGGAGGATTATATCGAGTTGATTCACGGTCCAGGCTGCCCCGTTTGCGTTACACCCATCGAAGCTATCGATCTTGCACAACGATTATCGATGCGTCCCGAAGTAATCGTGACCAGCTTCGGTGACATGCTGCGAGTCCCTGGCAGTCAAGATTCGTTGTTGGGAGTCCGATCGCGCGGCGGACAAATTCGTTCCATCTATTCACCGATCGACGCAATCAAACTCGCGCAGGAACTACCTGACAGAGAAATTGTTTTCTTGGCAGTTGGCTTTGAGACGACCGCTCCCGCAACTGCGTTAGCTGTACTTCAAGCCGATCGATTGGGGCTGAAGAACTTTAGCCTTCTCGTGGCCCATGTTCGTGTGCTCCCAGCGATGGAAGGGCTGATGTTGTTGCCAGACAATCGAGTCCAGGGTTTCTTGGGTGCAGGTCATGTCTGTACCATCACAGGACTAGACGCTTACAAACCTTTTGTGAAGCGATTCCGCGTGCCGGTGGTGGTGACAGGATTCGAACCGATCGATCTGCTTTATGGTATTCGCGAAGCGGTTCGGCAACTTGAACGAGGAACGAGTGAACTAGTCAATTGTTACTCGCGAAGCGTTCAGCCAGCCGGCAATCTGTCTGCAATGAAGGCCGTCGACATGGTCTATCGAGTTGTCGACATGCCTTGGCGTGGCTTGGGGGTCATCAAGGAAGGCGGCTTTGCACTAAACGATCGCTTCCAATATATGGATACTCAGCGTCGCTTTGTAGACGCGATTGAATTGCCGATCCATGTTGAAACACGATGTCGAAGCGCTGATATTCTCACAGGACGCATCAAACCCACCGCCTGTTCAGAATTTGGAAAAACCTGTTGTCCCGAGCAACCGTTAGGTGCCCCGATGGTATCTAGCGAAGGGGCATGTGCTGCTTACTTTCGTTACCAAACAAGAATTCTAACGTGAACGACGCTCAAGAGCCAATCGGCTATCAATGCCCGGCAATGGTAACATCCACGTCCGACTGCGTGACGCTCGCTCATGGCGAAGGCGGCTTTATGATGCGGCGGTTGATACGCGATCGCATTCGGTCCAAGCTTCCTCCGTTGGTATCCGACCTTGGCGACGCGGTCGATGTTGGAGAAATCGAGGGCTCGATCGCCATTACCACGGACAGCTACGTTGTTTCGCCATTGTTCTTCCCGGGTGGCGATATCGGTTCCATGTCAGTCTACGGAACGGTGAACGATTTGGCAGTAGCCGGCGCAGAACCGCTATGGCTAACTCTGTCTTTGATAATGGAAGAGGGACTACCGCTTGCGGTTCTCGATCGAGTCATTGAGAGTGTTGCCAAGGCTGCAATCTTATGCAACGTCAAGATCGTAGCCGGCGATACCAAAGTCGTACCACGCGGGGCGGTGGATGGTATGTTTATCAATACAAGCGGAGTTGGAAGGCTACCTCGCAACGCTCCTCCCGGCGCTTCACATATCCAACGAGGTGACTTACTGATAGTCAGTGGTCCCATCGGTCGTCATGGCATCTCGGTCTTGGCAGCTCGAGAGAATCTTGGTTTTACTCCGGAACCTCGCTCCGATTCAGCGTCCGTTCAACATGCGACGTTTGCTTTACAAACAGCTCTTGGCGGCGATCTTCGGTCAATGCGAGATGCAACAAGAGGTGGCATATCCGCCGTCATGCACGAATGGGCGGAAGCGAGCGGACTAACGATGAAACTGGACGAGGCCAGTATACCGACCACGGCTGACGTTCGTGGCGTTTGCGAACTATTGGGTTTAGATCCGTTGTATGTCGCCAACGAAGGAACATTTGTGGCAGCGATCGCGGCTTGTTCCGTCGAACGAGCAATGGACGTATTGCAATTGATCCCGCAAACGGCTTCGGCAGCCGTGATCGGCGAGGTGATCGAGTCGACGATTTCCCCCGTGGTCATAGAGCGACTCTTGGGGAGACTGCTCGCGGTAGACGAACCGGCCGGTGCGCCGCTTCCCAGGATTTGTTAGGTTCGTAACTGATTCGTGTAGCAAGTCAACGCACGCAGATAATTAGCTCGAAGCAAGCCATCCGGGTTGCTACAGTGTTCGTAGCTCATGCTCCCCTTGAGCTGCTGAACAGATTCGTATTGATGTCTTTCGAGCCATACCAACAACTCGGCTTTTAGGCTTCGAAGATGCTCGATTCCGTTCTGAATCAGCGATGAAGCGAGCATCGTTACATCGGCGCCGACCAACAACGACTTAACGACATCTTCTGACTGGTGCACGCCACCGGTTGCGGCGAGTGAGGCAGCGATTTGATCGCGAAGGATGGCGATCCAACGCAAAGTCAGACGCAATTCTGCTGGTCGGCTCAGCTCTAAAACTGGCTTGAACTGGAGCGAATCCAAATCGATGTCAGGGGCCAAATAGCGATTGAAAAGCACCAATCCATCGGCTCCTGCTTCGGTCAACGATTTCGCAATCGATGGTATCGAACTGAAATACGGACCGATCTTAATGGCTAGAGGAATCGTCAGTCGGTGTTTGAGAGCGGCTACTAATTCACAGTACTGCAATTCGACATCGGTGGATCGCTCCGAACTCTTTCGAGGAATGTCATAGATGTTTAACTCGATCGCATCAGCGCCGGCTTGTTCGATCAAGCGGGCGTAGTACAGCCAGCCGCCGCGCGTAAAACCATTAAGGCTTGCAATTATTGGGATACTGGTCGCCTTCTTGGCATTACGAATCAAGTCGAGGTATTTTTCAGGTCCCGTATTGTAAGAGTTCATCTCCGGAAAAAATGAAAGTGATTCGGCCATTGAGTCAGTCTGATAATCATGTAGTCGAGCCGTCTCCAGTTCATAGTGTTCGATTTGTTCTTCGAATAAAGACGGCAGGACGGCGGCTGCCCCACCAGCCTCTTGAATCGCTGATAGCGAATCCGGTGTACCGGTCAGCGGACATGCGGAGACGATCAATGGACTGTCTAACTGGAGTCCTAGGTAGTGAGTTGATATATCGATAGGCATCGCCAGATTCCATAGATCATGGGTTCGGAGCGTCGGAATACTCTCGTTCGACTGTTGCTAGTTGCTCGTACCAGTGCCACGTGTCGTCGATGTCTTTCTGGGCCAGATCGAGCAAACGAGCTGCGTGCTCAGGTTGGGATTGTGCGAGCATGGCAAATCGAGCTTCGCTCAAAGCAACGTCTTTGAATCGGATCGACGGCGGATGGCTATCCAAGTGGAACGGATGCAATCCAGCGTGGGCATTGCGAGGATCATAACGAAACAACGGCCAAAACCCAGACTTCACGAGATCCTTTTGGTGCGTCATCGAAGTCGACATGTCGATTCCGTGAGCGATACATGTGCTGTAGGCCAGTATCAAGGACGGGCCTCGAAACGATTCAGCTTCATGAAAGGCTCGCACCGTTTGGGCGGGATTAGCTCCCATCGCAATTTGAGCTACATAAACACTCCCGTAGGCGACGGCCATCATTCCTAGATCCTTGCGATGGACATTGCGCCCGTTGGCTGCAAATTTGGCCGTCGCAGCCCGAGGTGTCGCTTTCGACGCTTGCCCGCCGGTATTGGAATAGACTCCCGTATCGAGCACAAGAATATTGACATCACGGCCCGAGGCGAGAACATGATCCAGGCCACCAAATCCAATGTCATACGCCCAGCCATCGCCGCCAACGATCCAAAGGCTGCGACGGACAAGAGAATCAACGATCGAGGTTAACTCTTTTGCGGCAGTTGACGAAAGGCACAAGAGTTTCGCGTGAAGCATAGCAAGCCTCGATCGTTGTTGAGCGATATCGGCTTCCGTTGCTTGCGGCGAAAGCAGAATCGAGTCGACGAGCTCGTTCCCAATTTCCCTCGATATCGATCGGAGCAGTCGACTTGCATGTTCGTACTTGCTATCGAGGGCCAATCGAATGCCGAGTCCGAATTCCGCATTATCTTCGAACAATGAATTTGCCCATGCCGGACCTTGACCGGCTGCGTTCTTGGACCATGGAGTCGTCGGCAGATTCCCTCCAAAGATTGACGAACAGCCGGTCGCATTCGCAACGATAGCCCGATCGCCGAATAGTTGGCTCATCAATTTCAAGTAGGGCGTTTCTCCACATCCACCACAGGCACCCGAAAACTCAAACAAAGGAAGCATCAACTGTGATCCTTTGACGGTGTCCGATTTGAGTGAAGTGCGATCGGACTCGGGGAGTCGCAGAAAGTATTCGAAGCCTAGCTTTTCCTTGTCGAGATGCTCTTCTTTGGGACGCATGTTGATCGCGCGATGCTTGCTGATCTCTTTGCTCTTTGCCGGACAAATGTCAACACATACGCCACAACCCGTGCAGTCCTCTGGTGCAACCTGGACCGTCAATGCTGTATTCGCATCATGGTCCTTGGAACCGATCCGGCTTAGAAACGATGGAGGCGCATTGAGCAAGAGCTCCGCGTCATAGCGTTTGATACGAATGGCGGCATGCGGACATACCATCGCGCACAAGCCACATTCGATACAAATGTTGGGTTCCCAGATCGGTATTTGTTGCGCAATGTTCCTCTTTTCATAGCTTGCTGTACCGGTTGGAAACGTTCCGTCGACTGGCATAGCGCTGACCGGCAGAAGGTCGCCTTTTCCAGCGATCATCATCGCTGTGACACGAGATACGAAATCTGAATTCGACAAGCTGACGGGCGACGGATGATCAATTGTGCTTTTGCACTTCTCAGGAACTGCGACTTCATGAAGTGCGACCAAGGCAGCATCGATAGCAGCTATATTTCGATCGACGATCGCCCGACCACGTTTCGAATATGTTTTTTCGACGGCGAGCTTGATCTGATCGATCGCTTGTTCTGGCGGAAGAATCCGTGACAAAGCGAAAAAGCACGTTTGCATGACCGAATTAATGCGATTGCCTAGCCCGGTATCACGAGCGAGCCTTTCCGCGTCGATCACAACGAAGCGCAGATGCTTGCTAACTATCTGTTGTTGAACTTCGCGAGGCAACTCGTCCCAAACACGATCTGCCTCGAAGCGGCTGTTCAATAGAAAAGTAGCTCCAGGCTGAGCAATATCCAAGACATGCATCCGATAGAGAAGCTCAAATTGATGGCAAGCCACGAAGCTGGCTTTTTGAATGAGGTAAGTTGAATCGATAGGTTTTCGACTAAACCGCAGATGCGAGACTGTCGTGGAGCCCGCTTTTTTCGAATCATAAACAAAATAGCCTTGAACATAGAGCGGTGTCTGCTGCCCGATGATCTTCACCGTGTTCTTGTTCGCGCTTACTGTTCCATCGCTTCCCAAGCCGAAGAAGACCGCTCGTGTTACATCCTGATCTTCGTGATGATTGTTTTCATCCCACGCCAAGCTGGTTAACGAGACGTCGTCGTGAATTCCTATGGTGAAATGTTGACGCAAGCGGTTTGATTCGAGATGCTCGAAGATTGCGTGCACCATAGCGGGTGTAAATTCTTTGGACGCTAACCCATACCGACCACCGATCACACGCGGTAATGATGTTGCTTTCCGAGCGTGCCAGGCTTCCGCGATCGCAGTAACCGTGTCTAAGTAGAGTGGTTCTCCGATGGCCCCAGGTTCTTTCGTGCGATCGAGGACCGCGATCGTTGTCGCCGTCGCTGGCACGGCATCGATAAACCGAGTGGTATCGAATGGACGATAGAGTCGCACCTTTAGTAAGCCGACCGACCGTCCTTGTTGTGTTAACTGGCGAACCATTTCGATGGCCGCACCACAGCCGGAGCCCATCATCACAATCACATGCTTGGCATCCGGAGCGCCTTCATATTCGAACAAACGATAGCTCCGCTCCGTCATCGCATACAATCGGTCGAGCTCAGCTTGGACAATGCTGGGAACGGAGGCATAAAAAGGGTTTACCGCCTCGCGTGCTTGAAAAAAGACATCCGGATTCTGAGCGGAACCTCGAAGGACCGGTCGATCCGGATCCAGGCTTCGAAGGCGATGAGCCGCAATACAATCAACGTCGAGAATCTGGCGAATGACATCCTCGCTGAGCATTTTAATCTTGCTGATTTCATGGGAAGTTCGAAACCCATCGAAAAAGTGAAGAAATGGAATTCTCGCTCGCAAGGTAGCGGAGTGCGCGACCAATGCCATATCCTGTGCTTCTTGAACCGTTGCCGAGGCAAGCATTGCGAAGCCAGTACTTCGCACTGCCATCACGTCGCTATGATCGCCGAAAATTGACAATGCATGCGTTGCCACCGTTCGAGCGGCGACGTGGATGACCGCAGATGTCAACTCGCCGGCAATCTTGAACATATTGGGGATCATCAAGAGCAATCCCTGAGACGCCGTGAAAGTCGTAGATAACGCTCCACCTTGCAGCGCGCCATGAAGTGTCCCGGCCGCACCGGCCTCGCTCTGCATCTCGATAACATGCGGCACGCCGCCAAAAATGTTCAGCTTCCCTTGGGCAGACCACTCGTCAGCGAGTTCACCCATCGGCGTCGCTGGCGTGATCGGGTAGATGGCGATGACTTCGCTGGCAGCGTACGCGATCTTCGCGACCGCTTCATTTCCGTCGATGGTATCGAATGTTGGCTGCAAAGCTGCGGCTCCCGCGTTGGTCTTCCAATGTGACAAGTATGGACCAAACGCTAAAGAGCATTTCTCGTTCCTAACCAAGCTCGTAAAGATTTCATGATTCAGCTCGCTATTCTACCTAACTTGATTCATGCGATTGATACCCAGACTCGCAGGACAAGCATCCTTGCTTGCCAACTTTCGCAATTGCTTTGTGCACACCATGAAAGTAAAAGTGCACACTTAAATGCGCCAATTCGCACATTTCACGGAAGCAACGATGGATCGTTAGAAATGATTGAATCCTCAACGTTATATTGAGATTCACGTTGCGTTCGCGGATAGGCTGTGAATTTATCATTGTCGCCTTTCGCTCCGCGAAAGTGCGCACCGTTAACGCCACTTTCGCGGAGCGAAAGGCGACATTGGGGCGAAGCGCATCGAAAATTTCACAGCCTAGGAGCGAACGACAACGGTGGTTCCCAACACACACGGCACGAAGATTGCATTGCTAAAGAGATTCACCTATCGATGTCCTTTAGTTTTCGAGTGAGTTCACGATGCCTGGTATCTCACATGAGCTTGTCGTTGTCGGCACAAATCATCCTGAGACGGAATACATCCGTTGGTTCGACCAGATCAGCATGAACGATGTTGGGGTTGTCGGTGGAAAGAATGCTTCGCTTGGAGAGATGTATTGTCAATTGACTCATCGAGGTATTCGCATTCCGAATGGATTTGCGACCACCGCGAATGCTTATACCCAATTTCTATCGAAAGGTGGGTTGAAACTAAAAATTGCGAAGATCTTGAGCAACGTAAAGCCTGAAGATGTCGAGAGCCTCCAAAAAAATGCTTCGGAAGTTCGCCATTTGATCTTAGACCAACCCCTTTCCGAGGGACTATCTCAGGCCATCATTGAAGCCTACCATCATTTATGCATTGAGCGAGGTCAATTGGCCGACGTCGCAGTTCGCAGCAGCGCGACTGCCGAAGACTTACCGGATGCGAGCTTCGCTGGCCAACAAGAAACCTATCTGAACGTTCGTGGCCAAACGGCCCTGCTCGATACTTGCCGTCGTTGTTTTGCATCGCTTTTTACCGATCGAGCCATATCATACCGAGACCATCATGGCTACGACCATATGAAGGTCGCTTTGTCGATCGGTGTCCAGCAGATGGTGCGTTCTGATCTGGCGACATCGGGAGTCATGTTTTCGATCGACACCGAAACGGGATTTCAGAACGCCGTTCTTATCAATGCGGCCTTTGGATTGGGTGAAAATGTTGTCCAAGGTTCAGTCAACCCAGACGAATACTATGTTTTTAAACCGACCTTGATGGCGGGTTGCCGCCCCATCCTCAAAAAATCGCTCGGCTCCAAGGCGATGAAATTGGTGTACGACATGGGCGGCAGCAAGATGACCAAGAACGTCCCCGTTTCTTTGGATCAAGCATCGCAATATGCCCTCTCAGATGACGACATCTTGACCCTCGCTCGATGGGCATGCCTTATCGAGGAGCACTACAGTGAACGAATCGGCGTTCGATGTCCTATGGATATGGAATGGGCTAAGGATGGGATAACCGGTGAATTGTTTATTGTCCAAGCTCGTCCGGAAACGGTGCAATCGCAACGATCGACGACGACCATCGAGCGTTATCATTTGCGAGAAAAAGGACCCCCGTTGCTCACGGGACGTTCGATTGGCGAAAAAATTAGCTCGGGCCGCACAAGATTGATTCGCAGTGTTCACGAGCTGAAGAATTTTCGTGATGGCGAAATATTGGTCACGGATAAAACGGACCCAGACTGGGAACCAATCATGAAGCGGGCGGCCGGGATCGTCACGAATCGGGGCGGTCGCACGTGCCATGCAGCGATCGTCAGCCGTGAACTTGGCTTGCCAGCCATCGTAGGCACTCAAACGGCAACGGAGGTCTTACAGGATGGTGGTATGGTCACGCTGTGTTGTGCTGAAGGGGACACCGGGACAGTTTACGATGGAAAGCTTTCATTTGACGTCGAGACAATCAACCTAACTGGTCTTGAGCGTCCGCGCACCAAAATTTTAATGAATGTGGGGACGCCGGAGGAAGCCTTTGCATTGTCGGCATTGCCGTGCGATGGAGTCGGGCTTGCGCGCGAAGAGTTTATTATCACGACCTATGTCAAAGTTCATCCGAAAGCCCTGCTCGATTACGATCAACTGGATGCAGCTACGAAAACAGAAATCGATACGATTACCAAAGGCTATTCAGACAAGCCTCAATTCTATATCGATCGGCTTGCCGAAGGCATTGCGATGATCGCTGCCGCCTTCTATCCCAAAGACGTTATCTTGCGATTGAGCGACTTCAAGACGAATGAGTATGCGAGTCTCGTCGGCGGAGCGCAATTTGAACCAAAAGAAGAGAACCCGATGATCGGCTTTCGCGGAGCGTCTCGCTATTACCATGAATCGTTTCGAGAAGCCTTCGGACTGGAGTGTCGGGCTGTCCAAAAAGTTCGCCACGAAATGGGACTTCGCAACTTAAAACTCATGATCCCATTCTGTAGAACAGTGACCGAAGGCAAAAACGTGCAGAACGAGATGGCAAAGTACGGATTGGTCCGAGGCCAAGATGGCTTGGAAATCTATGTGATGTGTGAAATACCGAGCAACGTCATTCTGGCTGATGAGTTCTCGGAGATCTTCGATGGGTTTTCGATCGGTTCCAATGACTTGACCCAACTCATTCTAGGCGTCGATCGCGATTCCGAGATCGTGGCTCATGTGTTCGACGAACGCAACAACGCCGTAAAACGCATGATTTCGTCGGTCATCAAGACGGCACATGAAAAGGGTCGCAAGATCGGAATCTGTGGCCAGGCGCCGAGCGACTATCCCGAATTTGCAAAATTCTTAGTGCAGGAAGGAATCGACAGTCTATCGCTGACGTCAGATGCCATCCTGCGGACGACGATAGCGGTATTGGAAATCGAGAAACAAAACAGTTGAACAGATAAAGCGAGCCAAATTATGAAAAACGTCAAGTTAACTTACGTGCTGTTACCAGTACTCTTTCTGAGCTTCGGCATATGGACATTCCATACTTCAATTTCCCAGGAACCGGGTGGAACCAAAGCGTCTACCTTCATGCGATTGAAATTGGAACCGATGAAAGGGGTCTTGGAAGGCATTGCTTTGGAAGACTATGCGTCCATTGCAAAGAACGCGGGTACGATTCGCAACATGCTGCTAGATGAAAACTGGATGGTAGTGCAAACCGAAGACTATCGTCGCCAGAGTGAAGAATTTCGTAAATCCGTTGAGCAGCTTCGCGACGCTGCCAACAAGAAGAGCGTCGATGGGGCCACTTTAGCGTATTTTCAGATGACGCTTCGATGTGTTCAGTGCCATCAGTCGTTGAGAAAGTAACCAAAAGGGGACCAGTCGAGCACGATTTGAGCCCAAGAGCACTTTACCGATGCGTCTGATCGTGGTCGCGATGAGCTGAGTTTAGAGAGTCGCATGTCATGAAAGATCATGAATTTGAATTTTTGAGCTGTGACGAACAGTTGATCCAATCCGAACGATTGGCAGCAATTGGACAAATGATCAACGGACTTGCCCATACTAGTAGAAATGCAATTCAGCGCGCTCGAAGTTGCGTAGACCTTTTGGAACTCGACCTACACGAGCAACCTGAGCTGTTAGGTTTAACCGTTCGAATTCGAATGGCATTGAGCGACCTACTACGAAACTATGAAGACGTACAGAAATATGCGACCCCCATAGTCCTTCATTTGCAGCTCGTGGATTCAGTTGCGTTGCTTGAGCGAGCTTTTCAAGAACTTCGTAATACGTTCCCAAATTATCGCCATCGCTTGATTCTCCACGGCTCAACGTCAGAATCATTCATTCAAGGCGACGAAATCCGCCTCCTCCAAGTCTTTCGAAATATTTTGCGAAATTCGATGGAAGCCTCAAATCCTCACAGCGAAATCGCGATTCAACTGCAAAGCAAAGAAATCAACAGCAAAGGTTTTCAGGAAATCGTGATTCGAGATACCGGAGTGGGGATGGACGACTCGACGCTTGCGCAAATCTTCGATCCTTTTTTCACTACCAAGCAGTCCGGATCAGGTTTAGGTCTGGCCGTTTGCAAACGAATTGTCGAGTCACATAGCGGAAAAATTTATGCAACTACAAAAAGAGGAAATGGAACCACCGTAACCCTGCTTTTTCCGATTCAAATTCGCGAAAGTCGATAATCACACGCCATCAAAAATGATCCGATGCGAAATCGGCATTAAACGTGCATCAACACATGGGAAGCGGACGATTTACCAGCGCGATAGCAGACCGAGGCTCTAGCAGATTAAAAAATGATGTGTCATACAACTCCGAACAATTTGTGGTTAATTGAACAGTTTAAAGACAGTTCGGTCTATGGTCACTCTGTTGACGGCCAAATCGTTGTTCATGAGACGCACATTTCCTGGGTCATTTTAGCCGGTCACTTTGCATATAAAGTAAAGAAAGCGATTGAGACCGACTTCCTTGACTACACATCTCTTTCGAAACGTCATCACGCATGTTGCGAAGAGATGAGGCTAAATTCCCGATATGCGGACGGAATGTACCTGGACGTTGTGCCAATCGCGATGGAAGATGGATGCGTCAAAATGGATGGAGATGCATTGCCGATCGAGTTTGCGGTGCGAATGCGACGATTTCCAGAGGACTCGCTTCTTGCAAATCGAATCGATGCAAATCGAGTGAACGATTCTGACATGTTTCAATTGGCAAAATCGATCGCGAGTTTTCATCGACGAGCGGATGTTTGGCGTGGATCATCAGACCAAGCGGTGGCTGGTATCCTTAATCAAGCAAAGGCCAACTTCACGAATTTGTACTGCCCACCTCTATCCGAACACGAGAACACGCTAAGGCAACTTGAGGATTGGACAGACCAGTTCTTCGCTCGTCACAAAACGCTCTTTGAACGAAGAGTCTGTGAGGGTTTTGTTCGAGAGTGTCATGGAGATTTGCATTGTGAGAATATTGTTTTTTGGCACGAGCATTTCGTTCCGTTTGACGGAATCGAATTCAATTCTGACTATTCGTGGATCGACGTGCTTAGCGATGTCGCTTTCTTAACAATGGACTTGCAAGCACGAGATCGTACGGATCTGGCGGCTTGCTTTCTCAATGCCTACCTTGAACAGACTGGTGACTACGAAAGTTTGCAACTCTTGATTTGGTACAAAGTTTACCGTGCGTTGGTTCGTGCAAAAGTCGCGATGCTCCGCTATCAACAGACGTCCCTCGATGCTGGCCAGCCTTTAGAACTGATTGCGACGGCAAAGAAATTCTTGTTGCTCGCCCACCAGTGGATAGAAGCCGGCCCGCATCACCTCTGGATTACCCATGGCGTCAGTGGCAGCGGGAAGACTACGGGAAGTCTCGAACACGTAAAGGCGAAAGGTGCGATACGTATAAGGTCAGACATCGAGCGCAAACGGCTAATTGGAACCTCACCAACACTCCATTCATCGATGGGTCTTGATGAAGGCATCTATGCTGCGACTACGACCAGAGCCACCTATCAAGCTTTATTGGGGTTGGCTCGAAAGATTCTAAGATCTGGATTCTCAGTGGTTGTCGATGCAACTTTTTTAAGATTCTCTGATCGCAAGTTGTTTTGCGATTTGGCGAGAGCTGAAGGTGTGCCTTTTCATATTCTCGATTTTCAGGCAGAGACAACCGTACTGCGCCGACGGATTGCCGATCGAGCATTAGCCCGGGTAGACGCATCGGACGCCAACCTCTTAGTCCTTGAACGTCAGCTTACCGAACAAGACCCTCTTAATGATTGCGAGTTGAAGCAGACCGTCTCCGTAGTGCCTGATTCGTCGCGCCTAAACTAACTCTGACTTAGAAAAACTGGCAAGGAAAGAAAAAATGAAGGTTTTACTAGCAAGCGACGGTTCCGAGCAAGCGGAAATGGCAACTCGGTTTCTACTTCGATTCCCTCACGTCGAGCAACTCGAGATAGCCGTCCTATCGTGCTATTCCGTCCCGACTTTTTACCTGAACGAAGCGTCGGGAGATTGGATCGGCGAATTGCGTGACTTAGCCGATACCCAGGCTACTCAGATTCGCAATCAAACGGAGAAACTTTTTAGTGGCTCGAAATTAAAGTTCGAATTTGTCCGCCAAGAGGGGCAATCGGGCGATGAAATCGTTGAATACGCAAAAAAGAATGGGTTTGATCTCGTTGTTTTAGGCGCAACGGGGCACTCGATGTTGAGTCGAATCTTGCTGGGAAGCGTGAGCGATTTTGTCGCTACACACGCACATTGTTCGGTACTGATTGTTCGTTCAAAGGAGCATACTGAGCAAAAACAGTGGATACCGAATGTAACAATCGCCTACGATGGATCGCCGCATTCAAAAGCGGCAATCGACGAATTTTCTCGATTCAATTGGGGAGCAAAAATCGAGGTCCACCTGGTTCACGCGGAACACAATTTATACGCATATCGAGAACGACTAAAACCCGCCTTGCAATCTAGGGATTCATTGGAAAAAGAAAACATGCTCGATCAACTTCGACGTGTTGCCAGACAATTGCCATTCGCCGATCCAGACCCAAAGTTTCATCTGTTTGAAACCGATCATATCGGGCAGTCCATCGTCGATTTTGCATCGCGAGCTAACAGTGACGTCATTTTGCTAGGTGATACCGGGGTAAGCGCAATTGACCGAATGATGCTGGGAAGCGTTTCTCACTTCGTCTTGCGGCATGCACCGATGTCCGTATGGATCGCAAGAAGCAAGGTGGCACAACAATTGCCCATATCGTAGGCGAGTTACATCAACCAATCCATCTGAATCGATAACAAGTTTACTGAATACTGAAGGAACTACTTATGACAATGCGACGTTACCTATGTTTTGCTTGCGTTTTGACGTTGATTGCTGCAGCCTCCGGCCAAGAAAAAATTGCTGAGGAAAAGGCAGCAGAGGGAAAACTAGCACCGCTCGTCACGAAAGAACAACCAATGAGCTTTTGGATGGAAAAAAAGCTAGAATACTCAAAGCAAATCCTGCAAGCCTTGACATCGGGAGATTGCCAAGGAATCGAGTCGAATTCTGAGCAGATGCGATTGCTCGGCAAAATCGAAGGATTCGTCCGTCGTCGGAGCCCTACCTATACATCTCATCTTCAATCCTTTGATTTGGCAAGCCGCGAGCTTACCCGGCATGGCCGCGAAAAGAATATTGAGGGAGCGACATTGGCCTTTCATCAATTAACCACAAGTTGCGTAAGCTGCCACCGAAGTATTCGTGAAGTCTCACCATCGTTCGAAACAAAGAGCTCCAAGTGACTCATAAGGAGTTTCAAAAAGCTCTCTCAATATCTTGCAATTTTGCGTTGCAATTCTTTTTGTGTAAGAAAATAAGCTCGACATGCTATGGGTACAACCTCAGCAAAAAGGGTGTTTCTTCGCGAGGTAGCTTCAGAAATACCAACGTTGATCGCCATCGAGTGGATGCGAACCGTAAATGATAGCTGGGGTGAAATCGGGCAAAGTTGCCAAGCGTGTGCAAAAATTGCCCAATTGGTGCCCTTTGTCACACCTTCGCACAGCCGTTGAGTGCCGGTTCGAATTGTCAGAATCCAACTTTCTGGGTCATTCCCTGCACATCGTGAAGAAACACGGTCGACTCAATCCGTTCTTCTTTTACCCGCAAGTACGGCACGCTTGTTGCTCCTCTAGAAAATCGAAATGACAGGTCATTTGAAGCTGCCGTATGGTGCGGTGGTTGGTTTTACCAATGGCCAAGCTTTAGATCTATGGAGAACAATCATGGCTAGTACTCTCACTCCTTCGCGGCCTCAGTCGGTTGCAGCTCCTCGCGAGCCATTTTTCATTTTGCGCAAAGAGATGGACGATCTGCTATCGAATTTTCTGGGGGCTCCGACAACCAACTGGTTGTCAAACTCTTTGTCGCCCGCGACAGACATTGCTGAAACGGAGAATACTTTTATTGTTAAGCTCGATATCCCTGGAATACAGGCCACGGACTTCAACGTTCAAGTCCATGGAAATACGCTAACGCTTCCGAAAGCAGAAAACGCCAAGCCCAAAAAGATCGTTGTAAAAAGCTAGATTGACTTTTGGATGATGATGCGTTTGTCGATGGCCGTATGTTCTAACTGAGTTCAACCATGAATACAATCAACCGAGGGCTACTCGATGAAGAAAACCAACCGAGTGAAGAACGGAGTTGGTCCTTTAGTAAGCATGTATTGTGGATTACGGTCGCTGCATTGGCCTTGTTGGTGATCTTGATGATCGCAAGAGCTCTTGGTGGGGTTACCATTTAGTTCAATCGCCTCTCAAGTTACAGAATTGCCGAAATTCTGTAACTTGGGCGAGCGCATTCTGACGTTTGGATCGGCAGCGGATCTGGCTGCCACTGTCTTGCTCCTCTAGGAAATGGAATTTAACTTTCGAGAAAACCGATCGAGGTGCCAAGGCTTCCAAACGCTTGGCGGCCAAGGCCGACAGCTGTGCAAAGCAGACAAACGAACCTTCTTATGACAGACAAAACACTCGACGAACTGTTCTTGCTACTTCCGCGGTCGGAATCACTTCGAAGTTATTCGGAGGCGATACACCGGCCGATTCTAATTCGAGCATCAACTTAGATCAGACGAACCGAGTCATTACCCTTTTGCATGACACGGTCCAGATTCGGTCAAATCATCGGCTACAGCTATATTGAGGATGGCCTGCCGCTCCATAGTCTCGCTAGTGCTCTGCGCAGCCATCCCAGCTTTCGTGCCGCAGGCAGCGGGATAATGCTTGCGCCGCGGACGTCCGGAGTCGC
Source organism: Pirellulaceae bacterium (assembly GCA_034408855.1). GTDB lineage: Bacteria > Planctomycetota > Planctomycetia > Pirellulales > Pirellulaceae > JAIYDQ01. Next base: position 38,320 of record JAWXCK010000178.1, read on the forward strand.
CCGATGGCCGGTTATCTTGTCGATCCACACCTTGTAATAGATCAGGATGAACGGATCGGACGAGCCGCGGTGCGTGCGGGTTGCCCAGGCGGTCGAGGCTGGCTCCCACCACATTCCCTTGGCCTGGAGAACCTTGTGCGCCAGGTGCGTTTCGCCACCACCCCCGGTCGTGTGGGGACTGGCGCTTGAACCTTGCGACAAATCAGCGCGAATTGGGAGTCTTTCGCACTCGTTGTCTGGGGGCTGAGCCAACTCCTCATAACGACCGAGGACGATGACACTTACCCATTGGTCGTAGCTCTTGACCTCGTCCACTTCGACGCAGACCAAAGAGTTTGCCCGCATCCACTCGACCTTTTGGCCAGGGGTTGTGAATCCGTAGAGGCAGGCTTCCTCGTTGGGTGGTGCGTAATAGGCGAGGTAAACGGGGACAACGTACGGCTGATTCTCGAAGGCGCATGCCAGACGCGCGAGCCGCGTTGTCTTCAGCACCTGGAAACACTCCTCCCTCGTCATCTCTTGGATTACCACCACTGACCTCCTATTGCTCCCACGACTAAGGGTGGGATTCGGTTCCTGCTCATCAACAATTGTTCAAGTAAGCCGCTGCGCGGCAGTTTTGGGATCTTTCGTTTATGTGTTGGCTTTGCCAACACTTTTCTTTGCTGGTTCGCTCTGGTTGAACCACAGTGACTCTCTAACACGCGACAGTTTCTCGATGCGCTTTTGCCACATCGCGGTTTGCGTCTTACTCAAAGGAAGCCACCATGGCCACAAAAAACGATTTCGATCTCTCTCCATTGGCAGTCCGAATGCAACAAGACTTGCAGCTTAACGGGAAAGGCGAGCGAACTCAAGAATCCTATCTGCGAGCGGTCCGGAAATTTGCTGAATTCTTTGGAAACTCACCATTGTGGACTGAAGTTTTTCTTCTTGAAAACTTGTCCACGAGAGGGTATGTAAATTATTAGGCTCTTCCGCAGAAACTGTGGGTGGTTTTCGCGATCCGCAATCGATTTTAGCAGTGAAATACAAGGAAAACACTGGACTAAGTGATTGCAAAAACCAAGGTTCGCTTTCTGATCGGAAATGCTTACCCAAAAAATTGCTATGGTTTGGATGG
>JAWXCK010000179.1:0-3012 GCA_034408855.1 Pirellulaceae bacterium
ATCACTCGGTGAAGGGATCGACACACTTGGATCACAGCCAGAAAACCAACCCTAAAACACCGATCACGCCCAAAACTCAACTCACCGGGAATTGCTGATTGTTGACCAACTTCATAACGTTGAGCTTGTATGCTCTCCGAATACGACAGCCGAATACCGATCGCTTTGGCAATCTTTTCGTCGACCTTCTGAATAATTTCCTCGGAGATCAGACTCAAGTCACAAGTCGTACTTGTTCTATAACCTTTGTCGCGATCCCCTGTAGTGGTAGTGGAAGGGCGCAAATTTATGGCGGATACCCTAACGAGTTCGTCGCATTCAAAACGATCGAGAAACTCGGGGATTGTATTCAATTGGAGCTTGTCCGTTACGATTCGCACCCCCCCATCGATCACTGCATTTGCAATTCCTTCGTAATCGATGTCAACTGCGTCAGCTCCGAGTAGTGGAGAGTTTTCAGGAAAGCGGTCTCCCATTGCATTTCGAATCGACGCAATCGCGAAAGCATTGTCCAGAAGTATCTTGAGTAACTCTTGCGGCGGACAATTTCGTTCGAGATTTTCCAGTAGCCATTTTGTCCACGACTCATCGAGATTGCGTTTGCTCATTTGGAATTGGTGATGTGTTTGGAGATCACTGCGATGCCACCCGGCTGAACAGTCTGAACCACGTCGGTCAACCGATACAGTTTGTCATAAGTATAGACATTTTTGGAGTCGGCTGTGCTGCCGATGTTCGCTCGCAGTTCCGTTCGATTGCTCCCCACCTGGAAGACTTGGTTGAGTGTGACGCTCTGGGTAAGGCTGGTGATAGTCGTCGTGACGGATGTGGCCCGTCGCAAATTGTTGCGAGTGAAGCTGACAGTGAACGACGGATCGATGACTGATAGGACTTCAGTGAGTGTCTGAATTGGCTCATCACGACAAAAAACCACAACTGGAATTCCGTCGACAACAATCAACTTTGATAGGATTCGAAGTCATTTTCTATTTGACCACACCAGCTTTCCAAATCTATCGATATAGCCCCAATGTGCATACCAATCCAACCCGTTTGGATCGTCATCGCAATAAAACGACACCTTTGCTAAACCATGTTTAAACTCTCTAGCATCCGCGTAGATTGCTGGAATAGCGATCTGATTGGTTTCGTCGAGATAACCATACTTTCCACCTGCAAGCGCGTAGTTGTCGTCCCGAGATCCTCCTACATAAAATCTTCGAAAACCCTCGACAATCGAAGTTACGTTCGTGAATTGCGGCGGAAGCGTCCAGTTACCATTGACACCTAGAACACCCCAAAGGTCGTTCTTGGCTGCAGCGAGCGTTCCCTCAATTACCCCGTCGTCAATGTTACTTAGATCTTTTTCCCAACAAGGGCGCAATTTGCTATCAAGTAAAGCCCACTTTTGACTCTGGTGGCGTACAACGATATATCCGTTTAGCTGGGGATAAACTTGACCAAAGGTCTTATTTGTTTGTCGAACTCCGCGTTTATCGATGATTACCCACGAAAAGTCTTTCAACTGTGCGGCAGAATACTGTCCGTCGCCCCATTTCATAATCTGCTCGAAAGAGGGCTGGATCTGCCAATGCCCAGTTCGGTCGATTGCACCCCAATGACCATCCACTTGAGCGGGCGCAACTCGTTGAGAAAAGTCTAATGCCTCATCGAAAGAAAAGGTTATCGCCAAATTACCGTCGATGTCGAGGAAACCCGACCTACCATCAACATTCGTACATTCAAGCAGTCCATCGCTAAAGGACGAATTGGTTTCAACATTCCGCACATCAAACAGAAGTTGGCCGTTTATGTCAATTCCTCCAGTACTTCGTTTTTGAGTCTTAACAATGGCAATACCTTCTCGAAAGTCACTAGCATAGCGAAACTTTCCAGGTATTTTCACAACGCCCGTATGATCAATGAACCCCCATTGATGGGATGAAAAACGGACAGGATACAAATGCATATCAACTACCATTCGGTGTATCGACAGTGCCTCCAGTGCCATTCTGCGCATTCATGGGGTCTCGATAAAATCCTTCGTATCGGTTTGCGAAAGGTGAACATCGCATATCGTCGTAAAATTCGCCGTACTTTCGACCGGTTTCGAGTATTTCGAGCGGCCCTATGGGCGTCGGATTAAACGCATCGAGTCCCGCAGCCGTTGCTGCGGACGCCGGACTTTGTCCTTCCGCCCTCAGATTGTTGTAGTTGCTAAATGCGTAGAAGAAAGTAAAAATCCGGGCCACCTTTGCAACTCCGAGTATTTTCGCTCCACCAAACTTTGAGGGCAATTTAAGTTTGCTACCGGTGTTCTCCCACCACTCGGCAACAGCTTCAATTCCCTTGCGTGCCGCTATATTATATCCGGTAATAAATTTCCCAGCTTGTCTTGAACGGATTTTTCCTAAAGCCAACTCCAAGAACTCCTTCTGCTGCTCAAGAGTAAGCTTTCCATCTTTAATTTTCTTGGACTGCGAGTAGCATCCTAATTCTCGCTCCATAAATTCTCTTACATGGCCAGAGTAGCCTATCGCAGAACCATGAGAAGTATTATTGTGACCGTTCGGCGTCGGGATGGTTGCCTTGTCGAGTAAAGGATACATCTCACGGGCGAACCCAAGTAACTTCCAAAGCTCTACTGGAAGCAAATGATGCCCAGTCCCTTTAACAGGAAATCCATCAACTTCTCTCCAACCTGACGGATCTATATGTGTTGTAACCCTATTCCCCACATACCGGTATAGATTTGCATCCCCTGCCTCGAATCCAATAGGGTCTTGGCTCATCCATTTTCCTAGGTTGGGATCGTACCAGCGGTTCCAGTTGTTTTGGAGGCCGGTGGTCTTGTCGTACAACTTGCCCGTGTAGCCAAAGACGATGTCGGTCGTGCCCGTTTGGCTCATCAATTTGCCGAACGAGTTGTAAACGCGATGATTGGCGATCGCTGTGATGCCGGTGGCTTCGTTGAAGTCGGCGATGTCACGAATCGTGCCAAGATGATCTGAG
>JAWXCK010000180.1:0-3950 GCA_034408855.1 Pirellulaceae bacterium
CGAACCGTCCAATACCGTTACAACCCCGGTCGAAGCATCGACTGCGAATCGTCCACCGGCGTTATTGTCTAAGGTATAGGTAATGATGTTGGTGGTGGCATCGGCGTCGGCGGCTGAAGCCTGAACACCAACTTGTGTTCCGATCGCAGCATTTTCAGCGACCGAATTGACGCCGGCATTGGTATCGCTTACTGGACCAACATCGAATTCGTCGACGTCATTGAGATTGATCGTAAAGACCGTATCGGCAGTCGATCCGTCAACCGAAATCGCACGAACGGTGATATTATGCGAAGCAGCAGTTTCTCGATCGAGAAGTGTCCCATCAGCAACAGTGACCACACCAGTCGAACTGTTAATGGCAAATCGGCCACCCGCATTGTCGAACAACGCATAGGTTATCGCGTTGTTCGTTGCATCGGCATCGCTGGCTGCGGCGGTAATTCCGACAACAGTACCATTCGCAGCAGTTTCGTTGACAGCATTGGTGCTTGCGTTGGCGTCGGTTGGGGCCGTGACCGCGAATTCGTTAACATCCGTCAAGTTGATTGTAAAGACCTTATCGAAGGTCAACCCACCGTTCCGTTGCCAGATCCTTCCGACCAAGCCTGAGTTATGCGATAAACATTGAGGTTCATCGCGCCGCCGTTTTGCGTCGCTTGCATTTGAAGTGATGCGCTGGTGATCGAAGCACCCACGGGAATGGCACTCGTCCCGAAATCCACAAGTGCTCGTTGATTTCCAAAGCCGCCGCCAGAGCGGTCCACAACCAGGCTTGTCGATTGACCGTAGTTCAGTGTCGTCGAGTTGGAATTCAGATAAGTATCCTGGGTCGCGTAAATCACATCGTTTGTAAGGCTGTTGGCTACCGTCACTGCAACCGCTTGAGTCGAAACTAAGCTGCCATCGCTGACCTGGACGGTGACGTCATATACATTGTCTCCGCCGACATCGGTGGGTAATTCAAAGTCCGGCGCGCTCACAAAGGTAATCGCACCGGTACTGCTATTAATCGTGAACTTTGCTGAATCCGCGCCGCCAACAATCGAATAGCTGAGCGTCGTACCAGAATCGACGTCATCGCCAACCACCGTCGTAACGGCTGTCGTGTTTTCATAAACCGTCGTGGACGCAGTGGCCCCTCCTCCATTGCTCGTGTTGGCCGTGGTTCGCAGAGCTTGGACAGTCGCGTTGTTTTGATCAACGGTGTAGGTATAGGCGCCATTAGCCGCGGTATTGATCGAGCCGAAGGTGCCAGTGACTGATGACCCGATATTGCCGGCGGCTGAAGCCTGAACACCAGCCAGGATACCTGTGACGGTCTTGGTATCGCCCGAGTCAACGTCGGTACCGTTGGTCATCACGTTGCCGGTTGGGTTGGTTCCTGTCGTACCATTGCTAGTTCCGCCAGCTTCGATAGCCGTTGCAGAATCAACCACCGCTGTCGGTGCATCATTGACACTGGTGACTGTCATGGAAGCGGTAGCCACGCTGATTGAATGCCCCCTGGTGCTCAAACGATCTGTAGTGATTTTTTCCGCAAGCAAAAAATTACTAAAGTCCCTAAACGACAATCGCGGCAACTGCCTTGCTTGAATCGAACGACGCGATTGAATCAATCCTGTCAATCCTGTCGAATAATCCGAGTGTTGTAAATAGTGCGATCCTATTGTTTATTCAGGTTGCATTCACGCAAACCGACAAGTGAAATAGCCTGCATCTAAAAAACTTGCGCATTGTCGTAAAAAAGTGAACTAGGGTTTCGTTTGAACTGCAAACTCCGTCGGTAGAAGCGAAAACGTTCGAATTGAAAACGAACACGGGTCCGACGAGATGCATTGGAAAGATCTATTTATTATGCGATCAAGATATAAATCTTCCAAAACGAAGTGCGGTCCAAATCGTCGCGGATCATCAATTGTCGAATTTGCGATCATGTCGCCGATCATCATTCTGATCGTGTTCGGCACGATCGATATTTGTTCGCTCTATTATCTGCGCCAATCCGGGAAGCTGGCAGCCTATGAAGGTTGTCGAATCGGGCTGACGACCAGTGGAACCGATGCCTTGGTTAACAATCAAGCGACTCGAGTTTTAAATAGTCGCCGTATTACCGGTTACAGCATTACCACTATCCCGCCCGTAGCCGATTTGACGGCTGGGCAATTGCTAAACGTACGGGTCACGATGCCGAGTTCGATCAACCTTCCTTTGCGTGGATGGCTGACCGGTTCCTCCGATGTAATTTGCGAAGTCAAGATGCCTTCAGAAAAATAAGACCAGCATTTCGATGAAATCACTTTTGCTTCCAATGAGTTATGCCATGCGATCCGATGGATCAACACGGCGCGGCGCTGTCGTTATGTTGATGGTGATCATGCTTCCGGTCCTCCTGATCATCGCCGGTTTTGCGATCAATCTAAGCTACATGGAATTGGCTCGAACGGAGATGCAAATCGCTTCCGATGCGGCCAGCCGGGCTGCATGTCGAAACTATGCGAGGACTGAAAGCAAGTCAGACGCGATTACCGCGGCCCAGCAAGCAGCCGCCGCAAACCCTGTTGTCGGCAAAGTGATCGACCTCCGGAGCGGCGACATTGTATTTGGGACATCGATGCGTCCAAGTCTGTCGAGCAAATACATCTTTACACCAGAAGATGAACCGTACAATTCGGTCCGTGTGACGCTCGACGCAGCAGCCTCGGGTTCGTTGCCTTTGCCGATGAGAATGGCTGCTTCGAGTGTCAACTTCCAGCCATCCCAAATCGCCACGGCAACGCAAGCCGAACTGGATATTTCGCTAGTAGTCGATCGTTCGGGTTCCATGGCATTTGGTTCAGACGAAACGGTAAGCAATTCGTCGCCACCAAGTCGCGCTCCAGCGGGTTGGACATGGGGCGATCCAGTTCCACCCGGCTCGCGTTGGCTTGAAGCCGTCGTCGCCGTGAATGACTTTTTGGATATTCTCAACGATAGTAACGCCAAGGAGTTCGTCGGCTTAGCAACGTACAATCAAACGGCGTTTATCGATTTAGCGCTCACGGCTGATTATAGCAACATTACGCAAAAGCTGACAAATCATAGCAACGCCTTTCAGACCGGCGCAACCAACATTGGCGACGGTATCGGATTTGGTGTCGATAATCTGCTTCAATCGTCGAAACGACGCAAGTGGGCAGTTCGCGTATTGATTGTTCTAACGGACGGTATTCATAATACAGGTCCAGACCCTGTTGCGAAAACCTATTATGCAAGAGACAACAATGTGATTGTTTATACGATCACTTTCTCTTCGGAAGCCGATCAATCGAGAATGCAGCAAGTGGCACTCGTCGGCTCCGGAACGCATTATCACGCTACCGATATGGCTTCGTTGCGCTTGGTGTTCCAGCAAATTGCTCGCAACCTTCCAGTGCTCCTAACCGAATAGAGATCGAGCCAGTGCGATATTTAACAAATATGGATCAATCTAAGCGATGCGGTGTTGCCACGGTCGAATTCGCGTCGATCGCAGGACTACTTTTCTTGCTGATCGCATCCTGTTTCGAGTTTTCTCGCTTCGTGATGCTCCGGCAATCGGCCGACACCGCCGCCTATGAAACCGCGCGTGCGTTGATCGTGCCTGGTGCCAAAGTATCCGATGGCAATGCATTAGCCGCGCAATTGCTTCGCAACGCCAGCGTCCGAAACTTTACGATCGAGATCGAGCCGACTACGATCGACGAATCAACCTCGGAAGTCATGGTCCGCACGAATGTACCTATCGATTCCAATTCATGGATCTCGACGTTTTTCACGCGAGGTCGAGTACTGACGAGCGAAATACGTTTGCTGACAGAACGCAATCCGATCGAGCAAGCCAAAGCAGCGTCCGTACCGCCGCCACCGCCCTCGGATCCTCCTTCACCTCCGCCAGTTAGTGTGTAGGAGAAGAAGGTGCGCAGCAACGA
>JAWXCK010000181.1:0-14824 GCA_034408855.1 Pirellulaceae bacterium
CACTCCCCACTCACCATTCCTCATTCCTCATTCCTCATTCCTCATTCCTCATTCCTCATTCCTCATTCCTCATTCCTCATTCCTCATCCCATTCCCTAAAAAATGCTCAACTCCATCATCCGGTTCTCACTCCAGCAACGCATGCTCGTCATCGCGGCTGCATTGTTCTTGACAGGTTATGGAACCTGGCAGGCGATGGTGATGCCGATCGATGTATTTCCTGACCTCAATCGACCGCGCGTCGTCATCATGACGGAAGCTCCTGGCATGGCACCCGAGGAAGTCGAGTCGTTGATCACCTTTCCTATCGAAACAACGATGAACGGAGCCAATGGTGTGGAAGCTGTCCGAAGTTCGTCTGGGGTTGGTATTTCCGTTGTATATGTCGAGTTCGCTTACGGAACCAACATTTACACTGATCGGCAAATTGTGGCCGAGCGAATGCAAATGGTACAGGATCGATTGCCGAAAGGGATCGCACCGCAGCTTGCTCCGATTTCTTCTATCATGGGCCAAATCCTTATGCTTGGAATGTGGAGCGATGATCCAAGTACCGATACGATGGAATTACGAACGACGGCTGACTGGGTTGTACGCCAAAGATTGCTGACGATCCCTGGTGTCTCACAAGTATTCACAATGGGAGGCAAACGTAAGCAGTTTCAAGTCCTAGTCGATCCTCAAGCCATGATTCGTTTTGGTGTAACACTTTCGGAAGTAGAGAAAGCAGTAGCCGAGAGCAACGAAAATGGGACCGGTGGTTACCTTGACCGACAAGGGCCAAGCGAACTTCTCGTGCGTTCACTCGGGCGCATTCAATCGCTCGACGATTTGCAAAAAGTACCCGTCACCGTTCGCGATGGTCGCCCGGTCTTACTGTCACAAGTTGCAACCGTCGCCGAAGCCCCCCAAGTAAAGCGAGGCGATAGCAGCGCCTTTGTGAGGGTTGAGGGTTTAGGGTTTAGGGTTGAGGGTCAAGACAAAAAACACCGCGATTCAGTTTCGCAATCAGCCCTCAACTCTCAACCCTCGACTCTCAACTCCTCCTGGTCCGGTGGCCCAGCCGTGGTCCTAACGATCAACAAGCAACCGGGGTCGGATACGCGGCGAGTGACCGATGCAATCTTGTCTGCGGTCAACGACTTGGAACCTACGATGCCAAAAGGCGTACGCATCATGCCCGTTTATTCTCAAAAATCGTTCATTGATCGGGCCATTGAGAACGTTATCGAAGCATTACGAGATGGCGTTATACTCGTGATCATGGTTTTGTTCTTGTTTTTGATGAATATCAGGACAACTTTTATTACATTAACCGCAATTCCGTTGTCGCTGGTGATGACCGCGATCGTCTTTGCGGTTTTCGGCTTTTCGATCAATACGATGACGCTTGGAGGCTTGGCCGTTGCGATGGGTGAGCTAGTCGATGACGCGATCGTTGACGTCGAAAATATTTTTCGACGATTGCGTGAGAACTGGCGATCTTCAAAACCATTGAATCCTTTGTTGGTTGTGTTCCGAGCGAGTGCAGAAGTTCGCTCGTCGATTGTCTACAGTACGATCGTCGTTGTTATGGTCTTCGTTCCATTGTTCGCGCTGAGCGGCATGGAAGGAAAACTCTTTGCCCCGCTCGGAGTTGCCTACATTGTTTCGATCTTAGCATCGTTGGTGGTCTCGCTCACCGTAACTCCTGTCCTTTCGTATTGGCTGCTTGCGGGCAAAACAGAATTGAAGCACGAGAAAGACGGCATTGTTCTCCGTAGCTTGAAATGGCTTGGTGCCAAAGTCATTGCGTTCAGTCTTGCCTTTCCCTGGTTGAATTTGACAGTGACCTTGGCGGCGGTAGCCTTGGCAGCAGTTTTTATGTCGCGGCTTGAAAAAGATTTCTTGCCGCCTTTTAACGAAGGGACAATCCAGCTCAATGTCGTTTTGCCGCCTGGGACATCGTTAGCAGCTTCGAATGCCATCTGCCAAACCGTCGAGCAATCCTTGATGAAGATCGACGATGTACAACGCTTCGCCCGTCGGACAGGTCGTGCGGAACTCGATGAACATGCCGAAGGAGTCAATATGAGCGAGTTCATTGTCGAACTTGACCCTGAATCGTCGCGAACTCGCGAACAGCAACTGCTCGAAATTCGCGACGCGATGGCTGAGATACCCGGAATAGTAACTGCCGTCGAGCAGCCGATCGCACACTTGATTTCGCACATGCTCTCTGGGGTAAAAGCACAAGTCGGCATCAAGATTTTCGGCGATGATCTTGACTTACTTCGACAGAAAGCGGAAGCGATGAAGGACAAGATTGCAACAGTCGCCGGGGTGACTGATCTACTGATCGAACCACAAGTGACAATCCCGCAACTTCGTATCGAACTGGATCGAGATCGGTTGTTGCAATACGGTTTGTCTGCGGCGACGGTTAACGAATTCATCCAGACCGCAATGAACGGTCAGGTTGTCTCGCAAGTCCTGCAAGGCCAACGAACCTTTGATTTACTAGTCAGAATGAAGGATGAATATCGAGAAGACATCGACGGACTCAAGCGACTCTCGATTCAACTGCCTGACGGTGGTATGACGCCCTTGTCGAGCTTAGCCAACATCTACGAATCGGGAGGACCTAACACCGTCAACCGTGAGAACGTTCGCCGGCGCGTTGTTCTCCAATGCAATGTTGCTGAGCGCGGTGTCGTCGATGTGGTGACCGATATCCAGAAGGCACTCAAGCCGATCGTCGCGACGCTTCCACCGGGGTATTTTGTCGAATACGGAGGGCAGTTCCAGAGCCAACAATCGGCGAGCCGACTCATCTCAGCTCTTTTTGTCATTTCGATGATTGGCGTCTTCATGGTGCTGTTCACGATGTTTCGCTCGGTCAATCTTTCGCTACAAGTCATGGCAGCTCTTCCGATGGCATTCATCGGGTCCGTCGCCGCACTTGTACTTACCGGACAAACACTTACCATCGCTGCGATGGTTGGCTTCATTTCGTTGGCTGGGATCGCATCACGCAATGGAATTCTCCTGCTCAATCATTATATCCATTTGGTGAAGCACGAAGGCGAAGCGTTTACCAAATCGATGATTATTCGAGCCGGACTTGAGCGTTTGGCACCGGTGCTCATGACTGCGATCGCATCGGGAATTGCACTTGTTCCTTTAGTACGAGCCGCTGGTGAACCGGGGAAGGAAATCCTCTATCCAGTCGCAACCGTCATCCTCGGCGGACTTATCAGCTCAACGATGCTCGACTTCTTCGTCCATCCAGCCCTATTCTGGCTCTTTGGTATGAAGGCCGTCGAGAATGTGCTCGGTCAGTCGCGTGAACACGTCGAGTTAGTCGAGGAGGGGAATAGGGAATAGATGGTATTTTCCTCATTCCTTATATCAAGTTTCAAGTTTCAACTCAAACATAGGACTTTTTTAATGCGAAAATATTACTGCTACTTCGCCCTCTCTTTCGCGGCGATCGCACTCAGTGGCTGCGGAGACAACAACAGCAAGTCAGATAATTCAAACGCGAGTGCGACTATCAATTTGGATAAGAGTTCCACGCCGGCGGTCGACGTACATGCCCATCCGTCCGAAGGTCCACATGGCGGAACGTTGGTCGAGCTCGGGAACGAAGAATTTCATGCCGAGATCATTCATAATAAATCTTCGGTGACGTGCTACATCCTCGATTCCAGCGCCAAGCGAGCCGTTCCCATCGATTCCCAAGAAGTTACGATCAACGTTATCCATGGCGGCAAACCCGAGCAGTTCAAGCTGGCGGCAAGTCCAGATAGCGGCGACAGCGACGGCAAATCGTCTCGATTTGTGCTCGTTGACGAAGAATTGGCAATCCACATCGATGAAGAAACGGCTGCTCCAAAACTGACGGTGACAATCAATGGCGTCCCTTATCGCGGGGAGATCAAACATAGTCACGCCAGCCATGAACATGCTCATAAATAGGTCAGACTCGAACCGGAGGAAAGAATCGATTTGTGCGCCGAGTCCGGATCTAAAACGTACTCGCGTCAATTCAAAAAAAGAACTATAACAAGGCGCTATTCGCCATTAAGGATTGACTCGCCACCGTCGCGAGTACCTAATGCTCGCCATGTTTCTAGATCGATCGAGTCGGTCATAAATCGCGTGTTGCCGTCGCCAAAGGAGACGTTAACACCACCAACGTGGTAGCTTCGCGCAGCCACGATTGCGTGTTCACCTGGTGCATCGGCAATGGCGCTCCACGTGCCACAATCGATCGCTTTCCAATTCGGCGGCGCAACATGGTTGTACATGGTGCTCGAGTAAAAGCCGAATGGCCATCCGTTAGAAAAGTCGGATCCAGGTAGCCATCTCCCTGCTGAATTGAGGTGAAATGAAGAGGGGGCCGGAATATACGATTGGCATCGCGACATCATCAGATCAGGATCGATTAAGCCATCTTGCCTGCTTGGCATGGTAACCACATCTGCTCGTCCCGGCGCCGTATTCGTCAGATTGTTTCCGCTTCCCATAATTCGTTCGGAGAAAATAATCGTATTGGAAAGTCCGTCTAGGAAAGCAGGTGTTGGGAGTCCATCGCCAATCGTAAAAGCTCCGTTGCCTTTACACGAGTAGCTCCCACTTGTCGTGGATATCATTGCATTCGAATCATGATTCGCAGTCGAGTTGCGAGCACCTCCGAAAGGTGTGCTTCCTCCAAAATTGTAGCGGTAGTTATTTTCGCTTATTTTCCGAATTGCGTTGGCTTCTGACGGACAGATGAAAAGACTCTGTGCATTGGCGTATGCCTTGTAATTTGCATTGACTGGCGTACCGTTCATCGTCATTCGAACGGCAGTTGGTTTCGCGAAGTCGATTAGATTATAGACGTTTTGCTGTTCCATGAACGGGAGGATTGCTACGTGGACCGAGCGAAATCCCGTATGGGCTCCGGTCGTTGGTACGTTGTTGTAATTCGTGTAGCTTGATTGGACTGTTTGCCCCAGTGTGTAGTCGGGGAGGAATCTTCCCGAAGGTAGGACTTTATATGTAGACTCGTAATTGAAACAAGCCAAACCGATTTGGCGAAGGGCACTCGTGCATTGCATGCGTCGGGCTGCTTCACGAGCTTGCTGGATAGCGGGTAACAAGAGCCCTGCCAAAATCCCAATGATTGCGATAACGACCAGCAACTCAATCAATGTGAAGCCAAAAGATCGTTTTGCCGCTCGTTTAATCATGTGTCAATTCTCCTAACGCAGTTTAGATTGGATGTTCGACAGAATCATAACGATCAGGCAATCGCAATCCATTTGAATCTAATGAGCATTGTGTGAAGAAAATGTTAAGTCTCGAAGGGAGCTCCAATTCTGATTTTTGATTAACAAAATCTTTGCGAAAACTTCGCCAAAACTTAATCGATTGCCAAGCGACAGGATGCGTACCTCTACTATCCAATCTCCTTGTCGTGGCTCCTGAGCGAAAGTTGCTCGAATAGTCGTAGTTGGTAAGTAGTATTCGAAAATGGAGGTAAGAGATGCGCCCTATAGATCAGACGACAGGAAAAAAGCAGCGAGATCGAGTCGGTTTCACGCTCGTTGAGTTGCTCGTCGTCATCGCAATCATTGGGATTTTGGCGGGGCTCTTGTTACCCGCTATTCAGCAAGCTCGTGAAGCGGCAAGACGTATGAACTGCAGCAGCAATGTTAGGCAGCTTGGTGTGGCGTTGATGAATTACGAGTCCGCGTATCGATTATTGCCACCTGGTCGAATCAAGCTTTCGAATCCAACGTTCGAAGTATCTTGGATGTCGATGATCCTTCCGCAAATCGAGCAATCTTCGCTGGCGAACCAATACGATAAGAATTTGAACTGGTATGCACGCGTCAATGATCCAGTCACAAAAGTAAAAATCCCTATTTTCTTCTGCCCATCGTCGCCTCGGGCCTATAGTCTTCCTTCGACCACCCTCTATCGAAATATTACCGCAAATACTCGATCCGACACGCCTATTTGGGGAACGGCCGACTACGGATCGATCAATGCCGTGAGAAATGCAATATTTGTGGCCGCAGGCATGAAGTCGCTCAATGCCAAAGAAATGCTTGGTGTGCTTGGACGAGGACCACAGAATCGAGGTGATCAAGCAGGTGTAAAGTTAGCTTCGATTCTCGACGGGCTCTCCAATACCGTACTTGTTGGCGAAGGTGCCGGTCGACCATTGGTTTATGTTGGTCGAACGGCTGCGAAGAATCCCCAACCCGGAGATTTGGCATTCGGAACCCCTTTTGTAAAAGATGGCTGGGGATGGGCTGACATCAATCAAGGATTCAGCATCGACGGTGCTAGCCAAGCGGGTATTCAAAATGATTCGAAAAATAACGGTACTGTTACGATCAATGGTCAATGCTCGATGAATTGCACCAATGACAGCGAGCTGTACTCATTTCATGTAGGAGGTGTTCACTTCCTTCGTGGCGATGCATCAATCTTGTTCGCATCGCAGAACATAAATTTGGAAGTGCTAGTGGCTCTTTTGACGCCTGCCAATGGCGAATCGATTTCGAGCGATAGCTACTGACTGTGCAACGTGAACGTTTGGTTAAGAATCGCTTCTTCTAGTGAAGATGTGATGAATAGCCTGTTTAAGTCCTTGCGTGAATGACAAGGATAAAGATATTACCGACGACGACTTGAATTCCATATTTTAGATAGGTGATAAAATGAAAAGTACGGTACTGACCCGCATCATGAATTTTTCTAAGCGATTTCGAAGTGATAGGATTAAACTACGTGAACGAAATCGTTCTCGAAAACTCCTGCTGGAATCGCTTGAGTCTCGCCGCGTTTTCGCTGCATTTTCGCCTGGAAATCTGCTCGTATTGCAAGAGACTGGTGATGCATCGAGCGCGAACGCATCGTCGGTTAGTTTGGTCGAATACACGACCTCAGGGGCTTTGGTTCAAACGGTACCAGTGAGTTCGTCAGGTGCAAACAGCCTTACGCTTCGCGGTACTTCCGGAACCGAAGGAACTCTGACGATATCTTCGGATGGACAGCTTGTGACCTTTGGCGGATATCGTGCAGACGCCGGTAGTCCAAACCCAAGTTCAGCCGCTGTTAATCGCGTGATCGGTCGTGTTGATGCAAATGGAATTGTAGACACGTCCCAGTCATTTTCGGATGGTTACACAGGCGATTCGTTGCGAGGCGTGGCGACCGATGATGGCTCGCGTTTCTGGATTTCTGGTGCTGGAAGCGGATCGACGGGAAGCGTTCGATTCATGGCCAATACGACGGATTCGACGACGACTTCTTTGACTGCTTCTGGCGGCAATACGCGATCGATTCAAGTAATCGATGGACGGCTCTATGTGAGCGCAGGTAGCGCGACACCTGGACGATCGGTGTTCCAAGTAGGTACAGGGTTGCCCACATCAGGGGCTCAAACCTTTACCAACGTCATTCCCGTCGTTACCACTCCGCAATATCAATCGTTTTACTTAGCGGATTTGAGTCCTTCGGTTGGTTGGAATGGTTCGACCTTGGATACCCTTTACACAACCGATTCAGGTTCGGCTGGCGGCCCAGTAACCAAATGGACATTCGACGGATCGGCTTGGGCCGGCAACGGATCTGTCGCGCTTACAGGGATGGCAAACATCATCGGATTCAAAGTCGGATCAACGATAACGCTTTATGGCACAACGTCGACGACAGGTACGGGCTCGATTCAAGTGCTTGCGGACACTTCCGGTTACAATGGAGCTTTTGCAGGTTCTTGGAGCGGTCTTACAACTCCTGTCATTGCGGGCGGAACAACCGCGTTTCGAGGAATCACGCGAGTGCCTCAAAGCGCGGCAACACAATTAAGTATTTCAGCAACTAGTGCGAACAAATTAGAAGGCGACGCTGGTGCGACGGCATTCACATTTACTGTCACGAGAACAGGTCCGCTAGATGGAACTTCGTCAGCGAATTGGGCAGTAATGGGTAGCAGTGCAAATCAAGCTACCGCCGGCGATTTTGTCGGAAATGCATTGCCTACCGGAACGGTCAATTTCGCTGCCAATGAAAGCACCAAAACGATTACGGTGAATGTGAACGGAGATCTTTCTAACGAGCCAGACGAAGGATTCACCGTAACCCTCTCCTCGGTAGTTGGTGCCACGCTCGGTCAAGCAACTTCCGACGGGACAATCTTGAACGACGATGCCGCGACGGATCTGATGATCTCCGCGACCAGTGCTAATAAGGCCGAAGGCAATATTGGCTCTACCAGTTTTACCTTTACGGTGAATCGTACGGGATTGACAGCAGGCGTGACGAGTACCGCGACGTATACCGTCAGCGGTGCAGGTGCAACGCCGGATGACTTCACTGGCGGCGTTTATCCAACGGGCACAGTGACTTTTAATCCCGGTCAAACTCAGCAGGTCATTTCGATTCCGGTAAACGGCGACACATCAGTAGAAGCCGACGAAGGCTTCGTTGTCACACTCTCGAATGCATCGGCTGGAACATCCATAATCGTGTCTTCTGCCAATGGAGTAATCGTCAACGACGATAGTACAATCGCAATTTCGCCAGCCGTCGTGTCAGTGGCAGAAGGTAATAGCGGTTCAACCCCGATGGTCTTTACGGTTACCAGGACCGGCGATTCGACGGTCGCAAGCGATGTTCTCTGGTCCGTCTTTGGAAACGGTAACAGCCCAGCAGTCGAAGACGATTTTGTTGGCAATGCCTTTCCGAGCGGAACGTTGAGCTTCTTAGCCAACGAAGCGATCAAAACGATAACGATCAATGTTCAAGGCGACACGACTCTCGAAAGCTATGATCGGTACACCCTGATGCTCGACTCCGCATCCGTCGGCACGATCTCGTCAGCGACGGCCACGGGAATCATTATCGCTGACGATTTCCAAAATCTGTCGGCAGGCGATATCGTTATCACGGGAATTGCAAGTGACAATCCCGATACGCTCTCGTTTGTTCCACTAGTTGATTTGCAACCGAACGCGCCAATTATTTTCACGGATAATGGCTGGACGGGGAGCGCACTGACCACGACTGAAGGTGCGATTGTCTATAGTGCTCCTGCCGGTGGATTACTGGCGGGTACAAAAGTGGTGATTGAATTCGCGCCCGCCATTACGATTCTTACCGGAGCCGGCTCCGCCACTGACATCGGTAGCTTTGGCCTTTCGACCGGTGGCGATAGTTTGTTAGCTTATGTTGGACTTCCAACAGCTCCATCATTTTTGTTTGCCGCAACGACATGGTTTGAATATGTAACTACGGGCGTTCCGACTACCAATCAAACGTATCTTCCCGCATCGCTTACAGTCGGAACAACCGCTGTCGGAGCGTTAGGACCAACAACACCAACGCCAGCGGAAGTTGACAATGCGCAGTATAACGATGCATCTGGAACGTCTGGGACACCAGCGGCAATTCGAACGCTTGTCGCAGATAAGGCAAATTGGCTAACAGATAACAATCCGATTTCGCTGAGCTTGACTAACTTCACGATTGCGGCACCAGCGAATCCTCCTAAAGTCGCGTCTGTCATCTTTGGCGATGGTACTGCGCAGCGATCCATGGTCAGATCGATCACCGTGAACTTCGATTCGGTGGTCGACATTACCCCGGGGGCGTTTGTAGTCGAGAATGGCGGGAGTACGGGCTTCACAGCAATTCCGGCATCCGATTTAACGATCGCTGTTAACTCGACGATCGTTAGCGGAAAAACGGTTTCAGTTCTGACATTTTCAAGTACATCGACGTTCATTCAAGGCGGTTCACTTCCCGATGGAAACTATCGATTGACGATACTATCCAATCTTGTTTCAGCGGGCGGTACCAATCTCGATGGCGACAATAACAACACCCCTGGTGGCAACTATGTAAAGGGTGCAATTGCGGCAGATGCTTTCTTTCGATTCTTTGGCGATGCCAATGGAAATCGAACGACTGCACCAGCGGAATTCGGACAACTTCGAGCTTCGCTCAATCGTTCATCCCCCGACCCATTGTACGACGCCCGCTTCGACTTCAATAGCAACGGCACCGTCGCGCCCGCTGAATTCGGGCAATTGCGGCAGCGACTTAACCGCAGCTTGAGTTTCTAAGTAGGTGTTGGATTTGTTCTTACAAAAACGACGTTAAAAAGTGATTATAAAAGGAAACGGAAAAGTATGATTCGCAAAAAAATTTTCGGGCTCGCTTTGGGCATTGCGGCGATTTGGGCTTTGGAGTGTCGCGCAGATGTCATAGTTAGTGTCGATCTGGATCCGGTGACTGCTGGTATCCAGAACAACCTACCCTACACAGTCGGACAAACAGTAACAGCCAATATTGTGATGAGTCTGACCGGGAGCACGGCTCTCTCGTTTTACCAATTCTCAGTCGGATTTGATCGAAACGAACTGACATTTGTATCGAGAACAGAGTCGTTACCTCCCGGATTTGGGTTTGTTGAAACGGATACCAGAAACCTAGACAACTTGGGTTCGAATCCGGCTCAAGCTCAGTTGTATTTGTTTGGTGCAGATACGGGAGCAGGGCCAGTAGCCCCCTTCGGACCTTTCGTTGTTGCTACAGCAACATTTCAAGTGAACAGCCCAATCGGTGGATCGGGCGACATCGATATTTTTCCCTACAAGAATGCGACGGCGCCCTTTGAGGATGACTTTTTGAGCAATGGTACTTTTGCCCCCATTCCAGATGGTCAACTATTCTTCAATGGGGCAGCGATTACGCCGAATGCGGTTCCCGAGCCAACGTCGCTTTCGATGCTTGGTTTGGGGCTTTTGACAGTGAGCGTTTGTCGGAGAAAACGGAAAATCGACTAGTTTAATTTGAGAAAATCGTGGAAAGTGCTAGTCGCGATCGACCGATTTCGGACGATCGCGACGTTAGCTGACGATGGCGACCTCGACCTTGCGAAAACCATAACTTCACTGTTTTTTCATCTGCAATTCTTTAATTAACCATTCACCTTGAAATCGCAGTAAGTTAACTGGACTGGTCGAATGAATTAGATGGCTTTTTTGCCAGCTTGGCACTTTAGAACTTACCCCCTTACCTACACAGAGTCTAGGAACGTAATCATGCATCGTAGATTAATGTTTTGTTTTCTTGTCGCAGCATTGGCTGGCGTCGCTCCCGCAGCTCGCGGAGCTATCATATTGAGTGTCGATCTTGATCCATCAACGGCTGGGATACAATCCAACGTCACTGCTGTCAATGGTCAGTCTATTACCGCGAACATCGTGATGGAATTGACGGGTAGTTCCAATCTTTCGTTCTATCAATTTTCGCTAGGATTCGATCGGAGTGAGCTAACGTTTAATTCGCGGACAGAATCCGCTCCGCCAGGATTTGGATTTGTTGAAACCGATACTCGAAACCTGGACAATCTGGCAACTGCAGCACCCCAAGGCCAGTTGTACTTGTTTGGGGCTGATACCGGTGCTGGTCCCGTAGCACCATTTGCGCCATTCGTAGTTGCCACCGCAAGCTTTACGGTTAATAACCCATCGGGTGGGTTAGGTGATATCGATCTTTTTCCTTTCAAAAGCATAACCGCACCCTTCGAAGACGACTTTCTGACCAATGGAACCTTCGTGCCAGTTCCTAATGGAGAACTCGTTTTCAATGGTGGCTCGGTGACTGCGATCCCAGAACCAAGTTCAATTGGCTTGGTGTGTATCGGTAGCGTACTTGCATCGCTTCGACGGCGGCGATGCAAGACGATCGTTGCATGCAATTAGAACAATAAACTTCGATTCAACCGTTTGCGAAGCTCGCCAAACTCTGCCGGCGATACGACACCGTTATAGTTGAAGTCGAATTGTCGGCTAAATAGTGGATCAGGAGTAGAGCGGTTTAGCGAAGCGCGGAGTTGGCCGAACTCAGCGGGCGATACTGTTCGGTTGCCATTCGTGTCACCGAACAAGCGAAAGAAAGCATCTGCTTCTGCGGCACCCTTGACATGATTGCCGCCCGGATTTCCATCGTTGTCGCCATCGAGAGTAAGACTGACTGCCGATACAAGATTTGAAGGAATCGTCAATCGGTAGTTTCCATCGGGTAGCGAGCCGCCTTGAATAAAGGTGCTTGTACTTGTGAACGTGAGTACCGACACAGTCTTTCCACTAACATCGCTCGAGCTAACCGCAATGGAAAGGTCGGACAACGGTATCGACGAGAAATTGCCGCTGACACCTGTTTCTAGCATGAAAGCCCCCGATCCAATATTCACGAGACGATCGAAATTTACCGTAATACTCTGCACCATCGAGCGCTGCGCAGTCCCGTCACCGAAAACAACGGATTCAACTTTAGGGGGAGCCACGGATGTTGCTAAAGGAACGATGTAGTCTGCAACGACTGGCAAATGGTCGCTGACGGTCGTCAAAAGATTGAGAACATTCGTCCGATTCGCAATACCTGACAATGCTGTGCTGCTCGTGTTGTTAATACTTCCGTTGAGAGGTATCGAGCCATTGTTGCCAAAAGTGTGGTAGCTACCAGGTCGGAATTCGATACCTAGACCATCGGCTAGTTCGCCACTATTGAGTTGAAAGTCGAAACGATCGTCGAGTCCACCTCCAACAAGCCCGCTTGGTGCTGAAAAGGCGGGTGCCTGAGAAAAGACATCAATAAAATTCGAGTTGTTATTCCAATTTCCTAATCGGTTGATCGGGTCGAAAGCTTGCCCGCTCCCTGTTCCGAGCATCGTTTGAAAAGCTAGGTCGCTGGCTGAATAGACGTTGAAGTCACCAACGTACAAAATGTTTGCACCGCTGCCAAGTAAATCAGAATTTAGGCGAATCGCCTGAGCTTCGATGTACCTCTTGTCCCTTCCATCTTGATCGTCGTTTGCTTTCCAATGGCTATTGTAAAGATAGAAGTCGGTAGAAGTTCCTCCGCCATTGGGATGGAAATGATACCGCATGGTCTGTCTAGGCTGACCGCTCGACGATACGCTGCCCACTGCAACTTCTTCAAGTAGCTGGAGCGATTCAGTGTTGTATACGACGCCCAGAGTACCGGACCCGGCTGAGCCGCCATTAAGAAATCCGTAAGCATACATTCCTGCGCCATACAAAGCATTTAGCATATTCGCGATGGTTGCTGTCGTTGTCGCTTGCGTAAATACTTCCTGCATTGCGAGTATATCTATTTTTCTCGCAATCCCACCAACGGTTTCGACACCGATTGCTTGCAAGATCGTTTCAATTCCCGTTCGTGGCGTGCCAGGCGACGAAGAACTGGCAACATTGTAACTGACTATTCGCAAATTGGAGCTCGTTGCGGTGGCAACGAAGTTTGGGGCACCGGGCGTTAATGACGCGACAACCTGAGAAACGGGTAAGTTTGAACTTCCTCGGCTTGGATCATATTGCAACATTGTCGGATCATTGCCAACATCATTCAGATCACCATTGAACCAGGCGTTCGCATCGATATCACGGTTGCCGACAATGCGGGTTGCCGCATCCGGAGTCCCTTGCGATTGCGTCAAGGAAACACTTCCGTAAACGTGATCTCCAGCGTCACCATCCGACCAACCAACTGAGTCAATTAGTGAAAACCCGTTTGGAAGTTGATCGAGCACACCATCATTATTTACATCGAAGTCATTTCCTTCGAGAAAACTACTTGTTGCCGAAGCTAAGAAAAAGGTCGTCGAATGCTTGCTGAGAATCCCGCCAGGCGTATCAAATTTTACGTCGGTTACGACGGTCGTTCCTGCTGCGGCGGTATGACCGCCCGAAGGGCTCTTCAACAGCAATAGACCATTGCTTCCAATGAAACGACCGTTTAGGTTCGCAACGTAATTCGCAATTCCCTGTGCAGAGCCATTTCCGTCAACGGTAAAGAGAAAAGTATTGTCGAGCGATAAACCTGGATTGCCAATCAATTCTACATATTGGAATTTATCGCCGTTGGAGGTGTTGCCGGGAGGGTTCGCTTTAATTTCATTGATTTTCAAGTCAACGGAATTCGCAACGGAAAATAAGGCCATTGGCGGAATCGCAAAGGTGCCTGCAGTGGTAAAGCTCGACCAATTTTCGACATTGTACAAAGTGGTTCGAATCAAGCTGTCTGTACCCGCGATATTGCCTCCGAAATAGACGCCATTTTCATTGGTCGCGCCATTGGATAATGCCAACGATAGCTGTGCATTCGTCGATTCAAAGCGCGAGGGGAGATAGGTCAAACTTGTCGTTTGAACTCCAGAATTCAAGAAATTATTGGTGGCGAAAGTCGATACCCATAAGATACTATCGCCTGATGATGGCGGAGTCGATCCGTTGTAGGCAAAGAGATTGTCGCCCGATGCATTCAGCGCAAAATTGCTGCTTGTCGTGTCCGAAATGTTGGTCGTAGTCATACCGACCGACCATTTATTACCTGTGGAACGACTTGCATCGAAATTAAATTGCGTACCGGCTGTAAACGAAGCGTTAAACGTTACGACACTTGTTCCTTCCGATGCGGTGAGAGAACTCCCTGTCCACGCGTTGTCAGTAATCGAAAGGACGCTGCCGCTATCGATGGACTTTAGCAGCACAAACGAAATCTTGTCGTTGGTTGTCGCTTGGTAACCTGTAAAGGCAATGTCGCCAAGCCCAAGGTTTGCCATCAACGTTCGTTCTTCAAGCAACTCAAAACGTAGCCCAACGCGGCGTTTCTCCTTGATGCGAGCAAAAGAAAACGGTCGCAGGTTCAATTGATTGGCTCTTCCGCAGAAACTGTGGGTGGTTTTCGTGATCCGCAATCGATTTTAGCAGTAAAATCCATGAAAAACACGAAACTGAGTGATTGCAAAAAC
>JAWXCK010000182.1:0-8574 GCA_034408855.1 Pirellulaceae bacterium
AGAGATGGGTGAAAAACTTTCCAAGCAATTGAAAGTGATCTTCGAACGCTGGCATCAATTCAAAGCTGGCGAAATTTCGTGGGACGAATTTCGATTCCGTGCCGTCTTCGATGCTCAAAAATTCAACGGAATGCTTTATGAAGGAACCGGTAGCCATGATTCGAGGCTGCGAAATCAGTGCAAGTCACTGCACACGCACAGCGAACATCTTTGGCGGTTTATTACGATCCACGGAGTTGAACCGACCAACAACACGGCCGAGCGAGCTCTTCGACCGGCGGTGATTTATCGAAAACTTTCCTTTGGCACGCAGTCGGAGAGTGGCAGCCGTTTCGTCGAACGGATCTTCAGTGTGATGGGCACATGCCGGCTACAGAAACGAAACGCATTCGAATACCTTGTTCAAGCCATCCAAGCAAAGCTCTCAAACCAACCCGCTCCTCAAATCCTCCCCGCCCCGTGAACGGTTACGTCTACGACATCCTCATCGCGATCTGCGCTATCAAAGGATGGATCGCGTTGATGACAGCTTTCAACTAATGCACCTGCGACCGTTGCTCACGAAAAATCTCGTAGAACGCGCCGAATCGAGCGAGACCGTAAATGTCATGTGCACGGACCGGTAGATCGCCGAAGGGACGTTCCAGCGGCGTCCCATCGGCAGCTTTCTGACCCGCCGGATCAACGAGCTTAAAGGGCCTTTGATCGGGACCCCTGCCCGTCAAAAACGCAGATAGTTCAGCGACATCGTTTTTTTTGCGAGGTCGAACATGCGTAAAGTGCGGCGGTTGGCGCGTGGCACCCTGGACGTTGTCGAATGGCGCTGCTGGAGTCCCTACCTCGGGAAAGGCTTCTCGAGCGTGGCAACCGCTGCACGTTCCTAAGGAGAATAGGTGTCGAGCGTCCTTTCTGGCGATTGCGCCCGCTTGCCATATCACGTTCGGTGGCGTAATCGCGGAGCCGCCTAGAAAATCGCTACCGCGCGGAAAGTCGGTGGGTGTCGAATGGCGTAGGGCTAGGATGCTGGGAGTGTTGGAATTAACGAAATCGGCTAGTACCTTTTTCCCATTGAAATTAAGGTCAGGTGTTTGTTTGACAGTCACTTGGCGGAGGTGACCTTCATTGCCGTCGTCAAGGCGAAATTCACGCACTTCCCAAACGCTCTCCGCCGGTGGCCTTGGCTTGATCTTAGACACCAAGTCAATTTCGTTGGTTCGCAAGGCATTGAGGGAACTACGGTTGGGTGGAGCCTCTACATTCGAGTCACGGTCGGTAAACTGATGCGTCAAAGCCTCCAAAGCGACTCGATACTCTTCGCTCTCTTGATCTTTGTAGCGAAGGTCGTACCAGTGCCAGGCCCACTCCCACACTTCCAGGAAATTTCGTCGATTGATGCCATACTCGAAGATCACGGTGAATGCCAGCGGTTGCCCAGCCTTATCAACAGCACAGTAAACCAGCCGAGCTTCGCCTGCGCCTCCGTCGTCGATACGCTCCGAACCGAGCACTTTGTTGCTGCGAAGATCGAGCCGCAAAATGATTGCCAACAGGCGGAAAGGCGATTTGGAAAGGTCAAGTTCGTGATCGGCGGTTCGTGGCCAGTCATTCAAAATCAATTGTTCGATACCACGCTTGCGCTGGGGAACGACAAATCCGTTCACCAGGACGTTTTTTTGCCAATGTCCTAGCCAATCTTCGACGAGGTCGACCGGCTTAATTCCCGTAGCAGATTCGTTGGCTAGCTCCTGCATCAAGTAACCAAACGACCAAGGTCCCATCCCTTCCGCCCGCTCATCGTTCACCACCTCTATGTGGCGAATCATGAGGCAACGATCGATGAGTTGTTGCTCGAATGCGGCCGTTAGTTTCGGCAGCCCTTGAAACTTCATTAAGCGCGTTTCGGCATCGGCCGCGATGGTCTGGGGCTCCGCTGGAGCGGCGCCTTTATCCTTGATAAGCAATTGGCGTTCTTGATCTTCAACAACTTGTTCCGTCCCCGAGATTTCATCGAGATATTTTTGCTGCCACGCCTTCATTTGCTCCGGCGTGACATCAACCAATCGCTGTATGACGGGAGCTCCGTCGGCTGGTCGGTTCACTTCAAATTGGAGCTCGACGAGCTTGCGTCCATCTTCGGTAACCGACTTTGCCGTAGCAGACTTTACCATCGGAACGTGCAGTTTGTCGTTCGGTTTGCGTTGTTCGGCCTGCTGTGCTGCTTCATCGGCGACAGTTTGCGCGGCGAGGCTCCTCGCCAGAAATAGCGGTACCATTAACCCCATCAACAATCCCGGGTACATTCTTACCTGCAATCGATTGTTCATAATTTTCTCCTGGAAAAGATCTCACTATAAAGTGTCGCTCATACGAATACGTAACTGGGAACATTAAAATCGAGCGCAGCTAGGTGCTTCGCACTTGTATGTTACGAAACTGCACGCGCTTGCCCTTGAAATGGTTCTGCAAAGCGATGTGGCCTTGCGGATAGACGTTTTCCGTGTCGGCGTAGGGCAAGCCATCCTCGAACACGCTATTTCCATTCAGGCGAACCTGAATGCTATTTCCGCTAACGATTATGTGATAGTCGTTCCATTCGCCGAAGGGACGGGTGTCGATAATCGATTTAGACGGTTTGCCGTTGGGTACGGGGAAGCGAACGGCTGGCGCGTGCACCGGATAGACAGCGCCCGTCTGGTGATGTGGGACAAAATCGGCCTCGCCGTATTGCGAAGCATTGCCTGGACGATTCCCACGATTATCGATTTGGATCTCATATCCCGACTTGATCGCTTGATCGGGATTGTTGATCATGCTTCCGGGGATGCGCAAATAGACACCGGAATTGTTATCCAACGATGGAGAACGCCATTGCAGCTTGAGCTCAAAATCTTGGTAGGATTCTTTCGTATAGATGAGCAGACCGATGCCTCCCGAAGTTTCAAGCACGCCGTCGACGTACTCGAAACTGCCTTTACCACGATGTTCCCAACCATCGGGTAGTCGCGGAAACATACCGCTAAATTTGGACAGCGAAGTGAAGCCTGCTTCGGCAGCAAAGTTCTTTGCTTGTGGCGCAATGACGCGTGCGGTCTGACGCGCCAGCGTGAGACCGGTTAAGACGGGATTGGCGGATCCGACCCGCGTAAACAAAGATTGATCGACGCAATAAGCATTAGCGATGTGACGAAAGCGACCCACTCCGTCGGTTACAGACGGAAACGGTGGTTCCCCCATCCACAGCGTTCCTGCTTCGTGGTAGGTGGTGCCAAGGGCATCGCGCGGGCCACGAGGATCCCCTTCGCTATTGAGCAACCCTTGCGATGGTCTCTGCGTCAACCATTCCCCGTCTCGGTCAGGATGCGATATCCAGTACTCGGTATTCGCTGCGCCAGCGAGTGATTCGGCCAATGCGAATCCGGCCTCATCCATCTCGTCCCACAACTCGTTATCTTCCGGCAGTGTTGCGAGATTGACGTATGCGCGGCGCATTCCGAATTCATCGTATTCAAATGGACTGAGATCGATCCAACTCAATTTGGGATTTGGCGGTCCCGTCGACTTAATGCCGAGTTGTTCGCCGCACAATCGAAACTGAATCGCCACATATTCCGAGTCTTCGTTCTGCAATACAGCTCGCAGGATGTCGGTATCAGGAATGGAGCGAAACCAAATGCTCTCGGCATTGCCATCGCGGTTAGCGCTGGCCACCATCTGAATGTGAAAACGCCCACCCTTCGACGCCTTGCCGGCGACATGCAGCGCTGCCGTTTCCGCAGGACCTGCCGGCAAATTGATCGCCGAACGTTTAATACGAATTACAAAATTGCTTCGCAAATGCACCATGAGGTTGCGGCCCATTTCGGGAGTTGGGAACGACTCCAATGCCAAACGCGTCGACTCGATGCAACCAGCAGCCAGCACAACGCTGGTCGTGCGCGGAATCCGCAAGCGTTGCTCGTGGCCATCGACGAATACCACAATCTCATGGACGTTGCCACCATCCGAGTTCAATCGCTTGACTTTACAGCCAGGAACGAGAAACGCACGCCGATGGCGATCATCGCCCTGCGATCGATCGATATCCTCTCGAAGCGCATCTACGAGAATGGGCAGGCTCGAGAATTTATCGAAGCTGAATAGTCCAGACCCAGGCGATTGTCCTTGGACTGCGAGCGGCGCCTCTTGCGATTTCTCTAACGGCTTTGCGACCACAGAATCGACCTTCGATTTAAGTTTTTTCTGCAACTCGCTATCGTAAATGAAGTCCGTTTCGAGCTTTGCTGTTAGCGATCCATCAGCTTGACGGCGCAACTCCCTTACGCCAATCTGCACCTCCAACTCTTCATAATTGTTCTTCAGGTAGTCTCGTGCCGTAGAGGGAAAGTCAGCCAGAACATCGTCCGTCAATTGCGGCGACCACCCGCCCCAAAACAGCGACTTTCCGCCAACACAGAACGCTTGGCCGTTAAAAGCTTGATTGCCTCGCCATGGAATGCCCCAGACAAAGTTTCTAATCTTTCGTCCTTCCTCCGATTCCGGAAGTTGCGCATTTGGATTACCTAAGCCAATACGCGAGAGGTTCTGAGCGTGTTCTGAAATGAGAAACGGTCCCGCCTCCAGCAGCAACACCTTGCCGCCCTGTCGCCAGATTTTCTCGGCACAGTAGGCACCATACATGCCCGAACCAATGACGACGGCGTCAAAACTCGCCGAGGTTTCTCGGATGTCGGACGTTAGCGTCGGCCCCGTGGCTTCGTCCCAAGTATTGCAAATAAATCGACCGAGAACATCGATCGATAAAGTCGTTCTCTGCACATCCACGCGACTCTGCGGGTTTGCGTCGAGGCGCGGCAAATCATCAGAAGGCATTGGGTATTCCGATAGGATGAAAACGAGAAAACTCGCCCAGCAATCGGCGGGAAGTGGACCTCCTGCGAGCGGGAAAGAGAATCTCTGCTAGTTGACCTTGAGCATTAGAGGAGGTCAAGACCACAACCGAATCGCAACAATGCCCCCTTAAAGAACCAATCGCCCAAATTTTAAGATCTGAAAATGGCGTGTCAATAGTTATTCCAACAATTTAACCATGTTTTAATAAATGACGCCACTTTAGGTAAACATTTGTAGGTTGGGTTTGATCGAGCTTGTTAGGCGGCTCGATGTTATGCGGCAAGGCTTTGTCTCCAAATCAGCTTCCCATGACTCCAGCTCAATCAGCGTGAACAACCATCCGTTTATGTTCCAGCCAAGCAATGTTCGACCACACGCAGCGGACCTGTTGCTTACCGGCGCCCCAGGTCTCCTTCGTGTCGTGTAAATATTCTTCGATCTGCCAGCCATAATACCTCCATAAAACTCGGTGTTGATGATTATCGTGAAATGCTAGTATTTACTTTGAGGATAGCCGTGGTTAGGTCAAGATTTTGGAGTCGTCAGCTCCGATGGGTATGGATTAAGCCAACTTCGAGTGGTGACTCTAAGCCGTGCTAGTCGAGTCATTTCATTCGCGTCGGCGTATATCGCCCATCGATTGCCGGCGGTTAACATGTGAGAGGTGACCTAACCAACTCGCCGCCAACGATGCAGTGTAGCGATAGGAATCGTAAGTTTCGCAGCCAAGTCCGACAGCCACCATTCATCAGGCTTCAGATGGTTTTCATGCGTAACACTCTTCGGTAAAGGACCAGTTCGAATGCCTCGTTCGCGCAAGAATCGAGTGAGTATGCCAGCTGAGAATGGTGATGAACGCTTCGGCGGCTGAAAGCCTTCGCTATTCAACTGCTTGGCGATCATACTTAGGGTAATATCGTTTTCGAGAAGCGACTTAATACGAGTCATCAATTCCTTGTAGTTCGATAACTGCTCATAGTTCTGTACAGGGCGTCGCAGCGTAAGTCGACTGCCGACCAGCCCAACGTAGTTCGATATCAACACGTTCCGAATTCCCTTCAATGTTGACGACAACTTGTTCAAGTAATAGTCGTTCAATCGACTGCCGATCTTGCGATGTCGTCGTCGAAGCGCGCCAAAGTTGAGGCAGATGTTCGGACAACGCGCGTATTTGCTGTTGGTCGTCACTGACGTGCTTCGGGCAGTCTCGTTGGAATCGCTCGTAGTTCAGATTGCATTTCTTTATTGACACGTAGCGATTCATCCCAGCGTCGTTCCAATCCGCGGGCTACCAACAGATGATCGGGATCAACAACCGTGTATTCTGCAACCGACTTCGTCGATCGTGATGCGAAGGCTTGGATTTTTTGGAATGCCGAAGTTGCGGTCTTTTCGAAGAACGTTTACTTAGCCATCCTTGGCTCTCCTGGGACTGGTTTGGTTTCGCAAATGTTTTTGCCTAAAGTGCAGTTTTTTCAGATTGGTGATGCATACTCGTTGCGACGTAATTGGACTTCACGCCGTACAAGTACGATTGGGATCTAACTGGTTGCCTTGAAGACATATTGTATAACGCGAGCGGGCCTTCGACTCCGGGTCTTCCCTCTCCACTTGCCATGACGCGATGAAGAATGCTACCTTCCAGTATCCACACACCTTGGGCAGGGTCCGATAGGAACAAAGTTTTCGGAGCTCAATACCGTTCATGGTTCGACAGCCAGTCGATACCTTTCACCCTCGCTATCTTTCTGTGTACGCTTCAACATGGCTGTTACAAGACATGCTGCAACACTCGATACTAGGCCTGTGGCTAACAGCTATCTAGGCGGGAGTCACACCCGCTTGTCTTCAAACCATTTCCAGTACGCACATGGATGCTGCTTGTTCGACTAAAAACCTGTTTGTTTCTTTTGTTGTCCTAGATCGGGTATGATCGCGACTAGAGGCCATTGAAGAATAAGGAATCGGCACGGTGGTTGAATCGACTCTGCCGAGAATTTGGTACCCAATTAAGGAAGCAGATATGCCAGAGACGATTGCAGACCTTGTTCGGCAAGATCCCGACTTACAAGCCGAACTCAAAGCCTTGCTCGACGAGCAATACTTAGCGACGGGAATTTTCCATCCGGAAGCTTTCCTAGTAGATCTTGAAAAAATCAAAGGTAAATGGAAAAAGAGGAAAAAGGACAGTACCCGCAACTCGATGCTCGCAGTCGGAGTAGGCATTTACAATCAATGGTTTGCTGAGGTCTTTGCTTGTGTCGCTACGGGTGAAGATCCTAGGCCTTCGAAGCAGACGCTGAATTGGCTCAGCGATTGGGAAAAATTCGTCGAAGAAAACTATCCTAACGAAAGCGAAGAGTTGCAGGAGGCGGGTCGCAAGATTGGCCAATACTTAGAGTTCATGAATAGAAAATCACAGGGATTCTAATAGGATCAGTATCCACGTCATGATAAATGGCAACCTAGGTCCTGACCATCTGTAACTAACTCGGCGGAGAATTTCTAAAAATAGCCATAAGTTGTCGATCGGTTACAACAGCGATGTCGTATTGTCGACAATGTTCAACCACTTCTGCGGCGTGGAGGTCCAGATCGTTGCTGCACAAATAGCGTACTTTCGCTCGAATAGCCGTTTCAATTATGGGATCATCGTCGATGTCTCTCGAAACCGAAGGGATTGTTTCGCTTCCCAGTTCTACGACGAGTGAAACACGCTGAACGGATTGAACGAACTCTTCAATCTCGAAGTCGGAAAAGCCGTGCATTTTCCGAAGCCTGGGATAACGGAGAACTCGATCGAGTTCTGCCAACATAAAGGTTGATGTGCAGAGCAAATGCTCATCAGCCAGAAAACGCTGAAATAACTCCCATGCCAAGCCGTGCGGAGATGCCACCGCCCTCGCGATGATGTTGGTATCAACGACAATTTTCGCCATTAGTTCTTGGCGGCTTTGCAAGCTTCATCGACGGCCGTGTCAGCTTCAGATTCGGTAATACCTTGGCTCAACGAATTCTGATGTGCTTTATGCGTTAACTCTTGAATGCGTGAACGGGCACTTTGCTTATCGGAAATGGTGGGTTCCAATCCGGGCTGGTATGCAAGGATAAAGACTCGCTGCTCGGATGAAAGATTAGCGCCAATCAAATTTTGAATTGCATCTCTTTGATTCGCTGGTAGCTCATCAACTGTACGATCGACGGATGTTTGCGGCGATTGAGTCATGTTCTGGTCTCCTTAGCTTCAATTCTATCATCTACATCGTCGCCAGTCACGTTTAATCGATAACTGCCTGAAATCTCAAGGCGGAATCAGCCGAAATAGAGATTCAACCGACTTAGATCTTTGAGGAGCTTTGGTCCATCCCCTGTAGGTTGTGCCGATATCTTTTGACGCTTTGTCAGTCGATTCTCAGTAAACTCTTAGGCAACCTACCAGCGGGTCAAGGATATTCGCCAACAGTTAAGCGGCTGGCTATCGCCGCCTTGGGCTTGGCACCGATGGAGCCCGCTATTGGCGAAAATATTTGTTGGGAAATCGTCGGAATTCTTGCGCCGATTCCTGCCAGAGAGCGACTTATCAGTGCATGGATAGGCTAACGGAAGGCTCGGATGCCTTTGGCTATCACTAATCAATGAAAGCGGGATCATGGAAACAACATCAACACGACAGATTGCGTTGCC
>JAWXCK010000183.1:0-14282 GCA_034408855.1 Pirellulaceae bacterium
ACTTTGGACATCGGAGTGATGCCTCAAAAATCCAATGCGAAACGGGTGTCCGTTGAAACTTCGGTTTTCTATTCGTAACGATAAATAGTCAATTTTGACTCACAGCTTTGGCGGAAGAGCCAATGTTTCTGCATCTTCTAGAACATACGTCTTCCTTTGCAGGCGGAAATTGGCTTGTCCCTTCTGTCCTTGATGTTGATTGATGACAAACCTTTTGGTATCGATCTCCGCTTCGGTGCGCCCTTGATGCGTATACTTGAAGTGCCATGCCTTGATCGCGGCAGAATTAGCATCGTATCCAATCACGGTGAATTCAGGATTGAGTTGCACGTTTTCGGATGCGCCATCGGGATGAAAGTAAACGATTGACTCTATGTAGCTCCTGTCCCCCTTCCACCGGAAATGGATTTCGAGATCACCGTCCGGAACGTCACCAGGAGGGTCGAATCTGGCTTTCCAAACGCCTAAGAATGACTCGATCGGCTTTAGGTGTTTATACGCTGGGGGCGCGTCTTGCGACTGGACGACTACGCCGGAAAAAGCGATTAGAAGAAAAGTAATGGTTGGAAGTGTTTTGCTGCACATGATTGGAGCCTTCGGGTGTCCAGTGTGTTGGAAAGTACGCGTTGGTCACGTTGCCACTACTAGATGAAGAAACCACCGGCAATCGTTACGAAGCAATTTTTTGACTAGAATGGAAAAATGTCATATTCCGATGAAGGATTTCCGCAACCGGTACTCGGTTCGACTCGACTCAGTGGAGTCTAGTGATGCAATCGCAGCATCAGTCGACGGATGAAGGGCGTGTCGCTCTGGCGGAATTGTGCCAGCGATATTGGTACCCGCTTTTTGCCTATGTTCGCTCGCTTGGACACGATTTCCATCTGTCTCAAGAATTAACACAAGGCTTTTTTGAACGACTTGTCGAAAAGAACTATGTCGGTGACGCCGATCCTGCGCGGGGGAAATTTCGCACATTCCTATTGACTTTACTCACCAACTTCTTGGCCAACGAGTACGACAAGCGAACAGCATTGAAGCGTGGCGGCGCGAGGAAGCAACTGTCACTGGAATGGGAGGACGCGGAAAGACGCTTTGCGATTGAACCTTCGACGGCCGATTCCCCTGCGGCACGATTCGAAGAGCAGTGGGCGCGGTCGCTTCTAGATCGAATCATCGAACAAGTCCGGCAGAGTTATATTGACGCAGGAAAGGCCCAGCTTTTCGAGAACATTAAACAGTATCTTGACGGTTCAGAGACCGAGTCAGCGGCGACGATCGGTGCCAGACTTGGTATGCGCGAAGCGGCTGTTCGGGTCGCTGCCCACCGATTGCGTGCTAAGTATCGCGAGTTGTTGCGTGCGGAGATCACTTCAACAGTCTTTCATCCATCGGAAGTCGACGACGAGATCGCCGCATTATTCGCGGCCTTTTCGCGAAAAGAAAAAAACTTCCCAAAAAAGATGTAACCCTGCTCAACGGATGATTCACATAGAATTGTTTCTTTTTTTCTAGATCCCGTAATGTTAGACATCAACTCTTCCCATATACCTTGCCCCAATTGCGGGACGCCAATGTCACGTAGACTGACTGCGGGACTATGTCCATGCAAACTTCCAATTGTGTTCATGCAGCGATCTACGCACGAGTCTCGTCCGACGCGCAAGCTCAAGAGCAAACGATTGATTCACAAGTCGCTGCCATTCGCCTGCAGGTCGCCACTGATCGTGTTGAACTCGATCCTCGATTGTCACGAGCTCGTGACCGAGTGGCAAACCTAAAGCAGCAGCTTGAATCGCTCGAATCTGAATCTCGAGAGCAGGCAACGCTTCGCGATGCGTTACACGCCACCCGTGATTTGAGATTTGCGATTTGAAATTTGAGATCTCCTCTTAGTCTTCGCGACCTCTGCGAACTTCTGTAGAAATCATTTTTGATCAGAAGTTCGCAGATGACGTGAAGAAATTTACCGAACTATGAACCTAAATCAAATTCGTCGGGGCGGGGTGGGGGGTTGTTGGTTGGAGTTTCTGGTCGCGGCCGAGCATCGGTTGGTTGCGGTGGCCTTTGGTGTGTTCGGCAAGAAAACGAAAGTTCTGCCGCGAAAGCTCCCAATGCTTCTTCCAAACCGCTTCTTCCGCCGACTCCATCCGTAGCGGACCATCGCTTGGTAATGCACTCGGCCCAGTAGCACGCGAGCATCTTGGGCCAATGGTGAATTGGGGCCATGCTCACGCTCGACGTCATCGATCAGTAAGTTGAGACTTTCGAGCGTCTCGGCCAAGCGGCCCAGTTGGAATCTCGCTTGAATTTGAGCCAGCCGCAGTTGATCTCGGCGCAGGGCCAAAGCTGGCGGCGGTTCGTCGGACTGCGGCAAAGCGGCAAGTGTCTCGCCGTAGCGTTCAATCGCCTCGTCGAAATGTCCGTCTCGTTCCAATATTTTTGCGTCTGCCAAACTTGCCTGTGCTTTTCGATACGCCAGCGCAGCTTGTCCGGGGCCGAAGTGATAACTCACGAGCACAACGGGAATCAACAGCCACGCGAGCATCAGCCATTTCCTCATGCGTGTGTTGCTTTGGTCGATTCGTGGTGCGAGGGAGAATTTCCGTAGGACGGATCTAGGCCGCCCGCGACCGGTTTCAATACTGCACGAACTGGCGTGGAGCCCCGTCCTACGTCCATGCCCGGCAACTCGCGCTCAATATCCCACGCACTGCCGAAGTATTGCAGCGCGACTGGAATCAACGTCAGTAGCACCGCACCGATCGTGATGCGAGCCATGATTCCTTCGACGACCTCCAGCACTCGATCTCGCCGCCGCAACTTCTGATCGGCTCCGGCGTCGACTACGTTCATGCTGGGAGATACATCCAGCACCAGTACAACTCGCTGCACATCCGCCGGATCAGTTTTATCGGCGGCATTGGCTCCAGCATCGCCCAACAATTGCGGTTCGAGTGTGGCGAGCACAAAAAATCCCCAGGTCGCCAGTGACATGCAGGCGACACGTAAAGCCGGCACCGCCCGAGTCCATATTCGCGGCTGCCCTGACGGGCGAAATCCACTATCCTTCGGCTGTCGACCCCAATTCTTAGTCGTTAGCTGGCTCGCTTTGCTTGATTTGGCCGCTTGCTAGCCTTAAGATGACAATTCCTCGCGACTTCTAAAACGTGCTTGATGTGTTGATGAGGGCCAAAGGCTAACGATGTATTCTATCCCACACTTTAAAGCGGCAATCGCATACTTGTTAGCCGCGGCGGTGATGCTAGGAACCTCTGCAACGAGTCCACGGGCAAATGCAGAGGAATTCGCACCTCTTAATACGCAACCCAATGGCGAGGCACCGCTGTCGCCACAGGACGCAATCAAATACCTGAGCGTTCCCGAAGGATTTCAGATCACGCTCGCCGCAGCGGAACCGGACGTTCAACAACCGATTGCAATCGCGTTCGACGATCGTGGGCGGCTTTGGGTAGCCGAAAGTTACTCATACGATGGCAGCACATTCACCGATGAACCTTACGATCGAATTATTATCTTCGACGATACGAACGGCGATGGCGTTCTCGATCAGCGACGCATTTTTTGCGACGGACTGACTCACCTGACGGGGTTGCAGATCGGCTTCGGTGGAGTGTGGATCACGGCTCCGCCGCATCTTTCTTTCATCCCTGATCGCGATCGGGATGATGTACCAGATGGTGATGCGATTATCCATCTGGACG
Source organism: Pirellulaceae bacterium (assembly GCA_034408855.1). Lineage (GTDB taxonomy): Bacteria > Planctomycetota > Planctomycetia > Pirellulales > Pirellulaceae > JAIYDQ01. The sequence continues at coordinate 3,726 of JAWXCK010000183.1, forward strand.
GCTGGTCGCTGAAAGCCGAACACAATAGCGTAAATGGTTTGACATGGGGACATGATGGATGGCTTTACGGTCGCCACGGGATTAAGCAGCCATCGCATGTTGGTCGTCCGGGCGAGCCGAGCGAGAAAAGCATCGAACTGAGTTGTTGTATCTGGCGTTATCACCCGACGCGACATACTTTCGAGGTCGTAGCCGACGGAACCATCAATCCCTGGGGGCTCGATTTTAATGATCACGGACAGGGCTTCCTGACGACCAGTGTTGTCGATCATCTCTGGCATCTCGTGCCGGGCGCGCACTACCAGCGGTGGAAGGATCGTGGCGTGCATCCTGACCCACGTGTTTACGAGGCGATGTCAGCGACAAGCGATCATCTTCATTGGGCGTCCGGAACCTGGGAAAAGACGGAGCAACAAGCGAACGGAATTTTGGATTTCGGCGGCGGCCATTCTCATTGCGATGCGATGATCTATCTAGGCGATCGCTGGCCGGAATCCTTTCGTGGCGCGCTATTCACTAGCAACATTCATGGTCGACGAATTAATCGCGATCGGCTCGTTCAAGTCAAAGGTGAATATCGCGGTGTACACGACGAAGACTTTCTTGTCGCCAGCGATCCATGGTTTCGAGCAGTCTCGATGGAGTACGGGCCGGATGGCGACGTTTATATGACCGACTGGTCAGACAATGGCGAATGTCACGATCGCGATGGTATTCATCGCACGAGCGGTCGCATTTACAAAATCACGTGGGGCGATCCGGTTGCGGTTAACGTAGATCTATCCAACGCGTCGTCAGAGCAACTCGTTGTGTACCAACTGCATCGCAACGACTGGTATGTCCGCCATGCGCGACAGATCCTCCAAGAACGAGCCGTGGCCGGACAAGACCTCTCGGTAGCTCACGTTCAACTGCGAAGCATTTTTGAAGAGAATCACGATGTGACGCGCAAGCTGAGAGCGATGTGGGCACTGTATACAACCGGTGGAATTGACGAAGCGTGGCTAGTCAAACAATTGAGTCATGAAAGTGATCACGTCCAAGCTTGGGCCGTGCGTTTACTCGTCGATCATGGCGACCCGACTGACGATGCGGTCGACCACTTTGCTGCGATGGCGCAATCGGAACTGTCGTGGATCGTTCGCATGGGGTTGGCTTCTGCATTGCAGAGAGTGCCAATCGGCAAACGATGGGAAGCGAGCATTAGTCTTGCGAAAGCATCCGGCGACTTGAGTTCTCCGAATTTAGAACGAATGATTTGGTATGCAATCGAACCAGAAGTCGCAGCGTATCCGCAGCGGGCCGTGCAGGTGGTAGAGGCTGTGTCGCCACGAATGCGTCGCTGGATAGCTCGGCGAATCACAGAAGATTCCACACCATCGGTTGCGATTTTGTTTGATAAAATCAGTCAGATCTCTAAGCCAGAAGCCGTTGCCGATCTGCTTGACGGATTCAATGATGCTCTCGTTAGCGTGAAGATCGACCAGCTCCCTAGATCGGTTGGTCGCATTGTCACCGGTCTGATCGAACACAAGGATGCTCGAGTACGCGTTTCTTCAATGACGGCCGCAGCAGCCGTCGGAGACGAAGCAACGCTGCAGCGAGTTCGAAGTCTGTTGCACGACGCGACCGCTGATTTACAAACGCGTCACGCCGCACTCACCGGTTTGGTCCGACGTAAGCCACCCGGATTTGCTGACGACCTAAAGCGTCTTCTTTTGAACGGCGAATTGACTGAATCAGCACTGCAAGCAGCTACCGCCATCCACGATACCGCGTTGCAGAAAACGATTGTGAATCAATTTGCCCTCTTCAACAAACACGATCGCATCGCGGCCATTGACTGTCTTGTTGCGAGACCGTCCAGCGCCAAATTATTAATCGATGCGATTGAGCAGAAAAAAATCGTTGCAACCGAATTATCTGCAGGGCAGGCGAGACAGATCGTTGCATTGGCTGATAATGATCTTTTGCAGCGATTCGAGCAAGTCTGGGGAAGTGCCCGACCTACGCCAGCGGACCGATTGCAATTGATTAAGACTTGGCAACGGGCGCTCGATCCGTCTCGAATAGCCAAAGCCGATCTTGAAAACGGGCACCTAGTCTTTCAAAAAACATGTGCGAACTGCCATAAGCTATTCGACGAAGGCCGTACCATCGGTCCTGACCTGACGGGCGCAAATCGACGAAACCTCGGCTACTTGCTGACCAATGTAATTGACCCAAGTGCCACTGTCCCCGTCGATTTTCAATTGACTAATGTTCTGACGGTGGATGGCCGCGTCGTCAGCGGTATCATTTCACAGCGATCTGAATCGGCAATCACGATTCAAACCGCCACGGAATCGATCCAAATCAAATCAGAAGATATCGACACGATCAAAGTATCACCCGTATCGATGATGCCCGACGGACTTCTCGACAAACTCAGCGAAAACCAAGTGCGAGACCTCTTCGCCTGGACGATGAGCGACGGTTTGATTCAGATAGCGAATCAGTAGAGTCACACGGACAAACACTCGTCGGTTATACTGTTCCAAGTATATCATAAAAGGTCTAATAACTTCTCAGCGCGGCGCGCAGGCTAGTGAGAACTTTAATTTTCTCGCCCTCATTCACTAGCTGGCGCGACGCGCTAGTCAAACGTGAGAACGGATTGCAATATGAACGCTACACGCCGTCGATTTCTTCAAGTTAGCTCTTCCGCAATGGCCGCTGGTCTATTGTCGACGAGTTCTTCGCGAACTGATGCATCGTCGCCACCGGCAATGTCCGACGCGCGGCCGATTGGATTCAGTCTATACGGTATGAAATCGCTGCCGGTGTTAGATGCGCTTGATCACTGCGCCCGCATCGGTTACCGCAACGTAGAAATCTGCATCATGGAAGAATTCCCGACCGAAGTAGGGAAGTTCGATACTACGATGCAACACGCGGTTCGCGACCGAACACTTCAGAACGACCTCGAGATCTCAAGCCTCCTGTTTCATGGGGCTATTTTTGGAAAAGAGCAGAAGCAACAAGAGGATTTGGAAACGATCAAGCGGGCCGGTGAAATTTCGAATGTGTTGGATGAGAAAAAACCGCCGTTGTTGGAATCCGTCATGGGTGGAAAGAAGGAGGAATGGGATGTCAACAAAAACCTGATGGTCGATCGGCTAGGCAAATGGGCTGAGGCGGCAGGCTCCTCGGGAGTGAAAGTGGCCGTCAAAGCGCACGCTGGCAATGCGGTTTACACATCCGAGCAGTTGCTATGGCTCTACCACGCCGTCAATCACCCTGCCCTAACGCTGACGTATGACTATAGTCACTACAAGGTGGAGGGGTTTGACATGGAAACCACCATGCGCGAAGTCATTCCGCATGCCGGTTTCATTCACGTCAAGGACGTCGAGTTGTCGACACCGTACCGTTTTCTACTTCCCGGTGAGGGGACGATCGATTGGGTCAAGTACTTCCGAATTCTAAAAGAGTTGGATTATACTGGCCCCATTTTGGTGGAGGTTAGTGCCCACATCCACAGACTACCAAACTACGAACCATTGCCGTCGGCGCAATCATGTTATGACGCATTGTCAAAAGCCCGTGACGCGGCTTACAGCAACGAAAAATCTTAGTAAGCGTCAGTAACCCATCATCGGCTAATCGTTTAAAGGTTGAATTAGGAATTTTTTCGATGAATGTTCCATATAGAGATTTGGGTAAATCCAAGGAAACTTTTTCATTAGTTTCAGCGACTTTTTTTAGATATGTGGCAATCCTCTGGATTGTGAAAGTCGCGACTGCCGCATCGCCGAATGTGCTCTTCATTGTGGCCGACGACCTCAATACGACTATCGGATGTTATGGAGGCAACGTCATCACACCGAATCTGGACGCCCTCGCGCGAAGTGGCTTGTTATTTTCGCGCGCGTACTGCCAGGAATCGGTATGCGGACCGTCACGCAATAGTGTTCTGAGCGGTTTGCGGCCCGACACGGACCACGAGCGAATTGGCCGAGGGAACAGTGCCGGTCCGGAGTTGCGGAAACTTATGCCAGGAGCCGTCACGCTACCGGAACTTTTTAAACGTAACGGCTATCACACCGTCTCGATCGGCAAGGTCTACCATCATGGTGAGGTCGAGACAGGTGGACCGGTCGGTCCCCGCATGCCTCGCGATGAACTGAGCTGGAGCGACGAACCTTGGTATCACGGAACTCCCTACCAGCAATGGTATGAGCAAGAATCATTTGATTTGACAGAAAAAATGCGATCGATACCGGCGACCGGACGTCCTCGCATCATTCGGGGACTACCGTACGAGTCATCTCAACATCCTGACGATGTTTATGCTGACGGACAGATTGCGAACCAAGCGATCTTGACGCTGCGACGAATTAAGGATCAGACGTTCTTCATGGCCCTCGGTTTTCGTCGACCGCACTTGCCATTCAACTGTCCGAAGAAATACTGGGACTTGTATCCGGAAAGTGAATTTGGACTTCCGGATAATTATTATCCGCCGCGAAATGTTCCGAAAGTCGCATTGCACGACGCTTACGAATTGCGGAGCTATGCGGACATTCCCGCGAGTGGGCCAATTCCGGAACAACACACGCAAAATCTTGTGCGGGGGTATAAGGCTGCGGCCAGTTATATGGATGCGCAGCTCGGGCGTGTCATGGCGGAACTTGAACAATTAGGCCTCGCAGAAAATACGTTGGTCATGTTCTGGAGCGATCACGGCTATCACACTGGCGAAAACAGTTTGTGGACCAAGATGACGAACTTTGAAATCGCCACCCGCGTTCCCCTCATCGTGCGTATGCCGAACCAACCGACGCGCGGAGTGCAGTCCGCAGCCTTGGTGGAGTTGGTGGACCTCTATCCTACTCTAGCGGAACTTTGCGAGCTTACGCCGCCCGACTATCTGGAGGGCAAAAGTTTCGCGCCGCTGTTTCGAAATCCTGAACAGCCTTGGAAAGAAGCCGTCTACAGCCAGTTTCGGCGCGGCCTCGATTCGCGGGAGAACCGCCCGAATCGTCCACTGGGGCGATCGATGGCTACCGCGTTGTATCGCTATACTGAATGGCGAACGCAAGAGGGGGAGAGTCTGGGGACGGAACTATACAACTTGAAACACGATCCGCAGAACAATGTGAATTTGGCTGGCCTCGCGGAATATGATGAACTCGTGCATCGCCTCTCCTCGCAACTTGGCGACAGCCCCCTCTCGAGGTGAAAGCGACACAACAGGAACCTGGTCAGCAACCGAATTCTCGCTCACGCTCCAATCTAGCAACGGTAAGACAGTAAGCGGCATCGCCTTTCCGCTATTCGAAAACGAGAAGACCAAGATCAGCGACCGCCTTTTCTTCCAAGACTTTGTCTACAAGCGCAAGTGACCACTGCTTAGAGCCCCGCATATAGCTTTTGATATTCAAAGCGATCAGGAAGGCCAGTAGATTCATGGAGGAAGATCGGTACAACGAACGCGGTGAGACTCCCTATATTTCGTACGGGATCGACGTTGGAATGTACGAGCATGGAAGCAAGGGAGCAGTCAACTCGAATACTACCTATGCATGGGCTGTACACGAAATACTGCGACACCGATTGCATGATGGTAGGAATCGATTCGCGTTCCGGGATAAACAAAAAAACTAAAACCTGACAACTGAATACAGAGCGAGCATTATCCATTTTTTCTCCATTGTTATGTACGTTTATTTGCCGTACAATTGATCTAGAAAGTTTATTTAAGGATTATCTATTATGACATCGTCTGGATCAGCATCGAAAACTGCTCGCCTTGAGACTCGCATTTCTTTGGAACAGAAAGAACTGATTGAGCGAGCAGCGGCTTATCTAGGCCGATCGGTTTCCGATTTTGTAATCGCCAATGTCGAGACCGCTGCGAAGCAGGTCATCGAAGAATACGAACGATTGCACCTTGATCGCGAGCAAAGCCGAGTGTTGGTGGAAGCCTTGCTTTCGCCTAAGCCGCCTAACAAACGCCTTCGAGAAGCGGTCGCACGCCATCGAAAACAGGTCACGATCCGGTGAGTAAATATGTTTGCGAGTCGCTGGGTAAACGGCATGACCGAAATCGATTTGACTGCGGCGTAGAGGCCTTGAATGACTACCTTGTTCGCGTCGCGAGTCAAGATGTTAAGCGAAAAGCTGCCGCAGTCTTCGTAATGACATCAGAATCTGAACCGACTCGAATCGTTGGCTACTATACGCTCTGTTCGACTTCGATCGAACTGACACAATTGCCGCTGGCGCTCAGCAAACGTATGCCTCGCTATCCAGAGGTTCCCGCCATACTAGTCGGCCGTTTAGCGGGTGATCTTGCATTTCCTGGTCTGGGCTCGCTGCTGCTTGCCGATGCACTCATTCGGTGTGTGCGTGTAGCGAACGAAATTGCGGCGACTTTGATTGTTGTTGACATCAAGAATGAGACCGTAGGACGTTTCTATGAGCGTCATGGATTTGTGACGCTACCGAAGTTGTCGAATCGAATGTTTCTCCCCATTGCGACTGCGGAGAAAATCGTTAAGCAGTTATGATTGTTTTGGACATGAATGTCACCGGTGGCAAGCATCTGTGGTGTTCGTACAAGCAGTATTGTCGGACCTTGGGCGTTAACCTTTTCACCGCTCTGGCTTGATTCAACGCGTCGATCAAGCTGCCGCTGGTCTCATACTTCAACCGCAACGTAACACGTAAACAACTGAGGAATCGTCATAACAAACGTTTTCGCCCAAAAAAACCGTTTAGCATAGTTAAACCTATCCAAGAAACCAAAATCTCAACTGCGTGTTGAACGCTTAAAGCTCACGACAATGCAAACACATCTCCAATCGTCGCTCAGTAGCTCGTTCATAAATTGAACTCCTATTCCACCAACGAATGCAAGATCCTGATAGCTTCTCTTGGGTCGCCGATCCTTCGAAGCAACTCTTTAGCTAAATCTTGATTGAGCTTCCAAATATTTCCGTTAAATTTTCTATCCCGTTCGGCTCCCACGATCGAAATAATTTGATTGCTGTGGACTCCCAAACCATACCTCGCATACACGATTCTTCGTAACTTCATCAAAACGCATCGGCTCAAGCCAAAACCGGCAACGATCCGATTCGAAACCGCTCCGGGTGCTCAAGCTCAGATGGACTGGTCGACTTACCATATCGATTTCATCCAAGAAGGACGTCGCCGCGTCGAACTGTTCAGCTACATCCTGGGGTATTCTAGGCGCCAGTACATTTACTTTGCCGAACGCCAAGACTTCGAAACGACCGTCAGGCAACACATCGCGGCCTTTGAACATCTCGGCGGCGTGGCCGCGACTTGCCTTTACGACAACGTGAAAGTCGTTGTAAACCGTTGGGAAGATGGGCAACCGATCTACAAAACGCGGTTCTTAGCTTTCGCCACACACTATGGCTACCAGCCGTGGGTCTGCCAAGTTCAGCGTCCTCAAACGAAAGGCAAAGTGGCACGTCCGTGCAAACCTCCAACAATGGGATTGCTTAGGCTACAGCCAAGCGATTCAGCTTTTCTATTTGACCAATCCGTAAGCTTGACATTTGAGCATCGCCAACTTTGAACGAAGCACCTCACTTGGCAATTCAAAGTTAATGAGTAGACCATTGCTTGTCGTCGTATCGGCAAGGAATGCCCAAGGGCTTAAACGATGCTTCAGATTCGGCTTTGAACGTGATATCGTGGAGGTATCGGCGATCCGCCCATACCTCTACAAGGGGAAAGAAGCAGTGTTCGAGCTAACAAGCAGCGTGCGCAATGGAAAAATAGAAGTTGGTACGCGATCTGGTATCTCCGATGGAAAGAGAGTCACTTTGTTGCTGACGCTCAACGGATTTCCCATCGATGATGACTCGCCAATTCTCAAGAAGCCGTCCGTGTTTTGAAAGCGATCGAGATTTTCGAATCTCAGTTCCCTATCGACCAAGACTTGAGCCGCAATACCCGTGATCTGTAACTAAGGCGGTGGACTCTTTCGAAAGATATTCATAATTTGTCGATTGGTTACAACAGCGATGTCGTATTGGCGGCAATGTTCAACGACTTCTGTGGCGTGGAGGTCCAAATCGTTGCTGCACAAATAGCTCACTTTTGCTCGGATGGCCGTTTCAATTATGGGGTCATCGTCGAGATCCCGGGAAACCGACGCAATCTTTTCGCTCCCCAATTCAACGACGAGCGAAACACGCTGAACGGATTGAACGAACTCTTCGATCTCAAGGTCGGAAAGGCCGTGCATTTTCCGAAGTTTGGGATAACGGAGAACTCGATCGAGTTCAGCCAACATGTAGGTCGATGTGCAGAGCAAATGCGCATCATCCTGAGAACGCTGAAATAACTCCCAGGCCAATCCATGAGGCAATGCCACCGCTCTCGCAATGATGTTGGTATCGACGACGATTCTCGCCATTAGTTTTTGGTGGCTTTGCAAGCTTCATTTACGGCTGCGTCAGCTTCAGATTCCGTAATGCCCTGGCTCAACGAATTCTGATGTGCTTTCCGCGTCAACTCTTGGATTCGCGAACGAGCACTTTGCTTATCGGAAACGGTGGGTTCCAATCCGGGCTGGTATGCAAGGATAAAGACTCGTTGCTCGGATGAAAGATTAGCGCCAATCAAATTTTGAATTGCATCTCTTTGATTCGCTGGTAGCTCATCGACGGTACGATCGACGGATGTTTGCGGCGATTGAGTCATTTGTTGGTCTCCTCATCCTCAATTCTAGCATCTATGTCGTCGCCAGTCACGTTTAAACGGTAACGGGTTAAGGATATTCGCCAACAGTTAAGCGGCAACGGGCTTGCCTGGGGCTTGGAACCGATGGAGCCCGCTATTGGCGAAGTGAACTCAACCAAAATTGTCTTACCGACATTACCAGTGGTCGGTTGTTTCTCGAAGCGAATAGTGCGACGTATCCGTGACGATAACATGATCAAGAACCGTGATCCCAAGAATTAGACCGCACTCTTTGAGTCGTTTCGTTACGGCAACGTCTGCTTCGCTTGGAGTCGTGTCTCCAGATGGATGATTGTGCGAGATCGTGATAGCGGTTGCTCCACTCAAAATTGCTCGTTGAAAAATTTCACGAGGTGTAACTGCCGCTTGGTTTGCGCTCCCGATCGAGACGATCGAGGACGATGTTGTGATGCATCGCTAGTGCTTTGAAATCGAAGTTTTCATTTGGTATACTGATTTCTTTGAGACTCCCAGTCTCGCACAGGGGACTTCAACCGCATTAACTCATGCCCATTACGAACGTACTAAAGCCGTTGGACACGGATCCTCGTCCTCACTGATCGCAAGCGTACCCCGCCACAAAACAGCCGATTGTAGATACCGATGGTTAAACGCCAAAACACGAAACTCGAATCAGAGGGCGCTGAGTTTCTTGTTCTTGGGCAACTACTCATGAACCGCATCGTCTCATACAAAATGTACACGAACATGCCGGGTTACGATCTTGTTGCAACGCATCCAGAGAACAACACTTCCGCGCGAATTCAAGTAAAGAGCCGATGGCGGACGGGTGCTCCTGGATTTATCATCAAGAACTTCAATTGCGACTTTGTCGTTGTGGTAAAATAAACCGCGGCAAAAAGGACGGGTCCGGGGAAATTCGTGCTCCCGAGTACTTTGTGACGCCCGTCTTCGTGATCCAATCTGCACCACGCTCGCTCGACTGGGGGCGTATAAACTTTAACAAAATATCTGAATTCGATTCCTACCTAGAGAGATGGGATCTGATTTCCGAATTCCTTATCTCGCCACGTCGTACATAAGACAATGGGCAAACGAAATCGGCAAAGGGTAATCATTGCTGACAACCCTCTCTACACTACCGTACATGCGGATCCGCATCCGGCGGTCAACGAAGATGAGCAAGCTCGTCCCTTAACGTCTTCAAACTCAAGACTCCTTGTTCGGCTAAGGCGATTGATCGAACGTTGAATCGACCGAGTTGAGCCGGAATTCGTTCGTTAGAACGACTGGCGATGTAAAGTCACCTGCGTTGGCACGTTGATACGCCGCCGTCGATTTGAAAAATCGTATGTATCGCGTGTAGATCTGAATAAGTTCTTGCAAGCGGGAATCTTCGGTTCCCAGCGTCGAGACTACGAATCGGTTGATCGGTGACCGTTGATACTGAACGCGAATCGGATGCCATGCTTCTGGATCCAACAAAATCGCCTTGACGACCGCCTTGAGATCACCGCGCACACCCAATCCATTATCCTTACTTCAAGCTGCATTGATCAGCGTTTGGTGGGTCGGGCTCGCTTCCAGCAACATTTTCTTGGTTGCGTTCCAGTTCGACCAAATAGCACCAACTGCTTTCTGGGCCTTCTTTGTCCCCGACATTATCTTGATTGCAGCTTTGTCTACGGTTCGTGCTTATAACAAAAGGCTCTTCCGCCGAAACTGTGGGTAGTTTTCGTGATCCGCAATCGATTTTAGCCGTGAAATACAAGGAAAACACTGGACTGAGTGATTGCAAAAACCAAGGTTCGCTTTCTGATCGGAAATGCT
>JAWXCK010000184.1:0-2780 GCA_034408855.1 Pirellulaceae bacterium
CCATCAACGAACCCGTACTGATAGCTCATCTCGATTCTTGGACCACAATTGCCAGCAATTCGCATGCATTCGAAAGATTGTGCTGTGTCCCCAGGCCCTCCGCCCAGTTTACGGGCTATCGCCCTACTTGCAAGTGGGGCTCGCGTTTCGCTACTCCCTCTAAAATGCGGACCTCGGCATCGTGCCTCGACTGTTTTTTTGCGGGCTTCCATGCCCTGGTTCGGATCGCACGACGGGCGGCTTTCTTCTGTATTGATTCGTTTTCCTTTCAACAAGCCGAACTTGGCCTCCGCTTACGTCACTCGCATTAACCGCCCTATACGCTACGGGCATCCACGCCGCTGGACCGTACTAAATACTTAAGGTCCCTCGCGTTCCTGAACACTGAAAACTCGCGTTCCCGCGGCTAGCCCTGCGCTTCGGTGCGATCCTCACTGGCCACGGCTCACTTCGTTCGGGATTCCATCTCCGGGCATCCATGGCCGCCGTGGCCCGTCAAGCGTGGCATCCATGACCACGCTCTCGCGTATCTTTCCCGACTGAAAACGCAACGACAACAAGCGATCCCAATTGAGAGCGCATCGATACCAACTCAATCAACAACGAACACTCGCAACGACGCCGTTCGGTCAACTGCCGCACAGAATTCCGCCGCGAATAAGCCGCACTCGCATATCGACATCGCCCACGCGGCGGCTCAGTAATCGCGGTTTCGAATCATCGAAAACCGAAAACCAAGTTTGACCCCGGCGCAGCCCCATGAACGTTCGAATCAACGAAAACCGAAAACCAAGTTTGACCCCGGCGCAGGCCCTCGCGTCTTGGCGCTACGGGCAACGGTCGCTGGATAAACTCGCATTACGACGATCATTTTGCAATTTGCACTTTGCATTTATCAATTCTCATTTTTCGCATTCCCGCGCAACCTTCCTGCCCTCCGCTGGGTGCGATCCTCACTGACCACGACTCGCTGCGCTCGGTGACCATGCTTCGGCCTCCTGCCTGCGCATGCCCACTGGCATCGTGCCATCGTGGCCCGTCAATCGATGGCATCCGTGACCATCGTCTCGCGCTTCTTTCTTTGCTCGCAACGCGACGACGACGAGCATTCCAACCGAGCGCACTTCGAACAGACAAGCCAACGTCACCGCCGGCAGCGATTCCGAGTGAGCAAGTCGCGCTTCGATGTCTTCCAAGATCGGCGGGCGAAGTACCGCCATCGCATTCAACGTTCACTCATCGCCCGCCGAAAACGGCAGAACATCAACACACATTCCGCCGGATTGCACGTGAACTCCTTCGGCAACATCTTTCCCCCGGCGGTTCTAAATGCGACCAATAATCGAGTTGAACGATCATTCCAAAGTATGGATAACCCCAAGTTTGCGCCAAGTATGCCCCAGAACGTCCCTCGTTACAGCGATAATACCACCTACGTCAAACATCACCAATCTTCTAGCAGCTCAATTGCGACATTCCGCTTGTCAAACCGAATCTTGAATGACCCTCCGTTGATACCTCCACGATAAACCCAATTATGAACGAATGCCGCTCGTGTAAAAACTGCCTCAACTTCTTGAATAGTATTTATCTCGAGAGGTATCGTTCCCGTTAGCGCCGATTGCGCCAGCCAAACGTGCATGCGATGTCGAACAACCGGCGAACCACTTTTATATTCATCTATATCGAAATTTAGAGGCGCGACATCACTATCTTTTGAATCACGACACAAAATATCTACGACATTTAAGTTCACGTCGTATCGAATAACGAGAGAAGAAAGATCATCACCCGATTTACCATACAATGGGGACCACCAGCTATACGCTCCATCATCGAAATCCGGACGACCATATAGTTCGCAAAGTTCTATCGCTGATTTTCCAACTGAATCAGAATTCAAAAAAAAGTCGCGACACAGCAATGATCTTAACGGAAAAGCATATTTCCAAATCGTGGCTTTTGAACAAAAAATAGGGCCAAGCCCGATCAAGACAAACAAAATCGCGACAATTGAAAGCAAGAAACGATAACGCATTACAAAACTCCGGCATTGCGTAATTCGATGTACTACTCTAAGGATTGCCAGGCCCATCTGGTCGCGTTGGCTCGCATGAAACCGCGTTACCATTCGCATCTTCGCACCAAAGACCACCATTCCGTGACGCCTCTAAGCACCTAACCGCACATTTTCCAGTACCCGCGAAATTACGACCGATGTTGTTGTTTCTAATGTCGATATCTGAATGCAAGTCATTTGGAACCCAATCATCCTTATTCCATTCAGATTGCTCCCACGCATAATCGCATTCCGGCATTTGTTCATGCACTTGACATGCTGCTAAGCAATGTGCGTATGCATTTCGAACTGTTCCATCTGCATCTGGACCATTTGGCCAATTTACGAACGGAAAGGTTGCTTGCACGCCAGACCACCACCGCAACCACATAAAGTCATCAAAGTCGCATGACTTATCTTCTTTGGGACAGGTGTACGGATACGCTTTATTCGGATCTGGATTAAATGGTTTCTTCGGTGGAGGCGGACGACGCCACGGATCAAATGGATCCTTCCTTGGTCGAGGTTCAACAATACCCACCAACCCAGTGGGATCAGTCTTTAATATTGGATTGCTTTCAACATATTCATACAGGTTGTAGGGACTTCCTTTGTACCCAATAGGGTCTCTGGAGAGAGACTCCAATCGGATGCAACTTTCGTAAATCCAAAGACGTATCTCGATGCGATTGAACGACTTGCAAGCAGACTCTCGATGCGA
>JAWXCK010000185.1:0-8674 GCA_034408855.1 Pirellulaceae bacterium
GTTTTTGCAATCACTCAGTCGAGTGTTTTCCTTGTATTTCACGGCTAAAATCGATTGCGGATCACGAAAACCACCCACAGTTTCTGCGGAAGAGCCATAAATCCGCGAACGTTGGCTAAACTGCCAGTATACACCAATAGCGTAAAGTCACCACGCACGATGAACAAGCAATGCATAGTTCATCAAGTGTTCATGGATTGCGAGTAAGCATCGAATCCAACTGCCCGGTTGGGGGTGGCTGCGGCGGAGGCTTTTGCGCCACAGCAAAACGAGCAGCCTCAATGTCAATTACCCAGCCTATCTTGCGAACTCTTGTCGACCTAGAATTTGGTGGTGTTTTCTACGTTGATTTCACGAAAGCCTCGCTCCTTGGTATGCTCTGCCTCGCGACAAATCAACGTGATTTTGGAGCCAGCACCTTCGAGCAGTTCGAGACAACATGTCCCGTTTCTTTCGGCTATACGGAAAAAAGCGTGGCCACCGCATGACGGGCTGGTGGCTGGCCGGTCGTGTTGGCGAGGCGTTCTGGTTCGCTGCGATTTGCGTGCTTGGGGTTCTGTCGCTGAGCACGATGTTGGTTTGGCAAGTTCTATCGCCCAATACGCATGCCTACGGCGTTGGTTATGGATTCTGGCTTCTTGTGCTTATCTCAAGTTCCTTTATCGGAATTGGTGCCGTCGGTTTTTTCTATCGAGTACTTAGTGCCGCCTACAGCGACGAACATCGAAGCGCTTTAGCTAGTAAATCGATTGTGGAGCACGGAAAGTCGGCGACGAATCTCATTTCGCTGCCGCCAATGGTTCCGAATCTACAACCTTTCACCGACAGCCCGGGCGTTCGTCTCGCTTTTCGACTGCCAGGAAACCGACCGGAAACGCGCGAGCTGGTTCTCGGAAGTCTTTTTGTATTGGCTTGGAATGCATTGACGGTGTTTTGTAGCGTGCTCGCTCTTGGAAAATTGTTCAGCCGACAGCCTGATTGGTTTCTGATTTTATTTATACTCCCACTCTTTTTTTTCATCGGATTTCGAGTAACGCGATGGTTTTTTCTCGCCTTCCGCCGAGCCACGGGCATTGGTCCGACAACGATCGAAATCGACGATCTTCCGCTGACTATCGGCGAGATGTATCGTCTTAATCTGGTTCAATATGGAAGGCTGGTCGTAAAAAAATTATCAATTGCGCTAGTCTGCGAGGAGGTTGCCACTTATCATTTCGGGACTGATACCCGCACGGAACGACAAGAGGTCTATCGGCGCCCAGTATTAGAGCAAGGGCGATGTCGAATCGATTGGGGGCGACCGCTGGAGCTGGTTTGTGAGTTTTGTCTGCCGGACGATGCGATGCATTCGTTTCAAAGTCCTCACAATGCGGTCGCTTGGAAATTCGTAGTTGAAGGAGAAGCCAACCGTTGGCCATCGTATTGCCGAAGTTTCCCCGTAGTGGTCTATCCACGCGGACCAAAAATGAATCGCCGAGCAGCACTCTCATGATCCAATTGCTCGGGTTCCAACCTGGATATATGCCTGGCGATGAGCTAGTATTTCAATACAAGTTGGTATCGATCGATCCGACCGCAATCCTAGCTATCGAAGCATCGGTTGTCTGGTTTACCGAAGGGAAAGGGAACGAAGACCTTGGCGTTCATTTCTTCCAGCGTCTTACCCGTGAAGCGATCACCGACCGGGACTTTTCCCAGCCGCAGCTCATTTCCACGCTTCTTCCCGAGTCGCCCATTAGTTACGAAGGACGATTGCTCAAAATTCGCTGGTGCATTCGCGTTCGACTCTATCTCAACGATGGCACTGACCTTGTCGCCCAAGAGCCGTTTTATCTCGGCACGGTGACCAAAGAATTATAATTCTTACCGACCGACAAACGGTACTGGTGTCAAAAAGGCATGCTGCAAGAAGACGATCAAGGCACCGTCCCACGAGGCAATCGATCCGAGGTAGAGAAATAGGATATAGAATGGCACGATCGAGATCTGCAATATCCAGGCAAGATATCTCGATGGCAACCATCGCGGCTGTGTTCTTCGACTTGCCCGATTCAGCGACCAGCCAACGCATAGCTTAGCCGGAAGGGTCAACAGGACAAAAAACAGGCAGGGGAGCCAAAGCAATTCCTTGGGTGGCGACTCGATCCTCAACAAAAATAGCGGGACCGCCAGCCCTAATGTTGCCAGCAATCCGAAGAAAAATGCCCACGGTGCTCGACGAAAATCCGATCGGATCGTCGATATCCGAAACAGAGCCCTCCAAGAATTCTCGCGAGCAAATTGGACCTGCAGGAACGGCAAGTAGAGCAAGAGCCACCACATCAAGAAGAATCCAGCGACCCCTATCGCAGCCAGCCCAGGTTGATTTTTCGCTTGCATCCCGGTAACGATCATCATGCCTGGGATCGCCAGCCAAATGAGACCGCCAATCCAAGCTCGAAAACCTAACCAAGTTAATCTGGGAACGTGAAATCCCGTGACAGTTTCCCACAAGCGATCTTCGACGCGACGCCAGGTCGATGGTCGAAAGAATTCGCGAAAAAATCGAATCGGTGCAGGCCATAAAAAATCGCGCCATCGACCACCTCGAATCAATGCCCAGACTACATGAACGATCCACGCTAGTCCAATGATCGTCGCAGCGATTCGCCAATTCGCGGCGAGATTCGATCCTGGTTCGATCAATTCTGCTTGATAAGCATACTGGGCCGACAAATACGCAGGAAACCAAGTCACCGAAATTGCGATGGCAATCCAGCCGATTTTTCCTGCCAACGCCAAACCCGGTACGACTTCGCGCCACGGTCGACCATTCGCCATTCGACTGGCCGACTCCAAGAGATAGCCCAGCGATGCCCATTGAAGGATCGGAATCGAAGCCGCAATCGCCAGCAGGCCACACAAGCAGCCCAAACGATAGATAAATCTAAGAAAATGCCAGGGCCATCTTATAAAGCCATATAAATTTGGCGTGGTGGAAATGACCGAACGCGAGCCGATGGCGCTTGCCATGGGTTTCGGAAACACTGGGAATTCCTCGGATTCTTGCGGTGTTGCATAAGGCATATCGGTTATTCGTCGCCAAAGCTCGCTTCTTGCCACTTTTATCCGGCTCGATAAATAAGTGTCCGGTGCCTTTTGTGCAAAGCACCCGAAGGGCCGTTCCGGCAAAAGGTACCGGACACTTATTGATCGAACGATCCTTAACGATCAAAGACGGTTCGACGAATCTCCTCGTCGAACGTTGCCGAATCCGACATGGCCCGTTTGAAGTCGGAATCGCTTAGTGCATAGAGTATCGTTTCTTCCGTCGTGGTGACGGTCGCATTTCGCGGTTGGCCGGTCAGTAGGGCGGTTTCTCCGAAGAAATCGCCGGCCTGAAGTTCGGCGATAACCTTTTGGTCTTGGCCGCGTTGAATGATGACTCGGCCTTTTCGAACTAAGTAGAAGCGGTCGCCAAGGTCGCCTTCGCGGATAACCACCGTTCCCGGTGGGACGGTCATAGCGATCATTTGGTCCGCCACACTGGCTAAAGTTCGAGGCGTCACGCGATCAAAAATGCGACATTGAGCGAGCATTTCAGAAATAATCGAGGCTTCTTGAATCAGCACGTCGCTTCGAATTTCTCCGTCGACCAAATTGATAATGCGGTCAGCGACATCAAGGATACGATTGTCATGGGTGACGATAACAATCGTCGTCTGCTGTTCTTTGGCAAGTTTCTGAAAGAGCTCGACAACTGTTCGACCACTCTGTTCGTCGAGGGCAGCCGTCGGTTCGTCGGCCAGCACAAGTTTTGGTTTATGGACAAGCCCTCGAGCAATCGCAACCCGCTGCTTCTGGCCGCCTGACAATTGTTTTGGCTTATGACCGAGCCGTTCCTCGAGTCCAACCAAAGCTAACATTCGTTGAGCGATTTTGGTTTTTTCCCGCATGGACTGCTCCGGTTGTGTTAATTCCAGCGCCATTCGAACGTTCTGCGTTGCAGAAAGTGAATCGAAGAGGTTATGAGCCTGGAAAATAAAACCGATCTCCTTCCTCAAACGAATCAAGTCCGCATCTTTGGCCTCGTGCAATTGATGACCAAGAACCGCTAGCTTCCCTTCTTGAACTCGCCGCAACGTGCCAATAAGCGTCAAAAGCGTCGTTTTACCAGAGCCGCTCGGGCCGGTCATGATGATGATTTCGCCCGGATAAACCGCCAAAGTATTGTTGAATAAGACTTGCTTTTTCAGTTCGCCGTGCCCGTAATAGTGCTGGAGCCCTTCAGCTTGGATGGTCGGCGCAAGCCCTCCGGTGATCCTGGTCCTCGCCTCGGGATTGTGGAGCGTCGCTCGTTGCAAGCCATTGGACGGCATTTCAAAGTTTCAATCGTAGGAACTATGCGGTTTGAACGGCCCCATTGGCCAACAAATCCGAGTTAACCGATTCGTCGCGAATTGGATTTGTTGGTGGACCCAATTGCCAAGGGTAGGTTAGAGTATCTAAAAATGCAACTTTTCCAATCCGCTTCTTCCCATCATGGCCAATTACCTTAAGTATTATCGCCGGACATCGCGAATCGCTTTGGCGTTCTCGCTGCTGGTCGCGTTCGGTTGTAAACCTGTTCCCATGCCGGGCGTCCTCGTTTCCACCCTAACCGAAGCCCGCTCCACCTTCAAATCTCGCGAGGTTTCCGCCCAGGGCCGTTTGTTGCCGGCTTCGGGAATCATCCAAGTAAGTGCTCTTCCCGGTGATCGAATCGACGAGGTTTTGGTAAAGGTCGGCCAACATGTTCTTCAGGGGCAAGTTTTAGTGAAGATGCGTAGCGAAAAGCTTCGCACCCTGGAACTAGAAGCCGCTCGCGTCAAGCTCGACGAAACTCGCAAAGCCGCCCAAGTCAAACGAACCGAATCGCAATTGAATATCGATTCCGCGCAGCTTCGACTAAAACAAGCCGAATCGCAGCGCCGCCAAGCCATCGAGCAAAAGAAACTCGTCGATGCACAATCGGCCAATTCACCAACAAGTCAAATAGCAACCCTTACCAAGCAAATCGACTCGCTTGTAGCCCTCCGCCAAGACCCGCTTACTCGACCGATGATCGGAGCGATGGAACTGGAAGCTCGGCAAAACGAATTATCGAAAGTCGACACGTCTCTTCGCAGCTCGCTTTTGACCGCCGTTCAATCGAATGAAGCCGCAGATCTAGCTGTCGAGTTAGCTCGGGCAAACTTAGCCGCCGCCGAGAAAGCCGCGAACCTAGTTGACGAAAGCTTTCCTACTCAATCGTTAGAAAAGCAAATCGAACTCTTAGAGTTACAGGTCGCTCAATCGCTTGTCGTCGCTCCGAGTTCCAGCGTTATCCTTAGTCTACTTGCCGAGGCCGGGGAACTCAGCAGCGGTCTGCCGATGATCGAACTTGCCAATCTCGATCGAATGATTTGTATCGCTGAAGTTCACGAAGCGGATGTCGGGCAACTCCAAATCGGCAATCATGCAACGATTCAATCTTCAGCCCTCGACCGACCGCTTCGAGGTCGAATTAGTCGCATCGATTCGTTGGTTGGCTTGCCACAAATGCGGTCGCCCAATCCAATGGCGCGCACCGATTTTCGCGCGATGCCGATTGTTATCGAATTCGATGACGACGATTCACGTTTAGCTTCGTATCGCGTACAAATGCAAGTCGACGTTTTAATTCAAACGGATCGACCAGCCGACTGACTCTATGGTAAGAACGCCACTATCGACCTTGAATCTTCTGGGAAAACCGACCCAGGCGCTGGTTTCGATCATGGGCGTCGCCTTTGCGTTGCTTCTGATTTTTATGCAGCTTGGCTTTCGCGGTGCCGTCGCGAATACGGCTACCGTTGTCTATGGCAAGCTTGATTTTGACGTTGTTCTCCGCTCGCCAGAGTACCTTCATCTTTACGAAGCCAGAACGATTCAACATGCTTGGCTCGATCTACTGCAAAGTCATCCTGACATCGATTCGGTAAGCCCGTTTTATATCATGCTACAGAAATGGCAGAGCCCACAAGATGGCAACTATCGAGCCATAGCCATGATGGGGATTCGTCGCGACAAGCTCGTGATTGACAACGAAGAGATTCGCAGCCAATTAGATCGGTTAGGCAATTCAGACTGGGTATTGATCGATCGTGCGACGCGGCGTGATTATGGCCCAAAGAACCGTCGCCGCTTTGGTGACGAAGATATTGGCTTGCATGCCGAGCTAGGTGGCCAAGACATCGAAATTGCTGGCCATTTTCTACTTGGGACAGGCTTGGCTACCAATGGGGCGGTTTTGTTGAGCGATGTCGGTTTTGGCAAACGATCTCCTTACAATGTACAACAACAGACCAACTTGGGGCTGATCAAGCTCAAACCGGGCGTCCAACCCGAACAAGCTGCGGCGAACATCAATGCGTGGCTTCGCGATCGAGACGAACGAGCTGGAAGTACCGTCGAAGCACTTTCACGCAAACAAGCGATCGATTGGGAACATCGTCGATGGCTTGGCGAAACACCGATCGGAATAATTTTTCAACTCGGTGTCGGGCTGGCCTTCATCGTGGGCGCCGCCATCGTCTACATGGTGCTCGCCAGCGATGTCGCCAATCGATTGCCAGAATATGCGACGCTGAAAGCGATGGGCTATTCCAGCCTGTTCGTCGCCAATGTTGTCATACGCCAAGCTTGGCTGCTTGCAATTTTTGGCTATATTCCTGCCGTCGCGATGGCGGCGGGACTTTACTATATCACCGCATCGTTAGCGGGTATCCCAATTTATATGACTTGGGAGCGAGCGATTGGGATCGGAATTCTCGGCATCGCAATGTGTACCTTTAGCGGCGGGCTTGCGATTCGAAAACTTTGGAAAGCCGAACCAGCAGAGTTGTTTTGATGCTCTTCAATCGCACGCCCTTGGCCTGGAAAAATCTTACCAGCAGTTGGACTAAACTCCTTCTGTCGACTGGCGGTGTTGGCTTTGCCGTGCTGCTCATGTTCTCACAGATCGGCTTTCGCAATGGGCTCTTTGACAGCACCGTTCAACTCGTGCGACTCATGGACGCCGACTTCATAATCGTGTCGCGAGCAAAGTATAACTTACCAAGCGAGCAACGTTTTGATCGAAGTCTCCTTCGACGCGCTTCACAAGTCGAAGGCGTCGAGAGTGTTCAACCGATCTATCTCGAAAGGGCCGGGACGGAGCTTCGAGTACTCGGTCGTCCATCGCGTTCGATCCGAGTTGTAGGCGTGCCTTTGACCGGACGTGTTTTCGCCGACGATGTCATGGACAATCGACGCTCGGAAATCGAGATGCCGCAGTCCGCCCTTCTCGACCGTCGCACTAAAAGAATGTATGGCTTGGAACGATCGAATCGAGATCGGCTACGAGAACAAGAAGTAGAACTTTCGGGGCGTCGCCTTACCTTCGTCGATTACGTAGAGATCGGAACCGATTTCGTTCACGATGGCTCGCTGGTCATGTCGGACCAATCGTTTGCCACTTACTTCCCATGGCGAAACTCGGGAGGTGATCCCTTGTCGACTGTCGATTTTGGTTTAGTTCGATTGAATTCAGGTTCAGACGCATTGCGAGTCAAAGAACAAATCACAGCCCTGGCACCCAATGAATGGGACGTCTTATCGAAGCAGCAAATTATCGATCGCGAGATCCATTTTTGGGGAACGGCAACTCCGATCGGAATTATCTTTTCGGTAGGAACGGTCATGGGGTTAGTCGTAGGTACGATTATTTGTTATCAGATTATCTTTACCGATATCTCCGACCACATGTCCGAGTTCGCGACCTTGAAAGCGATGGGCTATTCGCGATTCTATTTCGTGCAGTTGGTAGTGGGACAATCGCTCTACTTGACCGTTTTGGGTTTCATTCCCGCACTCTTGCTCAGTTATTACGTCTATCAATTGCTTACGGAAACGACCGGACTGGTCATGCTGCTGACTCCCGAACGAGTGCTGCTAGTCTTCTGTTTGACGCTTCTGATGTGCCTCTCGGGCGGCCTGCTAGCCGTCCGAAAGCTAAACGCTTCCGATCCCGCCAACTTGTTTTAGCGCAGCGAATCGATTTTAGCTGCCAAGATAAAATCGTTCAGGCTTAATCCGCCGATCGCATGAGTTGTGATGACGACGTTGACGTGGCGATAGGCGGTCAAATGCAAATCGGGATGATGCTCTTCGGCTTCGGCAACTTCGCCGATGCGATTGCAAAACGCTAGCGACTTGACGAAATTTTTGCAGTTCCACGATTTGGAGATGCTCTTCCCACCGTCGTTGAGAACCCAGCCATCGAGAATCGCAAGTTGCTTTTCGGCTTCCTGGGGACTCATGGCTGCAACCCCCCCTTCGCACGGAGCGCATCGACCGGCGTTGAGTTGTTCAAGGCTGCATGTTGACATAATTCAATTCTCCTTCAAATAGTTCCGCGATTTTCGCAGGGAAACGCGAACGGTTCGCTAAATCGTTTTAGTCTAGTTGTTTTCCATTGTATCATCATGCACGGCTCGACCGAGTACTATCGAACTTAAGGGACAAGTCAAAAATAACGGCTCTTCCGCAAAATCTATGGGTCAAAATTGACTATTTACCGTTACGAATAGAAAACCGAAGTTTCAACGGACACCCGTTTCGCATTGGATTTTTGAGGCATCACTCCGATGTCCAA
>JAWXCK010000186.1:0-23942 GCA_034408855.1 Pirellulaceae bacterium
AACGGGCCAAGCCTATATTGGCATCAACCCGTCGAAGAAGAAGGTCTTGCAGCTCTGCCGTAAGATCAGCGAGATGACTAGTTGTCGTTGGGAACTTCTCGCTATCCACTGCGATATGTCTATGACACAATGGGGCTCATTGAGCTTCAAGTGGTACCACGCAACCTTCCGCGTGCGAACGCATGATACTTTGTCCGAGAGCCGGATGCGGCAAATCCGCACGTCCGGTTCGATGAGCGGGATGTGGAAACGGAGCATGGCAGACGGTTATTGCGCCACACACGGGGAAACCCAGAAACGGAAGTAAGCCGAAGCCTAAACCACCGCGCCACATCTCGACTCTACCGGAAGAGCAAATCAGCAGGGATTTATTGGCAATATCAGGCGGGAGATCGACGGGGGTTTAATACTCCGACACCATCGCAACTGACCATCACGAAAAACGAAATAGCGCCGGACTTCTTTTCGGTTTTTGCAAAATGTTCGCAACTGTTTGGGACTTCGTTCGACAACCTATTGTTCGACCAATGAAGTGCAGTTTCCCATCAACCGTTTAAAAAAGGAATTGAATCATGATCACGAATCTCAAAATTGGCTCAAATGGCCCACTTGTTACCGAATTGCAGCGGGGGCTCAATGCGAAACTGCGACCGAGTCCGAACTTGGTTCCGGATGGGATATTTGGCGGGAACACCGACCGCGCCGTCAAAGCCTTTCAAGCCAATGCATTGCTCGTGGTCGATGGTATCGCGGGCGTATGTACTCAGAATGCACTTTACGATCGAGAAACCTATTCCCCAGTCTTGCACCAAATACCGTTTATACCGCAGCCTACCAACACGACGTGCTGGGCAGCCAGTACGGCGATGATGACAAGGTCCACAGTCGCTGGTGTCAAAGCGAAAACGCCACAAGATATGTGGAGCGATCAAGCTGGGTTGTTTAACAGTTCCGAAACCGATGACGCAATGACATCCGGCAATCGATATGCTAAGACTCACGGATTACATTGCAATCCACCAATGTCGTGGATGCTCTCGAAGCTTCGAAATTCATTGCAACGTGGTCCACTCATGTTTGATATGCTATGGAATGCAACAGAATACGTTGCGGGAAATGGATCTCCTGGCCACATGATTTGCGTCGTAGGAATACGCGGGGATAGCGATGAATCGGGAAAGGGAACCACGCTTCGATTGCATGATCCATGGGCTCCGAATGTTGGAAAGCGAATTTCTGTCAATGCAATGAAATGGCTCAATGAAGTGCCGACTCGAACTTATCGAGTGTTCGAAAAATAGGGCGATTGAAATTTCGTGAACGAGCTAAAAAAGCTCGGCGATGCTGTCTGATTATTGTCTAACTGTCGTCTTTTAACTTGAGCTTCGGAAACTTTGGTGTTTGCTCGCGTTGGGCTTGTCCCGTTGCGAGCTAGTTTCGGCGCCGTGGGGTGGATCGCGGAGTAACGTTGATTGCCCAGAGCACCAAAACGCATCCGTCGGAGACTAGCTTCGAGCGGATGACTCGCTCCGAACGGATAAGAAATGTAATTGGGCGGCAATTGAGGAGTTCAGCGAGAAGTTTCCTTTCACTAAGATAAGCTAGGCAAGTGCCATATTGCGGTCTAAATGAATGATGCAACCGTCGCGCAGAGAAACAGAGAATTGTCCGTTGCTCGCGATCGAACTTGTCATGTCTTGATATTTCCCGGTTGATTGCAATGCGAACCAGCGAATGGTGGATTCGTCGGTATCGACGATCAGGTAGTGTTCAACTCGCTGCTCTTCGTAAAGCTCTCTTTTGGCATGAAGATCTTTATTGGCGGTGGATTCACTAAGGACTTCAATGACGAGCGAGGGTGGTTTTTCAAGATGGCGCGATGGCTGCGTCCCGCAAACCAACATGACATCGGGTCGAACGACTGTATCCTTTTGAACAATCCAATCCCGCATAAACAGCGCAATCGCATTCTCCTATGGAAATCGATGCATCGATTTGCGCGACGAACTTAGCAACGGCTCGTTCGTGAGGTCCAAATGGCGATGGACTCGTGGCGACGGCTGTTCCGAACCAAAGCTCCCAGTCTCCCTCCCATTGCTGGTAATCGTCAACGGTGTAATGCGGTTGGAATCTATGATTGGTTGACATGCTTGTGAATAACTAAGAATCGACGAAAAGATACAATGCACGTCTTATCATATGCGAGGGTTAGCCAGTTTCGAGGCCGCGGATGGAATTCGATGTACTCGATCCGAAGCGGTCGATCTCGATTCCCATCTGTTGAGCAAGAACAACGAACAGGTTCGCGAAGGGAGTATTGCTCTTTTCATCGTGAGCGACGTAACCACTGTGCTTGAATCGCCCGCCAGCAACCATGATCGGCAAATTGTGCCAGTCGTGGGCACTGGCATTCCCGAGGTTCGAGCCATAAAGAACTGATGTGTTATCGAGGAGCGTCCCATCGCTCTCTTGAATCGCATCGAGTTTTTTAAGGAACTGGGCGAATACTTCAAATTCGGCTTCTTCGATGAGCTTTAATTCATCGATTTTTTCCGGATCCTTACCGTGATGGCTGAGGTTGTGCCAATCATTTTTAACGCCGGGGATCGTGGGTACTTGGTTTAGACCACCTAGTTCGTACGTAATGGTCCGAGTTGAATCGGTTTGCAACGCGAGAACAATCATGTCGTACATCAGCTTTTGTCGATTGATTGCGTCGGCTTTATCGAGAATATCGACCGGTGGTTTCACGTCGACTTTCGGTTTAGGTTGCCGAATCCAGCCTTCGGATTGTTGAAGGCGCTTTTCCAGGTCGCGGACGGCTGTCAGATATTCACTTAATTTTTCTTGATCGCGTTTGCCAAGATTTTGAGTCAGTTGCTGAGTGCGCGATTGGACGGAATCGAGAATACTTTGTCCGCGACGGACATACTTCATCTCGGCTTCGATTTCATCTTTCGTCCCTTCGATAAAAAGAGACTTGAAGAGCTTCGATGGGACGGTCATTCCTGGAATCTCGACTCCGTTAGAGCTCCAAGATAATGACGACCCGCTATGGGATAACGCTAAAAAAGGAAATCGAGTTTGGTGACCGACTTCGGCGGCGATGCGTTGATCGAGAGAAATGGAGTTTTTGAAACCAGCTAAGCCAGGCCGTTGTGCCGAAGTCAACCAAGTCAGTGCCGAAGCATGGCCGTTGTTCCCTTGTTGATTGGGATGAGACAAACCGGAAAAAGCGGTCAGCTTGCCACGAAAATCGACTAGCTTTGAAAGATAGGGGGTCGCGAAGCAATCTTGTTCTTCATCTTCGGGGAACAAAAACGGTGTATGAAATCCAAGCCCGGCGCACATGGAGACGAGTCGGCGCGGAGACTGAGTCGTTGCTGCTCCGAGAGTTCGTTGGCCGATCGTCAGCTCCATCGCCTCAAGAAAGGGAAGCCCGATTGCGACAGCACCCGCGTTACGCAAGAAAGATCGTCGGTCGATGGACCGGCGAAGATTAATGTTTGGGATGTGCATTTTAGTTTAACTCCACAATCACTTGTTTCGAAATATTTCGCTCGCGATAACACGTTTAATTAGATCGCGGATCGGATAACCTTGCGATGCGAATTCCATGACGATTGTTTCGATTTCGTCTCGGTCAGAGAAGCCCATTTCGCGTCCAGTAGAAAACGTCAGTAGTTTCGTGAGAAAAGCCCGAGCAAGCTCAGCTTCATCCTCCAAGAGCAACTTACGAAATTCATTAAAATCGTTAAACTTGCGTCCGTCTTCGAACTCGCCGGATGAATCGACGGGCAGTCCAAGTTTAAATCGGACCTTGCGACCTTGGATTTCACGTTTGACCGATTCGCCTTCGCCAAGACTCCGAAATCGGTCGCGCCAGCCACCGATGGGGTCGAAACTTTCGAGCGCGAAGCCAGGTGGATCGATCACAGCATGACAAGCCTGGCAGTCATTATTGTTTCGATGCACTTCGAGCATTCCTCGAAGTGTTGTTGTCCCTCGAATGTCGGGTTCGATCCCCGGAACGCCTGGCGGTGGCGGATCAAGCTTCTTTCCTAAAATTCGTTCGCTTACCCAAACCCCACGCACAACGGGAGAAGTGTTCGTACCATTGGCGGATACTTTAAGGATGCTTGCATGACTCAACAAGCCACCGCGCACCGAATTGTCCGGAAGTTGGACTCGTCGAATTTCGGGCCCGTCTACGGATTCGATTCCGTAGTGTTGGGCAACTCGTTCATTCAGCATCGCAAAGTCGGATCGAATGAGATTTCGAATACCAAGATTCCGATCGATGAGTTCTTTCAAAAAGGCGCGTGTTTCGTCGATCATCGAAGAACGCAAATAGGAATCGAATTCAGGGAAAAGCATTTGGTCGGGGTTCGTAAAATTGATGTCGCGAAGGTTCAGCCAGGCATCGGCGAAATCGCGAATGAAACGATCGAAGCGGGGATCGACGAGCAATCGATCCGACTGCTCTAATAAGCCTGCCGTACCGTTGGAAAGGAGCCCCTTTTTTGCAGCAGCCAGAAGTTGCTCATCGGGGCTGGTTCGCGTTAGAAAATACGATAATCGAGATGCCAAAGCGTAGTCGTCGAGCTTTCCGGTGCGCTCAGTTAAAAACAGAAAGTCGGGCGACGTAAAAATGGCGATGATCGCACTCCGAAGGGCTTGTCCAAACGACGAGCCGACGCTCAATTCGTCGGCGAACAGCTTTTCATACGGAGCGAGCTCGCTTGATTCGACTGGCCTCCGGAAAGCGGCTTCGGCAATGCGTCGAATTACTTTGGAGCCATCTATACGTGGCTTGGATGCAATGACTTCCCAGCGATCCGACGACGGAATCTTCTGTTTGTCATTCGGCTTTTTCTTAGCGGCTTCGCGAATTTCTAAACCGTCGAAGACCAATCGATGTCCACGCAATGGAAATTCGCGATAGAGCGGACCCTCCAATTCGACCGAAAGGATGGCGAGTCCCGGTCCGCGATAGTTTTCGACGCCGAGATTCTTGATCGCGTACTCTTTGTCAAAAATGCCCCACGGACTGATATCAATCATCTGCCTCTGTTCGAGTTTCGCTTCGATTTCGATCGTCGTTGGTTTCCCTGGTGGCATCGAAAAATAGCCGAAAGTCGGCTTTTCTTCGCCACGACCGAAGGAAGTGGCACCAATGGAAAACGTGATCGGCTGATCGGTTTGATAAGCATATCCCGTCACGCGAATTTTATAGTTTCCCGTTTGGTCCGCATGAGCCGAACGAAGCATACCGGTTGGATAGCCAAAATCTTGAAAGAAGACGACGGCACTATCGTCGAGTTTCAGCCATTTCGTCCCGATAAACTGATCGCCTTCTCGTGTTTCAGCATAACTTGTTCGAATCAATTGGATTGCAGGTGCCTGCGAAGAAGTTGCGATGGCGGAATCGAGCACCGCGTCGATTGCTTCCATGTAACGCTCGATCTGCACCATCGAGACACTCAACGTCTCAGCCACGTTATCGAATTCGTGCGAACGTCCGTCCTCAGGAAGTCGAGCGGCAAGGTCTAAGTCGGTTCCAAAGAGATCGTTGACTGCGTAACTATACTCACTCCGATTCAGGCGACGACGCACGGTCTCCTTCGATCTCGAATGCGCATCCCAAAGAGGTATTCGAAGCGCTTTTAAAAAGGCAGCTCGTACTTCGTTGGTTGGCTGAAGTGTGTCGGAGGGTGGCATCTTCTTTTCATCCACTCGATCGAAAAGTCTCAGCCATCGATCAAAGAGTATTACGTCATTGAAATCCGCGCCGAGCTGTTCGATATTCAAGCCCCCTTCTGACGTTGTATCACTATGGCAATCGAAGCAATACTTCGCCAAGAAAGGTTGCCACTGAGACTTGACGGGCGTTTCAATCGCGTTGGCTTTGGGAACAAAAACACCCAACACAAATGTCAACCAAGCGCAGGCAACTTTGACGCGATAAGATTTGTTGAGCAATGCTTGAACCACAGATTTTCTCCGGTTCGGCGTCTATAGGTAACGTGAAAGACTGATTATAAACAGTAATCACCACCAGCAGAGTCCTAACTTTAGAGTTAAGATTACAATCAATCGGACTTGAAATGCGCAGATCGTAGCTCCAAAACAAGCATCGGCAAAAGCTTATTAGCCGATAAAAGGCCGTATAACATGCAACTGATGATCGTTTCAGCACTTCTCTGCTTCACGCTTTGCTCGTCGCTTATCGCTCAGACCAAACCCAACATCATTTTAATTTACAGCGATGATCATGGATTTGCGGACGTTGGTGCACAGGGAGTGGACGAGGATATCCGGACGCCGAACCTCGATGGACTCGCCAAAGATGGGGTGCGATTTGTACGCGGCTATGTGAGTGCGCCGCAGTGTGTGCCGTCTCGCGCGGGTGTGATGACTGGCCGATACCAGCAGCGATTTGGGGTCGAGGACAACACGCAAGGCCCGTTGCCTTTGGCGGAGCTGACGATACCCGAACGGTTGAAACCAGCCGGCTATGTTTCATGCCAAGTCGGCAAATGGCATTTAGATCAAGCTGGCAATCAGAATTTCGTTCCTCACGCCCAAGGCTTCGATGAGTATTTTACGGGCTCGATGAATGCGTTCATCGCCTCGCACGATCTGAAAGGCAACAAGCTGGCTAATGCGCCACAAACGCTGACCGACAAACGCTTTCGCTGCGTCTGGCAAACCGACGCGGCCCTTTCCTTTATCGACCGTCATCAGCGCGATCCATTTTTCCTCTACCTGGCATATTTCACTCCACATGTGCCGCTCGAATCACCCGAGCCATGGTTTTCCAATACGCCATCACATTTGCCGAAAGAACGTCGTCAAGCGCTTGCCATGATCGCTGCGATGGATGAAGGTATCGGACGCATTCGAGCGAAGCTTCGCGAACTGGGAAACGAAAAGAATACGCTCATCTTCTTCATCGGCGACAACGGAGCACCGATCAAGGAAGGTGCCTGGGACGGTTCGCTCAATCTGCCGCTTGTCGGTGAAAAAGGGATGCTCACCGACGGTGGTATCCGGGTACCGTTCCTTGCGGCGTGGCCTGGCACTTTGCCTGCCGGGAAGCATTACGAACCTCCGGTAATCAATCTCGATGTCGCGGCGACCGCGATAGCCATTGCCGGCTTACCGCACGACAAGAATTTGGATGGCGTGAATCTGATACCATTCGTGTTGGGAGAAAAGACAGAAGACCCGCACGACGCCCTTTACTGGCGCTGGCGTTCGCAAGCGGCTATCCGCATGAACCATTGGAAGTATGTCCGAGTAGGCCCGGACGATCGTTATTTGTTCGATCTCAATGAACCAGACGGGCAGTGTGAGTTGGCGAAGAATAATCTCATCGAAAAGTATCCCGACGTTGTAGCGGATATGGAAAAGCGGCTGATGGCTTGGAACGCCACACTTCCGACGCCGGGCCTGCCGCGAGTGGCCAATGCGCAAGACGAAATGTTTTACGACGCGCACGTCAAGATTACCGGAGTGACGGCACGTAAAAGCAACGGCAAAACCCGACGGAAATCACCCAAAGCTTCTGTCCCGACCGATGCGAATCAAGGTTGGCTGGGCCGCAATTGCAGGCTCGCGGTCGACAATGGCGCACTGCGGGTTGAAGCGGACTCAAAAGCCACGAAGCCATTCATCACGCGTACTGGATTCCAACTTGCCGGTACGGTGACTGCGACGTTGAAAGTGCGCTGCGCAGCAGGCGGTGATGGAGAGTTTACTTGGCGGACTCACGACCAGAAGGATTTCGTCGACAATCAATCGACCGCGTTCAAATTCCTCGCCTCACCGGATTGGCAAGATATCAACGTCGAACTGCCGGTCACTGGACAGTGCGTCCATGTGCGCATCGCTTTTCCTCGCGTTGCCCAATTGGAGATCGCGGCAATCGAGTTACGAGATTCAAAAACATCGATTGTGTCGACTTGGACGACGGATGGAAAACCGAGTCAACGGGGCAATACGAAATAGCCAGACCGCTATCTTCATTGTGTTGCAAACCGCGTTGCCGATTTGTGTTGCAGACGGCTATCGAATCTCCGATAGTTTGCTTGATCGCTGGCGTTTGGCTTCATAGAGCAAGAGGGCGCCGGTGGTGCCGACGTTGAGCGAATCGACTTTGTTGGCCATCGGGATCGAGATGGTAGCGTCGGCGAGCTGCTGGATCGACGACGTCAATCCAGCACCTTCGTTGCCGAGCAAAAATATCGTTGGTTTAGTTAAATCAAAATCCCAATAGCTTCGACCACCCGCGGCCGCCGCCAGGATCTGGATCGATTGCGATTTGCTTCGATCTAGCCACGGACGAAGTGGGATCGCCGTCGGTGGTTTTCGAAACCATTGACCGGCGGAGGCTCGCAGGACTTTCGAGTTATAGGGATCAACGCTATCGGGCGTCATCCAGATTCCATCAGCTTGAGTCGCAGCTACACTTCGAATCAGTGCGCCAAGGTTGCCTGGCTCTTGCACGGTTTCAATCGCAAGGGCTAGCGAGATCCGCGTTTCCAACGACGGGGCGACTCGAAGTCGGCAAACGATCACAACTCCATCAGGATGCTCGGTTGTCGCGAGGTAATTAAGAACCTGATCGGTGACCAACTGAAGTCGAACTTTCGAAGCGACCGATGCGAGCAGCGATGCGTTTTTATCGGACCAAGCTTGCGTGAAGCAAATGCTGTCGATGGGCCATTGAGTCGCCATCGCTTCGTGAAGCAGATGTGTCCCTTCGCAGAGAAACAACCCTTGCGATTTCCGTTCGGACGCTTGTTGCAGTCGATGTAGCTGCTTGATCCAAGGGTTTTGAATACTAGTTAGCAACGCACCGCTATCAGGTTTGAAGGATTTCATGCCAAGTATTGCCAAAGGCGTGAGCTGGCTCGAATGCCTCGATAGTAATCTTCGAGACAAAATTTTTCGTTCGGGCTGTGGGCGCCGTCATCGTCGAGTCCCCATCCCATCAAGAGAACGTCGCACTGAAGAGCAGCAACCATCTGGGCGACAATCGGGATCGAGCCCCCTTCGCGAATCAAGACCGGAGACTTTTCGAATCCTTCTTCGATGGCCCGAGTGGCACCTTTCATGAATCTGGAATTTGGGTCGACCACCACACCGGCTCCGCCATGCAATTCGATCACCTCGACGGTAACACCGGGCGGAGTATGCGAGGCGATAAATTCGCGAAGCTGTTTTCCGACAGTGCCTGGATCTTGATCGGGGACCAAACGGAAACTGATTTTGGCTCCGGCCCAGGATGGGATAATCGTCTTGCTCCCTTCGCCTTGATAACCGCCTAAGAGTCCATGAACGTCGAAGGTCGGTCGCGCCCATCGTCGTTCCAACGTTGTATAGCCGGTTTCACCGGTCAGGCTAGGCACGCCCAACTGCTTGGAAAATTTTTCGTCGGAAAAATTTAAACCTGCCCACATGGCTCGTTCGCTTTCCGCTAGCGGTTTTACCGAGTCATAGAAGCCTGGAAGTTGAATGCGTCCATCGGGTGTTTTGATTTCGGTAAGGATTCTCGCTAGAGCCAGAGCGGGATTGGTGACCGCTCCACCGAAGCTACCCGAATGCAAGTCAGCTTGAGGGCCATGGACGCGAAGTTCGAAATAGGCAATTCCGCGCAGGCCATAGGTAATCGCCGGTTGTCTAGCGGCATATTGGGACGAATCGCTGATGACGATCACGTCGCAAGCCAGTTTTTCGTGGAGGCTAGGAAGCGCATGTTCGAGGACTTCGCTCCCTTTCTCTTCTTCGCCTTCGATCAAAAATTTGACTTGTAACGGCAATTTCTGGCCGGTGGCTGCCCACGCAGCAATGCTATGAACATGGGTAAGCATTTGTCCTTTGTCGTCGGTTGAACCACGGGCATAGATATTTCCTGCCCGAACTTCCGGCTCAAAAGGGGGAGTTATCCATAGATTCAGTGGGTCGCAGGGCTGAACATCGTAGTGGCCGTAAACCAAAACAACGGGAGCTCCGGGAACCGGTGGGCTGGATGCAAAGATCAATGGCGGTCCGTTTCCCGGGATCAATTCGACTTCGAGTCCGATCGTTCGGAACCGATCGGCGACCCAATTGGCGGCCTGAGTCATCGAATCTTTCTTGGTTGGGTCGGCGCTGATGCTCGAGATGCGGAGCAATTCGAACAGCAAATCGAGGTGACTTTGCCGGTTCTCCTGAAGATAACGATCGATCACCTCAAAATTGCTCATATTGGGTCCTAACGATTTTGCGAATTCTACTTGCCAAGTGGGGTAGGGATAACCTTACAATATACAGCGATTGAAACTGGCTGCCGATGTAGGCTAGGTTTTACGAAAAAGGAAGATATCACGATGTCGGAATCATCAACAGCCGCTGTTGAAGAAGTTGCAGCTCCCGTAAAAGAGCAACGATCAAAATCCCAACAACCCAAACCGAAGCGTCAGCCTCGGTATAACGTCATTCTTTGGGATGACCAACACCATACCGTCGACTACGTCGTCCGGATGATGAAGGAGATATTCCGAATGTCCGAACAGGAAGGGCTGAAGATTGCCGAGGGAGTCGACAGAACCGGACGAGCAATCTGCTTGACGACAACGAAAGAACATGCCGAACTCAAACGGGATCAGATCCATGCTTATGGAAGCGATCCTCATTCCGTTCACGGTCGATCGAAAGGGAGCATGTGGGCAAGCATCGAACCGATGCCATAAGCGGCTAAAGCCGGGACTACGAATTTTACTCGTCGGCTACGTTAACATAGACCTTTAGCGCCGAGTTATCTTCGACGAGCAAACGCATCATCTCTTGGTAGCCGTCCAATCCATCGACACCGTTAGTGAGAATTTTCTGCACCACATTGGGATACATGACTTCGCCCAGGGCGAGGTCTTTGATTCCCGATTCAAAGTGTTCGCTATTGGCATTTACCGAGCCGACGAGCAGCTTGTTGCCTAAGACCCATTCGATATTGATCTTATCGGATGGAACTTGCGTGTCCGTTTTGCCGCCGGTAATGCTCGTCCAAACTAAGACGCCGTTATGACCTAAGACTTGCATCGCTTCAAAGGCAATCTTGGAAGAGCCCGTCGCATCGATGATGAGGTCAGCCTTGCCAACTTGTTTGGCAAGTTCTAGCAGTGGAGTTTGAGAAGTCGCAATATATTTTGCCTCTAAGCCAGTAACGATCTCGCTTTTCAAATGAGGACCGGGAGCTCTGGCCAGGGTATAGACGTCGAGTCCTCGCAGCTTCAAGATCAACGTCGAAAGCAAGCCGATCTGACCGGCTCCTAATACAAAAGCCCGCTTAGGTCGCCAAACTCGCAAGCGGCGTTGGACTTCAAATGCTTGGTGGATTGCCTTCGCAGCACAGCTCATCGGTTCCATCAAAACATGCAGATGTTTTAAGCCTTGCGGGACGCGAACGATGTATTCTTGGTGTTCGACGAAATACTCAGTCAGATAACCGTGGAGAAGATTGATTCCACGCTCGTAGTACGTTTCCTCGCTGGTCATGTCATAGGTGCCGATCTGGTCGTAGATCGAACCGCCAGGTCGACGGACCGTTGCCGTAACGTAGTCACCGGGCTTATAGTTCGTGACCTTGTCGCCAACGGCTTCGACGATCCCAAAGCATTCGTGGCCGAGCACGAGATAGTCATCGCCTGGCGGGGCGTTGCCGTAAAGGGCATCGTTGATCTCGCGATCGGTCGCATCGACTCCGACCTTGAGAACCTTGACGAGTACTCCATTCCCATCGGGATATTTGTCGAGGCTGGGCTTAGCAATCTCGCGTTGATGAACGCTATGGGGTTGACCAGGTCGAACGGCGATTGCTTTCATGATGGCGGCTGAATAAAGGTGTGATCGAAGGTGGCAAAATACTGAGACTGAATCGTAGCAGGCTTGCTTGAACCATTCGAGTGGACTGAGGAATATCTTTGAACTGCGGGGAATGAGTTGAATCCGCTATGCGGCTCGTTTGCGGCAGGTTTTTGAGGCTGGTTTCGCCTTCGAAGCAGCCGCTCGATAGAGCCGGTTATTCCCGCGTTTTCCGGCGTCGACACACGCTCCGCAGTGACTCAAAACGTAGGCAGCTTGTTGGGCGAACCATCGTGGGCGTTCGAGCCAGGTGGCTAGCATGGCGGTGTCAAAAATAGAATCGGTCGGGGCATTGACGATCGCGAACAAGTCTTTGGCTTCGGTTAGCCAAAGACTATCGCCGACCGAAAGAACTTTTTGGTCGACGACACGGTATTGCTTGGCGCGTCGCCACCGCTTTTTCTGAGGCAATCGCGTCTCTTCGACATCGATGAGCGGTACTTCTAATATAAGCCTAGGATGCGGGAAGACTCGAGTAAAATGCAAGAGCTCGGAAAAGATATCCACGTGATTCCGACGTTTGGGGCTTTTTCTACGTCGTTGCACTGACTCGTTTTTAGGGTCGAGCGTCACAATCCATTTGTTAGCGACGACTGGCTTGACAACGCGAACAACGTGATCATTCAAAAGGTCGGAGATTTTGTCGCGAATGGCACCCAGTCCAGCATGTTGAACTTCGACTAAACGCCCCTGATCGTCAATCGCATCGATGCGATACTTGCCGAGTCGAATTTCTGTTTGGGAAGCATCGAGTGCATATCGAGTCTTGAGCGTCCGATGCAGGCTGGTTTCCAAAAGCTTTGACCCTCGAGAAAAGTTATCTTATCTTAAACTGGACTGATGAAAGTTTCCAGATGAGAGCCGATGGCGCTAGCCTGGATTATTCATCAGCCGAAGTGCGTTAGCACCGGTTTGCTCGAATTGCTCGGAAACCGACGCTAACGCGTTCCGGCTGATTTGCAGACTGCCTTTTTGTTCAAACGTCGCAAGTCTAAACCATTACCTATGTTGCGAAGAAATCTAAACGATTCATGCAATATCCAGGCTACCGCCTTGCCGCTCACATTTTCATTTCGCTTGGCTAACGCTGCGTCACGTGCCGATTCCAAAATCGCGAATGGTGAGTAACGTCGTAAGCGAAATCCCGGCTGCTTCGAACGCTGCGCGACCGCCTTCGAGTCGATCGACGACGGCCATGACTCCGAGAACTTCGAGTCCAAAAGCGCGAACGGCTTCGACGGCTTGAATCGCACTGCCGCCGCTCGTCACTACATCTTCAACAATGATACACTTCATTCCGCGGGTGACTGGTCCTTCAACCAAACGTCCCATGCCATGTTGTTTTGCTTCTTTGCGAACCATGAATCCACGAAGTGACTTGCGCTGTTGACCAGCTAACATGACGACGCCGGCGGTAATTGGGTCCGCTCCGATGGCCATTCCGCCAACACAATCGGGAAAATTATTGGCGAACTGACTTTCCATCGATTCGAGAATGCCAGCGGAAATCTGTTGGATGCCATCGGGATGCAAAGTAACTTGTCGGCAATCCAGATAGTACGAAGCCTTTTTGCCGCTGGCCAAAGTAAAATCGCCAAAACGCAATGCATGTTGGCGAACGATTTCGATAAGTTCTGATTTGGCGTATGTCATGGTCGAAGTCTAGATCGAAGTGCGAGCCGTTTTTTAAATACCGGCTGCATTCATACTCGCCATTGCTGAATTCGCCAAGTCCCCGGTCGCATCAAGCACGCCCTTCGAAGACTCAGAGCGTGCCACACAAATATACGTAAAGTCATTATTGACTGTTACATTAGCGTTTGATCGTAACTTGTGAGCCACGCGTCAACATCGAGAATACATCGCCAGCATCGAGTGGCGAAAGGCTAATACATCCCATCGAAGAACCATCGCTGGCCGGATTATCGGGCGAACCGTGAATGCTTAAATCTTGTCCCAAGTCCATCCACCATCCGCCGTAAGGATTACGAGGGTCTTTTCCGTCAATCTGGACGCCGCCTTTTCCGTAGTAATTGCGGTGGCGTTGCTTGTCCAAAACTTGAAAAACACCTTCCTTGGGCTGTGGATCGGCACCGGTCGAAACGGGAAATCGACCGGCATACAAATCGCCAAGGAAAACCGTCATCTCATGGCGATTGACATCGACTTCCGCTCGAAACGGCCCCTGAAAAACCTTCAGCTTCTGGCCTGGGAGCAATCCCATCGTTGTGTCGACAGCGTTGATCTTTACTAAGAGTTCGGTTGGAATCTCAAAGCGCTTCGCAATATCATCGATCGTTTCACCAGGACCTACGACATAAGGCGTGTCGAGCAAATGGCGGCGCGAGTAAATCGTCTCGCCAGCCAGTGTATCCAAGAGATTGATCAAGTCGATACTCTGCTCAGCGGATAATTCAGGTGAATTATAAAACACGCTCATGGTTGCCAGTGCTTCTTTGAATTCACCGCGATCGACTTGTTCAATCGAGACCTTTTTAGCATTCTCAAAGGATCTGCCGGTAATGTTGGCCTTTTTATCAGATGCGTTCGACAACAAGTCTTTGGATGTGCTGGAGGTCAATAAGGCCGGGTTATTCGCAGGCAGCGGTTTTATCGCTTCCGACGAAACCGTCGTTTGCGATGCGACCGTTCCCGGGATGCTCATCAAGTCGATCGGTGTCAATGGTTTAAACTCACTTTTGGTTGCCGTCGGCGGTGAAAGCATGCTTGCAGAATTGTTTTTGAAATCTCCAGACTTTCCAGACCCATCGAGATTGAGGCTGAAGCTAGGCTCCTCGGAAGCGGTTGGCGACGGAAAATTTCCTGGGACAGTCGACGATTCCGTGCCAGGAATGTTCGTTAATTTCGGTGGCAGCAAAGTGTCGACTGCGGGTGGAGGCGTACCGGTTTTATTGTTGAAAAACGGATTAGGCTTTGAATTGAAATCGGGAATTTTCCCGTCCGATGCATTCGATCCAAATGGGGTCATCGGTTTGAGTCCCGAACCAGGTGTTAGCCCAGCCGAATCGAAGCTCGGC
Organism: Pirellulaceae bacterium; assembly: GCA_034408855.1. GTDB lineage: Bacteria > Planctomycetota > Planctomycetia > Pirellulales > Pirellulaceae > JAIYDQ01. Next base: position 14,946 of record JAWXCK010000186.1, read on the forward strand.
ATCGAGACATCGATATCCATCTCGGAATCGTTAGCTAGCATGTTTTGAAGCTCCGCTGGCAGTTCGGTGTCAGAGCCATTAATCGCTACGTAGGCTCCGTAGAGAACTACTAGCAGCAATACAACAACGACGGCTGTCTTTATAGTTTGCACCGTGGTCCTCCTTGACCAATCGCTATGCCAAGTCTATCGCTTAATTCTACAGTCGTTCACGCGAACGAACTGTCTCGATGGCATCGGTATAGTTAAACGGGGGGCTTGATGCTAGAGCAATTTTTGATGTTGGCTTTTTACCTGAAAAATCGTAAATACCTAAGGGTGCAAAAATGACTCGCGCCATCTTTGCGCATCGAGTCAACCATGACGTGCCACATGGATGAGATTATCCGCAATTGATGCACCCGTTTGTGTACCAGAAACATTCCAGCATTCGCAAGTCGCCAAGTCTTTCGGTGCTTTCCGTTCTTAAAGTAACTCAACCATGTTGATTGCCCTAGAATTAGCTGGCTTTAAAAGCTTTGCTGATAAGACACGCTTCGACTTTCCCGACGGCATTACCGTTGTTGTGGGTCCGAACGGCTCTGGTAAGTCAAACATTGTCGATGCCATCAAGTGGGTGCTCGGTACCCAGAGCGCAAAAAGCCTTCGCGGCGACGATATGGCTGACGTGATCTTCAAAGGTTCAGCCGCTGGCGGTCGCAAGCCGTGTAATTCTGCCGAAGCGACTTTGATTCTTGATAACAAAGACAAGCGACTTGCCGTCGATGCTCCTGAAGTTCACGTTACTCGACGAGTGTACCGAAGTGGCGAAAGTGAGTACCTTATCAATCGCCAGCCTTGTCGATTGAAGGACATCAAGGACTTGTTTCGTGGCACCGGAGTCGGAATCGACGCCTATAGTCTCATCGAACAAGGCAAAGTCGATCGAATGCTTCAAGCGTCTTCGAAAGATCGACGCGCGATTTTTGAAGATGCAGCGGGTATCAGTCGCTTCAAGTCGAAAAAGGTGGAGACGGAACGTCGTATTCAACGAGTCGACCAAAACTTAGTCCGCCTCAAAGATATCGTCGACGAAGTCTATACACGTTTAAGCAACCTTAAGAACCAAGCCGCCAAGGCTCAGCAGTATCGCGAAATGACCGCTCGAGTTTCGGTCTTGAGATTGCAGTTGGGTATCGATGAACGCAGCACGCTCCTTACCAAATCCGAACAACTGAACCAAGCTCTGGCGACGAATATCGAGAACCGAACGTCGCTTTCCGAACAACTCACCGCCGCCGCCGTTCTTGTCGAACAGTCTGGACTTCGACTGGCTGAACAACTTGGGGAAACGCAAACGGCTCAAACCGAACAGCAGACGTGGCGAGAAAAAATAGCCGGACTCGAAAGCTTTCAAACCGCACTTCGCGAGCGTCTGATTGAGTTGGTTGCCGAACGTGAAATTGTTACCACCCGTCAAACTGCCCTCGAAGAGAAAGCCGATCTGACAGCCGAGGAAGTCACGATGCGGGTGACCGAAGTCCAGGAACTTCGCGTCCAGCATGAATCACAAGCGAATCGAGTCCGTACATTTGAACAAGATCGACTGAACCTCGACGATCAATTGACGCGTTTGCACCAAGCCTTAGATGCCCAGCGTGAAAGAATAAAAAACCTCGATCGTCAAAGCCATCAGAGTTCAGCATTGTCGATCGCCGAATCGACGCGAGTCGCGCAATTGGAACGACAGCTTGCATCTCAGTTGCAACAACTCGAACATTTCTCCGCGACCATAGATAAGCTTGAACGCGAGCAAGTTGACCAGCGGACGCAGCGAGGAATCCTGGAATCGCAAGCCGCAGCTGCACAACTGGCTTTTTCAACGGCCAAAGCTGAATTAGAATCGCATCGATTGCAGCATGTGAGTCTGCAAGAAACCGCGATTGTGCATCAAGGACGATTGCAAGGGACACGCGAGCGATTGCTGTTGCTTGAACAATTAGAAGATCAGCTTGAAGGGGTAGGGCGGGGCGCCAAGCGACTCTTAGAGATTGCTGCCAATGACCGCAACGCTCCCTGGTCATCGGTCAAAGGACTCGTCGCTGACTTGATAGAGATCGACGTTCACCTCGCGCCATTGATCGACGTTGCATTAGGAGCGTCCGCCGAAACGGTTGTTTTGGAAGATGGACAAGTCATTGACTTGCTTCGCGACGGCACGCTCAATCTTGATGGCCGTGTTTCGATGTTACGCATCGACCGCTTGCCCAGTCGTCGCGCCGGCGACAAAATCCAACTCGATGGCCTCCGCGGAGTCCTCGGACGAGCCGACCGATTGGTTCATACCCAACCCGAGTTTACACCCTTGGTCCATTATCTCCTCGGAACTACTTGGCTGGTCGATACGCTGGCGACAGCTTTGGATCTGAGCCATCTTCGGGGCGCGGGGTTGCGATTCGTAACGGCCGAATGCGAACGTATTGATGCTGACGGTACACTTTCGATCGGTTCCTTGCAGACTGCTCTCGGATTGGTTTCGCGACGCAGTGAAATGCTTGCCGCACGCGATGAAATTCGGCATCTTGAAGAGCTCACCACAACGACGGCGAGCGCATTGGCGGCCATCCAGTCGACTGTTCACGACCTGAGCGTTCGCCTGAAAGAATTGGATGAGGCCGCGAGATCTACCGACCTAGCCCTTACAGAATTCTCCGTCCAGCAGGCTGCAAACGCGACGCGCATCGATGAACTAAAAGACGAACATCGACGACTAGGGCAAGAGATCGACGAAACGCGCGAGCAACTTTCGGCTTCGTTAGTTGTTGTCGCAGCAGCCGAAGTTGCAGCACAAACCGCTTTGGGCGAATTGCAAACCCTGCAAGTCAACTTGCTTCAGCAACTAGACCAGGTCCGATCGCTCGAAGAGCAACGCCGAGCAATGCGTGAAACGATTACGAGCGAAAAAATTGTGCTCGCTCGAATCGATCAGCGATTGGAGGGCCTTCAGGCAACCCTCGATCAGCTCAATCGAGACGCCAGCGAACGCCAACAAGCGGTCATCGACGCTCAAGCATCGATCGCGGCCTTGGATGCGAAAACAGCGACTACCGAAAAAACCATTCAAGAGGCTGACCTTCAGCGGGTTCAGTTGATCGAACAAGTCGACGCCTCTCAGGTTAAGCTTGCCGCCCTTTTGGAAGTAACCAATCAATTGCAAGTAGAACGACAAACGGCTTCGCGACAACACGACCAGCATCAACGACAACTCGATCGATCGATCGAACAGCAACGTAGTCTCGAAACCGAATTAGCGCAATGCCGTTCACGAATCGACGAGCTCGTCAGACGCTACCAACAAGACTATCAGTTGGATTTGCTCGATGCTTCCTTCGTCGAGCAGACACCCAAACTAGTAGATCGCCAAGCTGCCGAAGCCGAAGTGAGTCAACTCCGACAAGACATCGCCTCGGTAGGATCGGTCAATATGGAGGCGCTTCGCGAGTTAGACGAATTGCAGTCGCGTTACGATAAATTGCATGGGCACTATGTCGACTTAACCGATGCCAAGCAGAACCTTCAGAATATCGTCGCGAAGATCAACGAAGATTCGCAACGGCTGTTCAGCGAAACGTTGGAGGCGATCCGCAAGAATTTTCAAGAACTCTATCGACGATCCTTTGGCGGCGGACATGCCGATTTGATTTTGGAGCAGTGTGAGGATATGTCCGAAGCCGGAGTCGAAATCGTTGCGACGCCTCCGGGCAAGACGGCGCTCTCGAATTCGCTGCTCAGCGGTGGCGAAAAGGCGCTGACGGCTGTTGCTCTGATCATGTCGATATTCCAATTTCGACCAAGCCCGTTTTGTATTCTGGATGAAGTCGATGCTCCCTTTGACGAAGCCAACATCGGTCGCTTTGTGTCGGTCTTGACGGAGTTTCTCGACATGACGAAGTTCGTCGTTGTTTCGCATAGCAAGAAGACCATGACTGCCGCGAATACCATTTACGGTATCACGATGCAAGAAAGCGGTGTCTCAAGACAAGTCTCGGTTCGATTTGAAGACGTTCGCGACGACGAAGATTTTCTGGCTGGCGATCAACCGTCGAATAAAGCCGCGTAGTTATCGCATGCGGCAGAAGGTTGCTGAAGCGGTAGACTCGCGCCGCTGTTCTTGGTAAAACCAAATGTGCCTGGAAAATCCGTAGCACCAGCTTCCGACGATTCCCATCATGCCACTCTTCAAAGGTAAAACCCCATGAGATATTTTAGCCTAGCCCTACTGTTTGCAGCGTGCATGCTCAGCTCAACGCTCTTCGGAGCCGAAGCCTCGAAAAAACCGAATATCGTTTACTTAATGGTCGACGAGCTCGGCTATTTCGAACCAGGATATATGGGGAATCCAAATATCAAGACGCCCAATCTCGATCGAATGGCGTCGGAAGGCATTCGCTTTAATCAGTGCCTGGCTGGCTCGTCGGTCTGTGCACCGACGCGATGCTGTTTTCTGACCGGTAAGCATAGTGGTCACACATCGGTGCGATCCAATGGCGGTGGTACACCGATGCGAGCTGAAGAGATCACGATTGCTTCGATGCTCAAGCCGCTCGGATATGCGACTGGCGGATTTGGGAAATGGGGATGTGGTGGCCGCGGTTCGACTGGGGTTCCCGAAAAGCATGGCTTCGATCTGTTTGTTGGCTACTACGATCAAGTCCACGCTCATTCGTTCTATCCCAAGTACATCATTCGCAACAGTGAAGAGTTGCCGTTGAAGAATAACATGGGCAACAGTCAAGGCGAAAGCTATTCACAATACACGATCATGGACGAAGCCGTAAAATTTATCAAAGCCAACAAAGATCAACCGTTCTTTTGCTACCTGCCATTCACGCCGCCACACGGAAATTTTGATATCCCCAACTCGGATCCAGCTTGGTCGCTTTACAAAGATAAGGATTGGCCAGAATCGGCGCGGCGATATGCAGCCATGTCGACCATGGTCGATCGTCAATTCGGCGAAATCTTGGCGTTAATCAAAGAACTTAAGCTCGACGACAACACGTTGATCATGTTCAGTGGTGATAACGGCGGAGCAGACTATTTCCCATCACCAGAACATCCAAAGGGCATCCATACAGCGAACAAGAATCCGAAGACGGGTGTCGAATTTCGAGGAAAGAAAGGGGAGCTTTATGAAGGTGGAATTCGCATTCCAGCACTGGCTCGATGGCCAGGAAAAATAGCTGCCAACCGCACCAGCGACTTGCTTTGGTACTTCCCAGATGTCTTGCCAACGATCGCCGAAATTACGGGTGCGAAGGCTCCGTCGGATATCGATGGGCTATCGATTGCTCCTGAACTAATTGGAGAAACCGCCGCAGGTCGCAAGCAGGCTCAGCATGAATATCTCTATTGGGAGATAACGGGCAAGACCGCAGTGCGTATGGGAAATTGGAAAGCCATCCAGCCAAAGGCGAATGCACCATGGGAACTCTACGATCTCGCGACCGATTTAAGCGAAACAAAGGATTTGTCAAAAGCCAAGCCAGACATACTCGCCAAACTTCAGAGCTTTGCAACCGCTGCTCACACGCCAGCCGTTGAAGGAACATTCGAATCGACCGAGATGCACGAACGCGACCGTGCCGCCAAATTCGGCGGCAATCCACCTGCCGCGAAAAACAAAACGAATAATAAGAAGGCGAAAAGCGACAATTCTCGGTAATCCTGGAAGGTTGATGTTTGTGGCGTGATGTACGTCGCCGGAGAAATCACCCCGCTTGACGGAGCGCTCGCTCGATTTGTGTAGTGTTCCGCAATCCGGCGTTGGTTTCACTTTTCCTTCTGCCAATGTTGATCGCCAGACGCAACTACTAGCAACCATCGCCAACAAACGCGTAGCGGTTCTCAAAAGGCTTTGCATCGGGGGCGCGGAACAGGTGATATCATGACAGGCTTCCTATTAAGGACTTTATTCCCTCGGGAAATAGCAATTTTTTCGACACTTTGCTAACGAATGCCTGCTTAGACGAAATTTGAGTATTGACTCGAATACTCAGAATCCAAATACTGGTCCTACCTGTTTGGAGTGAACCACGGAGTTAATTGGTGCTTTCGAAACTTCTCAATATACTCACACTGGGTGCGTTTGCTGCCCACGCGGTTTTTGGTTGTTGTGGCCATCACCACGAAATTCCTACAGGCGGACATTCGCACATTCAGCCTGTCATCAGCAATGCTCATGATCACGACGATGATGATCATCATCACGCCTGCAATTGTTCACACTTGACCGATTCAACGTCTGCCGAGTCGTCCCATCCGCCTTCCGCTCAATTCATGGATGGGCAAGTTGGTTCTGAATCGCCGGAGCAGCCGTGCGAAAATTCGGATGGCTGCGAGCATGAACGCTGCACATACTTGACGCAATCGAATTCAAAGACATTATCAGATTCGGTTTTGCAAACGACTTTCGTCGCAGTTCGAATGCCCTCGTTCGCTCGCGAACCGCTTGTCCGAATTGTGGAATCTACCGCACCGAATGGGCATCGAGGTTCGCCGCCGCTTCTTTGTGCTCTGCTGCAAACTTGGCAGATCTAAGCACATAGTGGCACCCTTTCTTTGTGTCCATGTATTGTGTGAACATTTGCCGCGAACGGAAGAATAGAATTTACCTGATTTTAAGTAGCTGAGTCTCTCCGAGACTCTCACAGCATCTCGGAGAGACGCTGCTACATGGTGAATTTCAACTTTCTCTAGCCTACCTCTGACATCGAAGCCCGAGTCGACCCCTCGAATGTTGTCTGCTCTCAAGGCTTCCGGAATAGAACTATGAGTTGGAATCTGCGCGCTTTGCGTTGGAAATGGATTCGCATTTTCGCCGGTATACTTTTATTTACGACGGGTGCGATTACGTTTCCTATTTGGTGGCCAAGTCTTTCGGATTGGGTTGATCGGACGCTCGTACATCATCGAGCTGGTACTGAAGGATTGAATTCCGAAAACGATCCTCATCGCGATGCCGGCGGAACGGTCCAGTCAGAGCTCTCCCACGGATTGCATCAAGTTACTCAGCCTACGGCCGCGTCGCTGGAACTGACATCACAAGCCCGTAGCAATCTTGGGCTTACTCCAGAGTATCTACGCCCGATCGAGCTTCGTACATTTCGCCGAATGATCAACGTACCCGCAGCCGTGATTGCTCGTCCCGGTCGAACGGAGATTCAAGTTGCATCGCCTTTGAACGGCGTCATCACGCACGTCCATTCCGTGACTGGCGAGGCCGTGTTACCCGGTGAACTTTTGTTCGAAATTCGACTCAGTTACGAAGATCTCGTCGAATCACAAACCGCTTTTCTGAAGACACTAGGCGAACTAGAAGTAGAGAATCGCGAAATCGAGCGACTCGAAGTAGTCACACAATCCGGGGCAGTATCCGGCAAGACGCTGCTCGAACGTCGTTATGCGAAAGACAAGCTAGAAGCGCTTATCCGTTCACAGCGCGAAGGACTCAAGGTGCATGGGCTTTCCGAACGACAAGTCGATTCAATTGCTACGGAAGGAAAACTGCTGCGTGATTTAAAAGTCGTCGTGCCCGAAATCGATCGACACTCCGAAAATGAAGAACTTCGACTCAGCAGTAGAATCGTCCGACCGGTAGCTTTTCAAAACGAACCTATAACCAAAGTCGATTCGAACCACTCTCTCAATCCGCTGACGATCGCGACGTTGAATGTTCGAAAGGGGCAGGCAGTGATGGCAGGTGAACCGCTCTGCTCACTCGTCGATCTCAAGCAACTTTTTATAGAAGGACAAGCCTTTGAGCAGGATGGATCGGCGATAGGCCGAGCAACCGGAAATAACTGGACCGTCGAAGCTGTCTTTCCCGACGCCGAGTCGGAAGTCGTCGTTCGCGATCTGAAGCTAGCCTTCGTCGGTAACTCGGTGGACCGCACCACACGAACTCTCCCCTTTTATATCGAACTCCCCAACCAGATTTTACGCGATGAGAGAAGCACCAGTGGGCAGCGCTTTATCACTTGGAAGTTTAGGCCCGGTCAACGCTTGGAAGTTCGTGTCCCCGTCGAGGAGTGGCTCGATCAAATCGTGGTTCCGATTGATGCCGTCGTGAAGGAAGGGGCGGATTGGTTTGTCTTCCAGCAAAATGGTAAGCGATTTGATCGCGTGCCAGTTCACGTTCGATATCGAGATCAGATCGTCGCTGTGATCGCTAACGACGGTTCGATCTATCCTGGCGACGTCATTGCGTTCCGCGCAGCTCATCAGATGCAGATGGCGATTAAAAATAAATCTGGTGCCGCTGCCGATCTACATGCGGGACATAGTCATTAGGGGAATAGGGAATAGGGAATAGGGAATAGGGAATAGGGAATAGGAAATAGGGAATAGGGAATAGGGAATAGGGAATAGGGAATAGGGAATAGGGAATAGGGAATAGGGAATAGGGAATAGGGAATAGGGAATAGGAAATAGGGAATAGGGAATAGGGAATAGGGAATAGGGAATATGTATAAATCACATACAGAGTTGCCGGTGTATATCGATGCGTTTGCAGTAGCAATGGATGTTTTTCGGTTGAGCCATATTTTCTCAAAAGCCGAAACATATTCGTTGACGGATCAGATTCGACGATCTTCGCGAAGTGTTTGTGCGAACATTGCTGAAGGCTGGCGAAAGCGTCGATCGGAAGCGTTTTTTGTTAGCACTCTAAATATCTCCGAGGCAGAGGCGGCAGAGACTCAAGTCTGGCTACAGTTCGCTGTCGAATGCGAGTATGTGTCAAGCGATGCTGTCCGTCCACTTTATGCCAAGTACGACGAAATCCTCGCTCAGCTCGTTCATTTAATCCGCCACCCCGACCCTTGGATCCTAAAAACCTAACAGTCCCACTCCCCACTCCCCACTCACCATTCCTCATTCCTCATTCCTCATTCCTCATTCCTCATTCCTCATTCCTCATTCCTCATTCCTCATTCCCCATTCCCCATTCCCCATTCCC
>JAWXCK010000187.1:0-30273 GCA_034408855.1 Pirellulaceae bacterium
AAAAATCCAATGCGAAACGGGTGTCCGTTGAAACTTCGGTTTTCTATTCGTAACGATAAATAGTCAATTTTGACCCACAGATTCTGCGGAAGAGCCAAAGATTTTAAGCTCTCAAGGTGCTTTTTTCTTGCCTGTGAAATCTCGCATACATGCTAGCGTTTCTTGGCTCACATGATGTTCGATTCCTTCTGCATCGACTTCCGCCGTTTCTGGTTGGACACCTAGTGCAAGCAAAAATGCCAATACAATTTCGTGCCGAGATCGCGATGCTTTCGCCAATATCTCACCTGTCGAAGTCAGTTTTACAGGAGCGTATGGGACCGTCTCGACTAATCCCTCGCGTTCAAGTCGAGCAATAATTTTGCTGACGGTGACATGTGAAACCAAGAAATGCTTCGACAAATCGGTCAATCGACAAGATCCGCGATCGGCTTGAATCATCGCTATCGCTTCTACATAATCCTCGGCCGTTTCGTTAGCATGGTCCCGGCGCGTTCGCAAATGCTGATTCGAAGCTGTCGAATCGCTGGTCTTTTGCACTGACTTCTCTGAAAGATTGGGTTTTCGTGCCATAGATGAGAGAGTAGGATAAACCATTGCCCTATTTAGAAAAGCCGTACTGGCATCTTTCACGCAACTATTGAAGTAGCGGCTAGTGCGATCCTCCCGGCTCAATCGTAATCGCCATGACGACGGGGGCGGTTTTGTGATCCGGTTTCACTAACTCGATCGCGTCGATCACGACCTCACGTTTGGGTTTTAATTGAAGAGTTCGCAACTGTCCGCCGTCTTGCATCGCGAACGCAAATTTCGATTTGGGCACGTCAAACTTTCCGATGTAGTCCGCAATGTGCTGGCCATCGATCAGCGGGTGATCTTCAGTCTGACCATCGGCATACTTCAACCGAACGATCATGCTGACACCACCGCTGGCAGGTTTTTTCGATGCCCAGCCCGCAACGCCGCCGAGTAGGTGAATCGCCTTGGCAGACGTTCGGCAGCGGACGGCCACGCTCTTGGGCATTTGAGGTGCAAACGTTCCAGTAGGGCCGTAAAGCATGACCGCGTTTTTCACCGATGTACCGCGAGGATCGATGAGCGTGAACGGAATCCCTTCGAAGGTTTGTACGCCCCAATCGGAAAAGACCAAACGCTCGCGAGCATTGTCCCGATTTTGAAACATGCCTTGTGTCGTGATGACGTTAGCCACGCTTTCCAGACCGAGCGAGATAAATGGTTCTTTCTGCGTTACGTATTCGAGCAAGTTGATCAAGGCAGCATCGTCGATCGATTGCTCGAAACCTTCAGGCATCGCGGACTTGGCAGACGGGCGCAGTTCTTCAATATCTTCGCGAAGAATCGTATGCCGTTTGCCTTGCGCGTCGACCATTTCGATCGACGTAAGCGACTCGGCACTCAATAGTCCGCTGACGATAACGCCGTCCGTCGTCAAGACGGTATACAAGCGATAGTTGGCTTCAACGCTTCGATTCGGATCGAGAATGTGCGTCAATAGTTCGACTTTCGGATGAACCGACATGCCGTTCAAGTTGGGGCCGACAATGTTCCCTTCGCCTTTGAATACGTGGCACGTTGCACAATGCTTAGTGAAAATTGCTTTGCCGATGTCCGGATCACCTGTTTGATTCATTAAAGATAATTTAGCCGTTACCAATTTGGCTCGATCGTTATCGATAACCACTCCTCCCGCTCGCAGCAACCGATTCGCTACTTCCCGAATCTCTTTGGACGGGTGCGTGCTCACGATCCCGCGTTGCTCGGTCGATAGATCCGTGATCGACATTTCACCGCCTTCCATCGCAGTCAACAAAGCTTTGGTTAACTCGGGTCGCGATAGCATCTCGCGAATTACAGCTTGTCGCAATTCTGGTGTCGCAGCGGCGTTGATCCTGAGTAGGTATTTTATAAGCCCGTCGGCTTTTGACTTGCTGATCGTTTGGATCAAACCAACCGAGAGACTTGATGGCGACTGAGGACCAATCAAAAGTTGCAACGCATCGATCGAGTCCTTTCGACCGGGATCGAGTTGAATCAACTGGGCTGCAGCCTTTAAGCGTTCCGGGATAGGCAAGGCAACGTTGGCCGCCGACTTGACGAAGCCATCGATGATCGGTGCGATCTCTTTTTCCAACGAGTCGTTCGACCAGGAGCTAGCTAGTCTTGCCAACATCGCTTGACTGGGACCCGATACCGATGCAAAAAGCGATCGCAATGTTTTATTTGTGCTTGCGTCCAGCTTGATCACATAATCCTTCGGCCACCCTTTGCTCCATCCTTCGATGATCGCATCGTTCGCTTTATTTGGCTGTTTCCCCATAGCGGCCAATAGCGATGCAATCACTTTGGGCGAAGATTTTTTGCGTGCCAAATGTTCAGCAATTCGAACGACCGCACTCGATGACAATGGCGATAGCGGCCGGTCGCTATCCAGAATCGACGTCAAAAACGATTCGGCATGCATGGCTCCGGCGCTTGTGATTGCATCGTTGAGCCAACGATCCGAAGCGATCATCGGGCTGCGGATTGCCTTACTCAAGACCGGCCCCGCCCCAACGGTTTCCATATCCGAAATTTTTAAAAGCGTAGCGAGTACGATCTGATAATCCGTGTCGGCAATCGAATTAGCGTGTCGTATGGCTTCAAAGGTCGAAGCTGTGTTGGGCAAAACGCGAACCGCGTTCAGTCGTACTCCCGCCGAAGGATGCTTGAGCGCCTTTATCGCTGCTTGCAAGGCCTCGGCGTTTCCGCTTTTAAGTTGCCCCAGTCCTGACAAGGTATGAAGGGCATGGATCGCTCCGACGTTCAGACCGATCGCGTCGACCGATTCGTTTTGCACGAGTGCAATCAACTGCGGCACTATCTCGATGTTCCCGCGTTCGACAAGCAGCCGCTGAGCCGTTAAGCGAACTTGCATGGTTGGGTTTTTGAGTTGGGTAACGCGGTCGGCTGGTGAGCGGCTTTGTAGCGATGGGGTGGATGGCCTGGGTATTGAAGAATCGGCGGCTAGCGCTGGGCCGCTCACGGTGGGGGAGGTGTCGTGAACTATTCGATAGATGCGGCCGTATTTTTTGTCGCGGAGTTTAGTTTCGTAGGCATGGCCTTTGCCGGTTTCGAAGCCTTGAGGCGTTGGATTGTGCTGCACGATGTAGTTGTACCAATCGAGCACCCAAACATTTCCATCAGGTCCGACTTCTGCCATGATCGGTGCTGTCCACTCGTCATCGCTAGCCAATAAGTTAGTCTCGACGTGCGATTTCATGCTGGCACCGTCTCGCTCGATCACGAACGTGCCGACCAGCTTACCTGTTGGCCCGCAAACAAACGCCGTTCGATTCCACCAAGCTTCAGGATAATTGCGAGCCGTATAAAGCGCATGGCCGGCCGCAGCCGTGTAGCCGCCATGATGATCGACTTGTCGAATTTTATCAGTGATCGGATGAAACAAGTGATCGGGACAGATCATCTCTAGTGTCTCAGGAGCCCAGCCGTTGACGCGCTCATAATAGCGATTGGGAATTGGCATAAAGAAACTTGGCTGCCGGTTAGCTGTCGAGCCGAATATCAACCCTTCTTCGGAAATCCCAAGCCCCCACGTGTTGTTGGTCGTCGAACGGAGAAACTCGAGCTTTTCGACCTTAGGAATATCGTCCTGAGAAAGTTTGAAACGAAAGAAGCCCATGCGGAACGATTGTTGACGCACGCCATCGATAACGGGTGCTGAATTGTTGTACCCTTGCATCGCCCAGATCCAATTGTCGAGGCCGTTTCGGAAGTTACTCACTCCCCCATGCGTATCCACCACCGTCCAATCGGAGATCAGCACTTCTCGAATGTCGGCTTTTCCGTCGCCGTCGGTATCCTTCAAGTACAACGTCTCGGTGGCATTTTGCACGACTGCACCGCCGCGATGAAACGCAATGGCTGTCGGGATGCTCAAGTTTTCAGCGAAGATCGTCGACGTATCAGCTCGACCATCGCCGTCATTATCCGCCACGATCCGAATATGATCGCGACCGCGACGACTTTCGTTAAGCTCGTTGGGATAATCAAGAGATTCGCAAATCCACAGTCGTCCTTGATCGTCCCAGGTCATCGCTAGTGGTTTGCCTTGCAGCATTTTTCCGTCAAGCATCGATTCGTCGGCAAACAATTCGACATGAAAGCCTTCAGGGGTCGCTATGTGCTTCATCGATTCTACGGCGGGAATCGGTTGCTGCATCAAGTTAAGAATCTCGCCGCGTCCAGCCGCATAGTTTGGGATCTCGGGCCCAACATCGACGAATTCGAACGGCTTAAGATTGTTCGGCAATTTTTTCAGCGGCGGTAAGGCAGACGAAGCCGTCGAGCTAGCCATCGCAGTTTCACCTTCGCCGCAAGCCCAACGTATACCGCGTTCAATCAAATCGTGAAAGCCAACTTGATTCCATGTCCGTTCGTCGTGACCCCAAGCCGTATAAAAAACTCGACCTTTTCCATGCGTTCGAATCCATGTCCACGGTTCGCGATGGTTGCCTGGCGCTTGAAAATCACCAGTTCGGTATTCTAAAACTGTTCGGTTATTTTCGTTGTGTTTGTGATGAACATACGTTTCGTCCCAACTGGTAAACGTTTGATATCCTTTCATCAGCGGATGATCGACGCCCGCCGACTGCGTCGTCATTTCACTCCCGCCATGACGCTGGAACTGAGCTCCCATCAAGGCGACGACCTCGGGCGCATTGCGGAAGCAATACGTAGCACAGTGAATCGGGATGAATCCTTTCCCTGAAGCAACATAATCCAACAACGCCTTGGCTTGATCGGGTACTATTTCGTCAATGTTGGCGTAGACAACGAGTCCATCGTATTGATTCAGCGTTTCAAGGTTAAGGCTCGTAACGTCCTCGGTATACGTCAACGCGATGCCTTTGGCTGACATGACCGGTTTGAGGATCTCGAATCGCGTCGCGGGTTTGTGGCTTTTCTGGTCTCCCAGAAAAAGGATTCTGAGATCCGCCGCGCTAGCGACGGATGCTGCAAAGCAACAGACGAGCAGGACAACGCATTGCCGAATCAGGTTAACGCTAATAAAAAATCTTGAGCGATTCATGTGAGTATCCAATTGGATGAGACAAATTCAAGCAAGTGCCACCGGCGTATTGAACAGTTGTGAGCCGATGGCGCAAGCAGGCTGTTGATTTAGTGACTTCGTAAAGATTGAATGGATCAATCATAACCCGAAGCGTAAGCGAGTGGATGCGTTCGTTCCCTCACTTACGCGTCGGGTTACTAAATCAACAGCCCGCTAGCCGTGCCGCTCACGGTATTGCCAATCCGTACTACGCAAAATCCGGTAGGCGAACGATTTCGCCACCTTTCATCGCCGACTGATGAGCACAAATGCCGGTGCAAGTCCAGTTAGCGCTGGTCGCCGCATTGGGCCATGGATCGCGATTGTCTAAGACAGCCGAAATGAATTCGTGGACTAAATGTGGATGCGAACCACCGTGCCCGCCGCCTTGAATGAACGACAAATGCTTCGAGTCATGAATCTCGGCAGGCAAAGTGAAGCGTTGAATCGGCTTGGGCAATCGATGGGCAAAATCGGGAATGTTGATCTTCTCGGCAATCTCATGCTCGGGTTTTTTCGCCGTGTGAATCACGTGCGATTCGTTTTCGACCAACGTCCATTCGAAACTTTTTTTGGTTCCGTACACATCAAAGCTTTCCCGATATTGGCGGGCTACGTCATAAAGGAACCGCCAAATATGGGCGGTGATATCGCGCTCCTTTAGTTTGATGTGGCAGCTTTCGACTGCGAACTTGCAGCCCGATTTTTTCGCGATATCTTCTCGTACGGTACCTGATCCAAAGCAACTGACCGACTCGGCCAAGGCGTTGGTGAGCCCCAAACAGGGGCTGACGACATGTGTTGCATAGTGCATCGGAATCATCGATTCCCAGTAACTCGGCCATCCGTCCATGTCTTGCGGGTGCGACGCGGCCAGATGTTGGATTTTTCCTAAATCACCTCGCTCGTACATTTCTTTGATGAAGAGAAACTCGCGGCTGTAGACAACCGTTTCGGCCATCATGTACTTCAGTCCCGTTGCTTTGACCTTTGCAACAATCTGCTGACACTCGTCGATAGTCGTCGCCATCGGGACAGTACACATCACGTGCTTTCCAGCGTCGAGTGCCTTGAGCGACATCCATGCATGATCGCCGATGGGGCTATTGATATGAACGCCTTCGACGTTTGGATCGGCAAGGATACGTTCGAATTCCGTATACCGACCTTCGATTCCAAACTGGTCGGCAACCTTATTCATTTCTGCCGCGTTGCGACGGCAGACCGCAACGACCTCGGCATTGGGATGTTCTTGATAGATCGGAATGAATTCCGAGCCAAAGCCTAAACCAACCATCGCCATTTTTATTTTGCGATCACTCAAGATTTCAATTCCTTTTCAAGTTGTCATGGGCACTAACCAATGCGAAGCATTATCTCAAAAATTCGTGTGGCCATTCAATCGTATCCATCCGACCCCACGAAATCAGGGCGACCACGAATTGTCATTTGGATTATACAAATTTCAATGCTCGTACCTATATTGTAGCCGGCAATTCTTGCTTCCACTGGGGCAAGCCCAGGTGGAGAGCTTGCGGGCATGGATTTTCATACTGCTTCGAACGAGTAAAATAACGAAGACTCCGCTGGCCTTGTGCACGCGGTGAAACGATTCATAAGCGAATCCCATGAACCTTCAGCCGTTGTACACGCTGGACAACTGCAAGGCGGCATACCAGTGTCGCTGGTCGCTGTCGATTTTCCCGAAACAAACGCTGCCGCAACCCGGCAACTGGCTCGGACCGCTTAACGAAGCACTTCGGCCAGACAATGTTCGTGTTTTGGAAGCCTTCCAACAAGCTAACCAATCGCTTCTCTTTTTGCTCAGCACAACACCATCGGTCGCGCCGCCTCAGATCGTGCGCGTGGTGAAAGGTCGATTGCAGCATCTGCTTCGTTCGGAGTTTCCAGTCGAATATCGCCGTAACTTCCGCTTGACGAGTGTTGGTGACGCGAACCTCGCGACCGTTGAAGCGTATGTTGCTAAGCAAGCGGAACATCATCAACTGGCTGACCCGAGAAGCCAACAATTGATGACTGAGTTTCAACTGACGTTTCCTGACGTGGATCTCGCGGAACCACTCAACAGTGCTCATGGACAATATGTGACGGCATTGCACATTGTGCTCGTTCACGCCGAGCGTTGGCGAACGGCGGAACCGACGTTTCATACGATCACTCGCGACGCAATTCTTTCGGCGGCCAGCAAGAAGGCGCATCGGCTTTCACGGTTATCGATTGTGGCAGATCATGTGCACTTTACGTTGCGGATCGGGTATGAGATGTCGCCAGCCGTGGTTGCGTTGTCGTATATGAATAACATCGCGTTCAGACATGGAATGTTGCGAATGTGGATGGAAAGTTTCTACGTTGGCACGATCGGCGCGTATGACATGGAAGCGGTGCGGCGGCGACTGCTGAAGTAGCTGAAAAGTCGTTGCTTCCACCGGGGCGAGCCCGGATGGAGAGCGTCGATAGTTCTCACAAGGACTCCTCCGGCCTTGTGCCGGTGGTGATACGACTCTCCTAGGTTACTTATAGTGATACCTGAATGCAAGTATTCACTCTACAATGATTGCTCAAAAGGGGACGAGAATCGTTGCGTTACGCTCAAACGGTCGTTAGAATGTTTGATTGTTGTCCCCGCCTTCACTCGACTAGTCAATCACGCGCGCGATTTTCGCCAAGCTTTTGCTTCAAGACGATCGCGAACGACGTAGATTGAATCCTTGATTTACCCCTTGAAAGGTCCGAAATGAGATCCCACTCTCAGGCCATTGCCCAAATTATGGCAATGGCGTTTATTGTGTTTAGTCCCGTTGGCAAGTCAGAAGCAGCAATTTTAACGACTGGCTTTTTCTCCGGCACGATCGAAATGTTCGATGAATCGGGAGGACCTGGTTCAACCTTTGCGGTAGTCGCCTCAGCAAGCGATCCGTTTCCAGGGTTGGCGGGCATCGCAATCAATCCGACGAACCGGCAGGTGTTTGTCAGCGCTCGCATATCCGATCGAATTTATTCATACGACGGGAACTCTCAAGCATTACTCGGATTTCATCAGCTTCCGATCGGCACATCGCCAGCCGGTATGACGTTCGGTTCGAATGGAACTCTCTATGTTTCGAGTTTTGGAACAAACTCGATCAATTCTTTTGATGTGTCCAACAATGCTTCATATTCTCTGATCAATTCGCTAACGATTCCGAATTCATTGCCCAACGGTCTCGCGTTTGATTCGACTGGCCGGTTACTCATTTCAACGTTTGGTGGATTGGGAGTCTTGGCTAGCGATTCCAGTTTGAGCGCATCGTCGTCGTTTGCGGCTAATCCGGTTGCGAATGGACAGATCGCTATCGACCCGCAAGGGAACGTCTATGTTGGCAGCGCGGCTGTTTCCAGCGATGTTTTTAAGTTCACGTCAGCGGGAGCACCGATTGGAAATCCTTGGATAACACTTTCGCTACCACTTCCAGCGTTACCGTTTACCAGTCCGGATCTTTCTTCGCCTAGCGGCGTTGCGATCGATCAGAATGGAAACATAATTGTAGCTGCCCTGGGGCAAACGAATCCAACGCAAGCATCGGACAATTTTCAAAGCAATGGCGGTCTATTTCGATTCACATCAAATGCAAGCCAGATTTTTCCGGCCTTCGCGGTCGGATCAACGCCATTTAGCAGTGTGGCAGTCACCGCAGTTCCTGAACCTACCTCTGCGCTTCTTTTGACCGTAGTATTCACGTTGTCGCGAATGCGACGAATTCGCTATCGCAACCATAATTTCACCGGTGACTTCCAACCAACTATCTAAATAATCGGTCGAAATGAAGTAAGGGAATGGTAGTTGGAAGAAATTCGGTCAGGCGTTCGCGAACATTTCTGAGTGGAGTGACGCTCGTCGAGTTGTTGGTAGTCATCAGCATCATAGGAGTACTCGTTTCGTTGCTTCTCCCGGCAATTCAAGCCGCGCGAGAAGCGGCCCGTCGGCTGTCGTGCACAAGCAACCTTCGTCAGCTCGGTGTGGCGATGCACAATCACCATACGTCATCCGGGAAATTTCCAGCGGGCGCTATTGCGAAGGAGTACCCTCAATCGCCATCAACACCGTGGAGTTTTTATCGTTGGTCGACGTTAGCCATGCTGTCACCTCATTTGGAAAACACTGTCGCATACAATACTTTGAATCTAGAAAAGCCGCTATACAGTTTGACATTTGCGGTTACTCCTGAAAATATCCAAGGCTCGAAAATTTGGGTTCCGCTGTTTCTTTGTCCCAGCGATTCGCTACGTCGCGTGCACCCGAGTTTTGGACCGACGAGCTACGCCGCATGCACAGGAACAGGGCTCAAGGGAGGAACGCCTTTTGAAACAGACGGCATGTTTTATGTCAATTCGACAACTTCAATGGCAAGTCTTTTGGACGGATCGTCGAATACGGTAATGATGTCCGAAAGCATTCTCGGCAAGTCAGGGAATCGTGAGCGAGATCGTCGAACAGCGTACAAATTTACTTTTATCGCTCCGCTTACCGATTCCCTATGCAAAGCGGCAACGATTTGGAATTACTCGGACCCTCGAGGATTTGCGTGGGTGAATGGTGAATATCGAACGACACTTTACAATCACTACTTGACGCCAAATTCCGAGACGCCAGACTGCATAAGCCCTTTGCTCAATGGTGGTCCCGATGTTCTCTACACTCCCTTCGGATGGCGAGGACCACGAAGCTGGCATCTAGGTGGTGTCAATGTTTTGATGGCAGATTCTTCAATGCGTTTTACATCCGATACAATTGATTTTGAAACGTGGCAGTCGCTGGCCAGCCGCGACGGAAGTGACGCGGTTGTTCTAGGTGACTAGACTTTTTAAATGCAATCTTGCATAGGACACTAAGAGATTCAGCGTATCGGAGAGACGCTGCTACGTGTTTTATTCGAGTGGGGTTAGCCGAGCTTCCATGGACTGCGATATTCCTTCATTAGCCACTTGCCGGCTTCGGCATCGCCGACGATGGTTTCCGTGACTGGATCCCAGTTGATCTTCTTTTTCGATCGGACGGCGATGTTGCCCAGGTGGCATACGGTAGCCGAGCGATGACCGATACTGATGTCGGCCGCCGGCTTTTGCCGCGACTTTACGCAATCAAAGAAATTGTTTACGTGGCTGATGTTGGCTTGCGATTTAACAATCTTAAGTAGCTCGATCCCTTTGAGAAGTTCAGGCGGGTTGGCTACGATACCGCCTCGGTAGACGAACAAGCTTCCTTTTTCGCCGACGAATTCGGTGCCTTGCTCAGAACTCTTGGAATCCAGCTTTTGTCGGCAAGTCATCACTACGCCGTTGGCATAGGTGTATTTAATATCGGTCGTGTCGGGCGTTTCGTACCAACCGTCGGGATTAAATACCGCCGAGCCTTCAACACTCGTTGGGCCACTTGCGTCCATCCCGAGTCCCCACTGGGCGATGTCGAGATGATGGGCTCCGAAGTTGGTTTGCTGTCCACCGCTATAGTCCCAATAGAATCGGAAGAGATAGTGGACATGATTCTTGTTATACGGTTTAAGTGGCGCGGGACCGAGCCATCGATTGAAGTCGAATCCTTCGGGCGGTGCGCTATCGGGAACTGGTTTGCCCGCGTGAGCGACCCAGTTGGGACTGGGGAGCGTGACGTTGACAGACTTTACTTTGCCGACGATGCCTTTTTGGATGAGTTCGACCGCCAGTTTGAATTCGTCGCCGCTGCGTTGCATCGTGCCGGTCTGTACGACACGATCGTATTTCCGAGCCGCGTCGATCATCGGCTTTCCTTCGCCGATCATCAGCGTCAGCGGCTTTTCACAGTAAACATCTTTGCCCGCCTTGCAGGCTTCGATGGTCATCAGCGCATGCCACTGATCAGGCACCGTTACGACAACCGCGTCGATGTCCTTTGCATCGAGTAATTTGCGATAGTCATCGGTCATCACGGCCGAGAGTCCGGCCTCTTTATTCAAATAGTCGCTGGCCTCGGCCAGGTAACCTTTGTCCAAGTCGCAAAGGGCGACGATGTTATTTAGAAAATACTTCATGTTGTTTTTCGGCCCGCCTTGATTGCCAACGCCGATCATCCCGACGCGAACGCGTTCGCTGGGTGGAACTGCCGCAAAGATAGAGCGATGGCTGCGCGCGGAAAGTCCGAGCAAAGCACCGCCGAACGCGGTTTCTTTTAGAAAGGAACGTCGAAACAGTTTTGACATGGCGATTGAATCTCCCAATATGTTTTTGGAACGGCGATCGGCGCAGCGTATCGATCTATTTTACTGCAATTGCGATTTAGAAACAGCATCGCTTAAGTCCTCTATCGGCACTTTTAAGTAGAACCAAAGCAAACCTGCGAAAGCGGCGATGAAGGATGCGATGAGGACCATGATTTGCGATTGATTGATCATGGCGGCATCATCGAAGGCCAAGATCGATACGAAAATCGACATCGTAAACCCGATTCCGGCCAGGAACGACGCGCCGACCAGATGCGAGAGCGTAAGATCCTCGGGCAATCCACAGAGCTTGCTTTTTAAGGCAACCCAACAAAAGAGCGTGATGCCAACAGGTTTTCCTACGACCAAGCCAAGAAAAATCCCAATGCTATTGGGCGATCGAAGGCCATCTAGCCAATCATGACCGATCGGGATGCTGGTGTTGACTAGCGCGAAGATCGGCAGCAACCCGAAGGCGATGGGTTTATGCAACCAATGCTGCAATCGATACGAAGGACTCTGTTCACTGCCGTCGCGAAATGGCAACGCGAAACCTAGCAGGACGCCAGTGATCGTTGCGTGGACTCCGGAGTGCAACATGCAGTACCACATGGCTAAACCACCTAAGGCGTAGACCCAGATCGCATTGACATTCCAACGATTCAACAGGCAAAGCCCCGAAAAGATCGAGATGGCACCGACGAAATAGTAGATCGAAATCGACTTGGTATAGAAAACAGCGATCACAATCACCGCGCCAAGGTCATCGGCGATGGCCAAGGCAGTCAAGAAAACTTTAAGTGAAAAAGGGACGCGACTGCTCACCAAGGCCAGGATACCGAGTGAAAAAGCGATATCCGTAGCCATCGGGATTCCGGCACCTCGTTCGTAAATCGATCCTCGGCAAAGTGAATAGTGAATCGCGGCCGGTATTAACATTCCGCCGATCGCAGCGACGACTGGCAAAATTGCGTTGCGAATGTCACTCAGTTCTCCCCCATAAATCTCTCGTTCTAATTCGAGTCCGACCAGAAGAAAGAAAATGGTCATCAATCCATCATTAACCCATTCTTCAATGGACAGTCCGTAGACTTTCGAGTGTAGCCAATGAAGGTACGGTTCGCCGAGAAACGAATTTGCCACAGCAAGAGCGATGATCGTAAAAAACATCAACGTAATCCCGCCGGCCTTTTCGCTCTCGAAAAACTCCTCAAATAATTTTGTTGCTTTGCTTAACATTGCGATTGTCTCGGTTTGCGTCTATCAACAGCAATTGAAGGCATGTCATAGATTAAAACGCTACTAATTTCAAGGGAATTAACGAACAAAAGCGATATCAATACCTATTCGCTCTCAACAAAAAAAGCCTACTCGGTTACGATGGTTCGCGTTAAAAGCTTCGGTTTTTGTAAAGGAGCAATGAATGCAGAGCTCAGAAGAACGACGATGGTATAAGGACGCTGTGATTTATCAAACGCACGTTCGAGCGTTTGCCGACAGCAATAACGATGGCATCGGCGATTTTGCTGGCTTGACATCGCGTTTGGGATACATCCAAGACCTCGGAATAACGGCGATTTGGATTCTCCCTTTCTATCCATCGCCGCTGCGCGATGACGGATACGACATTGCCAACTATGTCGACGTGAATCCCATATACGGTGACCTGTCAGATTTCAAAGCGTTTCTCACTGAAGCTCATGCTCGCGGATTGCGGGTCATTACAGAACTGGTGCTCAACCATACTTCCGACCGGCACGACTGGTTCCAACGAGCTCGACGAGCTCCGAAGGGGAGCAAGGAACGCAACTTTTATGTATGGAGCGACTCACCCGAAAAATACAAAAGCACGCGAATTATCTTCAAGGATTTTGAAGCGTCCAACTGGACCTGGGACGAAGTTGCAGGCGCCTATTTTTGGCATCGGTTCTATTCTCATCAGCCCGATCTGAATTTCGAGAATCCGGATGTCCATGCGGCGATGTTCGAGGCACTCGATTTTTGGCTCGACATGGGCGTCGATGGCGTGCGTTTGGATGCGGTCCCGTATCTTTTTGAAAAGGAAGACACGAGCTGCGAGAATCTTGAAGAAACGCACGGCTTTTTGAAGCTGCTTCGTGCGCATGTCGATGGGAAGTACTCCGATCGAATGCTGTTGGCTGAAGCCAATCAATGGCCAGAAGACGCCGTCGAGTACTTTGGCGATGGCGATGAATGCCACATGGCTTTTCATTTCCCGCTCATGCCTCGATTGTTTATGGCTGTACAGCAAGAGGATCGATTTCCAATTATCGATATCTTGCAACAGACGCCAGCGATTCCTGATTCCTGCCAGTGGACGATATTCCTTCGAAACCATGACGAATTGACGCTCGAAATGGTTACCGACGAAGAGCGCGATTTTATGTATCGTGTTTACGCTCGCGATCGGCAGGCACGTATCAATCTTGGAATTCGTCGTCGCCTTGCTCCATTGCTCGGAAACAATCGCCGCAAAATCGAGTTGATGAACGGGTTGTTGTTTTCCTTGCCTGGCTCACCCGTTTTGTACTACGGCGATGAAATTGGAATGGGAGACAACATTTATCTTGGCGACCGCGATGGCGTTCGAACGCCAATGCAATGGAGCGCTGATCGCAATGCAGGTTTTTCTCATACCAACCCGCAGAAAATGTACCTGCCAGTCATCACCGATCCCGAGTTTCACTATACCGCCGTCAATGTCGAGACTTCTCAGAACAGTCCGCATTCGCTTCTATGGTGGATGAAGCGACTGATCGCAGTTCGCAAGCGATTCAAGGCATTTAGTCGAGGTACACTGGAATTCATAACGCCCGAGAATTCGAAGGTCTTAGTATTCGTTCGACGGTATGAAGAGCAAGTCATTCTCGTGGTGGCGAATCTTTCTCGGCATGTTCAGTATGCCGAAATCGATCTGTCCGCTTTTAAGGGCGTGAGACCGATCGAGATCTTTGGGCAAACCTCTTTCCCAACCATCGATGAGCACCCCTACTTTATTACCATCGGCCCCAATTCGTTTTATTGGCTTCACTTGAAAAGTCCGGTTGTGGCGGATGCGACGGCAGTTGCACAAAAACTACCGACCATCCGAGTCAACCAATCTTGGTGCGACATTTTTGCCGACCATCAGAAAGCAGACGCCGAGTCGCTGCTTCCTGATTTCCTCGTCAAGCAGCGATGGTTTGCCGGCAAAGCTCGCACGATTCAAGCGACGGAAATTCAAGATGTGATCGATCTGAATCGAGACGGTGCAATAGACGAACTGCGTTTGGTCATCGTGCGTGTCCTCTACACCGAAGGCGAACCTGAGCACTACTTAATACCTTTTGGATTTGCGTTAGATGCGTCGGCCGAGCAACTGCTCTCGGAAGAGAACAGTCTTGTGATAGCGAAGATCGAACAATGGGATGAATCCAATAACGGCGTCCTATACGATGCTTCTCGGAGCGAAGTGTTTTGGAACGGGCTATCGGAACTCATTTCACGGTCAGGAAAGATCAAAGGCAATCACGGTAAATTAATTGCTTCCCATACCGCGAGTTACAATCAGGTTCAACCGATCACCGACGCTGAGCTGGTGCCTCGAATCATGCGAATGGAACAAAGCAATAGCGCGGCTGTGTTGGGGGAAAAATTCATTCTGAAAATGTTTCGAAAGGTCGATTCGGGCGTAAATCCCGATCTCGAAATCAGCCAATTCCTCACCGAGAAGATCGAGTTTCCGAATTCGCCTCGACTATCGGGTGCGATCGAGTATCGACCGATGGATGGCGAGTCGATGACGTTCGCAATTCTTCAAGAGTTTATTGCAAACACCCAGCCAGCTTGGGAGCTAACACTCGACGAGATCGGCCGTTTCTTTGAGCGAGTAACTTCCGAATTCTCGATGGATGAATTGCTAGCCGAATTTAAAGCTGAATCGAATTGGATCGATATGATCGATCAGGAACCAACTTCGCTGGCTCGCAATACGATCGGACAGTATCTCTACTTGGCCGAGTTGCTCGGAAAACGCACGGCCGAATTACATGTAGCGTTGGCGGATACCCAGAATATTCCGGCCTTCGCGCCGGAACCCTTTACACCTTTCTATCAGCGTGGTCTTTACCAATCGATGCGCAATCACGGACGGCGCGTCCTCAGTGTGTTGAGTCGAAAAGTAAGCGAGCTTTCGCCAGCCCTTCAGCCCCAAGCTCGAATGATAGCCGGGCTCGAAAGCGAGATTATTCAACGCTTTCGAAGGATTACCGAACGCAATATTACCGCCTTGAGAATTCGCTGCCACGGTGACTATCACTTGGGGCAAGTCCTCTATAGCGGCAAAGATTTTATACTGATCGACTTTGAAGGTGAACCATTGCGGGCGATCTCGGAAAGGAAGATCAAGCGGTCGCCGCTACGCGATGTGGCCGGAATGATCCGATCGTTTCATTATGCATCGCTTACCGGTTTACTGCAGGAAGCTCCGGGCGTTGTCGTACGGACCCAAGACACCGAGTCGCTCAAGTCTTGGGCTCGATTCTGGTATCAATGGACCAGTGCCGCGTTTGTTAAGGCCTATTTGACCCAGGTTAACGAAGCGGCCTTTTTGCCGCAAAGTCACGAAGAGTTTCGTTGCTTGCTTGAAACATACATTCTTGAAAAGGCTTTGTATGAAATGGATTACGAGATGAATAATCGGC
This sequence comes from Pirellulaceae bacterium, assembly GCA_034408855.1. Taxonomy (GTDB): domain Bacteria; phylum Planctomycetota; class Planctomycetia; order Pirellulales; family Pirellulaceae; genus JAIYDQ01. The sequence continues at coordinate 16,068 of JAWXCK010000187.1, forward strand.
CCGACTGGATTGCGATACCTTTGCAAGGCGTTATGGAATTGATGAACGTAACATCGACGTAATCGTTGGGATAACAGGCCGAGTTGTTTAACCGTTAGCCGAAGGCGTGCGCGACGACTTATCGTACGCCTTCGGCTAACGGTTAAACAAAAGATATCGAATTCGCCGGATGAACCAACGGCAATAACTATGATCGCTAAGATTTTCGCCAATCAAGGCCGTGAGCCTTAGCGATTGGATTTTCCTACTATTCAAACCGACAAAAACGATATGACAACGCCATCGAATACCGATCACTCTTCGCAACTTACCGACGTCGATCTACAAATGTTTTCTGAGGGGAAACATTATCGACTGTTCGATAAAATGGGAGCTCATGCTTGCGAAGTCGATGGGAGTTCGGGCGTTCGCTTTGCGGTTTGGGCTCCGAATGCGACGCAAGTCTACGTCATCGGAGACTTTAATGGCTGGAGCCTGTCGGCCAATCCATTGAATCTGAAACAAGGCACGGGCATTTGGGACGGCTTCATTCAGGGTGTAGCTCTTGGGAGTCAATATAAATTCCATATTGTTGGTCCTGATGGATATCGAATCGACAAAAGCGATCCATTCGCTTTTTCCTGTCAATTAAGACCCGAAACATCTTCGATCGTTACCGATCTTCGCTTTGCGTGGCACGACAACGATTGGATGCGCGACCGAGCATCGCGAAACAGCCTCGCCGCGCCGATTTCGATGTACGAAATGCATTTGGGATCGTGGCGCCAAAAGCAAGCTGCATCGAACCGGTTTTATAGCTATCGCGAGCTGGCTCAGCCGTTGACTGACTACTTGGTTTCACATGGATTCACGCATGTCGAATTCCTTCCTCTGATGGAACATCCCTATTACGGGTCATGGGGTTACCAAATGACCGGTTTCTTTGCGCCGACCAGTTGCTACGGTTCGCCGCAAGACTTGATGTTTTTGATCGACACGCTTCACCAGAATGGTATCGGCGTTATCTTGGATTGGGTGCCAAGTCACTTTCCATGCGACGCTCACGGACTAGGCTTCTTTGACGGCACACATCTTTACGAACACCCTGATCGTCGGTTGGGCTTTCATCCCGACTGGGGCTCGAACATCTTCAATTACGAAAGCGCTCAAGTTACGAATTTCCTCGTCAACTCTGCGCTGTTTTGGCTTGAGAAATACCACGTTGATGGCATTCGCGTCGACGCTGTCGCATCGATGCTTTATTTGGACTACTCGCGAAAGGAAGGCGAATGGGTTCCCAATCGAAACGGTGGGCGTGAAAATCTCGAAGCGATTGCTTTTATTAAGTGCCTCAACGAGCAAATCTATTCGCGTTTCCCAAAGGTGCAGACTTTCGCCGAAGAATCGACAGCATGGCCCGATGCGACGAAACCAACCTACAGCGGAGGACTCGGCTTTGGCTACAAATGGGATATGGGATGGATGCACGATACGTTGAAGTATATGGCGAACAATCCGATCGATCGCAAATATCATCATGGTGAACTTGTCTTTCGATCTGTCTACGCCAATAGCGAAAACTTCGTTCTGTCGCTCTCGCATGACGACGTAGCGAAAGGCAAGAAATCGCTTCTTGAAAAAATGCCGGGGAACCCATCCGAGAAATTCGCGAACCTAAGATTGTTGCTGGGCTACATGTACACTCAGACTGGCAAGAAGTTGCTTTTCATGGGCGACGAGTTTGGGCAAGTTGGCGAATGGGATCACGAATCGAGTCTCGAATGGAATCTGCTGGAAAAGCCGGAACACGCGGGAATCGCGAGATGGGTTGGCGACCTCAACCGAATCTACCGAACCGAAGGTGCATTGCATACCAAAGATTGCGACCCGACAGGGTTCCGATGGGTCGAAGCCAATGATTCAGCGCAGTCGGTGTTTTGCTACTTGCGATTCGGCGGCGAGAACAGCCAACCGATTTTGGTGGCACTCAATTTTAGTCCCGTATTGCGAGAGGGCTATCGAGTCGGCGTACCGTGCGGTGGTACTTGGAGCGAGATTATGAACAGCGATTCCACGATCTATGGCGGCTCGGGGGCTGGGAATTTTGGAAGCGTTCAATCGGTCCCATTTGGCTCACATGGCGAGAGTCACTCTCTCAGTATTACCATCCCGCCACTGTCTATGATCATGCTGAAACCTGCCAATGTATAGCCAGTGTCAAAACTTCACGAATATGGAGGATGCATAAGGATGAGACCCTTTTCACACAATCAAGCTTTGCAAGTCGACCAACATTGCGCTAGCGAACGTTTGCGAATGCAGCGTCTTGCTCAACAGGCGCTCACGGAGTTGCAGATCGATTTGTTCGCGATTCAAATTCATGACGGTAGTTTTCCGGTCAATCCCGAAGAAGACTGTGGTCGTGGTTCGCCATATTCCTACGGAGCCGAACGTTTCTTTCACTTTGCTGCCAGCTTAGGTTTTAATGTTGTGCAGCTTGGGCCAAGTGGAAAAACGCTGCGCGGTAATGCCTCGCCGTATGACGGAACCATTTTTTCTCGCAATCCGCTTAGCCTGCCTCTGGGTCGATACGCCGATAACGGCAGAATCTCGCAAGCGACGTTGCAGCAGCTTCGACTTGATGGCCAGCCATCGACACACGCGACTCGACTTTCGCATACCGAAGTGCACGATCGATATCAAATAGCCATCCAAGAAATTGTCGCGACTGCGGACGCTACCGACTTTGACCATGCTAGGCAGTTTCTTTCAGACAACCAATGGTGGCTTGTGCCAGACGCCTTGTATGACGCCTTGAGCGAAGAATATGGCTCGGTGTGGTGGCCCAATTGGAAAAGCACTTCGCAAGCAAGTTTTGATCAGAAGCTCTTTGCGCCCGATGAAGACAAACAAGCATTGGCGGATCGGCGGCTTAGCGAACTGCAATTGAAATACGAAAAGCAAATTCGCGACTATGCCTTGATTCAATGGTTGATCGAGTTCGAGCACCATCAATTGCGTGAGCGGCTCAAGCCGCTCGGCATTCAACTATTTGCCGACCTTCAAGTAGGTTTGTCACCGCAAGATGTCTGGGCGAGACAAACGCTGTTTCATAAAGAATACTTGGTCGGAGCACCGCCAAGTCGCACCAATTCTCAAGGGCAGCCGTGGGGTTTCGGTGTGCTGGATCCGGAGAAACTCGGCACTCCCGAGAGTCCTGGCCCTGGAATGCAATTTGTTCAAGCGAGATTGCATAAGGCGCTCAACGAATGCGATGGCGTGCGTATCGATCATCCGCAGGGATGGATCGACCCTTGGGTTTATCGATCCGATGATCCTGACCCGATCCACGCCGTCCAGAATGGTGCTCGACTTTTTTCGTCGCCGGCCGATGTCGATCATCCAGCTCTTCGAGATTACGCAATTGCTCGAACAGAACAGATAAATCGATCGGAGCTTACTTATGCAGATCATCGAGTCCAATCGCTGGATGATTCACAGGTTGCAAAATATTCCTGGTTGATCGATGTCATTGCCAAAGAGACTAAGTTAAGAACCGGTTCGTTTCGTGCGATCGCTTGCGAAATACTGAGCACACTTCCGTACCCCGTTCAGCGCGTTCTAGATCGCTACAAATTAGGCCGATTTCGCGTGGTACAGAAAGCCAATCTGGACAATCCTGCCGACGTCTATCGCATCGAAAACGCTAATCCTCAAGATTGGATCATGTTCGGGACGCACGACACGCCAACGATTTGGGAAGTCGTGAATCAGTGGTGCCAGGGGTCAGCCTATCAAAATTGGGAAGATTATTTGTTGTCGCTTGGCGTTAACTCTAAATCGATACCGTCCATCGGTTCGACTTCCTCGCAGTCAAGTAATCTCATTCACATGATGATGGTTTCGATGCTCGCGAGCAAAGCTAAAAACATGTCGATTTTTTTCCCAGATCTCTTTGGATTTGTCGATCGATACAACGAACCAGGATTGGTTTCAGAAAAGAACTGGCGATTGCAATTGCCACACGACTTCGAGGATCTGTATGCGCTGCGTTGCCAAGCAGGCGCAGCTTTGGACGTCGCAAGCTGTCTAAAACATGCCACCACCATCTCAAATGCGGCAAGGAATGAATAAGGATGCGTAACAATCAAGTCGGAGCAAAACTGGATCGGCATGGACGTTGTACTTGGCGAGTTTGGGCGCCACTGGCTCAGACTGCAAAGATCGTTTTGTTCGGCCCGTCAGAGAGTTCTGAATCAGCGATCACGATGACTCGCGACTCGTTAGGATATTTCGAGGGGCAGTGCGATGACGTTCAATCTGGGCAACGCTACTTTGTACGACTCGATGATCGAGTTAGTCTCCCTGACCCAGCCTCGAAATGGCAACCCGATGGCGTTCATAAACCGTCTGCGGTTTGGTGCCCTGACCATTTCCAATGGACAGACCATGCGTGGCAGGGCGTTGCATTGTCGGAATTGGTAGTCTACGAAATGCACGTGGGTACGTTTACAGCCGAAGGAAGCTTTGCGGCGATTATTCCTCGATTGGCCGAGTTGCGCCAGCTCGGTGTCACGGCGATTGAATTGATGCCCGTTGGCCAGTTTCCGGGCGAACGAGGCTGGGGCTACGATGGAACGTACTGGTTTGCTGTCCAGCAATCCTATGGTGGACCGTCCGAACTTCAGCGACTTGTCAATGCATGTCATGCATGTGGAATGGCCGTCATCTTGGATGTTGTCTACAACCATTTCGGCCCGGAGGGAAACTACCTTTCGCAGTTTGGACCCTACTTTACCGACAAATACGATACGCCTTGGGGATCGGCCGTCCATTTCGACGGCGAGTCATCGAAACCCGTTCGCGATTTTGTGCTCGACAATATTCGGCATTGGATTCGAAATTTTCATTTCGACGGTTTTCGGCTCGATGCGATCCACGCGATTCATGACGAAAGTCCTGTCCATATTCTCGCCGAGACAAAAGAAGTCGCATTGCTTGAAGCAAAGCCCTTCAACCGCCCAATTCACATAATCGCCGAGAGCAATCTCAATGACGTTCGATTGCTGGATGATGCCGAAAAAAGTGGTTATGGCTTGGATGCACAATGGAGCGACGACTTTCATCATTGCGTTCATACCCTACTGACCGGCGAAAGAGACGGATACTACGCCGACTTTGATCAGCCCGCCGAACAACTTGTCAAATCGCTCAACGATGTTTTTGTACACGATGGCTGCCACAGCCCCTATCGAGGTGCAAATCATGGTGCTCCGGTGGGAGTGCACACCGGCGAAAAATTCGTGATAAGCATCCAGACTCACGATCAAGTTGGCAATCGGGCCATTGGAGATCGATTCGGAACGCTGTTGAGCCCAGCTCAGCAGCGATTGGCTGCAGGGCTGATGCTCATCGCTCCCAATGTTCCCATGCTCTTTATGGGTGAAGAGTATGGCGAATCGCGACCGTTTCCTTTTTTCTGTGACTTCGGCGACGAAGGGCTTCGAGAAGCGGTACGCAAAGGAAGACGCGAAGAATTTTCTTCATTTGCTTGGCCGAACGAATTGCCCGATCCGATGGCGAAACAAACTTTTGAATCGGCAATCCTTTCCTGGGATTGGCCAGCAGGTTCGACGAACGCTGGCTTAAGAAATCTCTATGTCGAGTTATTGCAACTGCGACGAACGCATCCCGTCGGTCAAAACTATAAGGATCGATTGGCTGAGCTAATAACCAGCAATGGCAATTCCGTGCTACGACTCGCGCGGGGCGGAGCCGACAACCAAATCGAGCATCTTGTGGCCTATTTCAATTTGAGCGATAAGCTAGTTGACGTACCCTCGCTCGACGAACTTTCGTTGAATGTCTTGTTAAACTCAGATGAAGAACGATTCGGCGGATCGGCCGTTGGCGACGAACCCATAAAGCAACTTCAACCTTTCGCCTTTATCATCACCAGCCGTCGAGGAAGCAACGAAACATGACAACGAGAACCGATCAAGCTGAAACGATCGAACTAGTTGCGTTTGGCGAACAAGTCGTCGCTTCTACCGAACCCCTAAATAACGAAGGACTATCGCGAGAAGTAGATACGTTGCTCGAAGCCGTCGAAGATCATCTACGAAAACGACCAATGCCGTCAGCCACCTATCGCGTGCAGTTTAACAGTCGCTGTTCATTTCGCGAGGTGGAAGCGATCGTTCCGTACCTTTATACGCTTGGGATAAGCGATTTATACGCGTCGCCGTTTCTTCAAGCTAGGCCGGGAAGCCCGCATGGCTACGATATCGTCGATCATTCGAAGATTAACGCAGAGATCGGCACAATCGACGATTTACGATCGCTGCGGTCGGTCTTGCGTGAACACAATATGGGATTCATCGCCGATGTTGTCCCCAATCACATGAGTGCTACGCCGAAGCTGAATGCATGGTGGCAGGACGTCTTGGAAAACGGTCAAAGTTCACAGTATGCTTCGCATTTCGACATCGACTGGTCACCAGTAAAAACCGATCTCAAGGACAAAGTTTCCTTGCCGCTGCTCGGCGATCAGTACGGCAAAGTTCTCGAAGATGGTCAGCTTTTGGTGCGATATGACGAAGGCACGTTCTGGTTGCAGTATTTCGAACATAGTTTGCCTATCGCTCCGCGTTCGTACTCGATCATTTTGGCCGATGGCATAGATGCTTTAAAGCAAAAGAGTGATCCGCAAGACGAATCCTTCCTCGAGTTACTGAGTATTCTAACAGCCATCCGAAACCTACCCGCTCGGACAGAAACGAATACGGATCGATTGGCCGAGCGACGGCGAGAGAAAGAAATCGTCAAACGACGTTTCAACGAACTGGTGCTGCGCTCGCCGACCGTTAAAGCATTTATTGCTGAGCAATTGATTCAAATCAATGGTCGACGCGACGACCCACGGAGTTTTGATCGGCTCGACGAGCTTTTGCAAGAGCAGGTTTATCGATTGTCCTATTGGCGGGTTGCCGCCGATGAGATCAATTACCGTCGGTTTTTCGATATCAATGAACTTGCGGCTATCTGCCCCGAGAATCCACAAGTCTTTGATGACGTTCATCGGTTGCTTTTCGAACTGATCGATGAAGGAGTTGTCACAAGCTTGCGTATCGATCATCCAGACGGGCTATACGACCCACGTGGTTACTTCGTCCAATTGCAAGAAAGGCATTTTCGCCGATTATGCCGCGAAGCCTACGAGCAACGCAGTACTTCCCAAGACGACGAATCCAATCCGGATCGTCGGATAGACGCCTGGCCGATGATCGAGCAGCGAATTGGAGAACGATGGCAATCAGCAGCCGAAAGTATTGGGTCGCCCTTGGCGAGACCACTTTACATCGTCGTCGAAAAAATTCTTGCGGTCGGCGAATCGTTACCAGAAGATTGGCCCGTTCATGGGACAGTCGGCTATGAAGTACTCAACTCGGTAAATGGGCTATTCGTTGATCCGGCGGGAGAGCGCGCGTTGACGACACTCTATTCGCGCTTTATCGACAAGCCACTCGACTATGACGAACTCGTGTATCGCGGAAAAAGGTTGATCGTTCGAGTCAGTATGGCGAGCGAGTTGATGGTCCTAGGACATCGACTCGATCGCATCTCGGAACGAAATCGATGGAGTCGCGATTTCACGATCAATAGCCTGACGCGAGCGCTGCAAGAAGTCATCGCGGGTTTTCGCGTCTACCGAAGCTATGTGCAGCCGGGCCGCGTGCTGGAACGCGATCGAGATTGCATTGAAGGAGCGGTGACACGTGCGAAACGAAGGAACCCCGCGATCGACTCGTCGGTTTTCGATTTCGTGCGCGATGTGCTCTTGCTTCGGTTTCACGAAACTGCCAACGAAGTCGATCGGCAAGCTATCGAAAGTTTTGCCGGGAAGTTCCAACAGCTCACTGGACCTATCATGGCCAAAGCCGTTGAAGACACGACGTTTTATCGCTTTAACCGCTTGGTATCGCTCAACGAAGTCGGAGGTGAGCCTGAGCGTTTTGGTGTTACCGCCGAAGCCTTTCATGACTTAAACCGCGTCCGTCAACTTCGATTTCCACAAGCCCTTACCGCCTCGACAACGCACGATACCAAAAGAAGCGAGGACGTTCGTGCGCGCATTAATGTATTGAGTGAAATTGAAAAGACATGGCAAAAGCATGTCAACCAATGGAGCCGATGGAATCAAAAGCACAAAGTTGCTATCGACGGAGATTCCTCGCCAAGTCGCAACGCCGAATATTTGCTCTACCAAACCCTGGTGGGAACATGGCCTACCTCCAATCCAACCGGACTTGACCTAGAAACTTACACCGATCGGATCAAGTACTACATGCTGAAAGTCGAGCGTGAAGCGAAAGTGAACACCAGTTGGGTGAATCCGAATAGCGATTACGAAGCGTCGGTAACTCAATTTGTTGAAAGCGTACTTTCGCCGTCAGACAAGAATCGATTTCTCAAAGACCTCAGCGATTTTGCCGGATTGGTTGCAGGACATGGATACTGGAATTCACTTTCGCAGTTGGTCTTAAAAATCGCGTCGCCCGGTGTCCCTGATTTCTTCCAAGGTACCGAACTTTGGAACCTGACGCTCGTCGATCCGGATAACCGTCAGCCTGTAGATTTCGCAGTCCATCGGCAAGCCCTGGACCGCCTCCGCAACGAGATGGCCGGAGCCTTGGGTTTGGAGGGGCGAGATTCCGTCGTTGAAAAATGGCTGGACGCTGACAATGTCGATAACGTCGAGGCGCAAGTCGGAGCGAACAACCTGATTTGTTCGTTAATGGAAAACCGGGACAGCGGGATGATCAAATTGTTTGTTTCGCTCGTTTCGCTCCGCAATCGACGAAGACAACATCGACTTTTCACGGCTGGCGAATACGAGCCACTTGAAGTTATAGGATCGCAAGCCCATCATCTGGTTGCCTTTGCTCGACTCGTTGAGGATAAGTCGTGCATTGTGATGATTCCACGATTTTCGGCCAAGCTGAACGGTCTCGGCGGCCCACCGCCCACCGGCGAGTGCTGGCAAGATACCCATGTGGTACTTCCGGAGCGGATCAAGTCGCTCGGCTTTGTCGATGTCTATACTCGTCAACATCATGTGGCTACGTCGATTCCGGATTCGAATGGATTGAGAATCGACGTAGCCAAGGTTTTAAACATGCTGCCCGTTTGTATGCTGAATGCGATTTAAAATCGTTTCGCTCGTCGCACGATGGTTCTCTTATTGGCCTGACATGGATCGAGCTCGCGACATCATATCCAAGCATTCAAGTCGATAAGGATTATTGCCGGCCGCAGATCGTGCTCGCTCGATCATTCGTCCCCAGTCGGCTTGGGGAGCCAACGAACTGTGGCGTAGTAACAATCCAAACTCGGCCACCGCAGTCGACCATCGAAACTCGCGATCATTCTCTGACGTCAATGCCGATTCATCGGTCAGGAAAAATTCTAGTTTGGAGCTGATGTCCTCGTCTGGTTGCTTGTATCGCAGTTTGAGCGTTAACCATTCGTTGGAAGAACCGGACTTCGAAGAACCCGCGGCTAGCGCCGGGCCGCTCACCGATTTGTTCGCTGAGTCTGAGGGGAGTGAGCTTGGTTTGGTTTGACGGTATCGAAGTTCATCGACGGTCGCTTTTTCGACTCTCATTCCGGCTGCTACCACTTCGTAGAGAGCCGTAACACAATGTCCGGCTCCGATTTCACCAGCGTCCTTTTTGTCGTTATTAAAGTCTGCGTTGGCCAGTCGTCGATTCTCGTACCCAATCAGACGATAGTTGGAAATCTTCGCTGGATTAAACTCGACTTGGATTTTGACATCCTTGGCAACTGTCGTGAGCGTTCCCGAAAGTTGTTCGACCATCAAGCGTCGAGCTTCCATCGGACTGTCTACCATCCCATATACGCCGTTTCCTTTATTCGAAATCTGTTCCATCATCGAGTCGTTGTAGTTACCGATGCCGAAGCCTAAGCAGGTGAGAAATATCTTGCTCTTGGCCTGCTCTTGTACCAATTGGACCAACGCGTCATTGCTGGTCACACCAACGTTAAAATCGCCATCGGTGCAAAGAATGATTCGATTGATACCAACAGGAACAAAGTGATCTCGAGCGATCGAATACGCCAGTTCGATGCCTTGGGCACCGTTGGTCGAGCCTCCTGCATTCAATCTATCGAGTGCGGCGAGGATCTGCGATTGTTGGTCACCGGTGATACTCGGCAATACACAACCGGCCGCGCCCGCATAGACCACCATGGCGATGCGATCATTTTCGCCTAGCTGTTGAATGAGCATCCGCATGGCTTGTTTGACCAACGGCAGTTTGTTCGGCTGGTCCATCGAGCCTGAGACGTCTAACAGAAAAACTAGATTTGCTTTAGCGCGTTCCTTGACATCCATCTTCTTGGCTTGCAATCCGATTCGGACAAGTTTGTGATCTTCATTCCATGGGCAGTTGGCGATAGCCATGTGCGAAGCGAACGGACGACCGTCGGACGGTCCAGCGTAGTCGTACTCGAAGTAGTTAATCATCTCTTCGATACGAACTGCATCGGGGCGCGGCAATTGATTGGATTGCATCAAATACTGACGAACCTTGCTATACGACGCCGTATCGACATCGATCGAGAACGTCGACAAGGGTGCTTGTTCGGTCGCTATGAAATTGGATTCTTGAATCGATTCGAATTGATCGCCGTGCATACTCGACGTCTGTTTGTCACCCATCCCGCTGGGATGAGGGAGCCCCAAAGCAATCCCTTCAACCACCGCTTGCTCACGGAATTCATTTGACTGTTGAAGCTCGTACGTTAAATTCGTGCCACCTTGAATTGCCGGAACACTTTCCGAATAAGGCAAATTACCGAAAGCACCTAAATCGATGCGGCCAGTACCCGCAATTTTCTCTCTTTTTTCTCCACTGCTGCTCGGCTTGGCTTCGAATTCCAAATCCGCAACGTTCTTTCCCAATTTACCCTCGGGCAAATTATAATCGTCAACTCGGTTCGTTCCTAATTGCTCCTTGTTGATGACGCTATGATCTTCAGGCGTTGGAGCGCTTTGACCAGCCACCTCTGCAGGCTGAACAACCGTTCCTGCAACGCTGTTTGCCGGCGGTACCGTCGCCAAACCTTTCGATTCCGTCGAAGTGCCACTTTCAAGAACCAGCAATTCTTCGTTGATTTGCAAATTGGAAGGGTCGGTAATTCCACCGCTGGTTGGATACGGCGCGTCATTGGCCAACATATTAGCCAGATCGATTGTTTCTAATTCAGAACCTTCCGATTCATCCTTACTCGACATGGCAATTTCGAATGGGTTCGACCCATACTTCAAAGCCAACGGAATCAACACTGCTGCCAACATGAGACTAGCAGCGATCGTCAACAAGCCCATCCATCGCTTCCTACCACCGACGCGAGCTACGGTTTCTTCGCCTCGTGAGCCGCCGGCGCTAGCCGCGGTTTCTTCGCATTGTGAGCCGCCGGCGCTAGCTGCGGTTTCCGAATAGTTTGGCTTCGAACCGGCGGCTAGCGCCGTGCCGTTCAGGATTTGGTCCGACCATTCTTGAGGGGAGGCAACATTCGGAATGCGTTCCGAATCCGATCGCTGCATGACCGATTGCACACGATCGATTACTTGCTGCATTTCGTTCGTTTGCAACTCAAGCTCTTGATCGTTTTCGATGGCGGACCGAATTTGACGAGTCTCATTTTCGTTTAGTTCTCCGAGCAAATAAGCTGTCAATTTCCACGGTTCAATAGGAGTATTCATAGTGTTAGATTGCTTTCGAAATTCGTTTTGTGTGATATGCCGTTACGACTTGGCTACGATTAGTCGGTTGCGATTGCCGACTTCAATCGAACCAGCGCTTGATGCAACAGGAAACCTACGTTGGACGTGGTAAGTCCCGTGATCTCGGCGATTTGCTTGTAGGACATGCCGTGCGAGAGTCGCAAAGCGAGCAACTCTTGTTCACGGACGGGCAGTTGTTGAATCTGATGTTCAACCAGTTCGTGCTCTTCGTTCCGGATCGCTTGCGATGGTGGGTCGATCGACGATTCGGAACTCGTCTCGACAACGATCGATTGAGTGTATTGGTGCATGCGTTTCTCCCGTCGATGATGGTCCATCGCTCGATTGCGACACGACTTGAACAACCACGCATCGAAATGTCCATCGACAGCCGATCGCGGTTGTTGACACAGAGCAAGAAACGTATCTTGAACGCAATCTCGGGCAGATTCGGCATTTCCGTCGAGCAATCGCCAGGCATAAGCCATGAGCGGTCGATGGTAGCGATCGAACACCGATTGAAGCCAGTTTCGATATTCGTCAGCTTCTGACTCGCAACGATCGTCCGATGAATGCGTCAGTGGATTCATCTTTAAACCGCAGTTGGATGAAAAGGTGACGAAGGTCCGAAAATGGCAGCATAACCGAAGTCGCGGTCAAGAACACGCTTTTGCGTGTGCTACCAAGTAAACGCCGAGCAGCGGCGTTTATTAGAGAAGATCTCAGAAAACCTCAGACTGCGGGAATGAGGAATGAGGAATGAGGAATGAGGAATGAGGAATGAGGAATGAGGAATGAGGAATGAGGAATGAGGAATGGAGATGGGAGATGGAGGAAGTGAGAAAGAGGGATTGCGAGGTAACGTTCGTCACGTCGCAACCCTCAACTCTCAACTCTCAACTCTCAACCCTCAACTATCCGCAAGCGCTTCTTCGGTTTCTGCGGCTTCGGCAGCTTCTACGACTCCTTCTGGCCCTGAATAGCCGCCGGCAGCCAAGACTTTTTCACGAATCTCTTCGGTGACTTTCGGATTCTCGATGAGATAATTACGAGCCTTCTCCTTGCCTTGACCGAGATAAACATCGCCGTATTTGAACCAAGCACCGCTGCGATTGACGATCTTGTGCAATGCGCCTAGATCAAGCACGTCTCCTTCGTAGCTGATACCGTTGCTGTGCATCATATCGAACTCGGCAACGCGGAATGGAGGGGCGACTTTGTTCTTGACGATCTTCACGCGAACTCGCTGGCCAACTTGCTCTTCACCGTCCTTGAGGGCGCCGATACGTCGAACATCGATTCGGCACGACGAATAAAATTTCAAGGCTCGACCGCCAGGCGTTACTTCGGGGCTACCGAACATGACGCCGATCTTTTCGCGGATCTGGTTGATGAAGATCACACAAGTCTTGCTCTTAGCGATCACACCGGTCAGCTTGCGCATCGACTGGCTCATCAATCGAGCTTGCAAACCGATATGGGAATCGCCGATTTCACCCTCTAATTCTGCCTTAGGTACCAAGGCAGCAACGGAGTCGATAATGATGACATCGACAGCGTTGCTCTTGATGAGCATTTCAGTAATCTGCATCGCTTCTTCACCGCTGCTTGGTTGTGAGACGAGCAACGTGTCAAGCTGCACACCGAGTTTCTTTCCCCAGGTTGGATCGAAGGCGTGTTCGGCATCGATGATCGCTGCGATGCCGCCGTTCTTCTGGGCCTCGGCTGCAACGTGGAGCGCCAGCGTTGTTTTACCGCTCGATTCTGGGCCAAAGATTTCTACAATTCGACCGCGCGGAATCCCTTGTCCGCCCAATGCGATATCGAGTGAAAGCGAGCCCGTTTTGACCCCCTCGATCTTCAAGAGGCTATCGCCGCCGAGCGGCATGATCGAGCCTTCACCAAATTGCTTTTCGATTTGCTGGAGTGTCGTCTTCAAGCCTGGTTCGCGCTTGTAGACATTCTCCATGCCAGTCGAGGTTTCTGGTGCGGCCTTGTTGTCTTTTTTCTTACCGGTCGATTTTCCACTGCCTGCCATGATTCGATTTTTCCCTTCGATGAAAACTACTGTACGAAAAACTGTTAACGTCTGTCGAGTATTTCCAGCAATCCACGTCAATAATGACGTCGGCCGAAAGTTATCGCTGAGTTTTGACCACTACTCAGTATACGGATGAATAGTAACCATTCTCTTTGCGGGCCACAAGTACTTTTGTGCCTTCGGTGGAGCTTTTTTGCTCGACATCTCTATATTCGCGACTGGCGGGACACGTCTGGTCACAGGCGGAATTATTTTCGACAAGAATGCAAATATTCGGCTCTTCCGCAGAATCTGTGGGTCAAAATTGACTATTTATCGTTACGAATAGAAAACCGAAGTTTCAACGGACACCCGTTTGGCATTGGATTTTTGAG
>JAWXCK010000188.1:0-6753 GCA_034408855.1 Pirellulaceae bacterium
CGCGAGATCCGTCAAAAAGGCCTCGCCAAAGCGACGGTCGTTCGAGATTGGATTCAGGCGATTACGGGCGAAGACCCCGGTCCCATTCCTGACAAGTATAGAATCAACAATCGCCAAGAAGAGGGGAGCTGCTGCTTTTGTGGCTATCCGCTCTACGTCGGTGATGAAGCCTTCGATTACGTCGGAGAGATGTTTTGTTCTATCTATTGCTGCCGCAAAAGCCGCAATTGGTAGAGATAGGCGATAAGCAGCAAGCTTGTCCCAAAGAAGGTCCAATTCAGTGATGCACGCCACCTGGACCTTTACAATTCTTGCCGTCGCAATTTACTTCGGTGTTCTCAACCGACGCAGGCTATGTTCTCCAAAAAATCAGAATTGCCTGAGCTGGACGCATTTCGTTTGCGCACGCATGACACGCCCTCAATAGGTTGCACGTTGGTGGGAAAATCGGGGTGGCAAGACGGCTATTGAATTTTTTTTGATCGGATTTCGGGGCTGGGAAGCAGGGTTGAGGGAGCGAATTGGATTACAAGAGCAGTCCGAAACGGTGCGAGGCTTGAATTCATTGCAGAAAGCCAGAACGGCGTGGTGGTTTATAAAGTAGACCGCCTCAGTCGCAGTTTTCTCGATTTCACCAAGACCATCGAAATCTTTGATCGTCACAAAGTGGCGTTCGTGAGCGTCACCCAAGCGTTCAACACGGCATCGTGATGGATCGATTGATCCTGAACGTGCTGCTGTCATTTGCACAGTTCGAGCGAGAAATGATCAGCGAGTGGACGGGTGACAAGATGTCGGCAGCTCGTTGTACAGGCAAATGGGCTGGGGGAATTCCGATTCTGGGATACACAGTGCATAACTCGAAATTGATTGTTGATCCGCTGGAAGCCATCCGCGTCCGAGAAGTCTTTGAACTCTATCCCGATCTGAAGTCATCGCGCGCAGTTGTAAAAGAGATCAACGATCGCGGCTGGCGGAAGAAGCAATGGACTACCAAGAAGGGGAGTCAGATCGGCGGTAGTGAGTTCAACAAGAACGCGATTTGCTCCCAATGGGCTGCATTATTCTTTTACCTTAAAGCCGCAGATTCATTGTCGGACGAAACCTTCGAAATCCAATGAGATAATATGTCCTGCGAAAAACGCATCGAGTTTGATGGTTTGATCCCTCGCTTCTCTCGAAAAAGTGAGTTCGCGCTCAGGCTTCCAGCACTTGCTTAGATTATTGGGCGTGGCTCAAATGGAAACATAAGCTGAGTGACAAAGCAAGACCTTGGCCCTTAATGACAAAGCCCAGCACTTCTTACTACTGACAAATCCATGACAAAACCATCCTTGATGCCACATGATCATGCTCACCAGCTGGTGGTCTCATATGGCAAGCGTGCGAGAATGAACGAAGCGGACGTCCGTCATCAAATCATTGACTCGATTTTGCATGATGTTCTCTGTTGGCCACGTTCGTCTACTCTCTGTGAAGAATACATTGCTCCAGGTTTCGCGGACTACGTGCTCTACGGAACTCGGGAACGTCGCGTAATTATTGTTGAAGCAAAAAAAGAGGGGCATTTCTTCGAACTACCAACGAATTTTGCCGGCAATGGGTTGAAGCAGTACGTTGCAATGAAAACTCTGCTAACAAACGACGAAATCAAAACGGCGGTTACTCAAGTACGAACTTACTGCGTCGACAAGGGCTGCGAATACGCGGTCATCACGAACGGACATCAATGGATTTTTTTTCGCACTTTTTCGAAGAACAAAGATTGGACTCAGCTTCAGGCGTTCGTAGTGAATGGACTTGGGTATTTTGAGACACACTTCACTGAGGCGGCAAAATACTTTTCTTACACTGCAATAACATCCAATGCCTCTCTGCCCGACTTGTTCGGAGAAGGCATTGCGGATCATCGGCCTCGTTACTTCCCTAAAGAGAGAATCACAGCGTACGATCATGAAGTCCACGCAAATCGCTTAGCCCCAGTGATGCGTCCGCTGATTATGCGATATTTTAGCCGGCTGACTTCCGGTGACTCTGACTTCATGAAGCGTTGCTATGTAAACAATAGAGAGTATCGCACGAGTGAGGCAAACGTTAAGCAGCTTATTCATGATTCGCTTTCTCCATATTTTCGAGAATACAACGTCAATGAGTTCTTTGACGATGCGGACGGTGGCGATCTAGGGCGTCGAATTGCGAGCAGTGCAAGAGAACGTGGTACTCGAGATGTCGTAGTTCTTTTTGGTGGAAAGGGATGCGGCAAGTCTACATTTGTCGATCGTCTTCTCTATCACAATCCTCCAGCCTCGATTAAGCACTTTACGCAAATCTCAATCGTCGATTTACTGGAATGCACCGAGACAAGGGAGAATATCGAGACGGAAACATGGAAACAGCTTGCTTTCAAACTGGACACCTCATCAATTCTTGATGGTTCTAGGGAAGGTCTGCTTAAACTCTTCGGCGACCGATTTTCGGTTGCAAGTCGCCAATCGCTAACTGGACTAGATCTTCAATCTGAAGCGTATAACGTCAGATTGAATTCGTTAGTCGAGTCATGGAAAAGCGATTCTGAGTATTGTTGCGCCATGCTAGCCGACCACTGGAAGAAAAACCGAAAAGGCGTGATTGTGGTAATTGACAATACTGACCAATTCTCGCTGGAAAATCAGGATTTCTGCTTCACACTCGCCCATCGAATTTCCACTAAACTCGACTGCTTAGTTTTGATCTCGATGCGTGAAGAAAGATTTCATTTCTCTCGAATTCACGGGACTTTGGATGCGTTTCAAAACAGCGGCTTTCACTTGACAAGTCCAAAGCCGGAAAGTTTATTTCAAAAGCGACTTCTGTACTTGCTTCGAATTCTGTATGACACCGAACGCGTCCGCCATTCGGTGTCAGAGCTATCAAACGCTGAGGTCGAGCAAGTCAAAACAATCCTCAAGGTGTTCTTGCGTGAGTTCCGAAATGACAATTCGCATTTGGCGATATTTATAAAGGCATGTGCTCACGGAAACATGAGGCTTGCACTTGAGCTCTTTCGAGAGTTTAGTCTGTCTGGATACACCCGCGTTGACGAGATGATAAACGAACCACGCTGGACGCTACAAGTTCACCAGGTCATACGTCCAATGATGATTCCGTATCGTTTGTTTTATGATGAGCGCAAAAGCAGTATTCCGAACGTCTTTCAAATTAGATCAGAAGTTAACGGTTCACATTTTACAGGGATTCGTATCTTGAACATGCTATCGACTGGAATGAATGCGTTAAACCCAGATTACGTTCCGCTGTCCCATCTACGAGCCTATTTCGCAGATTCATTCAATATGCTCGATGATGCCGAGAAGACGCTTGATGTTTTTTTGAAGGGTGGCGTCATTGAGTCCAACAATCGGGTCGACGAGTACAGCAATGCAATTGACAGTCTCCGCATCACTGCGTACGGGCGGTACATTCTTGAGAAATTACCTCATAACTTTTCATATCTTGATTTGGTTTGTTTGGATTGCGGCGTTCACGATCAAAGTGTCGCTAGTTCACTTGCGGACTTGGGGAATAAAGATCGTGATTTGTTTCTGGCATTCGAAAAGTTGGAAAGAGTCCAGATTCGTCTGAAGAAAGTCCGTTTCTTTCTTATGTACTTGGAAAGAGAGGAGAACATTGAGCGGGATATTTATGATCTAGACACTCGCGACCCCAGAGTAATGCCCACGATTTTGACGAGTTATGCGCTCGACGAAGCAAGGGTCTTAAAAAGTGCTAAAAAAAATTACGGCGAGTAGAAAACCGATCTTAATCAGCATCAAACCGACATTCGGTGGCAATGGGGCAACAGTATTACAACGAGCATTGAGAAGGAAGAGCGGGCGCGATGGGAATAGGGGATTGTAACCTCGGCTAGCTTGGATTCTACCACGGCGTCAAGGTCCGCCGTTCTCGCTGCTCTCCGAGCGGCTGCTGCTTCGCTGTGCGAAGACTCCACCTTGACTTGCCGTGATGACCTATCGGCAAGGCCATCGGTAGGTAGTACTTGGCTCAAGACTTCGCTCAGTACCGAGAGCGAAGGCATTCGTATCAAGGAAAAGCTTATGTCATTGACTATAACTGAAAAGAACCATTGGAAAGAACGCATTTCGAATAAAATCAAAAGTGCAATTAATGGGCTACTTGCTGAACACGATCCGACATTCATTGGTCGGATCGAGCAAGAGGCAAAGGCTCGTGCTCTTGAGCTACTTAGCATCGTCGAACCTTACCGTCGATTAGACGAGATTCAGGAGGCGATCAAGGCGTTGGATACAGAGCAGACTCAGGTAACCTTTCAACTTGAGCGAACATTGAATCCGTCGGCTGGCAATCCGTATAGTCGGTACGAGTCAATGAACCGCGTCGATCGAGTTATTCAAGAACGGCAGGATCTCATTAAGAAGCAACTTCTCAATGCATCTCCATTGGGAAGGAAAATTTATTTACTCGAACGAGAACAAGAAGAGCTTCTCGATACGCTTTGGTTGGCAACCTCATCCTTGCAAATAAAAAGTCTATGGAATCAAGTCGGCTTGTTGTTGGAGCAGCCACTAACGGAATTGCAATCGAATACTCTTCAATCGGTGGATGAAACGAACTAACCACTGGCTTAGCAGTAAGGGACGCTTGGCAATACTTTGCTAGGCGTCCCTTTTTTTTCGCGGCGATAGTGTACGTCATTCTCTCGCATCGACTGCATGAAGCCTACGAACGCTATAAGGTGTTGGCGCTTATGCTTTCGAAGAACGGGGGGTGAAGAACACGACCTCGGCTGGTTTGGATTTTACCACGGCGTCAAGGTCCGCCGTTCTCGCTGCGCTGCGAGCGGCTGCTGCTTCGCTTTGCGAAGGCTCCACCTTGACTTGCCGTGCTGTCAGTCGAATGAGCCATCGGGCTAGGTGATCAATGACGGTCGTCCTAGTCTAACGAGGGCGTTATCCAACTTAGCAGGAGGCCTATGACCAAGAAAACAAAGCAGAATTCAGACCGACGAATTGACGATCGCTTTATCCGCGAGGTGCGAGTCAACTACCTGACGACGACTTCAAGAAAATTTAAGATCTCCGAACCCGAGGATGTTGCCGAATTCGTGCGCTCGATCCTCGTGGATAACAGCCGGGAGCAGTTTGTTGCACTCTATCTAGATGCATCCCATAGCGTCGCATCGTACTCGATAATCTCGATCGGAAGCGCAAATCAAGCAACGGTTCATCCTCGCGAGATATTTCAGCGGGCCGTTCTGATAGGAGCAATAGCGATCACGATTGCACATAATCATCCTTCGGACAGCTTGACGCCGAGCAATCAAGATATCGCTCTGACCAAGAGTGTCAAAGAGTGCGGCAATATACTTGGAATAGCGATTCTCGATCATGTGATCGTTTCTAGCACTTCACATGTTTCCCTTCGGATGACGACAGACCTTTGGAACTCTTGATGATCCCATCGAATCTCGCCAATATTGGGCTCCATCGGTACCAAGCCCAAGGCGGCGATAGCTCGCCGCAAAACTGTTGGCGAAGTCGTGGTGAGCATTCCAAGCCGATTCCGCTCTTGTATTTACAGGCTTCACAATCACGGAGCCGACCGCCACGGCGTCCTGGGTTTTCTCAGTATACCGAACCGGCGATTCCACGGTTTGTTGGAAAGAGGAGCGATCCTATTTGGGGTCCACGTCGCCTCCATAATATCCCACAGAAGACAGCCGTCGAGTTCTTCAACGCCGGAACCTTTCAAAGGAATAAGTTCTTGAGCGACCTTCTCAACGATTTCAGGCATCCCGTCAAGCTGGAAGGCTTCTTCAATCCAATCTGCACATCGATCGATGAATGTCCAAATCCGTGCTTCGCTCGGACCATATCGATCGAATCCCTGTTGTACCGCCCTAGAATAATCATCTTTGCCACGGTCTTCGACCGTTTCCAACAGGGTAAGGCTATTTTCATTGAGTGACTCAAGCCAATCTCGACTTCCTTCATACCATTCACTGGTCTCTCCAAAACGAGACGTAGCAAATGGTCCAGCAAGATCGATCATTGCCATCATCTCCGCAACTCGTGTTGCTTGTAACGGATCTTCCTTTTTAATCATTTCAATTGCGTAGGGTATCGTAATCGGAGATTGATGGACCCTTGCAAGCGTCTCTTCGGTCTCCGTCATGCTAACACCTTCAAGATAGTATCGCAGCTCAAAGAACCAGAACATCGCAACATGTCCGGCTTCGTGATAAGCCGTTCGCCGATTTTCTTCAACGTAGAATTGCTTAAATCGATTGCTCATTTTTGCACTCATCTTTCTTACGAAAGTCTCAGAATTAGGGGGGATTCCTGCGGTGGGCAATGCGAGCCGATTGAAACTCTTCAGTAAACCATCAATCGTAAAACGCTCGAACAGTCACCGAGATGCGACGGCCTCGGCACCGCGTTGATTTTGGGATCTCGTGTGTCCAGTTTCGGTTGGTGGAAAACGGCATAATGAATACGGTACCATCTGACGCTTTGAAATCGAGGATTCCTGTCTCCTTGAATGGTCGTAGCCGGAAAGTTCGCTCTTCGCCGAATGAGATCGTTACAATCGGTGCTTCGGGACAAAGGCTGCTGGTGCTGTCTCGGTGTTTGCCGATGTAGTGGCCCAACTGTCCGTCGTACCAGTTCAGCAGTAGTCCGTTCAGTCTCGGATCGATCGCTTGACTCCAATCGAGCAAAGTCTGAAGGAGGGGAG
>JAWXCK010000189.1:0-14081 GCA_034408855.1 Pirellulaceae bacterium
CGCGAGATCCGTCAAAAAGGCCTCGCCAAAGCGACGGTCGTTCGAGATTGGATTCAGGCGATTACGGGCGAAGACCCCGGTCCCATTCCTGACAAGTATCGAATCAACAATCGCCAAGAAGAGGGGAGCTGCGGCTTTTGTGGCTATCCGCTCTACGTCGGTGATGAAGCCTTCGATTACGTCGGAGAGATGTTTTGTTCTATCTACTGCTGCCGTAAAAGCCGCAATTGGTAGAGATAGGCGATAAGCTTCAAGCTTGTCCCAAAGAAGGTCCAATTCAGTGATGCACGCCACCTGGACCTTTTATTCTGGCCGACGTAACCTGCTTCGGTGTGCTCAACCGACGCGGGCTGGACAAACGGAGAGTTCGTCAGATTTGTGCAACTGTTAAGCAACGCTCGTTGCTACTTCTGTTTATCAAAGCTGCCTGTTCACCCAAGGGTCGCCGGTTCGAGACCAGAGAAATATGATACCCCCATTAAGGACTAAATTGGTATAATTCCTCCACCAATCGGTGGAATCGGTCGAATAGCCGATTCCTCCGAGTTATAAGCCAGTGAATAATTTGTTCGGTGCCATAATTTTTTCATCGTGAAGGGGTAAGAGCCTTATGACCTACTACGACGAGCAAGACCACTGGCGGTACGAACGTGATCTCGGTTTTCACCGTATGCTCGTCGAATACCTCATCGAAACCAAACAACTAGAACTTGCGGCGGCATCGCTAAAAGGTTCAATTCGGATTGATGATTCGAATCACTTGGAACGACCTGATCGTCTTTTCGTAGAAATTCCAATCGAAGCGTATCGGCTAATTCTTGCAAACACGGACAACCAATCCTCAATCCGGCGGGCAGTAACAGCGGTTACGTCGGGGCATCTACATGTGGCACCCAGCATCGAATTTCGAATGAAGAAGCTCGATGTTCCCGACGAAAAATGGGAATCTCACATAAAAACCCTAATAATGCAACCAAAGGGGTCGAACCAATCACTAGTTTCTGAACTTCTATTTTCCAGAGACGGGCGTCCCTTACATGTATGGAACGAGCTTAGATACGCGTCGAAATCAGAGATTCGCATTGCTCAAGAGTTCGAGAAACGGCGAATTCTGTTTTTTCCGCTCACTGTAGCTGTTCGCGCGGATACAGGAGAAAACTGGAACGATCATCGAGAAATTGATTTTCTTGTTTGCGAAAATGGGAAATTTGGAATCCTAGAAGTTGCATATCACCCAGATCGTTATGAAAAAGATTCGGAGAAGAACCTATGGTTCAAACGTTCCGGAATTCTGTGTATAGAGAATTTTACAGCCGAAAGATGTTATAATGACGCTGAAATAGTAGTCGAAGAGTTTTTGGCAATACTAAAACAACACTGAGTTGGGTGCGTTGGCTTGTTTTGAACTGTGTCGTCTTTTGATTAAAACATTGGATCTTGTTTTAGGCGCTTGACCGGCGAGCTGATAGCGGAAGCCATGCAACTGATAGCGTTGCTTCGAGCCGAATTCGCATATCCGAACGCTGGTCCAACAACGTCAACGTCGTAATCAGTTGATGGTCTGCGCAATCAACCACGGCCGCAATTCATTCATGACGTGAAATTCGTTCCTATTTAGGGGATGCCTCATCTAGTAAAGGCATTCGCGATATTCTGAGTGCGCTTTCTCAGGGAAGAACGGGGTCTACGACGATGTAAGGGGGGCTGGAAACGATACGTTTTATGCTCGAAACAACGCGTTTGATCGAATTGAAGGGGGAGGCAGGACGGATCGCCTCTTATCCACAAATGGCCGCTGATAAAACGTACAAGACAGAGTTTATTGACCAAAAATATCCAACAACCTACATTGAAACCACTCCGACATAATGGCACAAGCGTACGCCTACCGTCGAGGGCGGTGTCGAGAACGACTTCGGCCAAGAATCGGGGAGTGTAAAAAGCACCGTTCTGCTCGTCGGATGCCTTGAGGAACCTTTCATAGATGGCACTGATCGTTTCGATAGGGATGACGCCTGGCTGCAAAGAAAGTCAAAAATTTAACCGTTCAATAGTTCGACGAAACGCATTTCGGTATCTTTTCGGTTGAGGCAACCAATATCGCTAGGTATCTATTTAGTTGAGGCAATGCGCTAGGGGAAAAGTAGTTGTCGCTATACAGTTGCTCAAAGACCTGCGAAAGACTTGTGCGACACACTTCGATTAGCATTTGCCGGAATCATCGATCGAAATTCTGGGCCATTCTGTTGGAGGAGTTACCTATCGCCATTACGCGCATCGAGACCCATTGGCATTCAAAGCGACTACCACCATCCCGCAACCGCCAGCATTTTTGTCGTTGGTTAAAGGAATGGATGGCGAGTGCCCATGTTGTCGCCACAAATTCTGAGTTTCGGAGTCCGGTTTGGGCGACCGACGTATCGAAACCAAACTGTGTTGGCGTCCAGGTCGGTTAGTCCTGTGTCACTTACGAAAGTCCGGACGGATGTCCTTCGACAAATTCGGGATTGAGTGCGTCTGTCAGAGCCTGAAGCGAAATCAGAATTTCAAGCTTTATTACTTTGTCCGCACAGCGTGTACAGTTCTCAATGTGCTGTGCGACACGCGGACGATCAGCGTTAGCGGCCTGATTCATGCAGTAATCTGCAAGTAGACCGGAAAGCCTTCGGCATTCGATTGGTACATGAGCTAGGTTAGAAAATACTCTTCGAGCTTCCGACGAACCGCCCGCCTTACTTCGGAGGCGCGTTGATGCGGAACTCCGAGCTTCTTCCCTAGGTCGATAGTTGACAAATTTCCGTTTTCCCACATCATCATCTCCAGTGCCCGCAACTCAATCCCAGACAGTTTTAAGTTTCCAATGTCGGACGCGAATTCCGCGCTTGCAATTGCGTCAAGTTGTGTTATGTCGCCGAGGTGGCGAGCAGTTGGTCGTCGCTTTCTCCGGCGCCACGAAGCATCGCGAGTTCGCTTTAGATAGAGATTTGTCGCGTTACGTACAACTTCGCGACGAATCAACGCCGCCGAAGGTTGTACGCCGAACTCTTCCCTCAAAAGCAGATAAACCGCCGATACAACGTCTCCAATTTCGAGTCGATCGGGCAAACTTCCCCAGCGTTTGATATTGGCTAGGCACGTTTCATTTACAAGGTCAACCGCAGCACTCCAATCGAGTGTCGAACATACGCTTTGCATTCACTTTCCCTCCAAATGGGTTTCCGCTTGGAGGTCTGTACAAACGATGGAACTTGCGCACTTCGCCGCTTAATAAAGACCGACCAACTTGTGCGGCGAAGCACGCGGATGGCGATATTGGAATCGGTCTAATCAAAAAAGTTTCGTCTCTATTGTAAATATCGACACAAGTTTAGCCTACTGCCGAAGAAATGCAAAAAATCTGTGCAGCCAACCAGTCAGCATGCTCACAAACTATGGATAGTCCTAACTCTTGAGCATCCCGCGACTTTTGGAACGGATCGGCAGAGAGGAAATTGTAGCTGCTTAGGCAAATCTCTTGGTCGGCAATGATCAACTTCGAATGAAGTTCGGTGAATTGTTCGAGCGAGCCACCAATCCTAGAAATTACCTCTTGCGCGCGATCAGAAGCATGTTTGCTCACGGACTTTCCGTACCGGACGCAGACTGTTGGACCAGCGCCTTCTCGGCGCAAGGCTTCAAGTCGGGTTGCTGCTATTTCGCCAAGCTGATGCGACAAGATAAACACGCGATCGTCACTCCGATTGAGCATTCTAGTCATTTCTCCCGCATGATCGCGATCCTGAACAACTTTAATCACCGCATTAGTCGAGATCAAATCCGACGCATTCTTTGACTTCAATTCTAATAGACTTGCAGCAATTCGCTTCCACCGAGATACTGGAATGGATTTTCGCTCGTCTTGTGCCGCCGACCACAAGGATGCACCGATTCGGCAGATTCGAGTCACCAACTCAGTATCGGAAGTACGTATGGATACGTTGCTACCTGGCGTGGTACTTCGTGAGGTTGAAGACAACCAGTTGAATGACCCTAAACAAGACTCGTAGCCATCTTCTGAATCCCAACAAAGAAATTTCGAATGCGAATCCGTTGGATTCTCGTTCAGATGTAGTCTTCCAGTAATTCCAGAATCTGCGGTACCGCTCTTTAGCGATCGCAGCCATTTTACGGTTCCTTTGTCGTTGCTTTCGTTAACGCTGTAGCCCCATAGAAGATCGATGTTCACTCCCCGCTGCAATGCGGCGATAAGGTCGGATCGAAAAGCAGTCACAGCTTCCGATGAAAGAAAAGCGGACGAAATCAATATTGAGGATTTGGCATCTCGAAAAACCCTGCGGAGATAAGTGGCGTGGGCGTTGTCCGTGATAAGGAAGTCCTCTCTTGCAATGTTTAGCTTGATGGCTGTATCAGCGACGTCTTCGTCTGATGGAATTGTCTTAATCACACCCGCCACTTGCTCAACGTCCATCGAGGGTAAGGCAGGAATCAAGTTCCGCTGAAATAGCTGATCCAAAACAGGCTCGACCAGTCGATACTTCCACGCGTCGGGAATGTTCTCAATTCGTGCCCCGTCATCTAGGACCGCTAGTCCAAGCCAATGCTTCCCTTTGCTCTTGATTTCAATGTCTCGTATCCAGTGAACCCACTCGCGTTTTCCTTTCCGAAGGTACGGTTCAACTTCGCCTTCGGAAAGTTCGTTCTTTGTCACATTTGCACTCAAAAACTCTCCTACGAGACCTCTCTCTTCAATCTGACTGCTGGTTAGAAAGCGAACGTCACGGCCGGAAATCAAACCACCCGTCAGTCTTTCCATCCATATGGACTCTTCCTTGCGGTCAACCTCTCGGGATTGTAGGCGAACAGCTCCCTCCATCGCCCGTCGTCCTGAGGAGGTCAGCAGAAATGTAGATTTCCCGCCCGACCTGAGTGCTAGCCAACCCTCCCTCGTCAAAGTCGCAAGAGCTTCGACAATAAGCCGCCGGTGAACACAGAACTCGTTTTCCAGTTCGGCAATCGTTGCCACTCCATTTGAAATTGCGCGAAGCGTTAAGGATTCGAGTGCAGAATGCGGAGTCCCCTCGGCAACGTCGTATTCTACGAGAAATCGACTCACTGGTAAGAAAACATGCATGATCAACGACTCCTTCGTAAGGACTTGACTGGAATTCGCACAGCAGGACCGTCTTTGTCGTCAAACCATGCGGACAGCATCGAGAGAACTTTCTTCCAGTGCCAAAGTTCGTGCTTTCCCTTGTGGCTCTTTAGGTCAACGTCTCGCAGTTGGCGCTGAAAGAAATCCCAACTGCCAACTAGAACTAACAGCTTTTCGGCTCG
Source organism: Pirellulaceae bacterium (assembly GCA_034408855.1). Classification (GTDB taxonomy): domain Bacteria; phylum Planctomycetota; class Planctomycetia; order Pirellulales; family Pirellulaceae; genus JAIYDQ01. Next base: position 5,335 of record JAWXCK010000189.1, read on the forward strand.
CGAAAAGAGCACGTTGATGCGATATTCCTTGTCAAGGAATCCGAGCCCGCTGCCAGGTAGCAGGTCGTTATTACGAACTAAACTAACGATCACGACCGACGCCTCATTCCCTTGAAATGAGTCTACACTATGCGCCAAAGACTTTTCGGAACGACCGCGGCCCGATGCTTCCTTTGCCTCCAGAAAGCGGGGAAGGTTGCTACGTCGTAACAACCTAACTTGCTGGTTATATGGAGACAAAAGTGCGATGGTGTCCTTTTCCTGCGATCCTTCAGCCTTAACCGACAAGAGTTCAAGAAAACGAGCAATTGCGTCTGCTTCCTCCGGATTCGTAAACCTCGGCGACGATGGAATTGAATCTGGGCCACGTTCTCCATAACGCAAGTCGTGTTGGCACCACGGCATGTCAATCCAAACAATCGCCTTTCCGGCTATATCGCCAACGCTTTCAGGCAAAAATAGCTTGTGCTGGATATCCTCAATTGGCTGGCCCGTCAACCTGTCCTCCGTGCGGTGTTCGAGTTCACCATCGTAGTAAGCGTCAGAGATAAGTCGACCGATTGCCGGATGCATTCTATATTGCTGGGTCAATTGACCAGCGGAAGCTCCAATTGAGGAATCCCGTGTAATAGATTCGCTGCCATGCACCCAAGCGCATCGCTCGAAGATTTTTTCAAACACGTTTAGAGTCTTTTTCGCGTACTCCATGAACTCGGCTTGAGAGTCGACATCTCGTTCGCTCCACAAGTTAACCCATTCGACATCGAGAAACCTGCGATCGTCTTTCGGCAAGAGTTCGAGCCACTCCACGACCTTAGGGAGTTTATCGATACCCGTGCGATAATCTTCGAATCGGTACGGTGGCAATTGTTTCTGGTCGCCTAGGAGGATCCAACGATGGCCAGCCTGAAGTGGTAACGCCAAGTCGAAACCGTGTGCCTTTCCAGATTCTTCGAGAATCGACCAATCAAAGAGTCGTTCGCTTTCTGCAAGTTGCTCCAATCCTTTGTCGCTGGTTGTGCAGTATGTCAGGTTTGCGCCGCGCTTGACCAATTCACTTAACTCCGTGAGCCTAGCGTTTCCCTTCTCGGAAGAACGAGCCGTCGATTCGATTGAGGTGAGCACATCAATCCACGCATTCTGTACTTCCGAATGTGATTCTAGTGCTAACAATTGCTCGAGAGCCGACGTGACGATCTTGCGACATTCGAAAACCGCGCTTCCCTCGAGTGCCCCTTCATCTTCGTCGCTTTCTTGTCCTAGACGAATGCTTAATGGAAGGTCATTGATCGCAACGTCGGCGAAAGCATCCTTTTGTACCTTTGTTCTCAAGACATCCACAGCACCATGAGCTTGTGCGGTGACTAAGATCTGGGCAACTGGGTCGTCTTCAAGTATCTGCCGGACGAGATGTGCCACGAGCGTGGTCTTTCCTGTTCCGGGCGGTCCCTGTAGGGCATAAATCGGACGGATGCGAAGTATATCCTTCATGATCGACTGCTTAGATTCATCAACTTTGTCGCGCTCAGCGTCAAGCTTATGCTTTAGGGGTTCTTCACCACTGTCCATGACTCTTGGGTCGGCCAACGAACGAAGCAAATAGGTATGATTGGCGAGCCGTTCAATTGCTTTCTTCCGCCGCATGATGAGTGCGATTTGGCCTCGCATACCAAACGTGCGTAGATAACCTCTCTCCGGTGGCTCGGGGAGGGATGTCGCTTGTGAATCCACCGACAACTCGATGGTTTGGGTTGACCTGTCGCAACTGTGAACGGTCCAACAATCTTTTGGTTCAATCCTGAGATACTCCTGTGGAAGATGTAAGCCATCAATCTCTTCCCCCGTCAAAATAACATGCGACGCGAATCTCTTGCCAGATTCCTTCTCCTTTTCCAAAAACTCTATCGCGCCTCCCTCAAGAGCGAATTCAGGAAACACCGGCCGGGCCCGCGAAGTGATCTTGATACGTGCCCGCTGCGTTCCTGTGCCTTTGTCAATCCATGTGTTGCTGACTCGCTCGAACGTAAATAATTCGGCATCACGAATCAGTAGTTCAATTTGGTTCGTTGCTCTGACAAACTCGTAAAACCGGTTCAGCACACGGCGTAGCTTCTGTCCCTTGTCTATATCCGGTAGGAACCCGCTGTCCCAACTTTGACATGATTGACGAAGCGACCGGTCTTTCCGTACGTCGCGCAATGTTCGCACTGAAATCCCGTTAACTGGAATCGCCTTGACTTTGGTCATACTGTCGACACCCCAAAACTCATCACTAACACCATAGCAGTATGCAATATCCCAGGTGTAATCGTAGTCGCCCTTTGTTTCATCGAAGTATTGATATTGCCGAATCTTGTAAACGCATTTCTCCCCAACGAGAAGCTTGTTTCCCTTGCGAGACGTAGGAAACACCTTTGGGTCCTTCAGGTCGCTTTGAATGAAAGTAGCTAGTCGATTGGCGTGAAGATTTGCTTGAAAGTCCTTGCTTGCGTCATCCGGGTCAGGCTGGAAACCCTCTCGAGTGCATTGTTCGACGAGATCAGCGGCTTGCTCCGGATTTATTGCAAGGACCAATGGACGCGAATCAACGGACTCTCCCAACCCTAGTTCTAGCGCGGAAACGATTTCGTTGATTGCTGGTTCCAAAACATCGAACTCGGAAATCCGATCGATTGGATCTAAAGCGAGAAGCTGAAGTAGTAGGTCCGTTTCGACTGGGAGTAGCCTTCCACGAGCCCGAGATATTTCGGCAACCACCTTGGCATGGCGGTCTTGGACTGGCTCGGAATCGAAGCTCTCTACGCTACAAAAACAACGTGCTGCAAGCATACCGAAAGCATACCAATCCGTCTCTGGACGGTAACCAAAGTCAACAGAGGAGAAAGCCTCTGGAGGCGTGGCCCAACTGTTTGGCGGATCATTGCCAGCTGGATAGTTAAGCCGGAGGCTCCACTCGAATCCACCAATTCGCATAGACTCCGGGCCGGTTTCTCGATCTAGGAAGACCGTTTCGGGGATCAGATTCCGGTGAATCACTTGCTGGCGGTGTAACAGGTCCAACCCGGAAGCCAAATGAAGCATCGCCTTCCACAGTTCTCTGCGTGTCACCCTTTCCGTCGACGACAGCCAATCGTGCTTTTTGCGCTCCGACAGCAATTCCGCAAGAGTGTCGTACCCGCCGGAACCAACGGCTTCAAGGACCATCACAAACTTCTTATTTTCCTTGTCGACCCGCGAATCTCGAAGGACGAGAAGTAACTCCTCAGCGCCTGGCGAACTACTCACGCGATAGAGATTGTTTGACTCAGCTCGCCATAATCGCCGGAAAAGCAACTCGTCATGCTCCTCGAACGGCCACAGCTTCACCAAAAAAGGTTCATCATTTTCGTCAATTGCAAGATGCACCGTTGACAATCCGATTGATTTGTAGGAACGGTCTAGGAGCCTGTACCTGCCATTCAGAATCGTAGCCGTCATTTTCGCACTTTTTGGAGAACGGGGAGGGTCAACTAAGCCACGTTAATCTACACGAAAAATTGCAGAGCCCAATCCGGCACAGAACCCGTTTGTCTATATCGACGCAGTTTTGTTCTTTTGCCAATTCTCTCGCCATAAACGAGACGCGTTTGGTTTAACTTATGTGTTGTTCAAGTAAGCCGCTGCGCGGCAGTTTTGTGATCTTTCGTTTATGTGTTGGCCTTGCCAACACTTTTCTTTGCTGATTCGCTCTGGTTGAACCACAGTGACTTCCTAACACGCGACTGATTCTCGATGCGTTTCTGCCACATCGCGGTTTGCGTCTAACTCAAAGGGAGTCACCATAGCCACAAAAAAAGACTTCGATCTCTCTCCATTGGCAGTCCGAATGCAACAAGACTTGCAGCTTAACGGGAAAGGCGCGCGAACTCAAGAATCCTATCTGCGAGCGGTCCGGAAATTTGCTGAATTCTTCGGAAACTCACCAGACTCGGCGACTGAAGATGATCTCCGCCGGTATTTGCTGTATGTCAAGAATGAGCAAGCTTGGGATTTCAGTACTCTCAATGTCGCTCATTGTGAATTGAAGTTTTTCTTCTTGAGAACTTGTCCGCGAGATTGGCCAACTCTCAAAAAGCTCAAGGTTAAAATGGAACTCAAGCTGCCCACGGTGCTATCGATCGACGAGACACAAGTGCTCCTCAGGGTGATCGAGAAGCCCGCCATGAAGTGTTTCTTTACCGTAGTCTACGCACTCGGACTTCGCCTTCAGGAAGCCCTGCAGCTGCAAGTTTCTGATATCGATTCAGCGCGAACGATGGTCCATGTCCATCGCGGCAAAGAATGTCGAGATAGGCTCGTTCCATTACCTAACTCGACACTGCTCCTCTTGCGACGATTCTACGCAACTATTGGAACTGGCCCAACCTTAGGCGGCTTAACCTCTACGTGGACCGCCGCTGGAACCGAAACAACTGGGCCTAGTTCCACCTCCGGTGCTTTAAAATCAACATTTTTTTCTTCGGAAGTATTTATTTGTTACAATTTGCTCGGCACAGACCGCTCAAACGGGCAGTCGCGATAAACTATTCGCTTTTTAAAGGGAATGAATATGACGAACCCCGGTTCCACAGTTCCGCGGCAGAACCTCGATGTTAAGAACCTTGATACTCAGACATACTGGGTAAAAGTGAGCAAAACGCTAGGCCAAGGACAGGACCAATATTTCGCAATCGAGCCGGGGGCAACGGAGAGAGGCAAGCGGCATGTCGCTTATAAGGTTACTATGACCATATCAACTGACGGGGGAGGGGCAACAGGTTCCATAGAGCACACAATGGGACCGAGTGCTCATGACAATGATTACAACATCAATGTATGCCGGAAATCGTTGAGAGGGTCGCTCAAGAACTTATCCCTTTGAAAGGTACGAGCGTCGAAACAATCGATGGCGATATTCTGTGGAATATCATGGAGGCGATCTGGACCCCAAAAAGGATCGCTCCACTTTCCAACAAGGCATGGAAACGTAGATTTGGTATTCTAAGAAAAACGAAGACGCCGTGGCGATCGGCTCCGTGATTGTGAAGCCTGATTATACAAGAGTGGAATCGGCTAGGAATGCTCACTACGACTTCGCCAACAGTTATGCGGCAAGCTATCGCCGCCTTGGGCTCGGTACCGATGACCGGGCACGATAAAATGCACATGCGGATGATAGTTCAGGTCGCGTCCCCTGGTATGCAACACGCCCGGAATGCCCAGCTTGGAGGAACCGATATACTTTGGATCCTTAGCGAGCTTGAAGAGCGTTGCTTTCGCGGCCTGGAAGATCGCTCGGTAACACTCGCGTGGATGCGAACGCATGAACGAACGAAACTCGGCTGGCACGGTAAAGGTCAGCATAAAGTAAACGCGCGGGAGCAGCTGATCGAGTTGCTTTCGCAACCAGATTTTAGCTTTTACTCCTCGGCAGATCGGACAATGCCGATTGCCACACGATCCCGGTACGTGATGATACTTGCCGCAGTCCTGACATTGATAAACCGCACTTCCCGCCTCAGGCGTTCTGCAACGCATGATCGAACTCATCGCCTTGATCTGGTCCTCAGGCATTTGATCGGCATACTTCTTCAAGTATGCTGGTCCGTAAGCCCGAAAGATATTCCCGATCTACGGGCGACAAGCTGGATCGGCACGAGCGGCGTCGATGTCGCCGCTCATGCGTTCCTCTTCATGATCGCGTTGATCTTGGCAATGGCCGCTTCCTCACCGACTGTGGTGAGGTGCAGATAGATCATCGTCGTTGTTAAATGCGCATGGCCTAGGTATTTTTGGATCAGTCGTAGATTGACGCCCGCTTCCAGGAGACGTGTTGCATAGCAGTGCCTCACCGTATGCGTCGATACTCCGCGTTTATCCCAAGCGAGTTGATTAACAACTTTCTTGATACAACCTTGGACGGACGCCATGCCCATCGGTTCGGTCGCGGTCCTAGCCATTGCATGGTTCCTTCCTTCAGCTGGAAGGATCAAGGTTGGGTTGTGACGAGTTTCTCCGGTCAAATCGCTACTGTAGTTTGGATCATCGCCGGTTACTCCCTGCCGTTCTGCGACTGCTGAATCATCCACTTCACGATATTTTGTTTTGGCTATCTGTGCCACGATCGTGGGTGGCGATGGACCGGCTGACATCGAAGAGTTTGGACATGCACAGGTGGATTGGTTGCGTCGCTTCATTCCTTTGAGCAATGGTATACCCTCGCATGATACGATCAGCCATTTGTTCGTTCTCATCAAGCCCAAAGCATTTCAGCAAGCATTTCTGAGTTGGATTGAAACGTTCAGTATCAAAGAAGATCAAGCGGGCGAGTTTCGTTTCGTTCCGATTGACGGGAAGACGCCTCGTGGTTGGGGACTCAAGAACATCGACCGCTGCATTCGGTGAGCGCTTGGGCGAGCGCCAACGGGGTATCGCTTGGACAAGTCGCGGTCGACCAAAAAATCGAATGAGATCAAAGCAATTCCTGAGCTTTCCAGCGCGATAGCAAGGTGACCGTCGAGGTCAGATATTACATCCTGAGCATACCTCCGAAAGTAAAGACTTTTGCGACGGCTGTTCGCGGTCATTGGAGCATCGAAAACAGTTTGCACTGGGTGTTGGATGCGGTGTTCAAGGAAGATGCTAACCAAATCAGAATCGGCCACGGCCCGGAGAATTTTGGATTCCTTCGACGCTTCGTCATTTCTTTTACGCAAACAGGACACTTCGCAGGGAAGTTTGCGACGCAAACGAAAACGAGCCGCATGGGATACGGATTTTCTACAAAAAGTCCTGCAAATCATCTAGGTTTTGATGCGATGGCCCTGATTATCGCCCCATTTGAAAGGTCGCAATCCAGTCACACCTTTACGCATACTTTATCCGAACTTTCTGACTTTAAAATAGGTATGTCAAGGCCTATAAAGCTGTTTTTTTGAAATGTTTCGATATCTCCAACAGCGTCCGGATATATTCTCGAACCGCTGGAATCAAGAATGTCGAAATGCGACAGAATGTCGGCAAGTCCAATTACGCACACATCATCCAAATCTTCTTCCCCCAATGGCAATGTATTCTCGGAGTCAAGTCTAAGTGGTAAAAACAGGTCGACTGTAGAATCTGGGAGCGTTGGAACTCCGACTTGAGGCGATAGATAAGTTGCCAGCTTAACCCCTACGATCTGGCCTATTACGGCCGGAATACCCCTTGCTGTTGCCTGTGCAGTACTCATAAATATACCACGTACTCCCTCGAGCACCCAGACGTTTTCGAACGATCTTTTTGGACTAGGGCCATCAACTCCCAACTTCGGTGCAATTTCACAGATCGTTTCCCAGCACCAAAAGCCGAAAGTACTACCATCAATGGAAGAATCATAACCCAAGTGGGTCTCCCACTTTGCATGCAACGGTGAAGGAGTCAACAGTCCATACGGCATTATCTTCTCTCCAAGCGAACACCACGAGATCACAAGGGCTTATTGTAATGCACGGACAGGCAAGCGCCTAACTAGATTTTTTCCTTTGCTAAATTCACCGCGTCACATATTTGAGTATTGATTCGGCTCGGGATCTTGTATCGATAGAAATTTCTGTCGCCGAAGCCGTTCTTGTCAACCATAATTAGAACTTGCTCCCAAGTTGTCCCATAACCCAGAAGTTTTTTAGTCTGAAATTCGACCGCACAAAGATGACCTCGAAGTTCGTAGATCTGCTCAATCGGTATTGAAGGTGCATTTCCTAGGTTCATAGTCAATTCGTTCATCGCTTCTCCTCAAGCAATTTGATAGAATCCGGAAGGGTTAGTTCCACGAGTTGGCAGAATTCTATCAGTTCTTGAGGTAAAACCAAAGAAGTTTTTTATTTTATCGAGAATTAAATGCCCCTTCTCCACAATGAGTACGGAGACCTGCATTGTCAATTTATTTCCGTCAAATACCCCAGACCCTTCAGTTTTCGCATTCTAAGTGGTCAAACAGCATTACTAAGGATGAATGCTTAAGGAATGCAGAATTTCCATTGCTACCATTTTTGCGGTGCTGCTTTTTCCCGTAGCGAAGCTTGAGTAAATTTACTGTTTGAGGGTGCAATGCGAGTCAAGTTGGTTCAGTCAGCCCTTTTTTGCGTCTCAATGTTGTGACCTAAGGAACGTATCGGGCACAACGAACTTCCGAATCCGAACTCTTTGGATCGCACTTATGTGCCAGACCGTTCGCGCGATCGCCCTCCCTCGGCTCCGTCACGAAATCGTGGAAATCTTTAGGTTGCATAATGTCCTCAAAAATGTAGCAAAGGGATTTTGTTGAACAAAGCGAAGGGATAGCGCAATTCGAGGTCAATCTTCTCGCTGTTGTTCTGTTTTTACAGCTGGGGAAATCCCTCATTCTCGAAGGGCCCGAACAGTCACCGAGATGCGACGGCCTCGGCATAGAGATGACTTCGTGATCTCGTGCGTCCAGTTTCGGTTGGTGGAAAACGGCATGATGAAAACGGTACCATCTGATGCTTTGAAATCGAGGATTCCTGTCTCCTTGAATGGTCGTAACCGGAAGGTTCGCTCTTCGCCGAATGAGATCGTTACAATCGGTGCTTCGGGACAAAGGTTGCTGGTGCTGTCTCGGTGTTTGTCGTTGTAGTGGCCCAACTGTCCGTCGTACCAGTTCAGCAGTAGTCCGTTCAGTCTCGGATCGATCGCTTGACTCCAATCGAGCAAAGTCTGAAGGAGGGGAG
>JAWXCK010000190.1:0-33149 GCA_034408855.1 Pirellulaceae bacterium
CCTTGTAAATCCATCCGCCAAACTCATTGCACCATCCAAACCATAGCAATTTTTTGGGTAAGCATTTCCGATCAGAAAGCGAACCTTGGTTTTTGCAATTACTCAGTCCAGTGTTTTCCTTGTATTTCACGGCTAAAATCGATTGCGGATCACGAAAACCACCCACCGTTTCTACCGGAAGAGCCATAAGTTTGATGTCGAGGATTTCGACAAATTCACAAATCGCTACGAAGGCCGCCGCATTCGAGCTCAGGGAGGCTTACTCGGGTCGTGCTAAGTGCTACTGAGGGGCGCTGGCGCTTGATTGTGGAAAGCGATACCCCACAACGTCGATGGGCTCGATCGGTCGATAGGATCGATGTTCGCTAGTCGGCGGAACCGACTCTTCACGAAGAAAAATAGGTGAAAGAGACGCGTATTTACAACGCAGATGCTGGCTTCCCTGCCAACATTGTATGTATCGAGACGCTCGAAGCGATTACTCGGTTTTGATTCAGTCGAAATCTTATTGCTTTGATTTCTTGGACGACGAATCGGATTGAGCGAGTTGGTCCATGACCTTTTCGGCGTGCTTCATATGTTTCTCCGTCTTATCTAGTCCTTTGGAGATCAATTCCTTTAGTTCACCCGTCGCATGGCGTTCGAAAACCGTCAATTGACTATGCATCGCGGCATGCTTTGCAAGTTGCATTCCGATATAGCATTTGTCAAATTGTTCACCGTCTTCGCCGTTAAGCTTAGCCGTTGAATCAGCCAAGCATTGTTGTGCCAGTTCGTGGTGCAGTTGATTGAAATCCACGCCACCTTGGGCTTGCGTGCTCGCCGTTTTGGTGGCGCTGACTGTTTGCGCGGTAGTTTTGGAAGAGTTTCCCGATCGAGAACTGTCCTGGACCTTTGCGGTGGCTTGCTTCACACCAGGCGAGACGCGATCCAAATCTTTGAGACAACTTTCGTGCTCTTCCACCATCATTTTCGCAAATTCGCGTACATCGGCATTCTTCGATTTTTCGGATGCCAACTTTCCGAGAATAACTTCTCCTTGATTTCCCAGAGCTAAACACGTTGCGATCACTTGATCCATCGATTGTGATTGATTGTGTACGCTGTTATTTGGCGGGTTTTGGGCCTGTTGCGTACCCGTCTGCGATTGGGATCGCTGTTGATTCTGTATCCCGGGCTGCTGGCCGGGCTTTTGTGATTGAATGGGCGCTTGAGGTTGCCCAGGCTGTGGTGCTTGTGCGGGCAACTGAGATTGCACTGAAGCACTTATGATAAAACCACAAAGATAACGTCCAAAAATCCTATTTACTCTCATCGTACTCTACTCCATCGTCGAACTAAGAAAAAAACCGCGTGCAAACAACTGAACACGGAAGTATGCACTGCAAATGCAAACCACATGCCGCTTTACCTTCCAAATCTGAACAAATGCAAGTCGGGCTTTGCTTCGAATCGCGGAACTCGAAATTGCCGCAACTCCATCAAGACCGAATTGGTCCATTACCGACGTTGATCGATGGTAGCGCGCATCGAGCCCGATCGTTTTTCTCGCACGCGTTTCATCTGCTAGCAGCTTGGCCGCTTTTCAATCACTCGCGAAATAGATGCTCGTTTCTCGTTCGAAACAACTATCGGCTCGTATCTCTGCTGGCCGCGACGAGCGTTTCAATCTCGACGGCGATCAATACCGAGTTTACTGGTCGAAAGCCATGAAGTCGCCTTCGGCGCGAGTTGAAAGAGTTTGATACACCTTTAAGTCGACTTGTTCCGTGATAAGACGGACTGACCCATCGCCAAACAGAAAATTGGCGTAGCCGACGTGAGGGGCTGAAACGTCTCGATCATCGGAATCTAAACTGTTCGGTGTGTGCCCAGTTTGGAATAGCACCATGTGACCGTGATCATCGGTTGGGTCGGATATTTCTCGAATGGCTCCAGCCCAGGTTGTTTCGTATGAGAAGTGAGGTCCATGAACTCCTCCTCTGCGAAAGCGGCCGTTTTGCCGTTCGCCGCAAACAAGTGTGTTTGATAGTCCATCTAACACGTCCGCGTTTCGAGTCTCGCTATTCCGACTGAACATTCCGTCGCGTTTGTCTTGAGTATCATCCAAATCCGGTGGGCCGAATGAAGCGACGTAGCTTGACATCGCATACTTCTCCGTACCCATTTCAACAAAACCGTTCAAAGAAATAAAATCTTCTGGACAAATAAAAATTGGCAAGTTCTTTTCTCGGACCGTTGCATTCGACGGATCGAAGAGAGGAATGCTGAAGTCTATTTGGTTAAAAACGTTGGCTTGTTCGACGTAAGGAAGTATCCCTGCTCCCCATCCGAATCCGGCATGATTCCCCTGTGCGCCTTGCGCAAATACGTACCCTGCCGGCAAGCGGAGAATTGCGGATTCATAGTTATGCAACGCAATTCCAAGTTGTCTTAAATTGCTTTCGCAACTCATGCGCCGGGCTGCAGCACGGGCGCTTTGCACTGCAGGCAACAAAAGTGACACTAGAACGCCCACTATGGACATGGAAGCCAACAGCTCGATGAGAGTAAATGCTGAGCGTTCTCGGCCTTGTCCGTCAGCTCTCATTGGAACCATCGTAATTCCTTTCCCACTGCAAATTGTGTTCACGGATTGTCGATTTTACGGCTGCAGCGTTTGGTCGACTGCAACCAGCGCAAGTCGGGCGGACTCGGATACTTCGGAATTCGGTGCCTGTGCAAGTGATGCGTTGAGGTGCTGTTTGGCGACTACCCTATCATCAAGTTTGGCCGCAATGACGCCAGCGTGATAAAAAATCAGTGGGTCGCGTATTCCGATAGCGAGCGCTTGGTCAATTTGTTCGCGAGCTTCCCTACCCCTATCGTTCACATGCAATGCCCAGGCATAAGCGTGAAGCGTATGAACATCCTTACGACGCGCGAACTCTTGCGTTGCAATTCGCATTGCTTCTTCGGGGTTGCCTGCGTGATCCGCGAAATAAAAGATCAGTTCACGGTTCGCGTTGTCGAAGCCCTTCGATTCTGCCAAAGCCTTTTTTTCAAACTCAGCAAATACCTGTTTCGCTTCTTTAGCTTTTCCAGCTCGGGTGAGGGCGTCGCCAACCACGAACAGGTTTTCTGGGTGCGGCGCAATTTTATAGAACTCTTGGGCCGCAGTCACGGCATCATCAAATCGCTTCTGCGCCGTTCGGACCTTGACTCGATTACCCAGCGCATAATGGTAACCAGGGAAAAGACGTAACGCTTCATCGAGTATTTTTTCCGCGAGATCCGGCTTGTTATTGAGTAATTGGAGATGCGCGATTTGCGTCAAAATCCAGGCGCGATTCTCGAGTTCGGCTGGTTCCGTCTTGTTGTAGGCGGACTGCATGAGCTCGATCGCACCGTCGATTTGACCAAAGAGTTCGCGAAGATACGACGCTCGCGTCAGTCCCGAAATGTCACCTGGACGCATATCGAGCCCCCATTGCGCGGCCTTTTCAGCCTCGTCGTAATGCCCTGTCTCGATGCAGGCATCTGTGAGCAAGGAATAAACAAGGAAGTCATCGGGCCTCCGCTTATTTAGGATTCTCGCCAATTCGAGCGCGCGGGCGAATTCATGTTTACCAAGCGCAAGCCACGCCTCGATCTTTTTCGCTTCGAAATTGTCTGGTGCTAATGCCAGCGACTTCGTCAATGCTTCGGCCGCTTGGTCGTAAAACGCCGGATCGGCTGTTTCTCTCGCGCGGCGACTAAGAGCAAGTGCAAGGGCGTTGTAAGCATCCACATTCTCAGGATTGATCGAGATTGACTTGTTCGCTAGCTCGATCTTTTGCTCGGCAGGAGATTTCGCAACCGGCACGTCGGACTCTGACCGAGCAATCGCGTTGATCAGAAGTGGGAGCGATAAACTTAGAGTAACGATCGACTTAGCGGAAAACCGAATTGGTGTCATGATTGGGATTTGCACTCCAGAAAAAGAAATGCCCGGCCACAACGACTCGGGCAACAAATATCAAGCTTTAAGAAAGACTAAATTATGGAGGTCCGCCACCAGCTTCGCCTGGATCGAGATGTCGGCGGTCGCGTCCACTCGGGCAATCGGCTAGATATGGGAAGTCCGTGCGATAAACCGCGTCGTTCACATTGACACCATCTCCGAGTTTGTTGTTTGGAGAGACGTTGAATGATGGATTCAGGACGCCCGCAACTGCCCGTAACGAGATATCCGTCACGTCGTCGAAGACACGCCTTCCATTCGGATAACCGGCCGTATCGCCAGCCAACAAACCAAGACGGCTCGCGCTGGCCAGGGGAGTCGGTGCCACACCGGTGTTTAGCCTAAGCAAGTCAGCGACGGGACCCGCTGGAGTTCCCGCTGCCGCAATCGGCGGTGCATAGGTCACCAGTGGGAGAAGATCGCTTCGCGGCGGCGCTGGAATTGCGACAGCGCCAGCCGTGGCCGCGTTGAGGACTCGCGCAAGCGGTGGGTCGAGAAAAAAATTAGAGAACTGAGAATCATTCTTGGGTTCATCCATACTAAATCGATCCTTGAAGCCAGTTCCCACTAAAAGCTCATTGATTAGTGGATTTCCCATTCGTTGCACTTGGCGAACACCACCCTGACCGACCGAGGGAAGCGGAGATTGTCGGACGGTTATGCGCGGTCGCGACGTCGTTCCCCACACTCCAATTGTCGCCGCAGTTGAATTCGCAGCCTCAACATTGCCGGTCCGAGTGAGAAGGGAAACCGGCACTTCAATGGCGATCGAGTTCACTCCATAGCCAGAAACCGTGTCGGTAGCTGCGTTTGTTAACGCGGCATCTTGCGTGGCAGTCAGCACGGGAGAGATATGTGTATTGAGCGTGTCAAATGTTCCTCCCAAGTCGATCCAAAATGCGTCATCGGTCGTCCCGGCGAAGACTTTTACGTCCGGAACACTCGTTGTATAAATTCCAGCCGTGAAGAGAGCTCCGTAATTCATCGTGCGTGGCCCGACATTCGTCGGGACCGCGTAGAACGGACCGCTTCCGGTAATCGAAGTTACATTGGTTCCTTTTATCATATTAATGGCGTAACTTTGGCGTTGCCCAAGTCCGACACTGCCAAACGAATTGATTTGGGGCGGAATGATCGGCGTGCCAGGCGAAATTGGCGGTGGCGAGTTTGCAGGCGCATTAATACCCGTACCCGAACCGGCATAGACTTGGAACAAGTTTGGAAGGCGCTGCTCGGTGTTGAATCGAATGTGAAACGTTACGTCGGCAATCGCGTCGTTATTGTTGTCGATATTGATTGCATAAAGGATCTCAGGATCAAACGGGAACCAATTCGGGCCGTTCGCTGGCTCTAGAAGTGGATCGACACAAAGAATTAGCGTGACCCTTGCCGTCGCTCCGGCACCATAACTGCGGAACGCAAAAACATCCGTGATGTCTGCTTTATGATCAAGGGCCGTAATGGGTGCCTCGCGATGGTTCGCCGCAAATGCAGTCGGCTGCTGCGCCCACGACAATGCGACCGCGATTGCGGCAAATCTTAAAATCGTCATGTTCATTATTTCTTTGTCCTATTTCTTGTAAAACGTGAAGATACTATTCCTATAGTGCCAATCCCTAACAACAATAGACTTGTTGGCTCCGGAACTGCTGCGGAAATGAGAGCGGGTTGACCAACTGCGTCGTTATAACCGACTAAACCAATTGTTAATCCCAGTGGGTTTGAGCTCGAATTTCGAGAATTAACGGACACTTCGGCGAAACCGTAAAGAGGCCCCGACGATCCGTCGAATCGTAGACCCAAGAAACCTGTCTGGCCTTCGAAGTTACCCGATGGTGTTTCTGATCCGACAAAGGAAAATAGATTGGCTTGGTCAAAGGAAGCAGATGAAAACAGGTTTGCAACTGACACCAAGTCTCCGGTATTTAGTCGAGTCGCATTTGGAAATCTGTCGGCTGCGAAAGCATCAATAACGCCGCCGTTGTTACCGCCGAAGGGGAAATCAACAACGTCCGATCCGATAGGAAGAACGGGATCAGGCAAGTTGGAAGCAGTGAATTTGAAGTCGTTCGTACCGTTGAGATCAACATCTAGATTGTACGACTCAAGATTGCTCGCGTTCAGCGTTACATTCACAAGGCGAGTTATCATAGCCGCTTCAAGAAAAGAACTGCAGCCGACAAAGAAGAGCGCCAAGATTGGAATTTTTCCCAACCGATTTAACTGACTCATAGATTTATCCCTCTGACAAAATGATGCAAACAACTTAAACGAGACAATCACAACGTCCTAATCGTGAAGTCGTCGACGTTGAGAGCAATAAAGATGCCGAAGTCTTATCTTCATCTGTAATTCACATCGTTATCAGCAGCCAAAGTGCTTGCCATTTATCCATGAAAAGCGAGTACACAAGATTTTCTTGACGGAATTTTTTTTGCGCGCTTGGAGTCATTTGTGCTGCATCGATCGTAATGGTCGCTTGGCAACACGCGTGGTCGCTAAGAAAGCTAAGTTTTGGAGATCGGCCAATACTGCTTCAAGCGTTTGGTTAAGAGTGTTGGGAGCATTGATTTTGCTCTTGAGCATCGAACACCTCGGTCTACCACTCGAAGCTGGCTGAGGCATTAAGATTCGCCGCTTCACCTTTTTCAATTTTCAGGAGTTCGCGATGTATCACCAACCATCCTCACTCGCGTAGGCGACTTGGCGGCGATTCAAAACGACGAGATTCGCCGAGCGTGATACGGGCAAGTCGATCGATATCGTTATCTGAAGTTGTCGGTAAAAATTGCTTACGGTAGAGTTCCTCGTAAACAATACTTACGATTGCAACCATCGGTGCGGCGACCAACACTCCTAATGCGCCAAAGCAAGTTACGCACAGGAGCATTGAAAATATGATTGCAACGGTGTGCAACTTCATCCCGCGCGCCATAATCAAGGGAAGAATCACGTTGTTTTCCAAGGCTTGAACCATGATAAAGGCAAGCAAAACCCAGACTGGCGTGTACCCACCTTCGCCCAATGCCAACAATAAGGCCGGCACTGTGCTAAGAACCGGGCCGAGGAACGGCACTGACTCAAAGACCCCTGCGATGAGTCCCAAGACCAGCGCGTCTGCCATGCCAAAGATTGGCCACATCAATAAAAACACGAGAACGCCAATCGTTGCCATACCCATTAGCATCGAACCTGCCCATGCAGGTGCAAAACGCCCGACACGTTCCAAAATGATCGACGCTTTGTCGTGATGTGATTCTGGAACCAATAGAAATATCGCTCCGAATATCGGGCGCGGATCGAGAAGCGTAAAGATAACACCGAAAAAAACCGTCACCAAGACGAGCAACACCTGAGTTCCATTGAACGCCATTTTAGCAACACTACCCATTGCGCCTCGCAGCATCTGACCAACATTTGAACGAATGGATCCGGAGGCTTGTTTGGTTTCGGTGGCCTTTTTTTCGGCTGTTTTGTCGCCGGATTCATTTTTAGAAGGATCTAATTCTTTGATCTCCGAATTCACTTCGGCTTGAAGCTTCTCTTCCGACTGAACAGCCTGCTGTTCTAACTTAATCAATGGTTTCTGAAAGCGTTCCCAGTAAGCGGGTAGTGATTCCGCCAGATCAGTCACCGATGACTTGATTGGTCCAACCAACGCCCACACCGTTAAGGCGAGAACGGCAGTAAGGCTTGCTACGATCACTCCGGTTGCGACGCTTCGCCCACCAATCCTGGCCCTTAACCAGTATACAACTGGATTCACGGCTAGCGAAATGATGAGCGTTAGCAAGAGCGACAGTACTATCGGAGCGATCAACGAAAACGACTGTACAAATACAAAAATTGCTGTGATCGAAAGAATGCAAATAGCAATGAAGCCACGCTTTTTTGTCGGCTCCCAAACTTTAGGTGTTGCATTGTTGAAAACATTTGATGACATAGACCGCAATTCGTCAAATCAGTTATGAGGTAGTAAAAAGGAGACATCGTTGTAACGAAAGACGTCAGAGCAGCAATGAAAGACTTCTGAGCAAAAATGGGACCGATCCTTTCAAGAGGCAATACTCTTGACTCGATTTCGATGTTTTTATCTGCCGCGGCACGTCATCTGCGTGTCGGAAGAAAATTTGCACGCCTGAATTCGCCTCTTGGAAAAACACGAAAATACGTATGACCTAAAACGAATTGTTCGGCGAGCCTTGACGCTATTGCAAGCCACTTAACCAAGAAAGACCTCTCATGTTCTCACGTGAAGTCCAGCTTCCTTTCCGTCCTTTTATGAAGCGATCTCTCGTGGTCGCGCATGCAGACTATGGCCTTCTGCACGATTTTGAGGTAGGACTTAAACAAAGTGGCTTTTCAGTCCATCCAGCAGATAGTCGAATTGCCTGCATCGCCAAAATGGAACGATTTAAACCAGATTTGCTGCTGATTGATGCCTACTTGATGCGCAACGGTTGTGATGGCTTATCATCTGCAATACTGAGAATTTGTGATCTCACAAAGATACCCGTATTGCTGCTCGCACGCGGGGAGGCTTCTGCGAATGATGACGAAATCGTCCGTCAATTTTCAGTTGCCGAGATCCTTGTTGCACCATTTTCTATGTCCAAAGTATCGGAACTTTGCTTGGAACGAATCGAAGAAAAGTGGGCGAACATTGCGGCTAAAAACTAGGCGCTCTGCTCGCCCACTGCTAAAGCGAGATGATCGCTCAGCATGATTCATTCGCAATCGTCGTGGGCGATTTTTCCGCTGAACGGAGCATTCGACTTGTTTTTTTCTAAATCAATTGATGAAGTATCCCCAGAGTGGTTGATCGTGCGTTAACATCCGCCGTTCGAATACGCTCAATCAAGTCTTAGAATCTCATTCGGTCGAACTCAACGGCACGAAATTTGCGATTGGTAAATTGTAGAACGATTCCAATGGTTATCGCCGTGGACAATCCTTGTAGGGCGTCCCTACGGTCAGATGCCTCTTTCACAGCTTATAATGAAGACACTTGTCAGGGAGAGGGTTTAAAAATGTCAAGCAATATTTCAACGGGCGAGAACTTCGTTGGACCACGCTCTGGAATTTCATATGCGTTGCATGCGTTTCTCAACGCCATGCCGAAGCCAACGGAAAGTGCAGACTTGGAAGGAAGTTTGCGCGGAGATTTTCAAAGTAGAGAGGCTTTCAAATCGGTTTTCGATAATCGCGAACTTATTGAGGATCAGACAGGAGACGACTCATGGATAGACGATTGCGCTCACCCCGAAGTTGTGGACGCACTGCTAGTTGCCTGTGCGTCAAGGCGAGGTCGTCAGTTGCGTTGAATAAATCCGTCGCAATGCTCCATCGATTTTTCGCAATCTACAGAAAATTTACATCCAACGCTCTTTAGCGTCCGCCTATCGACTCGCCGGCACCTAGGAAAAGGAAACCGCCGGGCTTCAAGGCAAAATGGAACGCAGGAAAGATTTTCTTCTGCAACTCGGGTTCGAGATAGATCAGCAGATTTCGACACGTAATCAAGTCCAAACGCGGACCGGTTCGTCGCGGACGCGCTTCGCGAGAAGTTCGGGAAAGACTTCGCGTTTGAGCGCGTCAAACGCCTCGGGGTTACGAAAAAAGCTTGTGACGCTGATGAGCACATCGGAATAAAGTGCGTCAAGTTCGCAGGCGTATCCCCGGCCACTTCCGCTTCGCTCTTCGCCAGTTGCGAGTCGGTGCGTGGTGTGCCGTGTCCACCCGAAGCGAGCGGTTCGTCCGTTCCCTCATGCTGATCAGCCTCGCGTTCCGCTTCCGATTGGATCACCGCCGCCTCGCCGCTAGGCGCATTCATCACGAATGGATGCTTGGCGATCCGCGCAAGTTCTGCAGCGATCTGCTCCGGCGCAAGAACAAGATCGACACACCCGGCCGCGATCGCACTCCGTGGCATCGAATCGTATTTAGCCGATTCATCTTGAGCAAACGTGACACCACCTTCGGCTTTGATCGCTTCTAAACCGATTGTTCCGTCGCTCGCCGTACCTGAAAGAACCACGCCGATTGCCTGCTCGCGCTGATCGTGCGCAAGTGCCTCGAAAAAGAAATCGATCGATCGTGTCGCTCCGCGCTCGTTACTGCGCGGGGTCAACTTCAGCGCACCGTCGACGATCGCCATCAGCACATTCGGCGGAATGACATAGATACTATTGGGTTCAACGCGCAGATTCTGTGTTACCTCGTAGACCGGCATCGTCGTAGCTCGCGCAAGCAATTGTGTCAGCGCGCTTTCGTGCTGTGGATCGAGATGCTGTACGAGCACGAAGCCCATCCCCGTGTCCGCAGGCAAGTGCTTGAGTAAATCCTGAAACGCTTCCAGCCCGCCTGCCGACGCGCCCATGCCGACAATGGGAAACCGATTTGGCGGGGTCGCCAATTTTGAAAGCTTCTCTTTGCGAGGAGTCGACGAGTCCTCAGCTTTCTCGGCATCGTGCGTGTTTAAGGGTAGTTTTTTCGCGCGTTTTTGCGATTCGCTTTGTGAGGCTCTGGCCATTCTTCGTGTTTCGCTTTCATCGCAATCCGTACAAGCCAATACCACGTTAAGTTCAACGCTATTGTTTTCAAATACTTTATACCATGAAGTTGCTTCGCTAAGCTTTTGCACGTCGAAAAGTTAGTGAAACGTGTGGCACGCGTTGAGTCTTCGAAGCGATTGATTGGCCGCGAAATTTGGCGCGACGTTTGCTGTTTCGTCAAGCTCCCACCTAGCTACGTGTGGCTAGGGTTTCAGAAATCACTTTCCAAAGGAATCGATCATGGCAGACAATATGAAAGACAAAATCAAGAAGACCGGTGAGGCAGTGAAAGATGCAGCGGTAGCAGCAGGCAAGAAAGTCAAAGAGGGTGCTAATAAAGTGGCGGAAAAAGCCGCTGACGCTGGCTCCGCAACCGGTAATGCAATGAAGAACGCAGGCGATGCCATCAAGAAAAAAGCTGGCGGTTGAACCTGAATTTCTCGTGGTCGTTCAACGAGCACTCGTGCACTTCTACCATCCCGACTGTAGTGTTAACGTCCTTGACACTACAGTCGTTAGCTAAGAATCTGCCGAGGCAAAATTATTGCGTGTACCCAGCCGGCACTACGGTCGATATACCTGAGCTCAAGTTTTGACCTGAGACGTTTCCTTGACTGGAAAATCCAGCACTTTGTCCGTACACATTATACGAATCGGTTGAAGGAGCGGTGTTGATCGAGTAGCCACTCCCATTCCATCCTCCGTTGCCGGTCTGTTGAGGGCTCGCGTACATACCGCTACCCGAAGACAACGTCGTCCCATAGTTACCGTGGTAACTGGTTGGGCATGCAGATTGATAGTTATTGCATCCGCAATTTGCAACGCTCTGACGCCGTTGAACCAACCCGCCTCGCGTCCTAGATCGGATGCCGGCTTCGGCTTCGTCTGAGGCAAAGACAACAAGAGTCGAGCATCCGGCCACAATGAGTAATACTTTTCGTAACATTCGTTTCATTCTACTTACTTCTTTCGGTGCGAGGATAACTATCCAGCCATGCTCTGATACGTTCAAAGCCATTTCCAATTAGGAATCTGGATTGGGTTATCTTAGATACCTTGCTTTTACGCAAAACTTGGGCCAAGACACTGCGTCAAGCATGCTTTGACGAGAATAAATTACACGAGTGATTTGATAGCTAAATCGAATCGAAGTTGCTTTCAAGTGTGGCGCGTCCGGGGTCTTCGACGGGCGTGACTTGCCATGAAATTGTCGCGCCCTGAGAAGGCCCCGGGCATGCCACCCGAATTCGCGATGCAAAATATTGGCACACGCTTTGCTTTGAACAACTATCGATCTAACCCCCTAACTTCAAATCGCTTTCATCAAGGAGCACCATTTATGAAACACCTTCCATTCATCATGTTGATCGCACTGGCAACGATCGGTTGCAACGACCTTTATCGATCCAATTCGAACTCGGACTCAAACACGGTGGGCAATAGCACAGCGGTGGATCGCAACAACACGGCCGTAAATGCAAGGGACCGAGATAGCAACGCCAAGACACCTTTCGATCAGAATGAAAATCAGAAAGACATCGATATCACGGCTAACATACGCAAGCGAGTTGTCGATACGAAGATGTCAATAGACGCGCAAAACGTCAAAATCATCACTCAAGATGGCCGAGTCACACTTCGCGGCCCAGTCAAGTCGGCTGATGAGAAGACACGCATTGAAGAAATCGCCCGCAATGTTGCAGGCGATAAGCAAGTTGACAGTCAGTTGGAAGTCGTAATGAACCGTTAGTTTTTTTCCCAAAAAAGAAGGATTGATATCATGGCTCACGCCGTAATTTGTACAGTAAAAACTTCAAGCCAAGCTACGCAAATTGCAGATAGCTTGAAAAGCGCTGGTTTCTCCAGCAACGATATTTCGGTGCTCATGCCCGATAAAGCCGGAACGAAAGATTTTGCAGTCGACAACGAGACGAAAGCTCCAGAGGGTGCTGCAACTGGCGCAGGAACGGGTGCTCTTTTGGGTGGCGGTCTTGGATGGCTAGCTGGTATCGGCGCACTTGCCATTCCTGGCGTCGGGCCGCTCATCGCTGCCGGCCCAATTATGGCTGCCCTCACAGGCGCAGCGGTTGGCGGCAGCATCGGCGGATTAACGGGGGCCCTTATCGGAATGGGCATTCCCGAATACGAAGCCAAACTCTATGAAGGCAAACTCAAAGGTGGCCGCGTTTTGATCTCAGCGCATTCGGAAAGTGCCGATGAAACAGAACGCGCAAGGAAAATCTTTGAAGCCGCCAATGCAGAAGACATTTCAACTTCTAGCGAACCGTCCGCCACCAGCGCACGATAAACACTCGATCACCAATCTCCACAACAACCTCCTTGCTGGAAATCTAGCCCCCTGTACGACGGAAAATGGCGAGTACCGCCCCTTTCTGTATCCCTGGGACTTGATTTCCAGCTTGGCTGCAGTGGAGATCGATAAATGGCGGATCGAACTCCTTGAATTCGCTCTTGCAATGTCGCCGCAGTAATTCTCTTTTGGTAGGAGACCAGTCGCGGTTTCCCTTTCATTCAAGATGTTCAGTGGAGACGCGATGGGAGTCTCAGTTGAATGTCCATCCATTGGGTTTCGAAAGGCGAATTGGATAATGTCGCTCCCTCGTCTCAACATACCTAAGGGGAGGAAGGAGCGACTCATAGTATTCGTAGGTTGGCCCGTCCAGACTACGGATCGCCAATTCTCCCCACACATCTCTTCGCGATTTTAATACCTCGTACACGTCGGGGCGGTTTTCTTGCCCAGATACGATTGAGAAAGATAGGAATATACGAAGCACGGCCGAAACAACGACGCGATAGTTTGGCTGAATTGAAAGGAACATTCGGTTCAGACTTGGCCAGGGAAAATGCGACGGTCGGGTCGGCCCATCCGGTAACATAAATGCTCGAAAGGATATTTTATCGGGGTTTGCCAATCAATTCGTGCATCATTGGGACCGTTGTGTCGATCTCGATTGTAACTGGTCGAATCCCGGCGTTCCAGCGGGCAAATGCCGAGTCGTAGAATCGCAATAGGACAGTTCAAGAAATGTCGGCTAGTAAGCTGTCGTCCTGCGGCGAAACTTCAGCATCAGGGGGCAATTCAGCATCTCCTGGGAGAGGTGCCGCAGGCGGCTGGTCTTCTATGTCGTGAAGTAATTCGAGGACATTGCGTTCGATCGCTGTGCAGATACTATCTAGCGGAAGGAAGTCGATACGCTGAGTACTGAAAGGATTCTGTAACTCCATCCCAATTCGATCAAGGGACAAGAGTGGATAGGCTAGCAGCATTACGTAGAGCGGAACGATCCCAACCTGATTCATGCCTTGCATAAATGAAGAAGGATTCGCGGAATTCGCGTCGAATGCTTGCATCAGTCCGATGGGAAGGGTGATCAACAGCAAGAAGATGAACTGTCTGACTTGAATTGCCCCAGACCTGGCAAGCGGGGTTTTCAAGATTCGCTCACAACCACCAAGATGATCGATCAAACTAGATCGCTGCTCTTCACATTTCTGGAACGCGAATCCGTCCATGCCAAGGCTTCGCGCCTCGTAGAGTAGCATCGCAAGTTCGCTAGATACAGCATCGGGCATATGCTCTGACTTTCTGATCCAAGCTTGACTGTCATCGGACAGCAATCGCTCGAGTTCGGGGAAGTTGCGTTGTTCTCGAAGGCTCCGACGGCAAACGTGCGGAAAGACAGCAATCCATCGTACGAATCGCGATCGCCAGCGTGTGTTCCTGGGCCCGTACGCCAATCCAGCGATCGCAAGATTGCGTGACTGATTGACTATACCGCCCCACAACACTCTTGCTTCCCACCAACGGCTGTAACCGGTGTTAACCCGCAATACCAATAGCAAACCAAGCACTGCCCCTGCCGCTTCAAATGGAACAACCGAAACCGACAGCTGGACTTGAAATAGTTTCTCAAGCCATTGAATCGTCACGACGATCGCCACAGTCAACAAACCAAATCCCAAAACATCCAACAGCACTCGAGGAGCGACGGAGCCACGAATAATGAAAGTACCTAGCCAGTATGAGTACGAAAGGTTGCTCTCCGCCTCGACGGTGGGTTGCATGCTTGGATCGGCTGCTGGCGGTCTAGGAATCATAAATGGAACTAGATGATTATCCACTGCGAAATGGTCACACCATAGGACTTGTCCATCCAAGCTCCGTCAGAGGTCGGATCTAAACTTTCTCGGCTATGCTGTAGATGTCTCGCATTGAACCAACAATTTGTTCAATATCGAGTTTAAGGTCGGTGATCCGACCAGTGGCCATATCAAAGACCCAACCAGCAATGATCAGATTCGCAGAACTGTAGGCGTTTTGCACTTCTGCGACCTTCAACAAGTTGATGCACTGTTCGTGAACGTTCAGCTCTACCAATCGGCGATACCGAATTTCCTCATTCTCGATAGAGTCCAATTCAATGGAGTGCAATCGATATACGTCGCGGATGTTTTGTAACCAGGAAGTCAATTTCCCAAGGTCGTTAGATTGCATGGCCGCAAGGACGCCTCCGCAACCGTAGTGCCCGCAAACCACGATGCTCTTTACCCCCAAATCATGAATTGCGAAGTTGATCACTGTGTTCGAGCTATGATCGTTGTTCGGAATCAAGTTGGCGATGTTACGGTGAACGAAGAGATCGCCTGGGCCAGCCCCTAGCATCTCTTCTGCTGTTACTCGGCTGTCAGAACAGCCGATGTATAAAACGCTAGGCTTTTGGCCGCGTGCTAATCGTTTGAAAAACATGGGGTCTTCTTCGACTCGCTTCGCCGCCCAAGCTCTATTGTTTTCAATCGCTTCGTTCAGTTGCATTGGTCACTATTTTCTTGGTCGTTACGATTTAAACTCGATCGCGCAAACCACTTACTCCACTTGATTCGGCACAATGGTCACAGCAATAAAACACTTCCTCGGCCTCTAGCCCGTGTCCAATGATGCGGCACTGACAATGCTCGCAGATTGGTGCCAACGCCTGGATTGCGCATTCGAAGCTGTCAAAAAAGTGCGACTGTGCATTTTTGATGATTTCGAAGCATTTGTCATAGTGGTTGCCACAAGTCTCACATGTTTTCATACTTTGGATGCCTATTGAGCGTTTTATAAAAGTGCATCAGCAAAAGCGCTTCGCTAAGATGAGCTGAAATGACCTGAGATGCAATTGTCATGCCAGTTGCTCAGAAAGAGCATCGCGGTCGCCCCTTACGCGTCGGGATAGGAAACTGCTGCTACCAATCGACCTCACCCAAAAACTCAGCTTGAAGTTCATGGGTCAAAAGCGACCAGCCTGATTCTTGAACGATCATATAGGGGAGGGGCGTCCGATCAATTACCTCTCGGTGACGGACGATCGCATGAGAGACATATAGATGTTTCGAAAGCTGGCCGCCTCAGCGAAAGAACTTCCAAAGGGAGGCGTGTAGACTCCTGACCTCACAGCTCAATCAATGGAGGTGCAGCGTAAAGCGAATCGTATCGTAAGGCGAATCAGTTATACTGTAGGAGACTTGGTTTTCATATTCCTACTCAAAACAACAGGTTGACGATGCTCCCGCGTAGGTCGCTGAAATCTAGCCGCTTGGTTCGCGCTATTCTGGTCGCGTTAGTTGTCGCTGTATGCTTTCGAGCGCTGCCAGTACCTGTCACGGTTGCGAATGAAAAGGAAACACGTGTCGACCCCAATTCCGCCGCTTCCGCTAACAAAGAGCAGGTGCTGATTCAGTGGATCGTGGGTCGTGTTTTCTCGCCCAGTCGCGATCCGTCTGATCCAGGCACCAGTGCGCTGCGACGGCTGAATCGACTGGAATACGGCAACACGATTCGCGATTTGAGGGGTGTTGAATTCGACACGTCCGTTGAGTTTCCACCCGACGACTCGGGAGACAGCTTCGACAACAACGCCGACGCGTTATCGATCTCACCGATGTTGGCTGAAAAGTACGTCGCAACAGCACGTGAAATTGTCGACCGTGCGGATTCGAGGACGAGGTTTCGCTCCACCGGCAATTGAGCAAAGGCGAACATGCGATCAAATTTAAATTGGATCCTGTGGAGTCCAGGGATGCCGAGGGGCGTGAAGCCGATAAAAAAGGTACCTTCGTAAAGCTTCGAATCCCAACGGCGCGCATTGAGGGGCCTCAAGACCCGAGGTACTGGGGCAAGCCCGATGGCTATGAACGTTTTTTCCATTTAGACGAACCGCCTGTTGGCACCGCCGGGCGTCGTCAATATGCTACAGAGGTCTTTCCGGAGCTTGTGAAACAGTAAATTCGTCGTCTGTCGGGTATACTCGACGGACGTTTTCTCAATGACCGTCTCGGATTCTCTTTCCTTGAACTCACTCGACATCCATGCTCCAACCGACCGCTTTGGCACTTGTTGAAGACCGCTATCTGCAGATCACGTGGAGCGATGGCGAGGTTCGTCGCAGTAGCTTTGGGGCGCTTCGCAAAGCTTGCCCGTGTGCGACGTGTCGTGAGAAAAAGCGGGCGGATGCCTCGAAAAAGCCTAATCTCTTACCGGTTTTGTCAGCGGCAGAGGCTCAACCGCTGAAAATCGTCGCAATGCGTCCTGTGGGTAATTATGCCTATAACATCGATTTTTCCGACGGACATGGCTCGGGGCTGTTTACAATAGAGTTACTACGAGAGCTGGGTACGACGATCGAAGGTTAGCACTCGATTTTCGGTTTTAATTCGGCAGAGTAAGGCTTTCGAAGGAATTCATCGATCACTGTCCCGATACGCTTATTTATGTCGCGTCGCCTCAATCGAGCTCCGAAAACCAACGAATTGACTTCTCCGACTCGATCGTCGGAGGTTTCGTTGAAGCCATTATTAGGATGGCGTGAGTGGGTTCAGCTCCCAGAGATGGACATGAGCTTTATCGAAGCCAAGATCGACACGGGAGCCAGGAGTAGTTCTATGGATGCGGATCCTATTGGAGAATTCGTCCGCAGCAAGCAACGTTGGCTTCGATTCTCGGTCTTTGTGGGCGCAGATCTATCGATGGCTGGCCAGTGCGTAGAAGCGAAGTTAGTTGGATATCGCGATGTTCGCTCTTCGACCGGGCACCTTACTCATCGTCCGGTGATCGAGTCATCGATTCAAATCGGGGCTTATCGATGGCCGATTGAACTGACACTTACCAATCGTCGCAGTATGGGATTCCGTCTTTTGTTAGGGCGATCGTCGATTGGAGATCGGTTTCTGGTCGATCCAACGCGATCCTATTTGGGTGGTCCAATTAACGACCAGCGTCGGTATGGGTAATTCAGCTCAAGTTTGCCGCTCAAAGTGCCTGAGTCAAATGCGATGTCTTTGACGGAGGCTTTCGGGCGATAGCGAGTGGTCCATGTGCAGTGGCGACAAACTGGGAAGACTTTGAGGCCGCAAGTACGGCAGAGGCGTTAAAGCAGGAATCCACAGAAGAATTTCAATGATTCCATGCGTTTTGGTAAATGAGGAAAAATGGCTTTGCATGTTCAAGGGGCGTGGAAAGCCCGCCGATACCAATCGTGAAACCACTGCATAGTTCGGTTGATTCGTGCATCCGAACTGGATCGCCGTGGTAAGACCCAGAACGACAACTCAGGTAACGATAGCCAAAGGATGGCCGCACCTGAAACACTTGACCTCTCCAAGCCAAAAGCTTGTGGGACGTTGCCGAAGTAGGCGCTAAACTCGAATAGGATGCGAGACAAGCGGCGAAAGGTCAACGAAGTCGAACGGATATTGCGAATACCAATGTCCGTTTAAGGCCTTGCTAGGAACGAGAACGATTTCAACAGCGTCTTCGTGTGTTGAAACCGCGCTCCACCTGACTGCGGAGGCACGTACCAAGATGTCAAGTGTTTGTCGCACATCGAATTAGGGAGATTAAGACTCGATGAAACTCAAATTGTTGGTTGGATCGATGATTCTCGGAGCTGGCTTGACCAGCCAAAGTTTCGGCTTCGATCTTTTAAACCGTATGCTCGCTGGTCGCGATTGTGGTTGCGCAAGCTCATGCTGCGACACTTCGATCGCTGGTCCTTCCTGCGGTTCTGAGATGGCAGGTTGCGGAGCAGGCAACTGCGGAGCAGGCAACTGTGGAGCAAACGCTTGCGGAGCTGGCGCTTGTGCACCAAGCTGCGGTTCTGAAATGGCAGGTTGCGGAGCAGGCAACTGCGGAGCAAACGCCTGCGGAGCTGGTGCTTGTGCACCGAGTTGCGGTTCAGAGATGGCTGCTTGCGATCCATGCGGTCGTGGTAACATTCTCGGACGAGCTCGCGGAGCTGGAGCATGCGGCGCTGGCAATGCCTGCGGTGCTGGTGCTTGTGCACCAAGCTGCGGTTCGGAAATGGCTAGCTGCAATGCTTGCGGACCAAGCTGCGGTGTCGATACTTCGTGCGGTTGCCGCAGGAAGCCGTTGATGGGACTTCTTAAGGCAATCAAGGCTGATCTTTGCAGCCTAACTTCGCCTTGCAAGTCGAGCTGTGCTTCGAGCTGCGGATCTGGACCTGCATGCAACACTGGTTGCGGCGCTGGATGCGGACCTACATGCGGCGCTGAAATGGCTGCTTGTGATCCATGCAGCGGTTCGGCTGGATATGGAAATGCTTGCGGTTGCGGAAAAGGCTTGGGCAAAGGTTGCGGACCAAGCTGCGGTTCCGAAATGGCTGCTTGCGATCCTTGCGGAGCTGCTGCTGGCTGCGATAGCGGCTGCGGTTGTGGCAAGCGAAATGGTTGCGGATTGCTTTCGAAGATCTTCGCTTGCAAGAAGTCAAGCTGCTGTGATTCGAACGCTTGCGATTCGTGCTCAACAGCTTCATCGTGCAGCTCGTGTGGAGGTGCTTCGGCAGCTCCTGCCGCTGCTCCAGCCATGCAAAAAGCTGCTCCAGCACCGGTTGTCGATCCAAGTGCCTACTTGAACAACAAGCGCCGTGTCATTCAGGTTAGTTCTGCTACGATCCGCTAATTACGGGTCAACAGCTTACTAATTCACAGAGACACTGTGCAACTCAAACGGCCCGCGAGTCTTTAAGACTTGCGGGCCGTTTTTGCTTTTGCTCTTCTACCCAATCGTACATCGACATCAAGGTTTCTCTCAAATCGGTCGGATGGCTTTGTCGAGCAGCCCGCCAAGCGATTTCGAGATCGTGCGACTGAAGCAAGTCGGGTCGATTGGAAAGCAGTACATTGCGAATAACTTTGGCTTGCTCTTCATCCACCGACGTTCGCCAAAGGGTGTTCAACGCTCGATATTCTTGATGGGCGGTAATCAATAAGCAGGTTTTGCGGCGACGGGCTAAGATTCCCAATCGCCATCGCGAATAGATCGACATCTGCTCGTAGCCGTCGACGACGATCACATTGCCTTGCGTCCAATGCTTGGCTTCCATCCAAAGCTCACGAAACTTCCGATCGGTCGTCGAGAATCGGTGTGCAAAGACCTGCGACCGCTCCGCCAGTTTCTCTTTCAAGCTCGCAATCAACGTCGACTTGCCCGTTCCATGCGGGCCGATGATCGCGGCCCATCCTCCGCATCGTCCAAAGAAATCGACAGCCAATTCGTCCAGCGTCCCATGATCGACGCGCCGATACGCAATGGCTCCCGGTCGAACAAACCGAGTTGAAAATGGATTCGGCTCGGGCCTTAAGGAAGAAGCGTTCATGTCAACGTCGGAACAGGTGGTTGGCTCCATTGCTTTTTATGCGTTCCGATTCAAGAGAGGGCCAAGCGACGGAACCAAGTCGAACAATTGCTCGTTGATCATCCGGACGATTTTGCGAGTCTCACGCTCTCGAAGCGCTTTTTTTAACAAGTTTTGCGATTGTTCAATCGTAATCTGCGAAGCCAGTTCCTTGATCGACGGGATATAGGCTGGACTCATGCTGAAGCGACGCAATCCCATCCCTAAAAGCAGAGCAAAGGCGGCTGGCTGCGATGCCATTTCGCCACACAGCGTGACAGGTCTCTGAGCGAGTTGACTCGTTCGAATCACGCTTTCGAGGACCCGCAAAACAGCGGGTGAAAGAGGTTGGCAAAGCGAACTCACTTTAGGATTGTCTCGATCGGCAGCCATGAGATACTGAATAAGGTCATTCGAACCGATCGACACGTAATCGACGGCCCCAAGGAGTTGATCGATCATCATCGCAGCCGCTGGTACTTCGATCATCATTCCAAATTTAGGTTGGCCAAAATCTAATCCGTCGCGTTTCAAACTTTCCACAGCCTTTCGACAAATGCTGCGCAATTTTCGAAGCTCTTCATACGTTGCGACCATGGGAAACAGGATATTGACTTGACTGCCAGGAGAACAGCGAGGCGATGCGGCTTGATAGATCGCACGAATTTGCGTCAAAAAGAGCGCGGGGTGTTCAAACGATAATCGAATCGAGCGGAGCCCCATAAATGGATTTGATTCGGAATGAC
Organism: Pirellulaceae bacterium; assembly: GCA_034408855.1. GTDB lineage: Bacteria > Planctomycetota > Planctomycetia > Pirellulales > Pirellulaceae > JAIYDQ01. Next base: position 20,978 of record JAWXCK010000190.1, read on the forward strand.
CACGATTCAAAAAAGGTATCGATTTATCGCCGCCAATATCGAGCGTGCGAATGGTAACGCGATTATTCGGCGCTGCCGCGATCACCGCGCGATAGTTGTCAAGTTGCTCTTGTTCGTCGGGAACATCGCTCGATGCAAGATAAAGATACTCGGTGCGATAGAGACCGACTCCGTCAGCCCCTTGCGCGCAGGCGGCTTTCGTATCCGCCAAGCCATTGATGTTTGCTAAGAGCTGAAGTGGGACTCGACACGCGGTCATCGATGGTCGATCACGATTGTCCGCTAAGCGATCTTGCAAATCAAAGAATTCACGTTCCAATTTGCGATAGGCAGCCAATGTTTCCGGGCCAGGATTGACTATCACATGACCCTGACTGCCATCGACGATCAAGAGATCACCGGTGTGGACGGTTTTCAAAATATTGCTGACACCGCTAACCGCTGGAATCCCACGGCTGCGCGCTATAATGGCGGCATGGCTTGTTTGACCACCTGTTTGATTTACGATTCCGTGGATCGATCGATCACCGAGCATGATCGCTTGGCTTGGCAGCAATTCGTCGGCAACCACGATTAATTGCCCTTGAAGTACGCCTGATTCCTCGTCCAAGGCTTCGCTAAGGTGGCTCGATAACCGCATGACAATATCGCGAATATCGGCGAGGCGATTCTGAAAGAGCTCGTTGGAATGGCTATTCAAAAGATGCTGGTAGTGCTCTAGCAGTTTGGCCAGTGCTGCTTGAACCGTGCAAAGATTGTCGCGAATACTCGTTCGGATACGTTGAATGAGTGCTTCGTCATTGAGAATCGATTCGTGTACTGCAAAGATCGCCGCTGCCGATTTCCCAATTTGACGCAAGACTTTAGCCTGAATCGCTCGAACTTCTACTAGAGATTTTTGGCGAGCCGATTCGAAAGATGCGAGTTCTGTTTCTATTTCACTGGCCAGGATTTGACGTCTTTCCGGATTCACGAAAACTTCATGAATACAGTAAGCCGTCCCAATCGCAATTCCTGGTGCTACCGCAATTCCACGACGCATGGGCAACTACTTATTTCCTAAAAATTCAAATCAAAAATTGACGCATGCAATTCTAGCACAACTCCTCCTCAATACTTCCAACAAGATATCGCTCGTTCCCAGACTATTGCCTGAGAACGCACGGCTTCCGAGGCACCGCCTCGCGTCCAGGTTGTTTTTACACTAGAACAAGTCACAAGTCGGCAGGCAGAGCCGCCTGAAGGCGGAACTACCAACGAACCGTATTTCCAAAAATCGCTACGATCTCTATTCGCCGAAAAAACTCAGTGACGATCTTAAATATACTCTATCGCGACGAGCATTTTGTAGCGGTCGACAAGCCGCCTGGGATGATTGTTCATCGCGGCTCGAATTCGATCGGCGATCAACCGGTGCTTCTACAGACGCTTCGCGATCAAATCGATTGTCTCGTCTATCCAGTACATCGACTTGATCAACCCACGTCGGGTGTCATTCTTTTCGGACTGAATCCAAAAGCCGCAGCGACGATGGTCGATCTATTCACTCGAAGGCTGGTGGCAAAATACTATCAGGCTTTCGTTCGAGGATGGTTGCATCGCGATATGCGTCTGCGCATTCCTCTTGTTTCCAGTGACGACGATGTTCGTTCTCATAGAAGCAGCACCATCAGCCCTGCCAAACAATCAGCCGAAACGCATCTAACAACCATTCGATGGTATGAGTTGCCCAACTGTGCCGAGACACATCGCACCGGTCGATTCTCGCTTGTCGAAGCTCGACCTAAAACCGGTCGCTGGCATCAGATTCGACGCCATCTCAAACATATAGCTCATCCGATTATCGGCGATTTTCGTCACGGCGATGATCGCTATAATCGATGGTTTGAACTAAATTATGTGACGAATCGATTGATGCTGGCCGCCTGTTACTTGGAGTTTCGCCATCCGTTTACCGGTCAACGGATCGCGATTCGAGCGCCGCGAGGGTCGGGATTCGATGAACTTGTAGATCGGATGTCGGATTTCGAAGTTCCGATCGAAGCGGATCGGATCCCGATACTTGCATACTCGCGACGGATGGAAGCATGCGAATTTCGATCGACGATTGAATGATCCTATTATGAAAACTTACGAAGGTTGCTTCCGACTCAATGATCGCGTCACGCTGCTCCCGGTCGTGCATGCCAGCGGTGCTTATGCTCGAGCGGTAGAGCGTTGGTTGCTGGAACATCCAATCGACTGCATCGCCGTACCGCTGCCACCCTCGTTCGGAGAGCCAGTTTGCCAAGCCGTCCAAAAACTGCCTATTCCATCGATCGTTATGCAGCCACCGGCTGAGAATTCAGCCTACGAATTCGATTTAGATTTACCTGACGAGGACGATTTAGATTTACCTGGCGAGGTCGATTATGATTGGCCAGCATCGCATAGTTACGTACCGGTCGACCCAAGCCAGAGCGTGATTACGGCCATTCGCTTTGCTCTCGGTGAACATCTTCCGATTCGATTCGTCGATCTCGAAGTTGCTGAGTTCCAAGAAGTGACGCATACTCTTCCCGACGCCTTCGCGCTCAGGAATGTTGCGATTGAAACTTTCGCGGCTGCTGCCCTTCCTGCGATTGAACGTCCGGCCATCGAGCAGACGCGGCAGCGGATTGAGTACATGGCTGCTCAGTTGCGAAAACTGGCACCGAATTTTAGGAACATCGTCATGCTTTGTTCGATCGAGCATTGGCCGTGGTTACGCGAAGCCTATTTTCGTGGCTCGTCACCGGAGCCGCACGATGAATTAGATTCTTCTGCCCCATTGGAAATTCATGAAGCGGTCCCTTATTCGGTTGCCGAAAATACGCTTATCTTTCTGATGGGAGAGTTGCCGTACATCACCGGTGCTTACGAGCAGGCTCGTCAAAATTCGACGGGAGACCAGCAATCTGTCTTGATCGATGGCGTCAAACAACTGCTGATGTCGGCCAGGGCTTCGTATATGGCGGATCTCGGGGTTCGCGGTCGACGCATTACGCCGCTTTTGCTGTCGCAGTGCTTAAAATATATGCGCAATCTGACCTTGCTCGATCGTCGTCTATCGCCGGATCTTTATACGATCGCAGTTGCTTCAAAGCAGATCCTTGGCGATCAGTTCGCGATTCACGTTGTTGAAGCAGCTCGAAATTATCTTTACTCCGACTATCTGCCGTGGCCGACAGTGACCCTTGGAATGCATGAAGCTCGACTCCCCGACGGCGAGCAGGTTCCTATCATCAATCGATTAGCGGGTTCACCTCAAGAATGGCGCACAATCGAGCTGAACCGCAAACCACTTCGCGACGATTCGAAAAAGTGGCAGATGCGATGGAATCCTTATCGTCAATGTTCTTGGCCACCGGAGGACGATTTGATCGAGAGTTTTCGCGCTCGAGTCATCGAGCGAGCGCGGGCGGCAATGGGAGCAGATTTGGCGAGAACCGAAAAATTTTCGACGAGTCTATTGGACGGAATCGATATTCGCGAAACACTCCGTCATTGGTATGACGGGAACTTGTACGTCAAGATCCAGCCGCCGTCGGTTGGTCATCTCGACGCTTGTTTGCTCCTCTTTGAACACGAAGCAGACCCACGTGCCTATCCATGGAGAACGACGTGGTTCGCCGAGCACGAAGATGAATCGACGCTCGCATTCTTCGCAACCGACTATCGACAAGAAATGTTAGGCCCTGGAGTGGCCGTGGCGACTTATGGTGGCGCATTATTCCTCTATCCTCCGCGATCGATTCCCGATGTTTGGAAGAATCCTGAATTGGACTTTGCCGAAACTTTGGAAGATCGTTTAGTAGGTGCAGCGTGTTTGCATGCGAAATCGAAGCAGATTGCTTTCTTGAGTCCCACCGCACCGGGAGCCGAGCGTCGACGACTGGCGAAGCGTTTCGGAAAGACGCTCGTCCACGTCCCGTTGAGTCAATTCAATGATGGAGTCGTACAGCAATTGCGAACCGTGCATGTCTTGAACGGCCAGCATATCCGAAGCTACGCATCGCATTTTATCCGGCAAGCATAGCTCGCCGTTTTACGGTTGCTACCTACGACTGCAAACTCGGGTCAACGCCTAGCGTCCCTCGAATCCGATCAACGTAGGCGGACGAACGACAGAAATCGAGCCGCTCTTGCGAGTTCTTCAATCGTTCGTTTAGCTTGAGTCTCGCGACAACGGCCCCGTGTGTCGTTCGGTTGCAGTACTCCGTCAAGTACGCCAGATGCCGTTCCCAAAGTCGAATGTCGACGGCTTGTTTGGTGACCAATCGCTGCTGGTACCAATCGCTACCTAGAATCGCTTCGCGGGTAAACATCGCACGAACTTCGGGATGCGAGTGATCTTTTTTGTTCCAGCTTCCGTGAGCCATTATCTCCAAGAGAACCTTGAGCGGTGGACAGGCAAAAGTGAAGGAATCGTCGACAAAGTATTGCTTGGCGACACGCTGCTGAGCTTCAACGATGTAGTCAATTCCGTCAGCAAACGATTCTATGTCTTGCAGCTCCGGGCAAAGGATGCTTTGATCAAAAACCTTGCTCGGATTATCGAAGACTCGACCGAAGTATCGACGAACGAAACGAGCCGTGATTCGATAGCCAAGTCTCGATGCCTGGATAGTCCGCCCTTCATACTCGAAATCATCGACCTTTTTCATAAGCTCTTCAGAGATCAGGTACGACGGATCGCGCTCATGAGGTTGGAGCCGGCACCAAATTTCGGGAACAAGCATACTGATATCGTGACCGACTTCAAAATCGGGACCGATGTGGCCGGCAGCGGTCGAGAACCCGCCGAGATCGGTCAGGATCATGCTGACCAACATCGCGTTCAAATCATGAATGGGTAGCAGAGCATTGAAGGGACCTTTCGTCAGTGCTCCTTCGCTTCCGGCTCCGGTCGTCGATGGACTTTTTCCAGTCAGCGAGCAAATGTAATCCATGAACAGCTCAGGAATTTCCTGATAGTGAATCGGATTATAAACGGCCAGCGACCGATAGCCTGCAGCCTTGTCAGGAGGATTGTTGCGTCGACCTGAGAGAATCGCGGATACCGGAATCGGTAACGACTTGCCAGGCGGAGTCGCTCTGGCAATTTGCATCGCTCGGCTAGCGATGTATCGAGCCATTGGATTCTTGAGGTCGGGACGATCTTGCAAGTAGCGTGGATTCTTCGTCGGTACTCCGTCGACAATTCTTGGTTGCGCTGCGCTCACTACGTAGCTTGGCGAACTTTGATCGGCCGCGAAGGCTCGAAACTTTTCTTGCAATACCGGGCTGTACTTTCCAAAGTCCATCACCGAGGCAATATCGCGTTGAATATCTTCGCGATTCAACGGTTCGTAGTTGCAAAAGAAATTTCCGACGTCGGCGATATCTGCTTCGGTTTGTTTATCCAGTCCACGATGAATCGCGTCGTCCGGGCGTTGGAAGAGTCGATATTCACAATTCTCAACGAACTTATAGCTGAGCTCTGATTGGACAGCGGGAAGGCTATCGAGAAAACGCCCAGGAACGACGACCGACGCCGTAATATCATCCTCAAGCTGGATTTTGGCAGCCGCCGCAAAATCCTGTCGAACTTTGTAGGTGCGCCAACGTCCATGACTATCCAAGCCGATGCGGAGATAATCTCCGATCAGCTTTCGATTGTCATATTTAAGTTCATGACCATCGTCGCCGTTAACGACATCGACATCAAAATGCTCTTTCCAATTGCCATTCCAACTCGATTTGCAAAATCGCTTGATGATAAAGGCCATGGCATAAATATGCGTCGGAATCGATGCCAACCATTGATTGTATTGCTCGGTATATTCTCGAGACGGTGTAAGCAATTTGATAACGCTTCCGAGCGACCGATTTGAATCAAGCACTTTACGGCTAGAGCGCGTGGCGTAGTCGGGCTTTTCTTTCGATTCAGTTGCCCATCGATTGGAATAATCGAAACTGAAAAGCTCGTCGAGATAGCCAAAATCCTTTTCGATATCCGCTACAAAGATTGGACCGTTGAGCATGTAGTCCTTCAGTGATTTGCTAATTTCGCTTTTGCCTCCGCCGCTAACGGTACATGGCTTGTGGCAAACCGTACCGATTCCTGAGATGCCGATCAATCGCCAAGATGGAGCAGATGGGTGTTTTTCCATTGTCAACCGATAGCCGCTCGGCGCGATATAAACTTTGTCCGGTTCCAGTGGCAGCGCCTGTTCAACGTCGCCTTGAAACCATCGCACGGTCTGATCGAGTAAGCTAAATCGAGCGCTCTCGTTGACATAGATGATATTCGGATGCTGGCGATCGACACCATATCCTTCGGGACGCACATCGACAAAATTATCGCCGTAGTCGCGTTCTATATCTTTAAACGAACGGCCGTTGTATCGCTTGGAATCCAACTGAAATTCTTCACCAAGATTGTGAGATGGAAATGCAATCGTCCCACCCGCATGCTCTTCCTCGACGTTCCCCATCAAATTCGCCGCGTAACTAATCTGCGTTTTCACTTCCTTTTTGCAGTAGCCAAAATAGTTGTCCGCAATCAGCGTAATAATAATGCCAGCCTTGGTTCGATACGTTAGCTTGAAGGCTTGACCACCGTTGTAGCGCTCTTGAGGATCCTTCCAGCACATTCCGTCGGCGCGTTGGCGTTCGGTAGCTTGATCCCAAGCCGGAAGGCCAAGCTCTTTTTTCTTCAGATAAATCAGATGCGGAGCGAGGATCACACAACCGGTATGCCCACTCCAATGAAGGATATCGAGAGCCGCATCGTTCTCGGGTACCAATGGATCGCCGGCATTTCCAAAGATCGATTCCACAAAGTCAAGATTCGAAACCAACGATCCAGGTGCGAAAAACCGAATCTCCATCTTTTTATGGCGACAGAACCCGGCAACATCGGGACAAATAATTGGGCGAATGAAAAGCGAGACAAAGGACTTGGCTGGTCGGGCAGACGTTGAAGTAAACGGCAGCAGCAGCAAGTCGTCCGGTGGTCGAAATGCTTCCACGAAGAGCTTCGCAAAAACCGCTTGCGGGACTGCTCGTTTATCGGCAGCGATCGGAAGTCCGCCTTCGGAAACATGAAACGTTCCTTGAGTCGTGCGTCGATCTTGCGATGGATTGTGCAGGACTCCATTGGCGAGACGATACGAACTTACCAATTCACTTTGAAACTCGTCGCCACCGTCAGGTAAACTCAGTTGTCGCGCCAGACCGTGCCGATCTAAGACGAGTGTCGTCAATGGTAATCGAAGTGGAGCATCGAGTGAACAATTGGCAAACTCTGTAGCAAGAAACGATTCGATGCGATGATCGACCGGGGCTCGTAACTGAGCTAGCAAGCGATTCTTTTCTTCAAGATTGGCCAAAAGTCCGTAAGGCAACTCGACCTTGTCCATGACATCTTCATCGAGCACCAAATCACTGGCGGCCATCTTCATGTAGATGTATTGCCGCAATTGCTCGGCTGCTTTCGGGCTTCGATCGGCGAGGCGAGCCCATGACAAACTGCGTCGCGGATCGCTAAGCAACCAACCGTAGTCCAATGCGGGATCTTCAAGTGACATAGTAATAAAATCCGATCGAAAAGCGGCGAGAATAACCTTGAATGCGTTTCGAATATAGCGAAAGCAAATCATCCTGCGATAGCGACTAGGCTTCAAAACCGAGGAATCTCTCGCATGAATTGAGATGTCGAACAAAATCACGAAAGCCGGAAATCGGGTGGCCGTCGCGGAGTCTTCGATGTCGCGGCAACCATCTGTGGCGTAGAAGATTCCGCCACGGCCACCCAGTAAAGATATGAGTCCCGTTATGATGGTGGCGTTCGGCGAGAAGTGTCCTTAAAAGCTCAATGCGGAAAGGGTAAGAGCCGCTTTCCCCAAGCGCTGATCCAGGCCACGATCATCGGAATGTCGCGAGGATTGTTAACGAGCAAATGGTCGCTTTGAGGGAGCGTGATCAGACTAGCTTCGGGTCGAACTTTGTCGGGGCCGTTCGATTGCAACACCAAAGAATAGATGCGCATCGCATGGTGATATCCGACTGTGCCGTCGGTGGGAGAATGGAAAATCAAAAGTGGCTTTCGAAGTTCAGCAATGTCCTTGGTCAAATCGTACTGTCGAAAATCTTCGAGCATTTGTCGGGCGATAGGAAACGTTCGACCTCCGATCGTGACCGAGCCATTCCCTTCGGATTCAATGCGAGGGTCAAGCTGGACAAGGACGTCTGCCAAGTGCGATGTTTCGCTAGGAGTAGCCAACGTCACCACTCCCTGCACAGATTCGAGTTCATTGGCAACGGACATGGCCGTCGCACCGCCGAAACTATGTCCCACGAGCAAACATGGAGCTTGATGCGATGCGGCGAGGAACCCGGCCGCCGATAGCAGATCAATTCGATTGGTGCGAAAATTCGTATTAGCGAAATCGCCTTGGCTGTTTCCAAGTCCAGCGAAGTCGAATCGCAAGACGCCCCAACCAAGTTCGGCGAAGCCTCGCGAGATTCGAACGCTGGCCTTAAGATCCTTCGAGCATGTAAAGCAGTGCGCCATCAAAATAAAGCCTATTGGCTTTGTTTCGGGAAGATCGATGATTCCGCCGAGTTGTCTTCCTTGGCTCCCGGCAAAGGAGACGCGATGGCTTTTCAAAGTCGTCATACTCTTCACTCAAACGACTCAGCAGAACCCGGAAATGCGCCACTAGTGATATCGTCGCGATATCGGACGAAAGCATCGCGCATTTCCTTATGAAGATTGGCATAGCCGCGAACAAACTTTGGCGGAGTCGTTTCGCCCATTCCCAACATGTCATTAACTACAAGAACTTGTCCGTCGCAACCGGGGCCGGCTCCGATGCCGATCGTCGGAATGGTAAGCGAGTCGGTAACTTCCTTGGCCAACGAATGCGGGACACATTCCATCAAGACGCAAAACGCACCGGCGGACTGTGCGGCAAGGGCATCTCGTTTCAGTTGATCGGCATCTCGCTGAACTCGATACCCTCCCAAAGCATGTACGCTTTGCGGACGCAATCCAATATGAGCGATCGTTGGGATACCGGCATCGACGAGGGCGGCGATCGACTCAGATTGCTCGTGGCCGCCTTCCATTTTAACGGCTTGGCAAAGCGTTTTTTTCATGATCTTGGCGGCGACTTTAACGGTGTGTAAAACGCCTCGCTGGCCAACGGGAAACGGAAGATCAACGATGACCATAGCCCGCTTGACCGCGCGAGCGACCATCTCGCCGTGGTAAATCATCTGTTTGATCGTCACGGGAACCGTGGTTTTATTCCCATGAACGACCATCCCTAGGGAATCTCCGACCAGAATACAATCGATTCCTGCTTGGTCCAGCAACTGGGCCATTCCAAAGTCATAAGCGGTCAGCATGGAGATTTTTTGGCCATGCCGTTTCATCGATTGAAGAGTCCGGACGGTGACCGGCGAGGTAGAAGAATTCATAGGAAATAATTTTGCGTGCAGGTAATTCAAACTTCCTCTATCATATTCCAAGAGGCTCGATTCGTCTCTCATGCATCCAGCCAAACGTCGGAAGCTTTTCGTAAAATTTCAATATCGCGCAAGATTTAGGTTCTCATTCGGAGACAGGAAAATGAAATTGCTCCTATTTAACGTCGTAATTTTCAGCAGCATTTTGAGTCAGTGCTACGCTCAACCGAATGGCCCGTATGGAAATAACGGACCGACCAGAATCGAATTGGAGGGTAAGCTACAGGCGTGGCAGGGTGGCATGATGCAAATTGTCAATGTGGCGGGACAACCGATCATGTTCACGTTGCCTCAGTCGCCTGCCGGTATTCGCTTTACTGTTCCGGTTGAAAAGGCGGCGTTGAAACCGGGAATGGTCGTTCGATTCCAAGCACCCGCCGCGAACGGCGCGTTTCTTGACCCGATTCGCACCCTAACTATCTTTGCGCCAGATTCCTCAAAAATTAGCGCGCGCTCTTCGGCTATCGAGCGATCGATGAGTGTTCCTGGTATCTATCGATTGAGCGAACTATACCGCGCGGCTCCTGGTGAGTCGGCCAGTCCTGACGTACGGATTGTCGGAGCGATTCTTCAGATCGAAGCTAACATGCTTTCGTTGAACTGTGGGAATACGCCGATGAAAGTCGAGCTTGCCGACAGCCCTAAAATTGAATTCAACTCGTCGTCACTCGATCTTGCGCGACCGGGTGACGCTGTCAAAGGAAGCGCCACGTTCAATCCAAACGCAAATCAACTTGTTGCGTCGACCATTTCCGTGACTGGCGCCAAAGCCTTAACCGCTGAAGCACCCGTGGTTAGCTCGCCAGCGACAACCAAATTGCGAGTAAAGGAAACTCCAAAGTCAAAAGTCAAAGCTAGTAAGAAAGCTGCGATTCCTGATTCGCCAGAATCGCCACTGGCACCCCAAAAAATCGAAAATTGACGTGACACGTCGCTTGCGATTCGTGCTTATGATGATCGATCGCAAGCTGAAAGCTTACGCCACTTAGTTTAAGAGGATTGTCTTATGAATCTGCGATTGGCTGTATGGATTCGGCTTGTTTCCATTGCAATGGTTATAGGAGCGATGGATCATCGATTCGCGGCTGCCCAACAAACGTATCAGTTATCAGCATCGGGACTATCCGCGCCGTCGATTGCCATCTTGCACCAGAATGGTCTTGTCATTCGCGATGCAGCAGGTCAGGAGTCGTACTATCGCCGCGATTCAAAGTTGGATTCCCAAGACGAGCAGTGGTCGGGATATTATTCGTCGGAGGCACGTCAAGCCGTTCAATGGCCTCAATCAAATCAAGGACCGATGCGGATTGGAACGATGGATCGATCCCAAGAATGGCAGTTCCGAATGAGTCGAATGACGATTCAACCGAATTCCGTCAGTACTCGTTCCGTAGTGTTGCCCAACTCCAATCCGCCCTCTCCGACGCGAGTTGCGGAACAAGAACTTATTCTGCCAGATAACACGACAGGACGATTAGGGCAACTCGTTCCGCTTCCTGCCGACATGAATCAAGCTCCCATTCCGATCCATCTTGGAATGGGCGACGCCAATCGCCGAAGATTTTTGGCTCGCTCTTCCAGCGGTGGTCTTAATATGATTCCTCAGTCAGCCATCGGTTCGCAATCTTGGTATATCGCGCCATTGGCCAATGGACTGGCTCGAGTGCAATATGTTGAAAACGGAACTGTCTTGGCCCTCGGTTTTCAAAGCGATAGTAGCCCGATGGACCTCTATGCCGTCGCGGATCGAGCTGACCAACTGTGGCGAGTAAGTCCTTGTCCAGGCGCGATCGGAAGCTATGCACTGGAAAGTCTTCAATACCCTGGGCAAGCCTTGACCTACCAACAAAACCGATTGATGTTGGCTCCCATTAACTACGCCTCGTACCAACAATGGTGGCCGACAGCTCCCATCATGCCTGCCGTTCAGCCTTTATACCGAAGTGTGAATCAAAACGTGATCCCGAATCCGGCATTACCGCCTGTGGAAGTCAGTATTCATAACTCGCAAAAAGAAACGCTGATCGTATTGGTAGCCGATCGCCGCAATGGTGGCCAAGTTCAAAAATTGCGAATTCCAAGCGGTGCAAGCGAACCAATGTTGATGGATCGCGATAGTGGCTCGACGATCATCGAGACCTTCGAAATCCGGAGCAACTTTGGCGATTGGGATCGTCGACAATTTCGCACCCCTGTTCCGCCGTCGCCCATTTACGATATCAGCGTTTACGAAGAATTTTTGCAATCGATTGCAATCGACCGAACAGGAACCAGTCCCAATCCAATCGAGGATATCAATTATCAACCCAGAAGTATTGGCTTGTTCATCGTACCGCCGGGAGCAGGCGTTCCCGAACGAGCTCGTTTAGACGTCTATCGCTTAGCTGAAGCCGCGAATAATGCCGGTGCCGTTCGACGGTTGAACACAAAGGACTACGAACACAAGCAACCCAACAACGATCCGCTCAAGGACATCCTGCGAGAATTCCAAGGGCGTCGCGCTGCGTTTTAATGTTTGGCTCTTCCGCAAAATCCATGGGTCAAAATTGACTATTTAGCGTTACGAATAGAAAACCGAAGTTTCACCGGACACCCGTTTCGCATTGGATTTTTGAGGCATCACTCCGATGTCCAA
>JAWXCK010000191.1:0-35886 GCA_034408855.1 Pirellulaceae bacterium
AAAGCGAACCTTGGTTTTTGCAATCACTCAGTCCAGTGTTTTCCTTGTATTTCACGGCTAAAATCGATTGCGGATCACGAAAACCACCCACAGTTTCTATCGGAAGAGCCGAAGTTTCTGGGAATTCATCGAGCTCGATCGACGAATATCGAGCTCGATCGACGAACATCGAGCACGACACGAGAACGACACAGCAAATCGTGCAGGGTTCGCCGATGCTGCGTCACCAACAAGCAAATCAACTCGGCTAGCATAAACATCGCAACGACCCTGAAAAACATATAGGCGATGAGCTCGCTGTACAACAAGGAATAAATACCTAGCGGAATTAACCAAGCAAAAACATTCCGGAGTATTTCGCGAGTCAGCAATTGTTCGCGGCCTGGCGGCAAGCCGTTTTCTTCACAAATGCGAAGCTGAAAGAGATATCGACCGAAGCTTGCAACGCCGCGACGCATTAAAAAGAGGTAGCAAGCAGGAACGACTAACGAAGCGACGCCTACCAGCGGAATCAGCCACTGGTAGACGATCGATAGTGTTTCAAGGTAATAAATCAGTGCGGCGAATGGAGCAAAGAGCGCTAAAAGCATCGCCTGGTCTATCAAATAGGCCATTGCTCGCGAAGCAAGCCCCGCGATCGTCGTACTCGACGGCTGAATCAACTTAAGATCATCGCGTAACGAACCATAATCCGCATAGCGATCAGACGGGTCTTTGGCCAAAAGCCTTCGCATCAATTTCGCAAATTCACGCGGTATTTTCTTTGGCCAGGGATTCGGAAAAACAATGTCGGCAGTCTTGTGCGTATGAAGCTGTTCGCGAAGAGTCTTACCCTGCAGCTCGAACGGCATGCGACCAAAGACAAGTTCAGAAAGCGTCACGCCCAATGCGTACATGTCCGACTGGACGCTAGCCGCCGCACCGTCGATGAGTTCCGGGGCAACGTAGGCAGGCGTTCCTGCGAACATACGATCGGCTCGATCCGATGATGAAATACTCGACAAGCCGAAATCGGAAAGTTTTATAGCTCCATCGCGACTAAGCAATAAATTGCTAGGCTTGATGTCCGCATGCACGATTTCAAAACAGGCGGCATGTTGCAATGCGTCGACTACTTCGAGAGCCGACTTGATAGCGGCACTATAGGTCATTTTGCCACATTTTATTTCCTCAGAAAGAGTCGGTCCTTCGATCAATTCCATGGCTAAAAACGGTTCGTCCTTGTGTCGACCCACGTAGTAAATCGTGACGACGTTCGGATGATTAAGTCGCGCTTGAGCGACGGCCTCTCGAAGAATACTTTCAATCTGCTTCCCTGACGATCCTTCGCCGGATCCAACAACTTTGACGGCTACATAACGCTCAAGGGAAGTATCTAAAGCCCGATAGACGGCCCCCATCCCTCCTTTGCCAATACGTTGCTCCAATCGAAAATGGCCGAGCATCGTTCCGGGAGCTAGTTCAAGGGCGGACGCAGAAAAGTCTTGAGTATCGGGACTCTCATCGATGTTCCGCAATTCGAGCGTCGGCGAACTTGCCAGTCTCAATGCATCGCCTTGGATGCTTCGCTGGCACGAAGGACATATTCCGCCAAAGTTTGGATCAATGGGGTACTCATGGCCACATGGACAACGATACAACATCGGGCGTTCGACTAAGAACGGTGATGGCTGGAGAATCGATTCGGTAGAGTCTTGCGACATGGGATGTTGTGAACGAATAAAACCGTCGTGGACGGCATATTCGAGACCGATTGAAACGTGAACCTTTAGTCCTTGCGAGGATTGACCCAATCGATCGCTTCTAAAACCATCGATTCCAAACCAGGTGTTTTTTCAGGATGAGGACTAAAGCAAAAGACACGCCCTTTTTCATACTTTCCTCGGGCAATTGCCGTGGTTCCAGGCATCACCCCTTTGGGCGCGTTGTTCTTTGCGATCTCACCTAAGTAAAACGCCAACGGTTCGTAATCGGGGATCGCGTCGTTCTTTGCCGGTGCCAATAAAGGGCCTTGATGGTAGTAGATATTGGCTTGGTAGGTATCGGCACCCAAAAGCTCGCGACCCGATTTGGACATTGTGATATCGACGTTTCCGAATCCACGATTCCAGTGGGCTCGATCGACAACTTTCGCATCCAGCACGTTTAGTGACCAAGTGTAATCGCAACTGGCTAGGTACGCTCCCGCGCATATACCGACGAGACCTTTTCCGCTTCGCACAAAGTCTCGAACTCGTTCGCGTCCTTCTTCGCCCAACGCATTTCCTTGTTTGCTTCCCGATCCGCCTGGAAAGACAATCACTGAAAAATCTTTTAGCTTGCCTTCGCGAATATCGGCTGCCGATAATTGATGGATATCCAGAGAGGAGTCGGCTGCGAGTGCCGCCATGAGTTTATCTGTAGGACTAACACCCGAATCGACAAAAACCGCAACCGGTACGGTTTTCTTGTTGGTGACGGGTTTTCTTACCGTTGCTTCTGGAACCTCGACCTTGAGATACGCCGACGCATAATCGGCGACAGCTTCCGCAAGAGCACTTGCCGTTTCGGCTCGACGCCCTTTCGCTCGATATGCTGCACCGAATTCAAGTTGGATCGCATCGATGCTTGAACCATTCGCGCTGCCGTAGTTCCCAACGATGTATCCGCCGTTCAATCCTGCTTGCTCTTTTTCCGTCATCGGGACGGGGTGCACGACCCAGCCACGGCTTTTCAAGTTTCCGAACAGACTCTTCTCGCCCGAGTGCGCCGCTTCACCAAAAGCCTCGCGCAAATGCTTTACCGTCGTCCCATTGCGAGTACCACGAAAGACCGTTTCACGCTGTACGCCTTGACCATGGAGATCGAGAAGCAGGCCCGAATGAAACGTATTGGTCACGTCCCGGCAGAATCCTGCAAGTGTCTCATGATAGTATTCGTAGATCGGTTTGGCGTCACTGTCTTCGAAGGCGATTTCTTTCGGACGATTCGGGTCAAGAAATTGGCGATGTGTTTGCGAAACAACGACGTACGGAGCTTTGCCAAATCGAGCTCGAATTGCTTCGGCAACTTCGAGCGCCAATTCTTCGGTACCAGTGTCGCGAGCCACAACGTAACCTGCTCCCCCCGTCGGCAACCCCTCTCCTTTGCGTTTGGCAACACCAGGTATCTCTTTCGTTCCTCCATGCGGGGCCGACAAAATGATCGGTAGCTCGCCAGCTTGTGAAAAGACATATTCGCTAAGCTTCGTTTTTGTTAGTCGATCCTGACCATGCGCTAACCCTTGCGGAAAACCGCACATGACCGCAATAACCAGCAGCCACTTTGGAAGTCGATAGAACAACTCGTTCGAGGATTCCGTATACATCGATTTGTTTTCTTTTCTTTATTAGGCGTGAAGCGTGCAAAGTATGAAAATGAAATGGGAGCGGTGAGGGGAAACCGCAAGTTTCTATTATCCGTGATCGACGAACAAATTACAAACGCCTGAGTTTACCTAGGAATTCGCGTGAAGACTTACTTCGCTCCAGACTATCGAATACTGTCGCGCCGCGACTCGACCAGGGTTCGGAAAACCTTCTCGATGTTCCTCGCGAAGGGTTGGCCGCTGTACCGATCGAGCAGATGTTTTTTTCCCGCAAGCTTCTGTTTCAATTGTAAAAGTTGCTTTCGATCCCGAACCAAAGCCCCGGCTAATTCCTCGTATTCTTCGAGGCTTTTTGTGATCAACTCCGGCATTTCAACGGCATTGAGGATGCTTCCTGCAACTCGCGAAGCGAACGTCTCACCGACCAAAGTGATGAGCGGTATTCCTAGCCAAATAACATCGCCTGCCGTTGAATGGAGATTGTAAGGAAATGTATCCAAGAAGAGATCAGCGTGTTGCTGTCTCGCTAAATGGGTTTCTCGGCGTGCAACTTTCTTCGCAAAGATCAGCCGATCCGAAGAAACGCCGCGATCTTTTGCTTCGCGAATCAAATTGGCAGTGGCAGTAGGATGGCTATCGAGCAACCAAAGCACACTTTCGGGATTGGTCCTCAGAAGTCGCATCCAAACGCTAAAGACCTCTGGCGTTAATTTAAATGTGCTCCCAAAGCCGCAAAAAACGAATGCATCTTCCGGAAGTCCACATTCCTTTCGCGTAGGTACGATCTCAGATATCGAACGACGACTATCGTTGACCATGAAGCAGCCAGGCAAATGTACGATCTGTTCGCTGAAAAAAACTTTCTGATTTTTGGGAACGACAAATTCGTCGACCAAAATATAGTCTGCCAATTCAGCCCCAAAGGTCCCAGGAAAACCCAGAAAATTGACTTGGATCGGGGCTGGTCGGTGTGCCAAAACAGCCGAACAAGTTTCGCCGGTGTGTCCCTGCAAATCTACCAAAAGATCGATCTCATCTTCTTCGATTCGTTGGGCCACCGTCGCATGAGAATCCTTCCGAACCTCTATAAAATGCTCGAGTGCATTCACGATCCGCTTACGAATAAGACTTTGGTCATCAGGTCCGAACGAATACGCAAAAACCTCGAAGGCTTGTCGATCGTGGATCTCGAAGAGTTCGACGATCGCATGCGCCACCGCGTGTTCCCGGAAATCGCCAGACAAATAGCCGATGCGAAGCCTGGGATGAGCATTTCTCCTAATGCGAACGCGATTGCGATCGGAACTGCTTGCGGCCGACCGTTGGATTTTTCGCGCGTACCTTTGAGCGCATTGAAACTGCTGTGCAGCAGTAGTCACCACGGGCATCGATAAGAAGATGAACGGATCGACCAACTCGCCACCTTCGTCGTTCTCATCCTGTTCCACGGAAAGAATGATCTGATGGCTTAGTTCGGTCCATTGCGACCAATCGGCGGTCATTTGCATCGCATGCAGCAGCGAGCCAGCGGTAAGTCCCGAATTCGGAGAGAGATCGAAAGCCCTCTGACAAGCCTGCTGCGCTCCGTCGAATTCGCCGGTCGATCGCAATGCTTCCGCTAGACTAAAATAAGTCGGAACAAAATCAGGTCGGATCGTGATCGCTCGACGAAACGCGTCGATCGCCATGTCGAATTGATTGAGCTTCCGAAGCGTTCCGCCAAGATTGTGGGTCGCTTCGAAATGATCGGGTTGGATCGCGAGCACTTGCTGGTAGCATTGAATCGCGACATCGAGTTGACCGTTCTCGACCAGAATGTTGGCAAGGTTATAAATCGGCTCCGGATAGCCCGAATCGATCGCGACAGCCCGTTGGTACGCTTGTGCCGCGTCGTTATATCGGCCAAGTTTCGTGTAGGCATTGCCGAGATTGTTATGGGCGGCCGCGATGTCTGACCGAATCGCGATGGACGATTCCAACGCTTGGCTCGCTTCAAAATATTTTTCGAGTTCAAGCAATGCCACCCCTAGATTGCAATAGGCTTCTGCATGTCGTGGGTTGGATGCAATGATATCTCGATAAGCAACGATCGCTTCATGTAACCGGCCAGCACTATGAATAGCAACAGCTCGCTCGAAAGCACTGAATTCGTTTGGCAACTTGCTCATCGCGGGTTCAAAACATTACCGGTTAATAGTGATAGGACAAGGTGCGTCACCACGTCGATAGATTTGCCACATTTCCGAATAGGCCATTTCAACATTGCGAGCAAACACGCGACCATCGTAGAGACTGCATCCAATGAGATTGTTTTGAAGTGTTTTACGAACCATTGAAAGCAAATTTGAATCGGTGGCTAAACGGATCGCCATCGTTTCGTACTCTCTAAAATCTTTTGCAATCCATTCCGAGAGTCCGACGGCACGCAGCAAACTTCCAGCTACTCGCGATGCAAACGTGTTACCCGAGAGCGTCACTGTCGGAACACCCATGCGAAGCGCGATACTGGTCGTTGCATGACCATTGTACGGAAAAGAATCGAGAAAAAGATCGGCTAGTACCTGTCGTGCCAAATGCTCGGCGATCGGAAGTTGCTTGGCGAAAACCAATCGCTCGGGCGCAACGTTTCGAATTTTGGCTTCCCGTCGAAGATTTTGAGTCGTCGCTGGCTGCTGTTCGGGCAACCATAATACACTCTGCGGAACAGACCTGAGCAAACGCATCCAGACGTCGAACATTTCAGGAGTGATTTTGTAACAGGTATTGAACGAGCAAAAGACAAAACTATCATCGGGCAAGTCACACCGCTGGCGAGTTGGTCGGCTTGAAGAGATTTCATGCCGACTGTCATTGACCTGATAGCAACCCGGAAGATGCACGATCTGTTCCGTAAAATAGGGTTGCTGGTCGGAAGGAAGAACATATTCATCTGCCAAAATGTAGTCGATAAAATCGGCCCCCATCGTTCCTGGAAAGCCGATGTAGCTGACTTGAATGGGTGCCGGACGAAGGGCCAAAATATCCGATCGCGATCGACCTGTGTAACCTTGAAGATCGATTAAGATGTCGATCTCATCGCCGGCGATGCATCGCACTGCGTCGTCAAACGGCAGCGACTCAATTTCTCGAAAGCAATCGACACCGGCAACCAGTCGCTTGCGAATGAGACTCTGATCGTCTGGCGAAGTCGAGTAGGCAAAGACTTCAAATCGTTCGCGATCATGCTCCTCGAATAGCTCGGGCAGCATGAACGCAACTGCATGCGTCCGAAAATCGCCGGAGAGATAACCGAGCTTGATCTTGGCCGACACCGATCGTTGAGCTTTGTCTGAAAATTCGAATGATGATCGAGATCGAGCGAATATTCGAGTGCGATTCGACCAGCGCCGATTGCATCGCAGTTGTTGCTCGGCGGTGATAACCGGAAAAATTGCGATGAGCGGGAAAGGACGAATGAGTTCTCGATCATTGGAGGGACCAATGTTTTCCCCAATGCGATCGATCAAGTTAGAAAGCTGAATCGATTGCTCAGTAAGTTTATCCCAGGCGCAAATTCCACGCCGTAACTCGATCAAATAGTCTAACGCTTCAGCATAGTCGGGATCCAGTTGTAAGGCTTTTTCGTAGGCTTCCATCGCCTCATCGACACGCCATTGTGCCTGGTATGCGCTGCCAAGATTCTTATACGTCTCGGCGCTGGATGGATAGATTTGCAAAGCAATTTGATAGACGGTAATGGCCGCGTCGTATTGCTTCGTTTCTTGGTGAACAACGCCAAGATTATGATAGGCCTGATAAAAATCCGGCTGTATGTCAATCACCTTTCGATAGTGTTCGATTGCTGATTCAAGTCCGCCAAGCTCTTTGAACGCATTGGCGATTTGAAAATGCGTTTGTGGAGAATGCGGTGCCAGTTGAAGTGCCTGTTGGTATGTCTGAATGGCTTCGCTCAATCGACGGCTGTTTAAATAGACAAGTCCCAGATTGTTGTACGCCTCGATAAACTGAGGACGTAGCCGGATCGCTTCACGGTAAGCGTCCGCAGCGGAATCCAAATCGCCAATGGCTTGTCGAGTCGCCCCGACGTTATTCCAAGCATCGACGTCCTCCGGTAGCAAATCAGCTACGTGCTGATATTCGACCAGTGCACTTTGCATATCGCCGGAGATTCGAAAGGCGTCGGCTAGTCTTTGGTGTGATTCGATGGATAAAGGTTCACGTTCAATCGCACGCTGAAAAAAATCGATCGCGGCTATACTTTTGCCAGTTTGCATCGCGATCGTACCCATCAGATGCAGAACGTTTGCATTCGCCGGGTCGCCTTGAAGTAGTTCGCGATAAAGGCGTTCCGCTTCGCCGAGATTGCCAGCTCGGTGATGCTCGATTGCTATCTGAAAGATTTCGCGGTTCGATGTCATGGATAAATTGAGAGAGCCGTTCTACTCTGGCCGATTCGCCATCATCGAACGATATGCATGCTCGACCTTTCTCGCAAAGGCTTTTCCGTCGTAAAGGTCTGATCTCTTCAAGTTTTCTGTCACTTTACACCTTACTTGGGACAGAAACGCTGGTTCGTGAGCCAATTTAAGAGCCATCGATTCGTAGTCATCCAAATTACTCGCAATCCAGTCGTCCAAATCAAGCGTATGTAATAGACTTCCTGCGACTCGCGATACAAAGGCTTCGCCGGACAAAGTCACGATCGGCAATCCCATCCGCAAGGCGTCGCTCGCCGTTGTATGCGCACAAACTGGATAGGTATCTAAAAAAAGATCAGCCAGTTTGTGTCTGGCGAGATGGCGATCGTTGGGCTGTGGCGGAGCAAACACGAGCCGAGATTCGTCGACCCTTCTTAAACGGGCTTCACGGCGAAGGTTGGCTTTTGCTTGCGGATTGGATTCTAGCAACCAAAGCACGCTGCCAGGTGTAGCCTTCAAAATACGCATCCAGACGTCGAACATTTCTGGCGTGATCTTGTAGCTATTGTTGAATGAGCAAAACACGAAGCCAGATTCGGGTAGACCGCATTCAGTTCGAGTCGGAATCTCAGGCGATGTGTTTTGTCGAGCATCGTTGACCTGATAGCAACCGGGCAAGTATATCAATTGTTCTGAATAGAACGCTTGCCTATCGAGTGGCACAACGAATTCATCGACGAGGATATAGTCGATAAAATCTGTTCCCATCGTGCCGGGGTAGCCAAGAAAGTGGACTTGGATCGGTGCCGGTCGCTCGGAAAGAATCTCGGTTCGAGCATATCGCGTATGTCCTTTCAAATCGACTAAAATATCAATCTGGTCGGCGCGAATTTGTTCTGCCGCTATTCGATACGGTAGATGGCTCATGTCTCGAAAAATATCGACGCCGCAGGTGATTCGTTTTCGAATTAGGCTTTGATCATCGGGACCAGTCGAATACCCAAAGATCGTAAATTGTTCTCGATCGTGCACTTCGAATAGCTCTGCAATCAACCAGGCCGTCGCATGCTGATGAAAGTCCGCCGACAGATAGCCAACCGATATTTTGCGATCCGATTTAGGTGTCGAGCGAGATACGTAATTTTCATGGCGATTGCCTTGGCTTCGATATCGCGTCCTCGACCATTTTTGAGCACAGCGAAGCTGCTGGGCTGACGAAGTTGGAATCGGTAGAGTGACAAACGAAAAAGGCGGGACGAGATCATCGCCAGTGGTCCGATCGCTTTCGACAGCCATCATAACCTGCTGGGCTAAAGCCGCTGCCCCGTCCCACCGGCAAATCTGCTGCATTTCTTGCACTAGCGAAATAGCCGCTTCGGAGTAATCCGGGTTTAGTTTTAGAGCCGACTCATAGGCATTGATCGCCAAATCATGCTGGTGCAATTCG
Organism: Pirellulaceae bacterium; assembly: GCA_034408855.1. Lineage (GTDB taxonomy): Bacteria > Planctomycetota > Planctomycetia > Pirellulales > Pirellulaceae > JAIYDQ01. The sequence goes on from JAWXCK010000191.1 coordinate 9,212, forward strand.
CGAAAGGCATTTCCGAGATTCTTGTGAGTCACTGCGAGATTGGGATTGAGCACAATCGCTTTTTGGTAAGATTCGATCGCTTCTACAACACACCCCGACTCGTGAAGCACCGTCGCCAAATTGCTATAGGCCTCGGCAAAATTGGGATTCAATTCAATCGCTGTACGGTAAGCTTCTTCTGCTTCGTTTAGCTGATAGAGCGATTGAAAGACGACGCCTAGATTAAAATGCGTTTCCGCAATGGTCGGTTTGATTTCGAGCGATCGATGGAATTGCCGGATCGCGTCGTCGAATTCTCCTATCCGGCTCGCTAGCAATCCGAGATTGTTGAGAGCGATCGTATTGTCTGGGCGAAGTTCGAGAGATCGTTCATACGCTATTTTGGCTGAGTCGAATTGTTCGAGAGCTTGCAGTGTTGCACCGAGATCGTTGTGGATGTCGGGATTGGTCGGTTGCAGAACGGATGCCCTGCAGTAAGCTGCGTAACCGTCTTGGAAATTATCGAGCAGGCAATAGGCGCGACCGAGATTCGAAAGGATCTCAGCGTTGTCCGGGGCCAGTTTCGAAGCTTCATCAAACCACCGAACTGAAATCGCATTTTGTCCTTGTTGCGAGGCGAGGAGTCCCAAAAGATATCGAGCATCGCTGCTTTCAGGATAGGCGTCGAGCACCGATCGATAAACTTGTTCGGCGCGAAGCAAATCACCGCCTTGATGATATTGATAGCCAGCCGTCAGAGCTTCTCGTTCTGTCACCCTTGACCGCCACAGGTAAAATGCATGGAACTAAGTTTGCGAATGCGGCGATTTTACAAGAAAATGCGTGGAAGTAACAAGACATCCTTTCGAACTTCTGCCATCATAGTAAGAACCATGAAGCGTCACGCAAAATCGAGCTATGAATTGTGCCTTAAAACTTGGCGTATTTTCGCGAAGCGAAAAGGGACCCTTTTTTGGACACTTCTCTCTGATCGCCGCCAAGAAAACGCTCGTTCCCAGGCTCTTGCTTGGGAACGCACTGCTTTGGAGGCTCCGCCTCGTGTACCGTTTGTCACGACTCTCGAACATTTGTCATGTCTGCAGGCAGAGCCTGCGTTACAGTGGGTTCCGAGGCGGAGCCTCGGAACCAGATGCTGGAGTTCAGCGAGAAGCGGCTTTTTTTGTTACTTAGCTTTCGCTGGATCGAGTTTCGGTGCGGAAAAGACAATCGATTTCAACCGCGATGTTCGACCGATTCTCAGCGAAAATTGTTTTGCATGTCATGGATTTGACGAGAAAAGTCGCGAAGCGGATTTGCGATTGGATCTTATGGACACCGCCTACGCCGATCGCGATGGTACGACGGCGATTTCTCCAGGTAAGCTCGACAGGAGTGAGGTCTGGAACCGCATAAGCAGCGACGATGAAGACGAAATCATGCCGCCAGCGACGTCGCATCTGACGCTTACCGATCGCCAGAAGGGGATTTTAAAAGCGTGGATCGAACAAGGCGCACCGTATGCTGGTCATTGGTCGTTCATCCCGCCTCGAAAAGTCGACGTTCCAGGTACTGCAAAATTAAACCCGATCGATGCCTTCGTCCAGCAACGGCTAAACGAAGAAGAGCTACAACTTTCAGAGCGAGCCGATCGATCGATGCTGATCCGTCGCATCTCGTTCGATCTAACAGGATTGCCTCCCACTGCCGAAGAGGTGCAAGCATTTGTCGACGACGAATCGAACGAAGCCTATGTGAAGCTCGTCGATCGACTGCTTCAAAGCCCTCATTTTGGCGAACGGCTCGCCGTCGAGTGGCTTGACTCGGCTCGCTATGCCGACACGAACGGATTCTCGATCGATGGTGGACGGCATTTATGGTTATGGCGAGATTGGGTGATTCAGTCGTTCAATGACAATCTTCCCTACGATCAATTTCTCGTCGATCAATTGGCTGGTGATTTGCTTCCCAATCGCACCGAGTCGCAACTGATCGCGACCGGATTCCAACGCAACAATATGGTGACTCACGAAGGCGGCACGATTCCTGAAGAGAACTTGACGAATTACAACGCCGATCGAGTCAAGACGCTTGGCGAATCAGTTCTCGGGCTCACCATCGGCTGCGCTCAGTGCCACGACCACAAATTTGATCCGATCACGCAGCGCGAATACTACCAGATGTTTGCGTTCTTCAATTCGCTCAGCGATAAAGGGCTCGATGGTAACGGCGGTGTGAACCCGGGTCCGAGTATCGAAGCGAAGACGGTTTTGCGGACTGACGAAGTCGAATCGCTTCGCCAACAGATCGCAAACATTCAAGCGGAGCTTGGTCGTAAAGACGCGAAGATTCTCGCGGCTTGGGAATCTCGCGAGCATGCTAACTTAGCGCAACGCGGCCAAGATCTCGTGGTGCATCCATTAGAAATTCTCAAGATTTCAACGCCGAATCGTGGGGCAGGTTTCGAGGTCGAAAATAAGAATTTTGCGCGACTATCCGATGCTGGCGCGATGGGCGCGTTCGATTTTTCAACCGAGCTGCCAGATTTGAATTTGCCGATCACAGGAATCCGAGTCGTCGTTCATCCGGTTGCTGAATTCCCCGGCGGCGGATGGGGAAATGGCCCTTCGCTGCGTCCCAAACCGCGAGCTAAGGTCATAAAACCAAAAGCCGCAACGGTAGCTAACTCACCAATCAAACGATCTGCTGATGCCGAGTCCGACAAGAGCTTAGAAGAAGTCGAAAAGAGCTTAGAAGAAGTCGACAAGAGCTTAGAAGAAGTCGAAAAGAGCTTAGAAGAAGTCGACAAGAGCTTAGAAGAAGACGCTGAGACAGTCAAAGCTACCGTGGCTTCCGATGAACCGCGCAAAGGGTCATTCATGTTGACAGCCATCGCTGCGACCGTTGATCGAATTCCTGGCGACCAAGTCAACCTCTTTGAATTGCTTTCTTTCAATCGCGTCACGGCAAGTTCATGGGAGCCCGAGCATCGCCCATCCGATTGTTTAGATCCTCGCAATGAGAGCGGATGGTCTCCCGATTTGGCTACCGAAGGTCCGGTGCATTTGACGGCGACTTTGTCGAAACCAATTCGAGTGCCGGAGAGCAAATACTTAACGATCCAGCTTAATTTTGGAAACGGAAAGAATCTCGTTCCTGAGTTAGTTGAATTGCAAGTCATCACTGGCAATGACGACGGAACAGATTTACCGTCCAGTATTGTTTCGATTTTGACGACGTCGCCGCTCGAGCGAACCTCGGAGATGCAATCACAGTTCTGGAACTACTGCTCACAACATGCGACGGAATTAGATGCCAAGCGCGTTGAGCTGGCCAATCTCCAAGAGCGACTCGCGGTCTTAACTCAGTCATTCATGACGATGGTTATGGATGTCGCGGCCAAACCTCGCGATACATTTGTTTTGCATCGAGGCGACTATTCACAGCCACTGGATAAAGTGTCGCCGGGAACTCCAAGTTCGTTACCGCCATTGCAGACCGACGCAACGCTCGATCGCCTAGCGTTGGCTCGATGGCTGACGATGCCCAATCATCCACTGACGGCTCGAGTCGCTGTGAATCGCTTTTGGAAAATGCTGTTTGGAACCGGATTCGTGGCAACTGCCGCTGACTTCGGTTCGCAAGGCGAATGGCCAAGCCACCTTGATTTGCTCGATTGGCTCGCCGTTGACTTTGTCGAGAGCGGATGGAATGTAAAGGCAATTGTTCGCAAAATAGTAATGTCAGAAACGTACCAGCAAACGTCGGCGTCGTCGGCAGAACTTCTCGAACGCGACCCTCAGAATCGACTCTTAGCTCGCGGTTCAAGGTTTCGCTTATCCGCCGAATTCATTCGCGATGCGGCCCTGAAAACAAGCGGACTCTTAGTCCCACGGATCGGCGGTCCGAGTGTCAATCCTTATATGCCAGGCGATCTTTGGCGAGAAGTCAGTCACTACGGCAGTTCGCCAGCGACGGCTCAAACATTTGTTCAGGACCATGGCGAAAAACTCTACCGACGAAGCATGTATACCTTTTGGAAGCGAACAGCACCGCCGCCTAACATGACGGCTTTCGACGCGCCGAATCGAGAAATCTGTACGATCACGCGAAGCAGCACCACAACACCGCTGCAAGCCTTGGTGACACTCAACGACCCCCAATTCGTCGAAGCTTCGAGAGCCTTTGCCCAACGAATCGTTTCGCATGTAAAATCCGAAGGTGACGCCAACGTGGACAACGCTCGAGTGCATTGGGCATTTCTTGAAGCGACGTCGCGGAAGCCGGCGAAAAATGAAATAGACATTCTCCTCAAAACATTGGAGCGAGAACGATCAAGATACACTTCGCAACTTAATTCTGCGAAAGCTTATTTGAGCGTCGGTGAAACACCCGTCGATGACTCGATAGCGGCAAGCGAGCTCGCCGCTTGGTCACAAGTCGCGGTCATTCTCCTCAACTTGAGCGAAACCGTTACTCGTAATTAGGCGATCGGCAGATGAGAATTTACCTGAATTCACGTAGGCGAGTCTCTCCGAGACTCGCACATCGTCTCGGAGAGACGCTGCTACATGGTAAGAACTCATTTGCCGCTCGCCTTAACAGGATTTGCTTCGCATGAACTTATGGTCCGATGGTCAATCGTTCGATGATCAGCAGAATGCACTTCGACGCACGTTTCTTGGCGACGCGACGCGAGGGCTTGGCAGCATTGCACTCGGTTCGCTTTTGTATCCCGAGCTTACATTAGCCAACCAAGTCTCGCCGCCAGGAGGACTTGCTGGTCTGCCTCATTTTGCTCCGAAGGCGAAACGCGTTATCTGTTTGTTTCAGAGCGGCGGGCTTTCACATGTCGATCTTTTTGACGACAAGCCGATGCTGCACGAACATGCCGGCAAGGAAATTCCGCCGTCGATCAAAGGAACGCAACGACTAACGGGAATGACGTCGAGGCAAACGGCCTATCCCGTCGTTCCACCGCTCAAGCCAGGAAAACGCTCGGGGAAAAATGGAACGTGGATCAGCGACCTCTTGCCGTACACTCAAAAAATCGCCGATGATATTTGCTTGATCAAGAGTTTGAATACCGAAGCGATCAATCACGATCCGGCGATCACGTTTATGAATACCGGAAACCAGCAGCCAGGTTATGCGAGTATCGGTGCGTGGGTAAGTTACGGTCTAGGTACGGTCAATGAAAATCTTCCAGCCTTCATCGCGATGGTTTCACAGGGGACTGGAAAGAATCCTGGCCAGCCAATTTTTTCGAGGCTTTGGGGAAGCGGCTTTCTGCCGTCATCGCATCAAGGAGTTGGACTTCGACCGGGAGCCAATCCTGTACTATATTTAAATAATCCACCGGGAGTCGAACGCAGCCAGCGCCGCGAGATGCTTGATGATCTTGCGCAACTGAATCAAATACGAGCGGCAGAACTTGGTGACCCCGAAACGATGACCCGCATTCATGCTTATGAAATGGCTTTTCGAATGCAGATGTCGGTACCCGAGCTGGCAGATATCAGCGACGAATCGCCTTCGACGTTAGAGGCCTACGGTCCAGAAGTCTTCAAGCCTGGAAGCTATGCATCGAACTGTTTGATGGCACGTCGACTGCTTCAGCGCGATGTCCGCTTCGTGCAACTTTTCCACCGCGGCTGGGACCAACACATTGCCATCGCACGCCAGTTGCCCAATCAATGCCACGACATCGACCAACCGACGGCGGCCTTGATTCAAGATTTGAAGCGAACGGGGATGCTCGATGATACGTTGGTTGTCTTCGCAACGGAATTTGGGCGAACGGTCTTCAGTCAAGGAAAACTTGGCGATCCTGGAATGGGCCGCGATCATCACGGGCGAAGTTTTACGGTCTGGCTTGCCGGCGGCGGCATTCGCGGCGGGATGGAATATGGCTCGACCGACGATTTTTGTTACAACATCGCCGAAAACCCGGTCCATCTTCGCGACCTGCATGCAACGATCTTGCATTGTTTAGGAATCGAGCATGCTCGGTTTAGCTTTAAGTTCCGTGGTTTGAATACTCGCCTAACAGGCGTCGAAGAAGCCCATGTCGTCGCGGATATTTTGACTTAACAATGAGCTGCGTCAGTCATCCCATAAGGCTCAACATCGGCGGCACCGAGCCACTCGAAGGGTGGAAGATACTCAATATCCAACCGGGACCACTTGTCGATTTTGTCGGGAGCTGCACCGACCTGTCGCAGTTTACAGACAATTCGATCGCCGAGATCTATGCCTCACACGTCTTCGAGCATTTGGACTATACCGAATTCAAAACGGCCCTTCGAGAAGTTCTTCGCATTTTACAACCCGAAGGATTGTTTCATATCGGAGTCCCCGACATGGATGCGTTGTGTCAGCTCTATTTGAGGCCAGATGTAAGCATCGAAAATCGGATTATCCTGACCAAGATGATTTATGGTGGTCAGCAAGATCCTTATGATTACCATCACATCGGCTTGAATTGGCAAGTCTTGATCGATCTACTGGGCAACGCCGGATTTCGGCTTGCTCGTCGTGTCGATCAGTTCGGGCTTTTTCCCGACGATTGCTCGACCTACGACTATCTCGGCATACCGATCAGTCTCAACGTTATTGCTACTAAATAGATGTTCCCGCAAGCGTTCTGCCATCGGTGGCAAGCGCCGAGTAGAAACTAAATTTGAAAATCGGTTTCGATCGAATCGGATTGATGGCCGCCACGGATTTTTAGTCGCGGCTTTTCGAGCACCACCGTCGTCGCCGGGGCGACCGATGAGGTAATCCAAACGCTCGAACCGATCACGCTCTCGCGTCCGATGACCGTTCGGCCACCCAGGATCGTTGCGTTGGCATAGATGATCACGCGATCTTCGATCGTCGGATGCCGCTTTTGGCCGCGAACAAGTTGCCCATCTCCGTCAGTTGCAAAGCTCAACGCGCCCAACGTCACCCCTTGATAGATTCGAACATAGCGTCCGATTTCGCATGTCTCACCGATGACGACGCCCGTGCCGTGATCGATAAAGAAGTGCTGGTCAATTTTAGCACCCGGGTGGATGTCGATTCCCGTTTGCTTGTGAGCCCATTCGGTCATCATTCGCGGTATGAACGGAACTTTGAACTTGGCAAGTTCGTGGGCAACGCGATATACCGTGACCGCTTCGAGGCCTGGGAAGCAAAAAATGATTTCATCGCGATTGGTTACCGACGGGTCGCCTTCAAAGGCCGCTTCGACGTCGGTCGCTAAGACTGCGCGAAGATGTGGAATGCGTTCCAGGAATGCGATGGCAATCGCTTGCCCTTTCGCTTCATAATCGTTGGGTTCTTGGCAATCCGATGGCTCGCCGCGAACACGATCGGCATGCAGCAGAGCTCGAGCAATCTGAGTTGTCAGCTTGTCGTGCAATGTATCGACGAGATTGCCGACATGGTACGCGACGTTGCCAATGTGCAATCCTTCACGTCGCCGAAAGCCCGGATAGATGAGTTCTTTTAAATCCTCGATGATTTGGATAACGACTTCGTACTTCGGTAACGGGCAATGACCAAGATGATGAATTCGATTGTCGTAGGTGTACGACTGGACAATTCGATCCGTTAATTGCGGTAGGGACTCTTTTAGTCGGAAATCGGAAGCCATAAACGATTCGCTCTCTCAGGGTCGCATTCTTCAACTGATGGTATCGACCCTTAAATTCGATCGATGTAATCCGAACGGTATCACTTGCACAAATCTCGCGAACCCTAAGAATAGCCCAAATTGCCTATTTTTGCTTTAGGCTTGAAAAGACAGAGCAATCAATAGCACGCGAGCCCTTTGCCCAAGTTACTTACTGGGCTTGAGCATACTGAGCGTTAATAGCGCATAGCCGGTGACGAGATTGGGGTCGCCTTCCAGCCAACGGGAATCAGGGTTCACCCACGAGCCATCTTTTTTCTGCGAACTTGCGAGCGTTGCCAGCAATTCCGTTCGCCATGCATGCTCACCATCGACTGCTTTGAACTGTTCGACACCTAGCGCATTGAGAGCTTTTGCCATCGTGTGGTAGTAGTAAAACAAACCCGAGCTGCCCATTCCAGGATTCGATTCGAGCGAGTAGTTAGACTCGAGGAATTTTGCAGCCGCTTGTACACGTTGGTCGTCTTTGGCCACGCCTGCAAAAATCATACTCTTAAGACCCGCGTAAGTCATCGAAGCGTAAGACCGCAATCCGCCGTTCTCGGTCTTGCCAGCCATGCTGTCGCCACCGGCCGCCGGCGTATAGTAAAAGCCACCATCGTTGATCTTGTTGGCAAACGGCGTTGGGTTATCTCCGGAGGCTCGGTTTTGGCATCGCGATACAAAGATCAAGGCTCGTTGGACTGCTTCGTCACTTCCGTCTCGACCGAGGCTGTTAAGCGCATCGAGTAGAAAAGAAGAGTTCGACAAATCAGGGCGTGACTTGCTGCCATAGCCTGCTCCTCCAAAGGCCGGGTCATCGCTGGTCAATCCTTCGCCTTCATCCCATTGAAGCTTCTTGATATAGACTTCGGCTTTCGCTAGCATCGCCGTATACTTGCCATCGCGATTCGCTTTGCTAATCGCCATGATTGCAAGGCACGTTTCATAGTTGCTGTGTTTCGAACCAGGAGCATAAATTCCACCGTCGGGCTGTTGGTAGCCTTCGATAAACGCAAGAACTTTAGCAACCACCGGGTCTTCTCGTGGCACATCGACGGCGAGCAGACCGGCAGCCACCAGGGCTGACACGCCCAGACCATTCTGCTTGCTAAAGGAACCATCTTCCGCCTGACCTCGAACTCGCAAAAATTCGACGGCTCGGTCGACGGTCGTTCGATAGTCGGTACTGACAACGCCGGGCCCGCTCACCGCCCCGGCGTTCTCCTGGCCATTGCTTGTTATCCCAGGCGGAAAAAGCAGCAATAATGTCGCGATTTTTAAGATGTTTTTACGCATTGCAAGAAACCTTCCGATCTGGCTGGGGACAAAGCTTGGACGTGTGTCTATGATAAACGTACGAAATAGGTTTGTAATTAGCAAATCCACTCACTTGAATTCTGGAATGTAAATGAATGCTTGGTCGGATGCCCGAGGCCCTTTTCCTTCGACTCGTCTTCGTCGTTTGCGAAGGCACTCTTGGCTCCGAGAGCTAACCCAAGAGCATCGACTTGCACCTGCCGATTTAATCTGGCCGCTCTTCATTCTGCCCGGAAGCGACCAATCGGAAGCGATCGCTTCGATGCCTGGCGTAGGTCGGCATTCGATAGATCGTATTGTGCAACAAGCCGAGGCGGCGGTGCGAATGGGAATCTCGGCTGTCGCATTATTTCCGGTGACACCCCCCGCATTGAAATCGCCCGACGGTGAAGAATCTGCCAATCCAGAAAACTTAATATGCACGGCTACCCGAGCGATTCGACAAGTAGTCGGTGATCGACTAGGCATTGTCTGCGATGTCGCACTCGACCCCTACACCTCGCACGGTCAAGATGGCTTAGTCCGAAACGGATACGTGGTCAACGATGAAACGATCGCGATGCTTTGCCAGCAAGCGATCAATCAAGCTCGAGCCGGCTGCGATTGCATTGCTCCGTCGGACATGATGGACGGTAGAATCGTTGCGATTCGAAGCGCGTTGGACGAAGCAAGTTTTCATGATGTATCGATCTTGGCATATGCCGCCAAATATGCTTCGGCATTCTATGGACCTTTTCGCGAAGCGGTTGGTTCGGCGAAAAATTTGAGCGGCGGGGATAAAAAGACTTATCAAATGAATCCCGCCAACACCGACGAAGCGATCCACGAAGTCGCTTTAGATTTACAGGAAGGGGCCGACATGGTCATGGTCAAACCGGGTATGCCCTACTTAGACATCGTTCGCCGGGTCCATGAAACGTTCCATGTACCCGTGGCGGTCTATCAAGTCTCCGGCGAGTACGCCATGTTGAAGGCGGCTTCGCAACAAGGATGGCTCGACGAGCGCGCGGCGGTTCTTGAAAGCCTTCTTGGCATGAAGCGGGCCGGCGCATCGGCTATTCTCACCTACTTCGCGATGGACGCTGCCCAATGGATGAATTCTTAAGATGTCCGTATGGCTAAGGGGTGAAAAAAATCGAAAAGTCTTGTAGTAAGTACTTTTCACAGCAACCTAGCCATTGCAGCATCTGCTAGAATCTCGTCCGTCAAACGTGTCACGGGATACGGTTGACATTTGTAAAACGCGTTTTCTAAACACTCAATCGAGGAGCAAGAGTATGGAATGGGTATTTATCATCCCGGGTATGATTTTGATGCTCGTGGCATTCGTTTGTACGATCATTATCATCGTAAAAATGTTTCAGAACAACCAAACGGGTATGGGGATCGGTACGATCGTCGGTCTTTTTGTTTGCGGAATAGGTTACATCGTAGCGTTGATCTTCGGCTGGAAGAATAAAGATGCATGGGGATTACAGAAAGTCATGCCGATCTTTACGGGAAGCCTTATCTTGGGGCTAGTGCTGTATGGTATCGGCTATGCGATTTTGATCCCGAAGCTCGTCAATCAATCGCAACAAATGCAGCAAATGCAACAAGAGAACGGAATGCCCTATTTCGGCAACATACCAGGCGATCCATCGTTTCCAGCTCCGCAACCGTAATAAAGAGCGTCGCGCAGAATGTGGCACGACGCTCCGCCGTCGTGATTCGCGACGACGGAGCGTCGCGCCACAATCGGCGAACCCAAATTCTTAATCTGGACAAAGTATTACCTACTTTTGGCAGAGAATGTCAGCCCGGCATATCCGACGACTTTGTCGCTCTTCGTAACATCGCCGCTGGTTGCATAAGCTATCTCTTGAACTTGATAGTCTACGCCCAATTCGGACAATGTTTGCATGACCAAGGCCGCAGGGATAAGCCCGCACATACTGATTTGATTCTGATGGCAAACTTCGATAAGTTTTTTTGGATCTTTGGCGTGAATCGCGTCCAATGCTAGCCGATCGAGCCGTCGATTCTCGGAGTCTTCGGCGTAGTGATTCATATCGCTAGAGATAACGAGCAGCGGCGGATCAGGATCGTCGGCTAATATGCTAGCAAGTTGGACTGCGGTCGCCTGAATTGTCGGCCACGTTGCTCCATGCATCGCGATGGCTGCAAGCTTAACTGTCGGACAAAGGTGCTCCAAAAGCGGCAATTGAATTTCAATTCCGTGCTCTCGATGGTGGGCGGCAGCGTCCATTTGTAAATCTTCGACGTTTTCGACCAGCTTTTCAACGAGCTCCAAATCGTTTTCGAAGTGTACAGAATCCGATAACATCCACGAACGACACGGCGAGACGGCCCAGGCGACACCATGCGGAGTATGTTTTGGTCCGATGATCAGCAAGCGACGTGGAAAATCGACTTCGCGCCATACCATGGCCGCAATCTTCCCGCTGTAGGTCAGTCCAGCATGCGGTGTCATGATCGCCAATAACGAATGCCGAGCTCCGCTTTTTTCATGATCCGATTCGTCCGACTCCGGCGATTCGATGTGCTTCGGCGGAAGTTCGTCGAAGATTTTCTTCACGACAGCGCGACGCGCCGCGTCTTCAGCGGGATAAAACGCTCCTGCTACTGCAGGTTTGCGATCGGTCGGTTCGCTCTTTGGAATCGCTACATTGGTTGCCAACAACTGTGAGCGCGTCGAGATTGCATCCATCGTGAAGATGGCCAATGGTTGGCTGTTCCCATTAAGCACTTTTGCAGAAGCAACAATTTGCTCTTCCGGAGATTCGTTCGGAGCAAGGCTTACCGCGATTCGATCCTCACCCACCATCGCAATAATAGCGCGACCCGATTCGACGATCCCTTCGATTCCAATCGCCTTGCGCACGGCGTTCAAGCTTTCCGAACTCGCCAACATTGATTTAGAAAGAACGACCGAGCCATGTGCGGACGGATCGAGTAAGACGGTTAGCGCAAGTTCGATTTGAAGGTGCGCGGTAGGGATCAGGTTTTGGATCGCATGATTCGCTTCGGTCGTCAGTTCGAACAAGCTTGACTGCATCGGAATTCCTGGACGAAGCGAGACGCGTATGGCGTGTAACAGAGGTTTTTGAGTGGCTCCTTCAAAGAGCGATAAAACCAAACCGTTCACCGTTCCATCAGGGGCGTCGGGAATGAAGTAACTTGGCGTCGCCCCGCGCCGAAGGGCCATAAGATTATTGGCTACCGACCTGTGTAGAATCTTCAACTGATCCGGCGTGAGTAAAGGTGTACGTCGCAACGCCATTCCATCGTAGGCCGATGCATCGATCGAACCGTGAATCGCGCTTCCAGCAAATCGATTCAATTTGCAATCCGATTCCATCCAGTCATCTTCGCCCAGTCCGGCTTTGCGACAAACACCTTTGAGAAACGCTTCGGCATCCCATCCTTGCTCGATACTCACCGACGGCAATAGCAGTCCACCTTTCTCGCCGCGTTCGATATGCAATCCATGTTTGCCAATTTCGAACGCATGCAAGCGATCGGTGCCGCGAACATGGATCGGTTCGAGCTGTTTCAGCAACGAAATATCGAGGCTCAAGTAGGGAAGTTCGCTCGGAGATATCGCGGGCATTCGCCGATCTTCTAGCGTCGTGCGATGACAAGCATTCAAGAGCGATTCACCCAAGCTTCGCATGGTCCCAATCGAACCGCAACAACCTCGAAGTTGGCTACCTCGTTTAAGCGTCGTAAAGAGTCCGAATACTTTCTGATCGAGCAACGGTTCGAGTTCATTTTGCGCGATGTATTCAACGACATCGAGGGCTTTTCCATGCGCGAACTGAGAAATACATCGAGCAGCTAACTGCAACAGACTCTGGCGTTGAACTTCGGTTAATGAATCCGCATCCAAAATCGAATCGATGGGCGGTGACGTGATAGCATTCATGATGGTCGGCTCCTTCTTCAGGACAGGCAATGATGAGGTTCGAGACCAACGAGTCAGATCGACTGGCTGACGGCGATTTCCCCAATTGCCTGGCGTTTGATCGAAACAGCCCGCTATTCTACCACGACAATGCTGACAACATCCGTCGTCGATAGCGAATTCACCGAGCACATACCAATCGCGTTCGATGACTGGATGATCGCACGATGGGCAATAAGTGCTTTGCCTCTTGGCGTCGTGAACGTTTCCGACATAGACATAGTGAATGCCGGCTTTCTTGGCGATTTCATAGGCACCGATCAAAGTTTCGATCGGCGTGTTGGGAAGCTCTCGCATACGAAAATCTGGATGGAAGGCTGTGAAATGAATCGGAACGTCGGGGCCAAGATACTCGATGATCCAATCCGCCATTCGCTTCACATCGTCTTGATTATCGTTCGTCTGCGGAATCATCAAATTGGTGATCTCGAACCAAACGTTCGTTTCATGCTTGAGATATTTGAGCGTGTCGAGAACTGGAGCGAGATGCGAGTTGGTGGTCTTCCAATAGAATTCTTCCGTGAATCCTTTGAGATCGACGTTGGCCGCATCCATCGATTCATAAAAAGTCTTTCGAGCCGATGGGTGAATGTAGCCTGCCGTTACTGCGACGCTTTTGATTCCATTTTCACGACAAGCAATCGCGGTATCGATCGCATACTCGGCCCAAATCACTGGATCGTTATAGGTAAAGGCGACGCTTCGGCAACCCAGCTCGCGAGCGGCCAGCGCGATCGCTTCGGGCGTAGCGAGTTGGCTGAGTCGCTCGACTTCGCGCGATTTACTAATTTCCCAGTTTTGACAGAATTTACAGCCAAGATTGCACCCCGCCGTGCCGAATGAAAGGACACTTGTGCCTGGATAAAAATGATTGAGCGGTTTCTTCTCGATCGGATCGATACAAAAGCCGGTGCTGCGTCCATACGTCGACAGAATCATCTCGCCGCCTCGATTCTCACGAACGAAGCAGAATCCGCGATCACCATCCTTTAAATGGCATTCTCGCGGGCAAAGATCGCAAATGATCCGGCCGGTGGTAGCATCGGTGCGCCACCATTCGCCAACGACTCCACCATCGGAATGCAAAGCTCGCGACATCTTCGGACACTCCTCTGACTGTTACTGCATTGGACGTAGTTCAACCAAGCTTCTAATGCGACGCAAAGATTCATTATACGAAGTCGCGATGTACGAAATGCTGTTGCACTTGCTTTTGTTCTCGTAAAGACAAAATAGGACAAGATTACTCAATCAGCCGGTACGCGTTAGCGTCCGGTTTCTTCGCATCGAAACGGAAGTCGGACACTAACGCGTACCGGCTGATCGGCTTAAAATTGAGGATCGCAAGCTGGAAGCTTACGCCACTCATACGTAGTCTTTTAAGGATCGACAGAGTAGAATCATGCTCGACCTTGAATTCTTCTTGCCATCGTTTCCTACCTCAATAGACGCGAATATCATGAAATCCGTACGATGTTTGTTCCCGATCGCTTTGTACTTTCTATTTTCCGTCTTGATAAGCCGCCCCGTTATCGCTGCGGATACCGTGCGTCCCAATATGATTTTGATCATGGCCGACGACATGGGTTATTCGGACATCAGCCCCTATGGCGGCGAGATCCACACGCCTAACCTCCAGCGATTGTCCGACGAAGGGTTGCGATTTACGCAGTTCTATAACAATGCCAAATGCACCACGACGCGAGCGTCGCTTCTCTCTGGGATGTACCCTCGCGACGGCGGGAATTCGATTCCTCGCAACATTCCGACAATCGCCGAGACGATGCGAGCGATCGGATATCAAACTGGGATGAGCGGCAAATGGCATTTAGGCAGTAAGAATCCGCAACGTCCGATCGATCGAGGGTTCGACGAATACTATGGGTTGATGGATGGTGCCGTTAATTTTTTCAATCCAGCACAAGCCGACCCACTATACAAAGGGAGCAAAGTTCGCACTTTCGGCCACAACGATCAGTTGATTACCGAATTCCCTGCGGATTTTTATACGACCGATTATTTTGCAGCGCATGCGATCGAGACGGTTCAGCGTTTCGCGAAAACCGATAGTCCGTTTTTTATTCATCTCGCTTTTAATGCACCACACTATCCACTGCATGCTTGGCCCGAGGACATTGCGAAGTATCGCGGCAAATACAAAGGTGGCTGGGAGCAGCTTCGAAAAGATCGTCATGCTCGTCAGCTCGCTATGGGATTGCTCGACCCGCGATGGAAGCTTTCACCCACCGATTCGAAATCGTATGACTGGTCGGGCGCGAATCAAGATTGGGAAGACCTTCGCATGGCAACGTATGCAGCCATGATCGATCGAATGGATCAGAACATCGGCAAGCTGCTCAAAACGCTCGATGATCTTGGAATCGCTAACAACACGATCGTCATGTTCCTCTCGGATAATGGTGGCTGTACCGAAGAGCCCGGCGGTCGCGACGATACGCAAGAGCCAGGAATCGTCAGTACTTATACGGCCGTCGGGCCAGCATGGGGATGGGCTCAAAATACGCCGTTTCGCCGCTACAAGAGTTCGGTTAACGAAGGAGGCATCAGTACGCCGTTGATCGTTCGCTGGCCGAGTACCATCAAGCCTAATACGATGACCGGCCAAATGGGGCACATCATCGATGTGTTGCCGACTTGCCTTGAATGCGCCGGCGGAAAGGCGATCAGCGAAATCAATGGCGTGCAGACTCTTCCAATGGAAGGAACAAGCCTAGCACCTATCTTTCGCGGTGAAACGCGAACTCCTCCTCTAGAGCTTTGCTGGGAATGGTCCGGCAATACGGCAGTTCGACACGGCCCATGGAAGCTAGTCTGGGATACCGTTGTTAAGCTGCCAAGTTGGGAACTATACGACGTCGAGGCCGACCGGACAGAACTGCACAATCGAGCCGACGAGATGCCAGAAAGGGTCGCAGAATTAAAATCTGCTTACGAACACTGGGCAAAAGCAACTGGTCGACCAATCCCCGGTACGAATAAGAAATCGAAAAAAGCCAAGGAAGACTAATACCCATAATGCGAGCGACCTCGAAGGTGAAGCCCTGCTCAACGACGCCGAAGGCAAGCTTTCATTGCGCTACGTTCTACGCGTTGATCGTTAATGGCTTAATGACCAATTGCGGCCTCTAAAAATGCGGCATTTCACTCGTATTTCAAGCATCGTACCCCAGTCGCGTTGAAGCTCAAAAAATGCTACAATTTGGCCTTATCTAGTCGCTGCCAGGAAACCCTCCCGCCAGCTAATTTTTCGACTTTCGGCCGACACGATGAAGGCCAGTTTTGAAGGTAACGTATGAGCGAGCAATCGTCTGAGACTCCGTCCACCGAAAACGCCGACTCGGATATTCCGGTTTTGGAGCGAGCCGACTATACGGCAGAAGATTTGAAGCATCTGAGCGATCTCGAACACGTTCGCGAGCGTCCTTCGATGTACATCGGCGACACGACGCTCAAAGGGTTACACCATCTGGTTTATGAAGTCGTCGATAACTCGATCGACGAAGCGATGGCCGATTACGCCAAAGGTGTTTCGGTGAGCATCAATTCCGACGGATCGGTTACTGTCGAAGACGATGGCCGAGGCATCCCGACAGCTCGTCACGCTCAACTGTCCGAATTGCTTCAGCGAGATGTTAGCACGTTGGAAGGCGTCATGACGGTGCTGAAGTTCGGTGGGAAATTTGAGAAAAAAGCCTACCAAGCCTCTGGCGGACTTCACGGCGTCGGCGTTACCGTCGTCAACTTTCTTTCCCAATGGTGCGAAGTCGAAGTCCATCGAGAAGGAAAAGTCTGGACGCAATCGTATGAGCATGGTGTTCCAACAGGCCCGGTCCGCGAAGCTGGCACGACGAATCGTCGCGGCACAAAAACGACGTTCAAACCTGACGGCCAGATTTTCCAAAATACCAAGTACTCGTACGACACGTTGGTGAAACGCTTACAAGATTTAGCGTTTCTCAACAGCGGTGTTCGAATTAAATGCCGTGACCACCGAACAAATCAAGCAGACGACTTTTTTTACGAACGCGGTATTGTCGAGTTTGTCGAGCATTTGAATCGCGCAAGCGACGTGGTCCATAAAGATGTCATCTCGATCAAAGGATCGAAGGACGGCATCTCCTTCGAAGTCGCTCTACAGTATTCCGAAGAGTACACCGAAAACCTTCAGTCGTATGTCAACAATATCCATACGATCGAAGGTGGCACGCACGTTTCCGGCTTTCGAGCCGCCTTGACTCGAACTTTGAATAATTATGGGAAGAAAGAAAACCTATTCAAAGATCTCACTCCGTTGGGCGAAGACTTTCGCGAAGGCTTAACTGCCGTTATCGCCATGAAGGTTCCCAATCCTCAATTCGAAGGGCAAACAAAGACAAAACTAGGGAACGGTGAAATCGAAGGGTTGATGAACACGGCGGTCGGTGAAGGACTCAATAAATTTCTCGAAGAGAACCCTAAGACAGCTAAGTTGATCGTCCGCAAAGGACTGTTGGCCGCCGAAGCACGCGAAGCGGCTCGTAAAGCCAAAGATGCTCTTCGAAAACGCAAGGACGTTCTCGGCGGCGGTGGGCTGCCAGGAAAACTACGCGATTGCAGCAGCAACAAAATGGAAGAATGCGAACTCTATCTAGTCGAAGGTGATTCGGCAGGTGGATCCGCTGAAGGCGGTCGCTTCCGACAAACGCAAGCCATCCTTCCTCTCCGAGGAAAAATTATCAACGCTTATAAGAGTCGCGACGACAAGGTCTTGGCGAACGAAGAAGTGATGAGCATGATTCAAGCCATCGGGAGTGGTATCGGTGCCGATCAAGATATCGGAAAACGTCGCTATAACCGCATTATCATCATGACCGATGCCGACGTCGATGGTTCTCATATTCGAACGCTTCTTTTGTGTTTCTTCTACCGACAGATGTACCAGTTGGTTGCTGGCGGGCATGTCTACGTCGCCCAGCCACCGCTTTTTCGAGTCGTTCGCGGCAAGAAAGAAAAATACTACGTCCAAACGGAAGAACTCATGAAGAGCCAGTTGATGGAGAAGGGACTTTCTGACAGCCGCTTTGTCGGCGAAGACGGTCGCACCATCGAAGGTGCCGAAATGCGCAAACTTTGCCAAACGCTCGCGGGGATGGAAGAAGCGATGCTGACCCTCGAACGACGCGGTATTTCGTTGCGAGTTCATTCTGAACGGATGGAACCTGAAACCGGCAGAATGCCTGTTTTTCATCTCGATTTAGGAAATGAAGACCATTGGTTTATCTCTCGCGATAAAATGGACGAATTCGTCAACACACGAAAGCTATCCTTGGACGAAACAAGCGACGACGAATCGACCGATACTCGACCGAGTGACTCTGCCGATGCTGATTCAACAGAGGATGAAATAAAAGAAGCACACGCCCCGCATGTCATCGAACTCTACGAAGTTCGAACCATCAACGCCGGTCTCAAAGAGCTTGCTGGCTTCGGTTTTACCATCGAAGATCTCATTCCCAAAGACCGAACGGGCCGAACCGATGCGCGATACAAGCTGCTCCGTGAAGAAGCCGAGTTGGGACTTGATGACCTTCGAGGACTGTTGCCCGCAATTCGAGCGGCTGGCGAAAAAGGTTTGCAGATTACGCGATTTAAAGGACTCGGCGAAATGAACGCCGAAGAACTTCGTGAAACGACACTCGATCCGTCGATTCGTAGTATGATCAAAGTAACATTGACCGACGCTGCCGCCGCCGACGAAATGTTCCGAGTCTTAATGGGTGATAAAGTCGAACCGCGTCGAGAATTCATCGAGAAGCACGCTCTCGATGTTAGGAACCTTGATGTCTAGTTCTCTAATCCAAGAGGGTAGCTTCGATGAACGAACCAGACGAAGAGTCCGATGCACAGCAGAATCCGTACGCTCCGCAGCCAAACTTTGATTCGCGGCCCAGACTTTCGCCGAGTCTCTCGGTTCCTTTAGCTGTTGCATTAGTCGTTTTCCTGGCCATCGCGTCGATCATCAACATTGGCTTGGGGATCGCGCTAGCCATTCTAGCTATACCAGCTTATATTCGTGCGGCGAGTTCGTCTGTTCGGAAAGCACGATTAGGAATGGAACTTTCGACGTCCGACCGAGTGCTTTCATTTATTGCCTCTATGGGAGTCGTGATCGCATCCGTAATCGCCGGATGTATCGGATTGTTCGTAACTTGCTGGGGTGTTCTCTTCGCCAACGGTGTTATGGGATCAAAGCCTCTCATTAAGGGAGACATAATAATTACGCTTGCTTTTGCCGTGAGCGTCGCGGGCTTTATCATCGCCACAGGAATCGTCCTTTGGCTATTCTCGCCGTCAAGGAGGCGGCCATGAATCTTCCAATAAACAACAATATTACCAGCCGATTACCGCTCCGCGACTATACCTTTTTAGGAACAACTCAAAGCCTTTGCCCGACGTGTTTGACCGTGGTACCGGCGAAGATTATCGCTCGCGGTCAACGCGTCTACTTTCGAAAAACGTGCCCGACACATGGTGTTCGTGAAGACTATATCTGCAGTGACGTCGCTCAATTCGACCAAATGCAGTTTTCGGTCCCAGCCAAAAAACCGCTTCAGTTTGGAACGGCTCCTGATAAAGGCTGCCCGCTCGATTGTGGACTGTGCAGTGAGCACGAACAACATACGTGCATTGGGCTTGTCGAACTCACGTCGTCGTGCAATCTCAAATGTCCAATGTGCTATGCATCCAGCGGGCCAGGTGGAAAACATTTGAGCTTCGAGGATTGCTGTCGTGCCATCGATCGGTTGGTCGAAGTCGAAGGTCGGCCAGAAATTTTGCAGCTTTCCGGTGGCGAACCTACGATTCATCCCGAATTTCGGCGCGTGATGGCTTATGCGCTCGAACAACCTATCGATTATGTCATGATCAACAGCAACGGGCTTCGATTTGCTCATGAACCGGACCTGGTCCAATGGTTGTCGAACTACCGCGATCGCGTCGAAGTCTATTTTCAGATGGATGGTTTGAATGACGACGTTTTCGAATCGCTGCGCGGTCAAAAGTTGCTAGCCACTAAATTGCGAGCTCTCGATGCTTTAGCCGAAGCCAACATCCACACGACGCTCGTTTGCACGCTCCAAGGCGGCGTCAACGAAGATCAGATTGGCCCGTTGGTCGAATTCGGCTTGGCAAGACGTCACGTTACCGGAATAAGTTTCCAACCGGCGACCTACTCTGGCCGACATGTGTTGCCTGATGAACTGGAGCGGCGGATTACGTTTCCAGATGTGATCCAGGCACTCGCTCGCGAGACGGTTTTTCAGGAATCCGATTTCATGCCACTTCCATGCGCTCATCCCAATTGCCATTCGTTAGCCTACGCCTATCGAAGTTCGAATCAGACGGTCCCGCTGACAAGATTCTTCGATGCTCGGCGACACTACGATCTGATTGCCAACGGTATCTCCTTCAATCGTCCTGGTGTTCGCGCCATAATTGAAGAATACTTGGGACGTCGTGGCTGCTGCTCGGGCGGAAGTTGTAGCGAACCCGAATCGAACTTGACGCCTCGCTCCGCATCGAAATCGGAATTGCCAACGATGGCGCTCCAGGTATTGGATGACCCGGTTGCCAGCGAATTTTTTGCCAAAGCATTGTCGCAAACGCTGGGAGCGGAAGACGTTTTTCGCATCACGATTACCTCGTTTTTAGATGCTTACAATTTCGATGTTCGTCGAGTCATGAAATGCTGCACGCACCATGTGCTGCCTAGTGGTCACGTGATCCCATTCTGTGCTTATAACGTCTTGTATCGCGAAGGGCATGTTCCATTGCCGACGCTCGATAAATCGTAATCGCAGGTTCGAATTTCGGAGCATTAGTCCATTGAATTGGCTTTACACGATCGTCATGCTGTCATCGATTGTCAGTTGTGCATGGCTACTGCGTCGCAATCAGAAGAAACTCGATTTGCATTGGTCGGAAAAGCTCGGCATCGGCTTGGGTGCATTCATCGGTGCGATGATCGGTGCCAAGCTACCATTCGCTCTTTCGGACTGGGAAGGACTTCGGTCAGGCCTCGTCTGGTTCTCGCATGGCAAAACGATTTTGTTCGGAATTGTCGGCGGATATTTTGGTGTCGAGTACACTAAGTGGGGCCTTGGCATTACGATCAAGACCGGTGACACGTTTGCCGTACCCGTTGCGTTGGGTGTTGCCATCGGGCGACTTGGGTGTTTTATCGGTGGTTGTTGCTATGGCAAGCCGACAGAGTTGCCATGGGGAATCGTCTTCGATCAAGCCGGTCCACCGCCTGTTCCTCGGCATCCGACACAACTCTACGAGTTCGCGTTTCATTTGCTGATGGTTGGCATCTTGATCGTCATTCAACGACGTGGAATCTGGCCAGGGCAATTGCTAAAGTTCTACTTGATCGTTTATCTCATCTATCGATTTGCGTCCGAATTAATCCGGCCTGAACCGACATTCTGGTTTGGGCTAACTGCTTATCAATACGCGACGCTTTTACTGATCCCAATATTCGGATACCTATGGCATCGCGACGCTGTTCGATCGACAATCTGACAACAAAATCAGCCGGTACGCGTTAGCGTCTGGTTTTTTTATGAGCCGGAGTGCGTTAGCACCCGGTTCGCATGACGTTCTAGGAAACCGGTGCTAACGCACTACGGCTGATGAATTTTCCGGGCTAGCCGCCCGTGTATCGAAACTACGATCAATCCACCGGCGGCTAGCGCCGTGCCGTTCACAGACCATGATTCAAAGTCAGTTTGCCAGAAATTTTGACTTCTGATTTGCAATGTGGTTACAATGCTAACGCAAGAATTCGCTGGCGCGATCTAATTGCGTCATTTGAAATCCATTACCTCCTGCCTACACCGCTGCTTGCGAGCCCGTCAATGACGATGTCTTTCCGTGCGCTGTTTTTACTGTTTGTATTCGCCCGTTCATTCGCCTTATCGCAGCAACCGATAACGCTCGACGATGTCGAAGAAGGTCTCCCTGAGATACATGCAAACGAACCGATAGCGGCTGAGTACTCGGCGAAGAAGGGAGCCGAGTATCTAGATCGGGCTGCACTGAACTGGCAAAAAACCAAGAAGTGCGCGACGTGTCATACCAACATGTTCTATTTAGCGGCGAGACCCGCGCTCAGTGCGATTCAGTCCGACTCGGGTGACGTCCGCCGCTTTTATGAAGACTATCGAAAGGTACGATGGCAGAAGAAAGGGCCGACCGAAAACCAAGGCTTTTGGCCAATCGTTGTCGGGACGGGTCTTACACTTAACGATCTGCAAACCACTGGCAAACTTAGCGACGTCGCTCGCGAGGTTCTCGATATGATGTGGACCGTCCAGCGAGAGGACGGCGGTTGGAAATGGCCGCACTGTGACTATGCACCGATGGAGATCGACGATCACTATGGCGTTACCGTAGCGGCACTCACCGTCGGCATCGCTCCCGATGGTTATGCAGAAACGCCCCAAGCTCGAGCCGGACTTGACAAACTTCGAGAATATTTCAAGAACAACCCACCCAAATCGCTGCATCATCGCGCGATGCTAGCTTGGTGTTCAATTCGAGTCGAAGGTATCGCGACCGAAGCGCAACGCAAGGAAGCACTCGATGAACTGCTAGCCTTGCAGCTTGACGACGGAGGATGGTCGACTTCAGGCTTCCTCACCGACTGGAAAGGACTTGCCCGTAAGGACGGCCAGCCTCTCGACACGAAAACCAGCGACGGATACGGCACCGGCTTTGTCATCGTTGTCGCAAGGGAGCTCGGCATCCCTGCAGATGATCCTCGACTGCGACGCGGTATCGCGTGGCTGCATGCCAATCAACGCGAAAGTGGCAAGTGGTTTACGCGTTCGCCTGTCAACGAAGCTCGCAATCTGATCTCGAATGTCGGCAGCGCTTTCGACATCCTCGCACTTCAAGCCTGCAATGAGTTGCCGGGAAAACTATTTGGTAAACAGTAATCAATCGCGTGCAATATTCGGCCGGATGGCAATCTCGATATGTTCCCTTTTTTATGCTTAGTCGATGCACTCAGAAAGTTTTAAACAGATGAAATCACTGCAACATTTCGATCGACGTCGTTTTTTAGGAAACGCTGCTGCAGCAACCACGGTCAGTGGCCTGCTGGGCTCAAACATCTCAAGGTTAAGCGCTGCTCCGATTCGAGAAACCGAACACTTTTGGTGTCGTCTCGCACCGGAGGGACCCTATATCGATTCACAGCGTGACAATAAAGCCTTCGGATTCGGCGACGGAAAGATTTTTCTTTCGGAAGACAATGCTCAAACATGGGAACATAATGCTGCCTTCCCCGAGGCCGAGAATATTACTTTTAGTTGTCTTTTGAAGAACGGGAATATTCTCTTTGCGACTCGTGAGAAACTTTTTCTGAGTACTGACAAACTCAAGACGCACAGGCAGATCACGGTGAAAAACCGAGATGGGAGTGACTACTTGCCGCACACGCCACAGAAGCCGGATCAACCAGGTTGGTATTTTCATTCACTCGACGGAATTCATACTTGGGATATCGACGGTTCAGAAATGCTCGTCTGGGGAAATTATTGCAATGTGCTCGGCGGGCCTGTTCCCGTGAATATCTACTATTCGACCGACGGTGGCCAGACCGTCAAAATCGCGTACTCATTCGGAAGAAACCCGCATTTTCAAGAGAAGGGGACCGAGCCAGGATCGTTCCTCGGCGACCCGAAAAACTCCGTCATTTGTCGGCATATTCATGCCGTTGTTTACAATCCATCCGAACGAGCTTTCTATGCTTGTACCGGCGACATCAATCGGGGGCACGGAAACGAATGCCACTGGATGCGAGGGGTATATGATGCGCCGAGCGATAAATGGGATTGGAAAATATTAGTCTCCGTCAATTCGAATTCTCGATATAAATCGGGCGGGATCAACTTCGTCGATGGTCAACTCTATTGGGCCGCTGACGCCAACGGTCCCAAGGCGGCCGATGAATTGCACGACCGCGGCATCTTTCGATGCAGTCCCGCTGAACTCACTGATCCAACCAAGCATACTTTGTTATTCAATCCGATCTATGAAATTGCCAACATGATTATCGAAGACGGCGTGATCCTCGCAGGACACTGCGCTCCGGCGTCAGCGTATGCCACGGGCGTTGCAGTGTCGCCGGACATGGGCAAGACGTGGGCACAGTACGACTTGGCCGAATACGGGCCGCGTTCCCCAGTCCGCTTCCAGCCTAAAAACAGCGACGGTTGGTTCCGCGTCGACTTGCGAAAAGGGTGGATTGAACGCGCGGAAGTCCTCTTCATCAAGCCAAAGCCATGATCTAGGACTCGATGCACTCGATAAGGTAGGGTACTGCGCCGATGATGCCGGCAACAATGGCGTTTTGGCCATAAACGCGACCGAGTGCGATGGCTTTTGCTGTTGAAATGCCTAAGACCAGGAAACTAGGTTCAGGCGGCCACTGACCGTCGTCCCCGGTTCCAGCTCCATTAAATACCGTAAAGCCATCGATCCGCAATACTGCTTTCAACGCTTGTTGCAATCGCTCGTTCTCGTCATCTGAAACGGATTTCGACGAGGGATTGCAAGCGGTGATGAATGCCCACTCTTCGACCGAAAACTCGATGAGCAATTCCGTAAGTCGTGGGTTTGCCACTCCGATCCGCAGCCGTATTTCCCCCAACGGCGTTTCTGCCCAATACGTAGTCCGCAAATAAGCCAGCCGCAATTGTTCGTCCACTTCGCTTACCTCTCATTTTCGATACTCAAAGTATACAATGCCAACCGCGGTCAAGTTCGATACGCCACCGTTCGTAGTTCCGCCTTCAGGCGGCTACTCAGCTTACTAGTTCCGGGCAACGCCTCGAACTCCCGGCGAAAGCCCACTTTAAAAAATAGTTCCACACAACCAGAGAGAAATCAATGGAACGACGAATTACCGCAGCCGTTGTCGGTACAGGATTTATCGGACCAGTTCACGTCGAAGGTTTACGACGCGCCGGAGTGCATGTCGCTGGCATCCTCGGCTCGTCGCCAGGAAAATCGGTAGAAGCTGCCACATGCCTCGACCTTCCTCGTGGTTACGCAGCGTTAGATGAGATCTCATCCGTTTCTATCCACTATGCCACGAAGCTGCCGATCGGGTTCGAAACGGGAGCTTGGGGAACCTGCTTCACGTAACCGGTTCGTATGTCCAGGATTGGTTGCTGCTGGACACCGATTTCAATTGGCGAGTCCTAGCTGAAGAAGGCGGAGAGCTGAGAGCGGTTGCCGATATTGGAACGCATTGGCTCGATCTCATTCAGTTCATTTCCGGTCAGCGTATCGTTGCAGTTTGCGCCGATCTTCGAACGGTTCATACGACTCGCCTCCGACCAGGTGGCAGTATCAAAACATTCACAGGAAAGCAGGATCGCCCACCGACCACGGCTTCAGTAAATATCGACACAGACGATTGCGGTACTGTCATGTTACGTTTTGAAAATGGTGCCAACGGCTGCTTATGGGTCTCTCAAACGACCGCCGGCCGAAAAAATTGCCTTCGATTCGAGATAGCTGGCTCGTATCAAGCGTTCGCATGGAACAGCGAGACCCCCAATGAACTTTGGATCGGACATCGCGACCGTGCGAATGAATCGCTAATTCGCGACCCGTCGCTTATGAGCGAATCCGCCAGCAAGATCACCAATTATCCAGGTGGTCACAACGAAGGCTTTCCAGATAGCTTTAAGCAACTCTTCCGAAGTTTTTATAACTACATCGCAAATCACGACGGCGGAGCGTCGTGCCACAAACGTTTCTCCACCGCATAAATAGAATCGGATTAGTCTTCCCTATACGGCACCAAGGCAACTATTTTCCGATGCGTATCGACGACGAAGTGAATACCGTGTCGATAGCCGGCATCGATATTGCCTGGATTCGCCCAAACGATTACCTGATAGGCGCTCGGCGCTTGCGATAGAAGACGCCAGCCATTCCAACTGAAAGAAGTCCAGCCAACGATGTCGGCTCAGGAACCGCCGTCAACACTTGGATCGAACCGTTGAAAGCACTTAGAGTCCCGAGACTTGCTGGAGCAATGACTGTCTGATTAGGTACGTCACCATTCACAGGGTCAACAATCGTAGTGTCGAGAATTAAGTTGATAGCGTAAAAACCAGGCACAGCACTTCCACCAATGTCGAATACTAGGTCAAAGAGCTTTGTCGGATTCATCGAGTCGGTACTCAGTGGAAACGTTGTCGAATGACTCCCGTTCGCAATAAAGTCATAGCTGACTTGCCCGGGATAAAACCCGTTTACGAATGGTGCCGATGTGGTATTTAATGATTGGGCTCCGTTCAGCGGTGTGCCTCCGCCTGCGATTCCGAATGTGCCCGCACTAAAGCCGGTCGGTAAACCGTAACCTGGAGCACCCTGATTGGATCCGAAATCTAAAGATAAGCTGAACGCGTCAAGGCCATTGTTTCCCGATGGAGAGTACCCAAAAACCGGGATCGTGACGTTGGTCTGCCCTTGGTAGCCAAAGTAACTTGTCGATGCGACCCCGTTGCCATTGCCAATGACGACAGCGAAGTCCGCTAGTACTACGGAGGCCGACGCGATCCAAGTAAACACGGCTCTTCCGCAGAAACTGTGGGTGGTTTTCGCGATCCGCAATCGATTTTAGCAGTGAAATACAAGGAAAACACTGGACTGAGTGATTGCAAAAAC
>JAWXCK010000192.1:0-34109 GCA_034408855.1 Pirellulaceae bacterium
AAAAATCCAATGCGAAACGGGTGTCCGTTGAAACTTCGGTTTTCTATTCGTAACGATAAATAGTCAATTTTGACCCACAGATTTTGCGGAAGAGCCAAGAGGGGTCCTCAGGTAAATCTGTGGGTGAAATGTTTAAGAAGTAGCGAGGTTGGTAGGCGGCTCTGCGATTAGGTTTACCGCATATGGGCCAAAATCGGAAAGGAAGTGAGTGCTCATCGCTGAGCACCCAAGCTTCCGATTTCGGCACTTGAGTCGGCGCTCGGGCTGCACCTCTGCATTGCCCTATCCTCCGCTCAAGTTCGTTCAACGTACGGTAGTCAATCGATGGAAGCAAGCATCTGGCAAAGAATAAAGTGCATCGTGGAGTCGCGTTTCGTAAACTGTTGTTTCTCAAGACATCAATTGCCGAAACAACGAACTCCAGATGCAACTCAAAACTATCCTCAACTCGATCGAAAAATACAAGAGCTTTGTTTACCAGTCAAAACACCAACAGCCTTCGCTTGTTTGAGGACTAGTCCTCAGCTCGACTATTATCGTCGCACATTTTGACGATTTTCGGATTGAATTGGGCGATGACGTCCACCAAGTCTGTCTGAGCTGCCATGACTTGGTGGATGTCCTTGTAGACGCCAGGCGCTTCGTCGGCACCGGCTGAAAGGACGCGAATTCCCTTTTCCAACAAATCGTTTCGGACAGCTTTCCATCGAAATTTGTTTCGTCCAGCTGTTCGACTCATGCATCGACCAGCTCCATGCGATGCCGAGTTGAGGCTTTGCGGATTTCCGCGACCGCGCACGACAAACCCAGGCGTCGCCATCGAACCAGGAATGATCCCCATTTGACCTTGGCCAGCAGGCGTCGCGCCCTTGCGATGAACGATCAATTCGCGTCCTTGGTGAATTTCTTTCCAGGCGAAATTGTGATGATTCTCGACGCCAGCGATGATGCGAGCGCCCAGAAACTTGCTAACCAATCGATGGATGACATCGTGATTGGCGGCGGCATAGTCTCCCATTAAACTCATTGCCGCCCAATATTCCTGACCCGCTTCACTTTCAAGTTCGAGCCAAGCAAGGTATCCGAACGCGTCGGTATATTTGCGAGGCAATCGAGCTCGGGCAATGCCGCTATAGACCGAACATACGCTGGCTCCTGTGCCTCGGCTTCCACTATGGCTTAGCACGGCAGTGTACGTTCCAGCGTCCAGCCCAAGGGCCTCGTCGCGATCTGCGATTTCCAGCGTTCCAAACTCGACGAAATGATTCCCCGATCCGCTAGTGCCCAGTTGTTTTCGAGCGACATCCTTTTTTTCGCGAGTCGTCCTGGTCACGTTCCAATCTTGGTCCATAACCGGATGATCTTGTGGCGTTTCGTGCGTTGAACCGATCCCGAATCGCGTAGCTCGACCGAGTACGTCTTCAAAACGCGACGGGCTTTTATCGAGCAACTTTGGATCGATGTCGAATACCGAGAGTTTCATTCGACACGCGATGTCGACTCCGACTGCATACGGAATCACCGAGCCTTCGGTGGCTAGAACACCGCCGATCGGCAGACCGTAGCCGACGTGAGCGTCTGGCATGAGGGCTGCCGCAACGGCCATCGGCAAAGAGCAAGCTTGACGCATTTGCCCGTGAGCCGCCGGGTCGATATCAGTCCCCCAGGTCGGATAGGCTACTGGCTCGCGAGCTGGTAAAGTTCGATCTTCGATCAAACTGCAGGCAAGGGTCCCCCAGACTTCGTCGGTAAGAAATTCTTGCGGTGCGGCGACGACACGTTTTATCGATTGCTTGATTTCTCGATTCCGAGGATGCTCGCTTTGAACCACTTTTTGGATGGCGGCGATCGCATCGTTGACGCAATAAAGCGGTATTCCGAGCTTTTCCAGTTGTCGAGCGTTCATGGCTAACTCAGTTTCTTAGTTGATTTTACCGAGCCTTGTGACAGGCCGTTCGTTGCGAAAGTTCACCGAAAGTAAGCGAAGCTCTTGCGTTGAAAAGGGCGTTACCTATAATCTGACGTTCTACCGGATGGGTCTCTAGTCACTTAGAGGTTCAATTGGATGGAAACGGGCATGCTGCCGTGTGATCCCTATTGCGGGTGTAGCTCAGTTGGTAGAGCACAACGTTGCCAACGTTGTTGTCGACGGTTCGAATCCGTTCACCCGCTCTTCATCACATAACGCTAGCTGCCTTTTTTCGTTTCAATAACCCGGTTTTTCAACCTTTTTGTACCCAAATACACGGACAGAATAGCATGTCGACCGTTACGGAATCTGCGGTAGAACGCTTGGATTTGCAAGTCAAAGTCAATAAGCCCGGAGCGTGCGAACGTCACGTGGTCGTCGTCGTTCCGCGAAAAGACGTCGACCGGTACTTCAAAAAAGCCTTTGACGAACTTGGTCCCAAGGCCGAGATGCCCGGTTTTCGCGTCGGCAAGGCGCCTCGAAAGCTGCTCGAAAGCCGGTTTCGCGAGCAAATCACGGAACAAGTCAAAAGTTCCTTGGTAATGGACTCGCTCCAACAAGTCACCGAAGGGGGCGATTTTTCAGCGATCAGCGAACCGGATATGGATTACGGTGCCGTTCAGATTCCTAAGGATGGCGACTTTACTTTCGAATTCAAGATCGAAGTCCGCCCCGAATTCGATACGCCGAATTGGAAAGGCCTCAGTCTGACTCGGCCTGTCCATGTCATTACCGATAAAGACGTCGACGAACAGCTCTCGAAAACACTCACCCGATTTTCTGAAGGTGAACCTGTCGATGGTGAAGCGAAGGCTGGCGATACACTTCTTTTGAATATCGACTTTACCTATGAAGGCAAACTGCTCAGCGTCATCGAAGAAGAGAAGATCGTTCTCCGAAACAAACTCAGCCTGGCCGATGCGGTTATCGAAGATTTTGACAAACTGATGGTCGGAGTTCGCGAAGGTGAAACGCGATCTACTAAGGTCAAGATTTCCAATTCGACGTTCAATGAAGAATTCCGCGGCAAAGAAGTCGACGCCGGAATTGAAGTTATCGAGATTCGTCGCTTGAGCGTCGATGACCTGCGCGCGGCCGTGCTCGAAGAACTCGGCTTCGACGATGTTCCTGAACTGCGCGAATTCGTCCGCAGCGAACTTGATAAGCAACAGACGTATTACCAACAGCAAGAAATTCGCAAGCAGGTTACGGCGGTCCTGACCAAGGATGCTCAGTGGGAAATGCCGTCTGAAATGGTCAATCGTCAAACCAATCGCGAGTTGCAGCGGCAAGCGTTGGAGTTGCAACGAAGTGGCTTTAGCGCCGATGATGTGAAGAGCTATCTCAACGTGGGTCGCCGAAATGCTCGAGAGATGACGATCGCCGCCCTTCGCGAACATTTTGTTCTCGAAAAAATTGCCGAGGATTTGAAGATCGAGCCGACATCGGAAGATTATGATGCCGAAGTCGATTTGATTGCCGAAAATTCTTCGTCCAATCCGCGCAAAGTTCGAGCACGACTGGAAAAAACCGGTCAGATGGACGCGCTGCGAAATCAGATCATCGAGCGTAAAGTCGTCGAGATGGTAACCGCCGAAGCGAAGCTGACCGACAAAGAAGATTCTTCGTTTTTGCGAAAGATGCCGGAAGAATCGGCAATCGAATTCGTGATCGCTCCGCTCGATTCCGATATCCCCGAAGCGAAATACGACAATAAGTCAACCGATGGCCAGCCAGAAGGTGCCACGGTCAAACTACAACCGTAGTATTCGATCGACGACGTTTGGAAAGAATCGCCCAGCCCAGACAAATCCTTTGCCGCCCAGCGAGATAATGATTTCGCGGCGCGAGCGAACGAGGCCGGCGATTGCAATTCTTGCAACCTTCTGTGGAGACATGCTCCCCATCGATCGGCTGGTTTGCTTCGGATCGGTATCGATCAACGAATCGAAGAATTCGGAGCGTGTCGTGCTAGGGCTGATCTGAAGGACTTCGATTTTTTCGCTCGCCAGTTCGCAGCGTATCGCTTCCGACCAACCTCGCAGCGCAAATTTCGCTGCACAGTACTCGCTCTTCATCGGCACGCCGCGGTGGCTTAGAACCGATCCGATGTTCATGATGGCAGGTCGCGTCCCCTTCCGTAGCAGTGGCAGTAGTAATCGCGTCAATTCAACAGGCGCAAAAAAATCGATTTCCATGACTCGCCGCAACCGATCAGGATGCGAAGCTGAGAATCCACCGATCGCACCAGCCCCTGCGTTGTTCACCAACACATCCAACGCTTGCCAATGTGCTTCACACCACGAAGCCAACTGAGTTCGGAAATTCGCGTCGGTGATGTCGCCTGCCAGTATCTCAATCGATCCGTTGGAACGGTGAGCAATTTTCTTTGACGAGAACTCTTCGACGACTTGATCCAGTCGTTTTTCTCGGCGAGCTGCCGCTAAGACGTGCGCACCTCGCTGTGCAAGTTGTAAAGTCATCTCGCGACCAATACCGCTCGACGCACCGGTCACCAGGATACGCAAACCATCAAGTTTTCGGCGCACTGTATTTATTTAGAAGAAAGTGAATGGACGATTCGTCGAATCATTGCCGGGCATTCCAAATCTGAACGTCATCAAAGAGAACGCCTTTGCCAGAAACCGTGAAATGGAAACTGCTCTTGGTTTCATGAGCGATGCCTGGCGATTTTAAGTAACCCACCGGTTTGTCATCCAAACAAACCCGCATCTGTTCGCCGACGATTTCAATGGAAACCTTGTACCAGATTTTTTGCTCGACGGCGATCGGAGTTGATGAACTTCGCCCGACAAGGAGCTTATCGGCATCCTGTTTTCTCGCATCGTCTTTGCGCATTTCAAAGATATCGTTTCGCATGACACCTTCCTTGTCGTCGCCCAGTCGCACCACCTTTGGAGCGAAGGCGACTCGGCAGATATGTCCGGCGTGCGAGCCTGTGAAAGTCTGGTCATCGAATACGGCGTTGAATCCGCTCGAACCATCGAGCCGAAATTTGAATTCGACGATAACGTCTTTCATCGGGCGATAGACACGTCCTACGGCACCGTGATCGTCGCGAGTTTGAAGGCCTTTCAGCAACCCGTCCTCGATGGTGAACGTCGGGATCAACGACTTCCAATCGCCAAGCTCGGTTCGGTCGAAAGAATCCGATAAGAGCTGTTCACCCTTCGATGCCAAAGGTTTGGTTGGAACATCGGCAGCAACGCAAGCCAATGGAAATGCAACGCAAACGAAGAACAGGATTTTCATATTAGGATCGATTTCTAGGTAGATGACAGGACTATGGCGACATCAGGTCGATGGCGGCTGCGGTCATACTCACTATACCTGTTTCGAGTGACGGTTCTAGGTCGGGGTAGAAATAGGCCGAATGCAAGCTTGGTAGCGGCTGATGGCTTAGCTTGAATCGTTCGAGCCGTTCCGGTGCGATGACTCCCAATCGGTACATCAATATCGGCACGCCGGCTAAGCCATATTGGCTAAAGTCCTCGCCGCCCATGACTTGTTCGGCTGCTTGAACTCGCTGAGGTCCAAGGGTTTGTTGGAATGTTTTTATGAGCCGTTCTGTCAGACCTCGATCATTCTCCAAAGCGGGCGTGCCTTCCGAGATTTTGATTTCCGGTTCAGGTGCCCCGTAGGTTGCCGCAATTCCTTTGGCGCGTCGCTGGATAGCATCCAAAAGCAACTTGCGAACTTCGGGAGTGTAGCTGCGAACGGTAACCTGTAAGTGGCAGCGGTCGCCGATAATGTTGTGCTTAGTGCCGCCATGAATCGAGCCGACGGTGATCACGGCCGGTTCGGTCGGCTTTATCTCTCGGCTCACGATGGCTTGAAGGCTCATCACTAGTTCGGCAGCTTGAAGGATCGGATCGATCGTGTTCTCGGGAGAAGCACCGTGCCCGCCGCGACCGATAACTTCAATATCGACACTATCGACATTCGCTAAAATGTATCCGCTTCGAACACCGATCGTGCCAGCGGGAGTCGCAGATTCGACATGCAAAGCCAATGCATAGTCAGGCTTGGAAAATCGCGTGAACAACCCGTCCTTTAACATGGCGAGCGCACCGCTTCCGCGTTCTTCGGCAGGCTGACCGATCAACATGAGTGTCCCTTGCCACATTTGCCGGTGAGCGGCAAGAAAGCGTGCTGCTCCGGTGATTGCCGTCATGTGAAGATCGTGGCCGCAAGCATGCATGACCCCTGTTGGCGTTCCGTCTTCGGTTTTTGTTTGTACTGTCGATGCGTACGGCAGTTCGGTTTTTTCTGTCACGGGGAGCGCATCCAAATCGGTTCGAAGCATGACCGTTGGCCCTTTACCATTTTTCAAGACAGCGACAACACCTGTTCCACCGACGCCTTCGGTGACTTGGAAACCGGCTGTCGTCCAAAGTTTTGCTAAGAATGCCGCCGTTTCCTTCTCGGCAAATGAAACTTCAGGATGCGTGTGCAAGTGCACGTAATTTGCGACCAACGACTCTGTCTCTTGGGCTACCCATTTCTCCAGAATTTGGATCTGTTCCGGACTAGGTGGAGCTGCGGTTGAGTCGACTGCCGGTAAGCAGACAATACCGTTCAGTAAAAAACAAAAATAGATTCTGACTTTGTAGAGCATGACGGTCGGTTCCAGATAGGCTATCGTAAATGAACTATGGGCTTGGCGATTTTCGCTTCAGCTCGTTCCTTGCCGAAGTTCGTCAAAGTAGCACACGATAGCAATGTAACAGGTGGATAGATGGATTTGGAGTCAACTCGCGTTGCAATGCTCTTTAAATTTGGATCGATTTTCGCGTTCGTAGCGGCCTTGTACGGAGTTTCTTCCGCATCGGAATTCCCGAGTTGGTCAAATTCGAATATCCGCGGGACGCCGGATCCCCCGAAACCTTACGTGGTCGAAAGGGTC
The DNA here is from genome assembly GCA_034408855.1 of Pirellulaceae bacterium. Lineage (GTDB taxonomy): Bacteria > Planctomycetota > Planctomycetia > Pirellulales > Pirellulaceae > JAIYDQ01. The sequence goes on from JAWXCK010000192.1 coordinate 6,897, forward strand.
TATCCAAAACTCGAATTTAAACAGCCGGTCGAAATTATGCCGTTGGCAGATACCGGAAGAATGCTGTTGCTCGAGGTCGGTGGTAAGGTCCATACCTTTCTCGATCGCGATGACTGTGAACAATCCGATGTTGCGCTCGATCTGTCACCTATCGTGCAAAACTTTATGCGATCGTTCGGGATAGGCATTCACCCTAATTTCAAACAGAACCGTGAAATATTTATCGTCTATGCGTTAAATCCAATCGCGAGACCCGATGGCACCCGTCTCAGCCGTTTTCGAATGACGGAAAGTGATCCGCCGTTAATCGACCCTTCCAGCGAAGAAATCTTGCTCACGTGGGCTTCGGGTGGCCACAACGGATCCGCGGTTCGATTTGATAAACAGGGCTACCTCTATTTTTCGGCAGGCGATGGCGCTCGCCCTTTTCCTCCCGACGAATACAACGTCAGCCAAGATCTCAGTGATCTTCGAGCGACGATTTGCCGAATCGATGTCGATCATCGCAGCGCTGGTCTCGGATATAGCATCCCGCCAGATAATCCGTTCATTGGAGTCCCCAAAGCCAGACCGGAAATATGGGCTTTCGGATTTCGAAATCCGTGGCGGTTCTCGATCGATCCGATGACACAAACCTTGATGTGCGGCGACGTTGGTTGGGAACTTTGGGAATTGGTCCATCGAGTTGAACGCGGCGGAAACTATGGATGGAGTATCTTCGAAGGGCCACAAACCATTCGAAGCGATATCGAGCCCGGACCATCGCCGATTCGACATCCTTTGTTCGCTTATCCGCATACTGACGGTTTATCCGTAACAGGTGGACTCATCTATCGAGGTCAAGCGATCAAGGAATTAGACGGGACGTATGTCTATGGCGACTATGTAAACGGGAAAGTATGGGGACTGCGATTCGAAGGCGATAAAGTTACATGGCAATCGGAAATCGCGAATACAAGTTTGCCAATCATCACATTCTCGCAGGATCGCAAAGGTGAAATTTTAGTGATGAGTTTTGGTGGATCGATTCATCGCTTGATTCGAAATCCCGCACCCGATCGAAGTACCGACTTTCCTCGAAAACTAAGTCAAACCGGATTGTTTACGGATGTGAAGAATCTCGAACCATCACCCGGCGTTCTGCCTTATCGATTGAACGCGATGGCCTTCGAGGATGACGCGACAAGCAGCTACGTCGTGGGATTGCCCGATCGTGGCGCGATCACCATGACGCAGCAAAAAAGACAATGGGTATACCCGAAGAACTCCGTATTCGCCAAGACGGTTTCGATTCCGGTACCGAATCAGTCGCCTTCCGCTCCCTTATCAAACGCAAATGGAACTACATTTCGACGTTTGGAAACACAAGTCCTGCATTTTGACGGCGTTAGCTGGAATCCATACTCCTATCTTTGGAATGAACAGCAAACCGATGCCGAGTTAATCGGTCCGGAAGGAACCAGCATTGAAATAAAATCGGCAAACAGCTTGTCGACCAACAAAACGTGGAGAGTTCACAATCGCTCGGAATGCATTAGTTGCCATAACTCACCGTCCGGAACCATCGCCGGTTGGGACTTTGCAAACTTGTCTGGCCCATCGTTGACGTCTCCAGAGCGAAGTCAGTTGGACGAGTTACAACAAATGGGCTTAGTTACCGGGACGATTAAATCCGCGTGGTTAGCCCAAAGTATGGTGAATCCGTCCGACGAGAACGCGAAATTAGAATCGCGGGCTCGATCGTATCTTTCCATCAATTGCTCGCACTGTCATTGTCGCGGCGGAGGTGGAACGGTGGCGCTCGAACTAACGTTCGCAAATACCTTGGAAGCCATAAATGCCATCGATCAACTGCCGACGCAAGGTACGTTCGGCATTAAGGACGCACGTGTCATCACGGCAGGAAATCCGTATCGCTCCGTTCTTTACTATCGCTTGGCGACCTGCGGAGCAGGGCACATGCCGAAAATATGGAGTCGGGAAAATGATGCCCATGGAATACAGTTAGTCCACGATTGGATTCGCGAACTCCCAACGAACGATCATAGGAGCACCGAAAATTCGGAAACCGTCGATCGTGTTGCGGCGGAAAACCTTTCGCTATCGAACCTTTCGCTATCGACGGACAAAGCTTTGGAATGTTTTAACCAGGTACTTTCGGGACAATCTTCTTTTGACGACGAGAACCTGAAGACTTTTAAAGGAACAAACGATCCGATCGTGCGCGGGTTGGCAGAACGATTTATCCCGGTTTCCGAAAGAGTGCAGCGTCTCGGTACGAAAATCGACCGCCAACAGATTCTGGCACTTCAAGGTAGCGCCATGTCCGGAGCGAATCGCTACCGTGAATCGTCGGCAATGTTATGTCGCAACTGCCATCGCATTGCGGGAGTCGGCCAATCCGTAGGCCCCGATCTCGATGGCATCGCTAAGAAGCGAAAGCGAGAAGAACTACTGGAAAGTCTTTTAGAACCATCGAGAAGCATTGAACCGGCTTTCCAAAGTCATACGATCCTAACGGACCAAGGAGCGACGATTACCGGATTGCTTGTCGAGCGATCGGATCAAGCGACAACGTTGCGATCGGCCGATGGAAAGCTCCATACGATTGCCTCTGAAGATATCGAAGAAGCACGCGCTTTAGGAATATCGCTCATGCCAACCGATTTAGCTGCCGACATGACAGCAGAAGAATTAGCCGATCTACTTGCGTTCCTTGAATCGCTGAAGTGATCCCCAACGAAATGCCAATCCTTTGAGAGACTTATCACTCGCTAAAAAAATTGCCTTCAGTCTCTCTACGACGATCGCGATTCTTGCTCTGGTCGAGTTTGCGTTGTCGCTTGCGGGCATCGAGCCTGTCACGAAGCTCGATGATCCTTTCGTCGGCTTTTCAAATCAGTTGCCGCTGGTGGAATCGTCCGTCGATAGTCAGGGACACGCGATCATGTCGGTCGCCAAAAATAAAACGCACTGGTTCAATAATCAGTCCTTTCCCTCAAAAAAACCGCCAAACACATTTCGCATCTTCTGTTTAGGTGGATCGACGACGTACGGGCATCCGTATTGGGATCCAACTTCGTATTCACGCTGGCTGAGAGAACTTTTGCCGTTAGTGGATCCATCGCAAAACTACGAGGTCATCAATCTTGGCGGAATTAGCTATGCGAGCTACCGAGTTGCCAACGTCATGGAGGAAATGACCCAGTACGAACCGGATCTGTTTATCGTCTACAGTGTTCATAATGAGTTCCTCGAACGCCGCACCTATGCCGCGATGTTTGACCAATCGCCCATTATGCTGCAATTGGAGTCGGCGTTATCGAAAACAAGAATCTGGAGCATGATGGATCGAGTGCTTCGCAACCGAGCACAACAGGATCCCAAAGTGTTGGCAAAAGATAAAAAGGTCGATGTCCTGCCGGCCGAAGTCGACGAGATTCTAAATCACACCATCGGACCGGTCGATTATCATCGCGACGCTGATTGGAAATCGAAAGTCCTAAACCATTACGAATTCAACTTGAATCGAATGGTACAAATCGCACGACAAAGCGGAGCCAAGATCCTTTTCCTGACGCCAGCTTCCAATGAAAAAAATTGTTCACCCTTTAAGAGCGAACTGGATCAAAACCTGAGTGACGCCGATCGGCAGCAAGTGCAATCGCTCTTAAGACAAGCCTATACCGAGGAAACCGACGACAATCCCGATAAAGCCATCGAACTGCTTCAAGCCGCGATTTTGATCGACGTAGAATCTGCCGAGCTTCACTATAGGCTTGGTAAATTGCAGTTTTCGCAGCGTCAGTTTAGCCAGGCCATGGCATCATTTCGCCGAGCGCTCAATGAAGACGTCTGTCCGATACGCGCGGTCGATGGAATAACCGCAGCCATACGACGTGTCGCAGAACGTCAGAATGTTTCGGTCGTCGATTTCGAAGCCAAGCTCCGTGCCCTTTGTTTGCAACAGCATGGGCATTCCATTCTTGGCGACGAGTATTTCATGGATCACGTACATCCTTCGGTCGAGGTCCATCAACAGATGGCTCGCTGGATCCTTCAAAGTCTCCAAGAAACGAAAATGGTGGCGGGAAAGCGATTGAGCGATCCGACGATTTTTTCTCAGGTCGAGCGCGTAGCGGAAAAGATTCACGGCGAGATCGATTCGACATCGTATGGAATTGCGCTGCGAAATTTAGCCAAAGTCCTTCACTGGGCTGGGAAATTTGATGAGGCTGAACCGAGGGCCCGCGAAGCGATAGCGTTGCTGCGCGATGACCCAGAAAGCCAATTCGTATTGGCCGATTGCCTTAGGAACACCGGTCGCAGCGATGAGGCGATCGTTGAATTCGATCGGCTATTCGCGACAAGCAACGAATTTGAACGCGCTTACCATCCATTCGGCGATCTCTTAGCAAAGCAAGGACTGTATGAAGCCGCCAAAGCATATCTCTTATTAGCAAGCCTACGTGAACCGCAAGATGCCAGGATTTTTTACACGCTGGGTGTCGTGCATCTCAATTTAGGTGAATACGCATTTGCCGTCGAATCGTTGGTTGAATCCGATAGGCTGTTACCGAACAATTCGTATACGAATTACTTTCTGGCGCAAGCGTACGTCGGTAACAATCAACCGGAAGCGGCAATACGATTGTTAAAAAAGGGATTGGATCAAGGCTTCGAGGTCGCTAGCACACACTTTGCTTTGGGGATGTTGTACTTCGAACAAAGCGAGATGCAGAAGGCTATTAAACACCTCGAGTCGGCGGTCGAACTCGATCCAGGGTTTGAGGAAGCTATCAAGTATCTGGAAATCGCGCGATCAAAATAAATAGTATCGTTGTATGTTTTCGACATCTAATTTATTTCGGGCAAGCTGTTCGTTTCGTCCCAGCGCCAATCGGCTAATTGCTCCAATTGGGTCTTAAGTGCATTCCTTGCTCGACTCAATCTTGAGCGAACGGTTCCGATCGAAATGTCGAGAATACTCGCGATATCTTCGTAGGATAAATCCTGCATCTCGCGAAGAGTTAGAATGACACGATGGTCATCGGAAAGTTCGAGCAGCGCGTTGCGAAGTTGCTCGACGTTCTCGTTCCTAACCATATTGTGATCAGGCGCTTCGATATGCGACGCTGGTTCGGACCCCGTGCTTTCGCGAGCGTGATCGAGTGATAAGGTCTCTTTGCGTCTTCGACGTCGAGAGAGAGCATTGTTGAAGGCAATACGGTACAGCCAGGTAAAAAAGCGGCTGTTGTGCTGGAACATATCCAGCTTCAGATAGGCTTGTATGAACGATTCCTGTACGACATCCTCCGCCTCGTCTGGATCTCCGATCACACTCAGAACGCAGGCATACAAGCGATCTTGGTGTCGTGTGACCAAAATACCGAACGCCGAGCTTTCACCCTGCAGTGCGGAATGAATCAACTGAGTTTCGTCGTTCACGCTAGCGATAGAAGAGGAGGATGGCGGATAATCCACCGATTAGAACATCCTCAATCGTGAACGGTAGCTAGGCTGTTGTCAAATCCAGACTTTACCGTAATCATCGTCCAGTGCAAATCTCTTAGCAAATTCGCTAAGGTAACATCGTTATCGACGCCAAACTTCTGCAAAATTCGCTTTCGGTGCCGGGCCACCGATTGAAAGGATGTCCCGCAATCGTTGGATATCTCTTTCATAGAATTCCCTGAAATCAGGGCGTGAGCGACTTCTCGCTCGCGGTCTGTGAGTGCCTCAAGTCCAGCGTGGACGAACTGTTTTCTTTCCAATGCAACTTGCGACTCACAACATTTTTCGAGTGTTTCGAAGACGCGGCGGAGTAAAAAATCGGGCGGAATAGTCTTCTCCAAGAAATCTGTGGCTCCCGCCTTGAATGCTCGAGAGCACTTGGAAACATCGCCGAAAGCCGTGTGGATGAGAAACGGCAGCGTCCAACCTTCATGGGCTAAACGATAACAAAACTCGATTCCGTTTCCGCCATAAAACTGAAGCTCGCTGACGATACAGCCAATGGACGTCTTTTTTGCTCCTTCGAAAAAATTCGGAGGGGAATCGAAATTCGCTACGTGAATTCCGTGTGGTTCTAAGAGTTTTCGGCAGGATTGGATGAAATGAGAATCAGGATCGACTAAGAAAACGGTCGGGACAAGCAACATTCAATAGACTCCGTGGCGCTCCACTTTGACCAAGATCGTTTCAGGGTGACTAGACTTCTGATGATAAGGATCGCAATGGATCTAACGATCAAGGTGCGTCGACTAAACACTATCGCCGCACAAGGGTTTCGGAAATTTCACAAATTTTATGAGTACCGAATTTTTTCGTTTCAGCGACCCACTCCCCATGTTACAGAAAAAGCGATTTTCGGGTAAGATTTGTCTCACTTTTGCGGCTTTCCGGGAACGTTCCTTTTCTCAATCGCGAGCGATCATGCCTCACAAACAGACCTACGATAACGTCATACAGACCGTCGCCAACACTCCCATGATCCGGATTAACAAGCTGATTCCGGCTGGTCAGGCGACCGTTTTTGCGAAGTGTGAGTTCTTTAATCCGCTTAACAGCGTCAAAGACCGAATCGGTATGGCGATGATCGAAGACGCTGAAAAATCAGGGCGTTTGACGAAGGAAACACACATTATCGAACCAACCAGTGGCAATACGGGGATCGCTTTGGCGTTTGTCGCGGCAGCAAAAGGTTACCGCCTAACGCTGACGATGCCCGAGTCGATGTCGGTCGAGCGTCGGGCACTTCTCAGAGCCTTGGGAGCGAACCTAGTTCTCACACCGGCCGGAGAAGGGATGCGTGGTGCCATCGCCAAAGCTGGCGAAATGGTCTCTCAAGACTCGTCCGGTTGGATGCCTCAGCAATTCGAGAATCCATCGAACCCAGCCGTCCATGAACGAACCACTGGCCCGGAAATATGGGCCGACTCGGCCGGTAAGATCGACGCAATCGTGGCCGGGGTAGGAACCGGTGGCACCATCACCGGCGTGGCTCGGTATATCAAAAAACTCAATCCAAATTTCAAAGCCATTGCGGTCGAACCCAAGCATTCTCCCGTCATCAGCGGCGGACAACCGGGCAAGCATCGGATTCAGGGAATCGGTGCCGGGTTTATCCCCAAGAATCTCGACATGTCGATCGTCGATGACGTGATCCAGGTCGATGATGAAACGGCCTTCGAGTGGGGACGACGACTGGCCAAAGAAGAAGGCATCATGGCCGGGATCAGCAGCGGTGCCAACATGTGGGCAGCCGCTCAAGTTGCAGCCCGCCCTGAGTTCGCTGGAAAACGAATTGTTACGATAATGTGCAGCCTCGGTGAACGTTACCTTTCGACACCGCTTTTTGGCGATCTTGCCAATTAGTTCTAGCCGAGTCCGTGTCGAGCAAAAATCTCGTCCAGCATTTGTCGCTCTCGCTCCAAATCGGGCCAATCAAGGTTGTCGATCGAAGAATCCTCATCGAGTTCGGACAAGGTCACAAAGCGTTGTGGGGTTTCGGTATCGTTATCGAACGGTCGAATCGATTCCTGCACCGTTTGCTGAATTACATCGAGTAACGATTCTACTTCCGCATAGAGTTCGGCAGTCGCGATCCCAATCGATGATACCGACTCGATTGCCGGTGCAGCTTCATTTGCGACGTCTGCCGCTTCCATGGAATGGCTTGAAGGAATACTAGCGTCGACTTGCCAGCCCAAGGAATTCTCGAGTGTTCTTGTTTCAATCAACTGGCTGCTGATGTAAGTTTTTGACGACGCGAAGCCACGCGCGATGCGTGACCATTGGGTGTCTTGGTATCCAACTAAGTCGGCTCCGGCGATGAGACTATTTCGATCGGACGCGTAAACCGACGCAACATCCTTACCGCCGGCCGACGAAATAGCTTCCACATTTTCAAAGAACCGTGTATACGAAAAGAAACCAGCTCCCACCATCGATGCGATATCGCCACTGGTGTAATACGTATCAGACGCCTTCGAGTCATACAGCGTCGCCGAATCGATTCCACCCGCGTTGGAGTAAGCATAAACTCGTTCAAAACCCGATGCATAGTTAAAGAAATCGTTGCCGGAAAGGCTGCTAAACTGAGGTCGAACGCTCAGTCGATCATCGCCGACTGAGTCATAAAAGTAAGCTGTATCTTCGCCGCCTTGTTCGCCATTCACATACGTTCGCTCGATATCTGTCACCTGAAAACGGTAGCCGGAACCAACTAACTCGACGTTGCGCGGACGTGCCGTCAGTGTGTCGTCCGAGGTTGAACCATCGAGATAGACGCGATCGGAGCCTCCACCGCCGGCGTATTCGATTTGCTCGATCGATTGCAATTGTAGCGCAATTTGCTGGTTCTCGATCGTCGACAAATTAGGTCGTAGGTCGACCTTTTCCGATAGACTGCTCCCTAGAATCCTTACCGTATCGCCGCCGGTGTCCAAGTCGACGTTTAAGTGGCCAATTGCTCCGCTTGGATAGGAATATGCGATGTTTCCGAATTTCAATTCGAGGCCTTGCGACACGTTGACATCCAGTTTATCCGCGTTAGCCGTTCCTAAAACGTTCAAGGTCGATCCATTGCGATGGACGAGATTGGCGATCCAAAGGTCGGCGTCATTACCGGCAGAGCTTGGAGCGTGAATCGTCCATTTGGATCCAATCGATGCGTCGATATCGATCCGCCACTGCCCATTTTCGAGTGTTGTATCGCGGAAGACTGCGCCTTCACTGCTTCGAACTTCAAGCGTTCCATTTTTTGCATGATCGCCATGAACTACGATCGACAATAGTCCGTCATGTGAAGCTTCCAAAGAAAAAGATTTGCCTACGACGTTCGATAGTTCTCGATAGTCGACCAATCCGATGTCGGTCGGCGGCGAGGCATGGTCGATGGTCGGATCGGACGGTGCAAAATTCCAATTCAATGAATAGCTACCAATTTGATCTGAGTCAGCGAGTGCGATCGCGTACGAATGGCCAGCTTTTAATGTCAAACTTGCAGTATGCGGATCGGCTACTTGCGTTGCTTGACCGTCCATCCATACCGACCAACTGGTGTCTTGAAGCCATTTCGAATCGACATCAACGTTCAAGACGCCGTCGCTCGATGGCGTGAAACGATATACGTCGCGATCGCCGAGCGTATTGATCCATCCATTGGTGCGAAAGCTGTTTTGCAGATCGACGAGCTTGGCGTTCTCCCAATGATCGCCGAAATCGTCGGTCGGAAACAGCGTGCTGATAGCACGTCCAAGATTTAGTCGATCGTAGGCTGTTTTGGTAACGCTATCCCAAACGGAGTCGGCGGTATCGTTCATCCATTGGTAGATATCTTGCGGAGTAATTGAACTGCGACCGACCATCTCCATTGCTTGGCGGACTAAGACTGCCGAACCAGTGACATAGGGAGCTGCCATACTGGTTCCACTGGCGACGGACCAATCGTTGACTATTCCGTCACTTCCGAGAACGTGATCAGGGACGGTGCTCAGAATTTGTCTGCCGGGTGCTGCAAGGACACGTTCATTTCGTTGGCTAAAGTCGCTGAGTTGTCCATTGACATCAACCGATGCGACCGGAATGACATAGGGACTTGCTGCGGGATAACTTAGCCCGGGCGTATTGTATTGCTTGAATGAATTACCCGCCGAAGCAACGACGACGATCCCGTCTTGCTGGAGCTGCACAAGCTCATCTTCGAGAATTCCCCAGCTCGGAACGACATCTGAATTCCAGGTGCTTCCCAGTGACAGATTGACGGTTGTAATGGGTGAAGCGAACGCGTTGCGATTCTGATGGACCCATTTCAGCGCGCTTTCGGTCCATGCTAATTGCCCCTTGCCCGCGTCGTCAAAAACGCGCAACGCCACCAGATCTACTTTCGGTGCAACACCCGAACGCGTCGGATCATCGGCCCCGATAATTCCAGCGACGTGCGTTCCATGAAAGCCGGCCGGGGCATCGTCATAAGGCTTCGCGTCGTTTTCGGCAAAGTCCCAACCGCCGACGACACGATAGCCAGGACCGAATCCTTTCCCTAAGGACACGTGGTCCCAAGCAATTCCGCTGTCGATCACCGCGACCGTTTGGTGATTGCCCTGCAAGCCATAAAGTCGTTGAACGTCGGTCCATCCCGTTTGCTCATGAGCTACAGAGGCAAGCGGGAAGACCGACGAGTCGACTGTCGATGGCATTGGCGGTATTAGCGAATCGAGTCGGCCATCGAAACCATTCGAATTGGAAATCGGATCGTCGACGAGATGATGCGAAATATCAAAAAGCGGAATAGCCGATAAAACCAATCGCTCTTCACATCGTTCCAGCTTCAATTGCGCATATCCCCAGAGCGATTCACTGCTCGCAGGAGGTGCTGAACCAATTGTTCGGTTGAACGGGGGCATGGGTAAAACGGGTTGTGGGTTCCGGGAAGGTCGATCTCTGTGAAGCATAGGTTACGAATTGGCGGTGTGCCAAATGCCAGCATTGTCCGATGCAATCGATACAGTCCGGCCAACTAGTTAAGCCGTAACGACCAGTGAAAAATGAATAATCAGACGCGGTTAGCCCATCCGATACGAATCATGGTTTGTGGAAAATCTCTTTCAAATTGAGCGATCGATCATGGCCCATTTATCTTGGTTTCAAAAGCTATATTGGCGTTACTTATCGAAACCGGTTGAGAACCGAGCTCTTTATCAGCATGTCATATCTCAGCCGGTCGTTGCTATTCTCGAAATCGGCATCGGAAACGGCGAACGACTGAAGCAAGTCCTTTCATTGGTCACCGTTCGAACCGATGTTGCACAGCTTCGCTATGCGGGCGTCGACCCATTCGAATCAGGCAACCCCGGCGACGGGCACCTGCGATTGAAGGACGTACATCGCATGTTGGCCGAAAAGAACATCAAAGCTCATTTGATTCCAGGTGATGCTGCGTCAAGTTTGGCAAGAGTCGCTCATTCGGTTTTGCCGAGCGATTTGATAATCATCGATCATGGATGGAATGAGAATTCGGCCGATGGTGCCGCCCTTGCTCAGTGGCTTCCGAGATTGGCTCAGGTCGATTCCGCTATTTTTGCGCGTCAGAATCGCGATCAGGCGTTTTCCCGAGTCGCATTGCCAGCACCTCTCGAATTTCGCAAAGCTGCGTAATCAAAGTCTCCTTGGCCAAAAATGCCGCAAGGATTGCGTTTAACAGTCAGCCAAAGGCGTACTTCAAAGGCCAAGAGTACGCCTTCGGCTGACTGTTAAACGATTTTCAAGTTTAACCAAGTGCCATTCAGGACGTGCCACCTCCACGCGAAATGTCCTTCTTCGCCCTTTTTAAGAGCGAAACTGCCCAATTCGCCGCAATTGACTAGTTTCAATTTCCAGAAATGTCAATTAGGATATGGGGAGGCTCTTATCGCCAGCATTCTGGTCACGCCCCCCATAGAACGTTTTGTAGGACTTATCGATGCGCAGCTTTTTCGCCTTTTTGTCTGCTTTTGCGTTCCTTTCTGTCATTGTGCCGCTCGACGGGATGTGCGCGATGATGACGCTCTTATCCGTCCAAGATAATACGATTTTCTCGGAAAACGGAGGGCTCAGCAACGGAGCGGGTGAATATTTGTTTTCCGGGAGAACGAATAGCGGAGGACCGGTTCGGCGTGGGTTGATCAAGTTTGATATCGCAGGCCAAATTCCGGCCGGTTCGGTGATTACGAGTGCCACGTTGGGTTTAAAACTAGTGAATCCTCGCATTACGAATACGGCTACGATCAATACTCACCGTGTGACGAGCAATTGGGGGCAAGGGACATCGAAAGCACTAGGCGAAGAAGGTGGTGGGATCGCTGCGACTCCCGGCGATGCAACGTGGACCGAAAGCCTTTTCGGTTCGACCAATTGGGGAGCCATCGGCGGAGATTTTGTTCCTGGTGTTAGTGCTTCGCAGTCGGTGAGCACGAATGCACTTTATCAATGGAGTTCACCAGGGCTAACGGCGGATGTTCAAAGCTTTCTCGACAATGGCGGGTCCAATTTCGGATGGATCCTGATTGGTAATGAATCCGTTAATCTCACGGCAAAGAGATTTGGTTCGTCCGAAAATCTTGTTGCCGGCGACCGACCCTTTTTGAAGGTCGAATTCACCGCCGTTCCCGAGCCGTCGAGCGCATTTTTGCTCGGTTGCTCAGCGATTCCAATTTTCTTGCGTCGAAGAAGAAATCGCGTTTAGCGGTGCGGCGCAAGCTGCCCGGTGTATCCAAGGTTCTCTTCGTTTCCACCGGACGGTTCGCGCCGTACCGCGCGTGAGTGGCATCGGGCCATCGCCATCCTCTCCGAATTCCATTGAATTAGATAATTCTCTTTTCTCGCATTGACCAGACGTGTCTGGCATTCTGTTCCAATTGGGCAAGTTATCAGTGGACAAATGTTTCTTTGATAGCTAGCATTGCAAAAACAACGATACATTTGTACATAAGTGGTATTTTGGAACTGAATGGGTTTTCGATAGGGACATTACCATCGTGCTTGGACTTGTGGATCAGCTCGCGCATCAGATTCGAGCCCTTGAAACCAGTGGCCGTGTCGGAAGCGACCAGCGAGTTTCGATATCCAGTGGCTGTCAAGAACTCGATGCTTGCTTGCCCGAGCGGGGCTACCGTCCTGGCACGATCGTCGAATGGCTGGAACCGACGGTTGGTTGTGGCGGATATTATCTTGCGTTAGCCGCAGCTCGGCAGGCGATGACGGACGGAAAGTATTTAATCGTCGTCGACCCAGCCAAAACTTTCTATCCACCGGCTGCTCGATCGATGGGAATTCCGATCGAGCGAATGATCGTCTTGCATCCCGAACATACTTCCGATGCGATGTGGAGTATCGATCAAGCATTGCGATGTTCGGCAGTGGGAGCGGTCGTAGCAAGCTTGGAGCAGATCTCAGAACTACAAGCGCGACGTTTCCAACTAGCCGCCGAACAAGGCCAGGCACTCGGCTGTTGGCTACGTCCGGGTAAAGTCCAACGAGCTCCGAGTTGGGCAGAAGTTCAATGGTGGGTCGAACCGTTGCACGGCGAGTTGGGCTCGGGAGCCAATAAAAATATCCGGCGCATCGGACTTCGATCCTTGCGGATGCGCGGCGGAGTCGTTGGACGACGATGGGCATTAGCCATCGATACTCAGAATGGTCACCTTGCGATGGAGACACCCCATGCAATCACAAGTAGTTTGTGTTTGGCTGCCCAATTGGCCAAGCCAAAGAGCGAACGTGAAACTCGGCGAAGAACTGGCTAAACAACCATTCGTCCTGCAAGCGCGCGATCCACGTCGCGGCTTGCGAGTCATGGCTGCCGATTCTCTGGCTCGACAATTGGGGATCGTTCCCAGCATGTCGATCAGCGAAGCCTGCGCTTTGGTCCCCAGCCTTCGACTGCTCGATTATGACCCACAAGAAGACTTGGAATCGATCGTCGAATTGGCCGAAGAAGCGTGGCAGTTCAGCCCGTTGGTAGGACTAGAATCGCTCGACGAACAACCCTGGGCTGGCCGATCATTGCATCAACCTCAAGCAATCTTTTTAGATGCAACGGGGTTAACCCATTTTTTCGGTGGTCAAGCACAATGGCTAACACTCGTGACTCGATGGCTTTTCGAGAAAGGTTATGTCGGGATCGCAGCGATTGCCGAAAGTATTGGTGCAGCGTGGGCTATCGCCAATTACGCCTATCGCCGTCAAGCCGCACCGCGACTATTAGCCATGCGAACTTCCCCTGGCCAAGCGATCGCGCCGGTCTTCGATGGCCAGGCGATTGATGTAACTCGACTTCCTATCGAAGCGTTGCGACTGGACATCAAAACAGTCCAATCGCTTCATCAGTTGGGAATTCGATCGATCGAAGCCTTGTTGCGTCTGCCTCGAGCAGGCTTAGCCAACCGTCTCGGCGAACGGTTATTGAATCGCTTAGATGCCGTATGTGCGCGACAATCCGAACCGATTCGATGCCTCCAAGAGAATGTCGACTATTCGGTTGAACAGGCACTTGAAGTACCGACGAACCATCGCGAGACGATCGAAGAAATCGTGCGGCGGCTCACCATCCAATTATGTAAACGGCTTCAAAGCGATGGTCATGGCGCATTGCGATTGGTCTGTTGTCTACGCATGGAACAAGCTCCGGCGTTAGTCGTTCCGCTGGGACTCTATCGGGCAACGTCAGATCATGAACATCTCTTGCCGTTAATCTTAGCGGCTGTTTCGCAAAAAACGTCTGCTACATTTTCGAAATCGCAAAAGCCTACGTTTAACTCATCGCGACGGACTCGCCATCGCTTCAACGTTACCGCCGTAACATTGTCGGCGACGTTGACAGGCCCTTTAGTTTGGAAGCAAACGGAACTCTTCGAATGCCAAGCCAATCGTCATCGCGAAACGTTAGCGCATTTAGTCGATTCGCTCAGCGGTCGATTGGGGCGACGGCAAGTCGTCGCTCCGCAAATCTATCGGCATCCACAACCCGAGTTAGCTTGTCAATGGCGAGCGCTTACTGGCCAAAGAACCGATGGTCGCCCACAATCGACGCAGCGTAAATTGCCGCGACTCTCCTCGGTGGAACCATCGCCCGACGATCCTCTGCGAAGACCGTTACAGCTCTGGCATCCTCCGCAACCGTTGGCTATCCAGAGCCTTACTCCGGACGGTTTGCCAACGCGTTTCCTTTTTCAAGGAACTCAAACGCATATCGTACGGAGCTGGGGGCCGGAACGAGTCGAAAGCGGCTGGTGGCAAGGAGCCAACCATCGCCGTGATTATTATCGAATCGAAACCGATCGCGGAGCTTGGCTATGGATCTACCGCGATCTCAAACAGCACGCGTGGTTCCTACACGGTGTTTTCTAGACCGAAAGGGAGGCGTTAAGGGACGTGCCACCCAAGTTTGTGGAAGCTATTCTCGGCTGTTTCCTAAGGAGACTGATGATTTAATGACAATTTTTTAGCTTCCTCGACGCGGCCCAAACTATTCAATAACTCGATCGCCGACGTTCGAGCATCATGGACCTCTTTTAAATAGGTTGGAAAAACTCCGATCACGCGCAGCCACTCTTGCAACGCGTCTTCCTTGCGGCTCGCTTTCTCTAACTTATGCGAGATTGTAATCGTCGGCCCTAACTGCAATGGCATCAGCATTTGATCGCGCACGGCAATCCAGTCATTTGATCGTTCGATTACTTGGTTAGGAGTTGCTGACCGCCAAAGTTGTGCGGTCGCCAGCGGCGCGAGAAACGCTGACTTGCTTCGACTCAATTCTTCCAATACGGCAGTCGCCGACGTCGAGTCATTGCCGAGCAACAACCATGAAGCCCCCAAAAGCCGCGCGATCGGCGGTTGCTCTGAGCTTATCCAGCTCTGTGCTTGCTGGATCAATTCGGGCGTCGGACGCTGGTTAGTCCAGTTCAAAGGTGCCGACCGGTAAAGCATAGCGGACGGCGACTCTCTGCAAAGCGAAATAAAGACTCGACATGCGGTTAACGATTGCCCGAGAGCAGTAAGACTCTCTGCAATTTCCGATGCAAGGATTCGCTGCTGCCATCGCGGAAGTTTTCCTTCCGCAATCGCCGCCTTCGCCAAATCGATCGCCGATTTATAGTCCGATGCAATGAAGGCAGCATGCGCTTTGACGGCTGTATCCGTCGACCAAGGCACCTCGACCGCTTGAAGTCGAATAGAAGCGATGCGAATCGGAGTCGACTCACCGGCTCTCAGGTAGACTATCTCTTGTTCGTTGATATCCAGCACCGCAGCCGAAATGACCTCGGGCGGGACCGATTCCCACGAAGATCGAGCGTTCGAACGAGCCGATGCAATCCAAAACTTCGTAATTGGATAATCGCGACTAAGCTCCGCAGTCGGCACATCGACCGCCGCCTCCTGAGCGTCGAGCGTTGGAATCACGCTTCCAAATATCAACAGAGTCAATCCAACGCGAAACATAACCTTCTGGCCTACTTTTACTTAAAACTAAGAATCGGCACGCTATTCTGATCGCTACTTACCCAACAAAGAGTGGGCGGAGGTGACGATCGTAGACGTTTTCAGTCACTTGCTTGGCCACGATTTCTTCATTGGATTTCAATAGATCGGTATAACGGGTACCGGCTTTTGCGGCGAGCTTGAACGACACGTGCAGCAACTGCCGAACGTTCGCGTTGAAATCTGGATTGCCCGGAATATGCCGCATGGCACTCGCCAATTTCGGGCCTGACCATTGATTGACCACGTCGGCGGCTGGCAATTTCGCTCGATCAATATCGATGACGCTTGCATAAGGAGCACAAAGTTCATCCACGTGTGCCAAGGCATAGGCATAGATTTCTTTTGCCAACGCCAAGCCATCGCCACCAGCTTCTGCCAACCCGATCAACTCTTCAAGCCAAGTGGTACCGGCTGTCTTCAAGTGCAAACCGGCACCTGTTCGACCACATGCTCGCCGAATAATCGGATAGATACTGAACTTGTCGCTGCCGCTGTGCACGCTCAGTTTCAAGTTCGCTGGCAAGCCATAGTTAGCGACCGCATAGGCGATCACCGCTAGGTCATCGTTGAACTCTTTCTCGAATTGCACTAAATTGCCGACGTAGTCGACTCCTTTATTGAAGCGCCCGGTAAACTTTGGCGCGATCGTTTGCAATCGAATCTTCTCATCGGCAAGGGCGGCAAGGATGATTAACAACTCCGAAGGCGTTTGAGGCGCGTCTGTCTCGTCCATCGAGACTTCGGCAATGATTTTGTCCTCGTCCTTGGCGGCAGCAATATGCCGATAGATTTTCGCAGCGTCCTGACAAGCCAAAAGATACTTCGATGCCACTCGCTGTACATCTTCGCGCGTGGTTGAAAACGGCTCGCTGATTCCAGTGATCTTTACCGTCCCAACCAGCTCAGGGTGCTTGGCGACGAACGCGGAAACATCGCTTGGCGAAGCGGGTTTGCCGATCGAGTCGGCCACGTCGAGCGTAAAGAAATCCGAACACGGAATGAATCGATCAACGGTATCCAGTCGAATATGATCAGCGTCTACGTGCCAAGCATTTTTCCAGCCAAGCTCCTTCACCGCCCGTTGGCCTGCATCGAAAACGCTCTGCGGTTCCGAACCGATAAACGTATGTTCGCGATTGGATTTGTTCCATACTGGAACGACTTGAAATCCATCCTTGGCAATCATCTCGAAGGCTCGCAATTGAGCCTTGGCTTGATGAGCAAATCGATCCCCAACACCGATGGAAAATCTATCGAGTAACAGCATGAAAACTTTTTACGTAGCAAGCGTCAAAATAGGAACAGGACATCAGCAATTCATTGAGGGTACGGCCAATTACTTCAGTTCGCGGATGCGAAGGTTTCGCCACGAAACGTCGTAGGGGCCGCTTCCGGCTTTGATTCCATGGACTTGCACGGCGATGTGTCCGCGCGGATGGGTTTGGTAAATTCCTTCGTGGTTAAGATCCGCAATCGTCTGACCGTTGATCCACGTTTGGATCCTTGGCCCCTTGGCAACCACGCGAAATTTATTCCATTCGCCGTTCTTCATCGCCGTATGGGTGTGCTTCGCATCCTGTGGTTCCTTGGATAGCCAACCGTAGCCGGTTGCTTCGCCGTAAATGTAGCCAGCCTTGCCAGGGCTCGACATGATCTCTACCTGCGGGCCATGAAAGCGACCGATCGCGGCGTTCTTGTTCTTAGCCGCTTTACCCGTTTTGGCGGCTTCGGCGTCGACATCCGCCTCCGACTTTTCGCGAGATCGAATCTGCACGCCGCTGTTGAGGTCGTCGTGGACACGGACTTCGAAATCAAGTTCGAAATCACCATACTCCTTTTCGGTGTAGAGAAACGAATTCGGACTTCCCTCGACGGTTTTTCCATGGATAGCACCATCGACGATCGTATACTCAGCTTTGCCGAGCGGATCATGCTTCCAACCCGTGAAATTTTTGCCATTGAACAAGTCTGTCCAACCGCTAGCGGCTGGCTCTTGACTCAATGCCGGCAACGCGGTCAACAGCGATATGATGGAAAAGAATGAAACGCGAGATATCCAATGTGACATATTTAAACTCCGAGGAAAGGGTAAAACAGGCGGGACGCAAACGATTCGACATCGTCATCGAATCGAATAAAAGGGCAAACAGGTTTCTCAGTCGGCTCATAGAACTTCTTTGAGAAAATTTACGATGTCGTCGGTAACTTGACTCATCCACTGCGACTGATTCCAGTGACCATGTTTGGCATCGTTGTGAACTACCTGACGCGATTTGACGCCGACGCTTTTGAGTTTTTCAAGCGATGGAAGATCGCGGTCCGGATTATCGAGACTGCCGGTAATGAATAGAACCGGCGGATCGTCGGCGGTTATTTTTTCGTACGCATCGGCAAGATGATAGAGATCCGCACCGTCGTCAATCGACTTGCCAAGCCAATCGATGGCGTTGGATTTCATTCCTGGGTGCGATCGCTCAGCGACGCTGCCGGTCGCGATTTGAAATGGACCTGCCATTGCCACAGCGGCTTTGACTCGCGACGAAGTTGTCGGGATCGGCGTCGGCTGAAGAGACGGAACATCAGAGCCGGTTGCCATGAGTCCTACAAGATGCCCGCCCGCCGAACCGCCAACGGCGGCAATGCGTTCCGGATCGATGCGATACTGCGAGGCATTGGATTTCAGGAAATGAACGGCGGCGTTGCAATCTTGAATACCAGCCGGAAACTTGGCTTCGTAACCTAAGCGATATTCGATGGCCGCGACGACGTAACCTCGTTCAGCTAACATCAACGCCAACGATCGAAACTTTGTCTTGTCGCCATGCAGCCAACCCCCGCCATGAACCAGTACGATCGCAGGAAGCTTCGCGGATTCTGATGAAGGGACAAAAAAATCACATAGCAACTTCCGCGAGCCGACTTGGTGATAAACAACGTCGAAATGCGGCGTTACGTTCTTCGGAATGGCAGTGCTTGGTCGCGAAGTCGTAGCAACTGCAAGCGGTCCCTGTGGCGGCGGATTCGGCTGGACGCCATAGGTGTTCATCGATTGCTTATACAATCCACCTTGCGTACTAATAAAGAGTTCGTTCCCATGCTGGCCGCCAAAAGTACAGTTGATGGGTCGCTTAGGCGTTGCGATTTTGTCGAGCAGCTTTCCGTCGGCATTCCATATCCAGACGGCTTCGGCACCCGTGCAGTAAACGTTGCCAGCCCGATCGATCGCCATTCCATCAGCCAACGCTCCTGTCGCGGTCGCTTCTAACTTGGCAAAGTCGCGCAAATTGATAAGCGAACCGTCTTGCTGAACATCGGCTTTGCGAATCAAACCAGGCTTGGTAAGTGAAACATAGAGCGTCTTATCATCGGGCGACAAGGTAATTCCATTGGGGCTCTCCAATCCCTCAATCACTACCGAAACCTTTCCGTCGGCTGCAATGCGGCGAATCTGTCCTTCTTTGCTCATCGTCACATAGCCCGTTCCCTTTCGGTCAACGACCAAATCATTCGGGCGAGCCCCATCCTCGAAGCGAGCCCACGGGTCGAGTTGTTTTCCGTCGCTCGATTTGAGAATACGCGCTCCAACGTTATCGGAGATATAGACTTCGCCAAGCTGGAAGAAGGTTCCTGAAAAAGCTCCTTGCTCCTCGACCGAACCTTGCCAGGCATTTTTTTCATTGGAAGGTCGATAGACGTAAAGCTTTTTAGCTTTGACATCTGGAACGAACAACGTTCCGCTGCCATTCGACGCGGCGCCATCCACCATCGCGAAATCGTCACGCACCAATTCGAGCGGTTGGCTTCGATTTACAAGTTCAGTCGAAACAACGGTCGTCGATTGCGACAATACCAATGTCGATGGAAGCATCGCAAGAAAACAGATTGCGTAACGCATAAGGCGGGGACCTTTTTTGAGGAATTTGAAGAACGAGCGGGATGGACGGTTACTGGGCGAGTAAATCATAAGCTTACTTTAATCGAGCCCAAACGAAAGGGAGGCGGTTTCGAATCAAATGGAGGCTCGAATCAGGCAAAAGCTCGATCGCCATTGGGACGACTCGCGTATCTTCCAGCGACCTTTGTCCTGCTTCGCGTCCATATTTGTAGTCGCGATCGAGGCCGCCTTCGTTATTTAAGCGAACATGTGGCCAATTTGGATCGGCGACCGATATGAAGAATTGGTCGCGTTCCAAGGCTGGTTTTTCGTCGGAATCTAACCTCAAGCGAGCTTGAGCCAACGATCGAAAAAGTTCCTTCGCGGTGAGCTCAGCAGGATTTACAAGGCTTATCTTTTTAGCAACGAGTTCTCGATAGGGTTGCTTCCCATCCTCTTGATAGTCACGGAGATGATTGAACGCCGCTTGGATTTCAGTTTGCACCAATGGAAAATGCGTGCAGCCAAGGACAACGGTATCGATAGGCGTTACCCCTCCCGATGATCGATAGTTTTCAACAAGATTATAGACGTCATACCGAACATAGTTGCTGATCGAGTTGAGTTTCCACGACTCGGGATGTTCGGTTGCTTTTAATATTCCTTGAGGCTCGAATCCATAGCGATCGATGTGTACGCAATCGAGGAGTGCGGCGGCGTTCGTACTACTGGGACCTTGATAGCGACCTGAATCGTCGGGCCCGTCCGCGTTCGAAACGAAGGCAGGATCTCCTTCGATGGCACCGGCTAAACCAACCGATCCTTGTTGGACTATTTCGGGAAGTCGTTTACCCGATATGCCAACCGATGTTCCGATCGCTTTCGGATAAGCCATACTGCTGCACGTACCGACGGTCGCAAGGACACCAACACCACGTCGCGGATCCTTCGTTCCAAGTTCTTCGGTAACACCGCGAGCCCCTGCTTCGACAACTCCGACAACCACGATGGGAATATTCCACGCCTTGGTTGCGGTGCGGATATCTTCAAGTCCATACGCGGTAGCGGTGTTGCAGGCGATCACCACGGCTTTTACCGGCAACTTGTCAGCCGACGGTTGTTTTGCGGAATAGCTTGACCAGTACCTTTGACCTAATAAAAAAATAGTGTCTTTGAGTATGAGTTCTCGAAGAAAAATTTCTTTGCCAACTGCCGCGTAGTTTCCGTACGGCATATTGGCTTGATCGCCCAAGTAAATGAATCGTTCATGTTCGAAATCGCGCCGTCCGTCGGCAACCGGGCTAAGCGTTTGGTTGTCAAAGGCATCGAGCGCTAGAATCGCTTCGAGGACTGTTAGGCCACCGATCCCGGAATCAAAAACGCCAATCGGCAAGTGCCGTGTGCTTTCAAGATACGCTGACGCATTGAACTGATATGGCTGACGGCTGTTTGTCTGGCTCTTGGCGGTCGCTATCAAATTCTGGATAGCCGGTGGCGAAGGTTGTTCCGCCCACAGACTGCCAAGATTACTGAAAATAGCGGCGAGTCCAGCTATCGTGACCAATGCATTTAGGATACTTGGCTTCATTGGATTCATGGAACGGCACTCGAAATAGGTTAAACAATTTAATTGCAACACAAACTTGATTAGAGCATCTATAATAGAGTCTTTGACCGTACCTGTGAGGAGCTAAGGGTTGGAACCAGTACGCGTTGCGTGTCCAAATTGCCACGGCAAGCTTGTCGTTCGTTCCGAATTGCTGCTTGGTCAGACCGTTGTTTGCCCGCGCTGCAAGTCGGATGTCTCGCTTCCAACGTTGGCATCGATGTCGAATTCGTCGGAAAAATCGCCGGTAAGCTACGATTCGTCGGCCATCACTCGCGTCGATGACGGCCAGCTCGCTCAACGAATTGCTGAAGAGATCAGTACGAAAGAGAGTCTACTCGACGTCGATGGCCAAGCATTTGAGTCAGCGATTCAAGCCTTTAGACCGCACGAAAATAGTGATTCGACTTCGAGTGCGTCTGCAAGTCGAAGCGATGATCGAATGCTTGACCAGCCGCTCGCGTTGGAAACCCTTCCCCACGATGATCACCCGATCACTGCTTCATTAAACGACTGGAACGTGCCTGAAACCCGGCGCAAGCGTCAGATTTTGCTGGTCGTTATGGCCGGTCTCGGAGCAACAATTCTTGCACTAGCCGGTCTGTTTGCGTTCCTTTCCTTGGCAGCGAAGGATGCGTCGGTCGCCCAGGTTCCGCCCGCAATCGAGTCGCCCCAAGCCGATCCTGCCATACCAGCCAACGATTCAGTACCACCCCAGGATCAAAAGAGCGATGGTAGAAATGATACCAAGGAAGTCAGCGATACCGCGGCGTCGGACCCTTTGCAGAATCCGCCGAAAGTAGTTGACGGTAGCGATGATGGAAAACAACTTCCAGATTCGTCGCAGATTCCGGACAGTCTCACGGAAGCAATGCAGACAAAAGACATTGCCAACTTGATTCCCGACGCGCGTATCGTCCCAACGGATCAGCAAAAATCGAAGGACGCGAACAACCAAGAGATGTTCGATAGTCTCGATATGCCCGAATCGATGAAACGCTTCAGCCAAGTTTTCGACCCAGGAAGCCTAAGCTTGTTGCCCGACTCTTTTGGCAAGGAGCTAAACAACGGAGGCGATGGGGGAGCCGAAAAGATCGATATTGAAATGCTCTATCATCCGGCAGCCGTGGTTTATCCAAACTGGGAAAAGACTCAAGAGTTTGTCATTCCCCGTTTAGCGACCAAGGACACTTTTCCGCTCAGCGAGTTACTCATCATCCTTGGGCAACTTTCGAATTGTGGACTCGGTTGGGACTACGAATCGACTCGATTGTCAAACTTGGACACCGATACTCCCGTATCGATTTCCGTTGAAGCGATGTCAATGGGTGAAATCGTCGCGAAACTTTGCGACGAACATCGACTGGCCTTGGCTTTCGATAGTCAAGGTCAGCCGCTACTGAGACCCATTCCTGCTTGGATCAAAGAAGGCTTGCCAAGCGATTGGTCGATTTCCGATCTAGCAACCGATGCAACATCGCTTGAAGAATGGAACCGAATACTCGAAGTGTTCTTCCCTTCGATCGGCGATCGATGGAAATTTCAAGGTGATACGTTGCAATGGTCGGATGCGAGCACTCCTATTCAACAAGCGACGGTTGCGGCTTTTCTAGATCAAGCTCGAACCGCTTTTAGTCTCAAAGCAAAGTCAACACTGCCCGCCTCATTGCTCGATCCACGACTGGGACTCGAAACATCTCATGTGTCGTTGTCAAAACAGGGAGCGAGCATTATCGAGCAAGCGATGTCGTTACCGCAGCTATTGGATCGAGCAGCGCGCGATGTTGGAATGAAGCTCGTGTTCGATTGGAAGTCGGTATCGGCTCATGGACTTTCGCATGCCAAGAGTGCCACGCATTTGCTCCGCGGTCGAAATTTTCCAGAAGTTGCCAGGTGGGGGCTCGATGAGTTCGCTTTAGTGGCAGTAGTTGACGGATCCGATACGGTTGTAATCACGACGTTGCCTCAGCAGCGAAGGATGTGGCGGACTTTGTTTTTGAAATTAGATGCTGGCAAGACAGTCGAAAGCGTTCGCGAGTCGCTCCGGCTATTGTCACCGACTGACGAACAAGGACGATCGACGTTGTTAGTGAGCGCATTACCCAAGTTAGGCGAAGCGCCCGACGCTTGGGTCGTGGTCCGGATTTGTGCGCCAAACGTCGAGCAACTGCAATCGCGAGCCGTCCGCGATTCCTTGCAATTGCCTCCGCTTAGGATCGCTCGATGAATCGCATGCTAGTTCTCATTTGGCCGCTTCCATGGACGATCGTCGGACTCGTGATCGGAATCGTCTGTCGTATCGGAGGAGGTCGAATTGTTCAATACAAAGGAACCGTTGTTTGCTACGGGCCGTGGCTAAGTCGATTGTTGCGATGCGTGCCGATTCCAGGCGGTGCATCCGCCGTGACGCTTGGGCACGTAATATTAGCTCGGTCGAAAGAAGACATGCTGATAACACACTCACATGAACTTGTCCATGTTCGACAGTACCAGCGTTGGGGGCCGCTTTTTATACCAGCCTATGTCGCGGCTGGTCTTTGGCTATGGTTTGCTGGCCGTGATTGCTATGGCGAGAATCCGTTTGAGATCGAAGCGTTTCATTTAGATTCAACACGTACCAAGTTGCGAACGTGAACGCCACGTGTTGCCGAGCGTATCGTCTCTTGTGCTTTTTGCTTCAAATAAAAATTGGAGAGCTGCCCCGAGATCAACACGGTGTCACCCTGGCGTTCTAACCGCAGTCGATGAAGTTCGTGAAGAGGACTTTCGGCAAGCATCTTCTTGGCTTGCCCAAGCAAATTTTGAAATCCAGAATCGATCATGTTCGCATCCTTTGCATTGAAAATAATCAAACCACACACAAGGATTCTGCCAACATCAAAAGTTGGCCATCGATGGCAAACAGTTTAGCCTATCCCTATCAACGCAGCCTTGTCAATCTCATTCCGAAGAATCGTCATAATCGTCAAAATCGCCCTTCGAATTAGTACAAGTTAGGGTTCTTTTGTCGGCATTGTCACCCTTGTTTTGCTAGCACAACCTAACCTTTTTTATTCGTAGTAGATTCGGAATACCACTCCGCATTCAGTTCCCTTCAGCACCAAGTTCTCAGCTAATTCTAACAAGGCATTGATTATGATCGAAATGCTCTGCGTTGCCGCTGAAATTACAGCCGCGCTGCTGATACTATCGATCTTCCTGCCAGCTTCGGCGAAGAAATCGAGCTCGAAACGCGATTCCCATGCATCGCTCGTCGATGCACAAGTCCTCGACGAATGCAAAGCTTCATTGAATGCGCTACGCGGTCTGCTTTTTTTGCAATCCGCTCGCTGGGCTAATAACAACGAACGTCTCGGCCTTGATACGGACCCGAAGGACGATCCGATCGATCGCTTGGTTCATCACCTGAACGCCATCGAACCACTCTTAGTTACTTCCAACGCAGATTCGGCAACCCCTCTCGGAAATCGGGATTTGATGGAAAGCTTCCTTCAAACGTGGAGCGAATGGTCTCCTTGGGCAAATGAACCTGCACGCGTTTGTCTCATTCAAATCGACAATGTCGACCAACTGGATGAGCAGCATGGCCCGATTGCAAACGAGATCGCCCTTCGGCACCTCGCAGGTTTCCTACAATCGCGAATTGCTGGTTACGGAGAAGCAGTACGATTCAATCATCAATCGTTCGCCATTACGCTGCTGGGATGGTCGCAACAAAGGTCGATCGATTTTTTCGAATCGATCCGATATGACATTCAAAAAGAAATTCTGACGATTCGAGAAACAGATATATCCGTAACAGCCTCGGCATCCCTGACCGCTTATGACTTAAAGACGCCTGTAGAAGAACTTTGGGAGCGATTGGAGGACGGCGTTGTTGAGGCGGTCGCGGCAGGAGGCAATCGAGGTCGTTGGTACGAAGCCGAAAGCAATCACTGGCACCCAATGGGAGCAGAAGAACCACCGCCTCCTGCAATCGCAGTCGATACAGAGGAGTCGGGATCAATCAAGAATAACTCGGATCGCCAGCCAGATAGATCCGCAGCCGCAAAGGTGATTGTAGAAGAAGCAATAAATCCCGCTCGAGCCTCAGAAGTAACGCCTGACGAAATTAGTTCGGTGGATATCGCTTCTCTTTTTAAGGCAGCCAGCGCAAATCGAGATCCATCGAACAAACCGATTGCGAACGATTACGCTTCTGAAATGAAATCCAAAGCCTTTGTTAACTCTGATAGCAAACTCAAAAATTTAGAGTCAAGAACTCCGACAAACGATAGCGAACTCGCTTCCGTAGAACCGTTGCCCGCATCAGAAGAGTCGAGTGACAAACTCAGTAAGCGGCCCAGAGTTGAAGCCGATACGCCTGACCTTCCTCGCCGAACGAAGGTCGCTGAAGCGCCTCATGGCAACGATGAAGAGCCGCTCAGCGCGACCAACGACGATATCGAAGCTCTCTTTGCTGCCTTCAACAACCCGAAGCAACCTCGCGAAGTTGGAGCGGCGGCTCGTTAACGAAGAATTTACTCGGATTTTTGGCTAGCGCATTTCGAAGTTGGCTGTTTTAGGCCGAAGGGTCGGCATCTGCGACTTGTAAATTTGCTCGAGCCGATTTCAATTCGAGCTCGTAGTCTCCTCTTCATACTCCGACTTCTCAGCATCCACCAACTTCTGCAACAGCTCGGTAATTCGATCCAAATGGTCCGTCGACATATTTAGCGGCTTCGCAAACGACTTGATCGCATTTAACGCTTGCATCCGCTGCCAAGCCTTCTTTCCTCTCCTGCGGATGTCGATCAAGAAATTCACGACCTTTGCCGTCTCGATCGAAAAGACATCCCCCGGATTGAGCTTGTGAAACAGCCGATATTCTTCCAGCCAAACACGGTCCCAATCTTGCTTATTCAATCGTCGTTGTGTTGTTTTGTACACCATTGTAGATCCCCTCGCTTCATAAAGATTTTAAGTGCTTTAAGTAAACGTTGTTCGTAGTTCCGCTTTTAGGCGGCTAAACGACTCTCTTCATAAAGATTTTCCGTGCTTTATGTAGACTGACACCGTGCAGTGCCTTTCCGTACAGTGTACGCAAGATCACTTTCAACACAGTGAGCCAACGAGCTTTCCGCCAAAATTGCGGGTTTCCACATTTTCCTTAGATGTGATAATCCTGGAAATAAGTTATTATCACCAATTGAGCTATCTCGGTATAATCTGAATTTAACTCGGTATAATCCCCGGAATAAGTTGTTCTACCGAGATCATCTGGGGTGAATAAATTGTTATCCATACCTAACTCGGTTCGTACTCTTCGCACGACTCTGTGCCGTCAACGTATCGTTGCAGCTTCGCAATCCTCACTGGCCGCGAATATTGCCTTTCCTCATCCCAATCTTCGAGTGACTCACTATAGCGAGGTGGTACACTGTCTGGCCGTAAATATTGCTTTGAAGCTTCGTCCCAATATCGGTTAGCTCGCGTGTATCTCATCTTGCGGCACGGAAACGCTGGCGACATCGAAATGTATTTTTCGTCGGCTGCAAAAACGTGCTTGCATCCGACACATATCTCTCCCCACCCGTCATTCGGTTGCGTGTCATCCAATCCAGGCGGATGGATAACAAATTAAGGATTAGATAGTGCGGGGATGGGCTGTAGGAGGCGGGAGTTCGCGAGAGGGGGTTATTGAGAAGAGGGTGGAGGGCGAGTGGTGCCC
>JAWXCK010000193.1:0-29505 GCA_034408855.1 Pirellulaceae bacterium
GAGATAGAAGCCGGGTCCGTGAACATCGCCACCGATCTCATGCCGAAAATGGATTCCAACGTTCGTTTTATAGGGCGTTTTATTTTTTGAAAATCGCGTATCTCGATAGATCCGCATCAACGACCCGCCGACGCGTTTTGGAATTGCGGTCAGGTATGGAGAAAGTTTTCGAACGAACGGCTGCATCGATTCGATAAAAGCTAGCGATGGAGCAAGGACGTCATCTTCGTAGCGCTGCTTATTTTCGGCAAACCAATCGCGGTCGTTATGCTTGGCAAGGTCGCGTAGAAACTTGAAGGTCTCGGTCGAAAAGCCTTGAAAGTTAGGCGTTTCCGACTTCTTCTTGGCAACTTGCTTGGGTTTTCCTGAAGACTTTTTTGCCATGATGATCATTACCTACATTGGAAAAACGCGACCAAAACGCGAGCCGGGTTTTCAGTCTTGGAGCTGGGACGTATCCTATTCGAAATGGACATTCTACATCTTACCGCTACCGAAATATCGCGAAAGATATCCGCTGGCGACCTGACCAGTGAAGCTGCGACGACTGCGTTCTTAGATCGGATCGCGGCTAGCAACCCTCAGATTAACTCATTTATCAGCATAGCTGGCGATCGGGCCATCGAACGCGCAAAGCAACTCGACAAGACACGCACAAACGCTAACGGTAAGTCAGATTCAAAAGTCAGTCCCCTTCGCGGCGTTCCGATCGCTGTCAAGGATGTTCTTTGTACCGTCGATGTCCCGACGACCTGCGCTTCGAAGATGCTGGAAAAATTCGTCTCGCCCTACAACGCGGGGGTCGTCGAGCGATTGGACGCGGCGGGACTGGTAACGCTCGGCAAAACCAACATGGACGAATTTGCCATGGGCGGATCGACGGAGAACAGCGCCTTCGGCATCACCAAAAACCCGTGGGATCTTTCGCGAACTCCTGGCGGAAGCAGCGGCGGATCGGCGGCGTGCCTAGCCGCCGCACAGGCTCCGATATCGATCGGTACCGATACCGGTGGGTCTATCCGACAGCCCGCTGCTTTTTGCGGCGTCTGTGGTCTCAAGCCAACGTATGGTCGCGTCAGTCGATATGGTTTAGTTGCCTTTGCGAGCAGCCTCGATCAAGTGGGACCGATGGCGCATTCGGTTGAAGATTTAGCCTTGCTATTACAAGTTATTTCTGGACACGATGATCGCGACTCGACGAGCATACCAGAACCGGTGCCCGACTACGCGAAAGTATTAGGTAAGGGATGCCAAGGTTTGCGTATTGGCATCGTTCGCGATCAGTTGGACAGTCAAGGACTGGATGCCGAAATTCGACAGAGCATTCTCAAAGCCATCGACGTCTTTCGACAAGCTGGAGCAACGATCGTCGATGTTGCACTACCCAATACAAAGCACGCCGTCGCGACGTACTATATTATCGCACCGAGCGAAGCGAGCAGTAACCTTTCGCGCTACTCGGGTGCTCACTACGGTTTTCGATCGGCACCGAACAAAAATTTGGCAAAGGATTCCTC
The DNA here is from genome assembly GCA_034408855.1 of Pirellulaceae bacterium. Classification (GTDB taxonomy): domain Bacteria; phylum Planctomycetota; class Planctomycetia; order Pirellulales; family Pirellulaceae; genus JAIYDQ01. The sequence continues at coordinate 1,518 of JAWXCK010000193.1, forward strand.
GGCGCTGATCGATATGTATTGTCGAAGCCGATCGGAAGGGTTTGGGAAAGAAGTCAAACGTCGAATCATGCTGGGGACCTATACGCTGAGCGCCGGCTACTATGACGCCTATTATCTCAAGGCGTTAAAGGTACGTCGGCTCATTCGGCAGGACTACGATGCGGCGTTTGCCAAGGCGGATGTGATCCTTGGCCCGACTACTCCATCGACGGCATTTAAGCTCGGTGAAAAAACGAGCGACCCCGTTCAGATGTACTTGGACGATCTTTTTACCGTTGGCGCGAATTTGGCGGGTATTCCTGCTCTCTCGTTGCCGTGCGGCCAGTCGACCAGTGGATTGCCGATCGGGATGCAGCTTCAAGCTCCACCGTTGGCCGAAGCGACACTACTGCAAACCGGTCACGCCTATCAACAACTGACACAAACCAAACCGCAATGGCCACAACGATGAGCGATGCCGGATATCGAATGGTGGTTGGGCTCGAAGTACACGTCCAACTCAAAACACAAAGCAAACTTTTCTGTCGTTGCGCCACCGTCTTCGGGGCGTCGCCGAATACCTTGGTGTGTCCCGTTTGCTTGGGGATGCCCGGAAGCTTGCCGGTTCTCAATCGACAAGCCGTACAGTTGGCGATGCGAACCGGACTGGCGCTCAACTGTCGCATCTCAGAATTTACCAAGTGGGACCGAAAGAATTATTTTTATCCCGATCTCCCGAAGGGGTATCAGATCAGTCAGTTCGATCTGCCGATCTGCGTCGGCGGTTATCTCGATATCGATTTAGAGCCATCGACTACCAGCGGTTCCGATACCGAGCCGTCACCGAAAGCAACCAGTAAACGCATTCGTCTCGTTCGCGCACATCTTGAAGAAGACGCTGGAAAGAGTATGCACGACGAATCGAGTGGCAAGGGCGATACGCGAATCGATCTCAACCGGACAGGCACGCCGCTCTTGGAGATTGTAAGCGAACCAGACATGTCGTCTGCCGAAGAAGCCAAGTCCTATTTAACAGAATTGAAATTGTTGCTGGAGCATCTCGACGTTTCGGATTGCAACATGCAGGAAGGGTCGTTGCGAGTCGACGCGAATGTGAACTTACATCTGGATCGCGACGGAAAGACGTTAGCGACCCCGATTGTCGAAATTAAAAACCTTAACAGTTTTCGGGCCGTCGAACGAGCACTCCATTATGAAGCCAGTCGCCAGTATCACGTCTGGCAACAAAACGGCTTATTGATCGGCCAGTTTCCAAAACAAACTCGCGGTTGGGATGACAACGTAGGCGCAACGACGATGCAGCGTGAAAAAGAAGAATCGGCTGACTACCGATATTTCCCGGACCCCGATCTGGCACCGGTCGTCCTTTCCAAAACTGAAATCGAAGCGGCTCGCGCAGCGCTCGATGAATTGCCGCAAGCCAAACGCCTTCGCTTCGTCAAGCAATATGCGATTAAACCGTACGATGCAGAAGTCATCATATCGCAAGGCCGCGACGTCGCCGAATATTTTGAAGCGGTTATTTCGGCAGGCGGGACGGCTAAACGGGCGGCGAGTTGGATGCAGCAAGACGTTTTACGCACGCTTAAAGAACAGCAGATCGGAATGAACGACTTTTCGATTTCGCCGACGGTCTTGGCTGATCTATTGAAGGCGATCGAGTCGGGTAAGCTCGATACGACACGAGGTCGCGAAGTCTTTCAAAAGCTTTTAGGCGATCCGAAACAGAGCGTCGATGCGGTGATCCAGTCGTTGGGAATTGTCGCGGTAGATGCCGACGAAATAGAATCGCTTTGTCGAGAACTGCTGGCTGCTAATCCGGACGTCGTCGAAAAAGTCAAAGCTGGAAACGCAAAAGCCATTGGCAGCTTGGTCGGTCAAGCTAAGAAGAAAAACCCCAACGCCGATCCAAGGCAAATTCAAGATCGATGTCTGGCGATCATTCAAGCCTCGTAACGTTGTTGTGCTCGATATTTCTCCCCCACGAATTCTTTTTTACCGCAGTGCTCGATGAAGTCAGGTGGGTTTTGCTAAGAGCACGAGCTGTTCCAATCGATTGCAAATGGTGTTCACGACGTCGTAACAAACGGCGAAGGCTTTGCATCCGTACTAATATTTCAACGCAACTCGCGAAGGATATCGTCGATTCCCGCAATCGCTATAAAAAATCGAAATTTTTTTCAGAACCCCTTGACACGTTGGGAGAAAAGGATTCACTTCAGAGTCGTAGGGTTCGTGTAACCTTACGGCAGCGTTTTCTCGACCGATTGGGTAAAGGTGGAAAATGATAAATAAGCTCTCAAGCTCTCAAGCTCTCAATCGCAAGAAAAATATTTTGCGTCAGATAAGCTCGACTGGGGAATATTCTCCAATCACGTTGGTTTGGGCTGCATCGTACGTGAATCCGTTAGCTTTTGTTCGGCGATGCACTTAAGTTCTCTTCGATGTTTGATTAACAGCGAATTGTCACACGATCGCATATAGGGTATTCATCAATGTTTGCTTTTCACTATGCAGTGTATCGGACACTCAGCCTCGCGATCTCCGCAACGTTCATCAGCGTTTGTATTTGTATCAATGGATTTTGTGACGACGCAGAACGTCCGCAAATAATCGACTTCCCATTATTTGGGGTGCGCGAAACAGAGCTGATTCCATTGGATTTAGTCGGTGTTACTCCGGGGATGTTAAAAAAGGCGACCGTTTTTATTAAGAACCACTGCGATACACCGCTAGAGTTTCTCGAAGTTGAAACGGGTTGCAAGTGTACGGTCGCCAAGGTTCCTAAAATGGTCCTTCCACCGGACGATACGGCGCAGCTTGATTTCGAATTCTCAGTTCCAAGTGTTCCGAACAGCCTTAAAGAATCGTATGACGTGACCTTACGCACCAAGGGAGCACGATCGACGATACGGATTCGATTTGAAGCGAAACTCGAAAAGACGATCGTATTCGGAATGACGGAATTTAGTCACTCTTTTAATCGCAAAATTCCAATCGTTTCCTGCTTGATTCCCTTCCAAGTTTCTGAACTAGGTTTGCTGGACGGGATAAGGGTCACACGTTCCGATGAATTATCGTTCATGAAAGTCAATATTGAACGCGAGAAAAACCAGCAGTTCGTGCGTTGCAAATTTTTTGCCAACTCAATGCTCGATGAGGTTGTTGTTGGAGAAGTTCGACTTGAAAAGGACGCTAAGACGATTGCAACGATTTTGTGCTCGCTTCGAAAGCAATCAGACGCTGAATTTCTTCCAAATCCAATGGGGCTTATTCCTGTTGAATCATCTCCAGTTGCTCGCGAAGGATTCGGGATTCTCCGACTTCGCACGACGGAGAATAATGCACATCGCACTATTAGAAGTATCGAAGTATCCACGAATTCGAATTCCAAACATTCCGTGACATTTACTCGAATAACGGACGAGATTTATCGAATCAAAATCTTCGTCAACGACGTTACGACCGCTGACCTTGATAGTGGCTTAACGCTCGTGCTCAAAACGAGCGACGGAATTGAGTCGAAGTTGAAAGTAAAATGCATTTTGTCAAATTAGGCTTTTTAGGAGGTATGACTATGTTTCGGATTGTTGTAGTTTTTATCGGTTTGCTTTTGATTTCGACTCGCTGCGTCGCGGATTTTTGTTTTGTCAACTCTGAACGAGATTGCGCCTTCTCCCAATCGTCAGGTTGTCCCAATTACGAATGTGGCGAGATTAGCGAACAATGTGGCCTAGCCGCCGTAGCGACGACGAATCGGAAGCATCCGTGGTTAGCGGCTGCTTCTGTCGGCGATCCTGGATTGGATGACTACGAATATGGCGAAGCACCATGTGGTTGGTTATACAACTGCAATTGTACGTACTCATTACAATGTTCTTCGATGGAAACAATGCCGTACGAAATATGGCTGACGACTTCGGCGTACACCAATGGTGAATTCTGTATTAAGGAACCAGAGCCTGATCCTTGCCCTGATCCTTGTCCTGATCCTTGTCCTGACCCTTGTCCGTGTGAATGCCCTTAGAAATACAGATGAAAGTGACGAGGCAGGCGAAAGTTCCCGCAGTTCTAATTGTTCAGTGTCTGCTAAAAATTTGGAAACACAATGACGACAAAAAACGTCGAAGATGTGTTGAGTTCGTTGCGATATGCAGCAGGAATTCAACGACAATGCAGTCGAAATGGCGAAGTACGCAATAAAGTAATGCAGTACGTTTCATCGCGATTGTTGGTTTGTCGGTTTAACGCTGTACGATTAGACATCATTTGTGTCATGGCTTACTTGGTAATTTCCGTCTTTCAAAGCTGTTATGCGTTGAACATTCTTGCTGAATCGGGAGAAGAGCATTTGGCCGTTGCAACAGCAACTTTCGCTTCAATCGAAAATTACGAAGTTGTCTGCAAAGAGTGGAAAGCATTTTCCCCGGAACAAATTGAAGATCGCGAAGCAATTCCATGCGGCGAAATTCGTACAGATTTTCGCATGCTTCTGAATCGTAAATCAGAGGAGTGTTTATTCGTGAAGCGTACGTCTTACGACTTGGATGAGAGTAGCGTAAAGCAAAAAGGAGTCATCAAAATGAATCCGGTTATCTGGACGCTCGAAAACTTTCGCAATGGAATCGCAACGTCTAAGTTGCCGAGCAAAGGCGAGGTTAGTTCGAGGAAAATGACTTTTGATGAATTCTTCGAGAAAAGACAGGTACCGGCGGTAGAACTTTCCGGTTTAGGTTATCCAGTTAATTTGCATGAGGGAATAAACGCAGTACTAGAAGGAAAACTTAAGAAAGCTCGCGAAAGTAGTCTCAAACGAATGCCTGACGGTAGTATTTGGATGTATTGGCACATGTCCAAAAATGACTATACAGAGAAAATGGTTTTCGATCGGCGGACATTAATGCCTACCGAGTTTTCTAGCAGCGCGTTGTTCAAAGGAAAGAGGGTTATTCCCGAGAAACAAGTTACGACTTACGAGGAAATCGACGGGATTTTTCGTCCGACTAGGATCACCTTTGAGCGTCTTGAATGGCAAACTCGTCGTGATACTAAGAAGGCTGTAAACATGGATATAATCGGAACGTTGGAAATTGAATGGCTGAAATTTAATGAACCAAGCGTGGTTTTTCCAAACGAGGAAACGCTTGGAACCGATCCGATTCTATGGGCTAAGTTTTTGGGGATTATTGATCGTTGACAGTCCAACCTGGTATTCAATCAAATAAGTCGTTCCAATCGATTGCAAATGGTGTTGACGGCGTCGTCGCGAGCTACGATCGATTGGACCTCTTGGCAGCGCAAAGGTATCTCCTTATCGTCGATTAGTGCGCGAAGTTTTTGAACGACGGCGGCTGTTTTGAATTGCTTGGTTGAGATGATTTCCGCAACGCCAAGTCGATGTAATCGCTGTGCGACATCGGGTTGATCGTTGACGCATGGTCGAATCAGATGCGGGATGCCTGCGAGAAGTCCTTGTGTTGCCGTTCCGGCACATCCGCTGTGCGCGATGGCTCGGCATTTCGGGAGCACACTTCGCAACGGCGAATATCTGGCATGGAACATCGAGGGCGGAAGCGGCTGAAAATCGTGGTCGGTCTTGTCGAGGATCAGGCCGCGAACACCGAGCTCGGTACAAGCTTCGATCGCGGTATCGTAGTACGACTTCGAACCGGGGCCTACCGAACCTGGAACGAAACAAATCGGGGGCGAGCCAGCATCTAAGAACTGTTGTACGCCAGCATTGATCGACGGATCGCCGTCGGGGTCGGTAGCGGTGTGCCCGACGAACTCGATATGACTAGGCCAGTCGGGTTGGCGAGGGGCGTAGACTTCGTTAAACAGAGCAAGCAATAAATCGGGGGAGAACCACCATCTGTTCATCCAACGAGTGACCGTAGGTAGACCCAGCTCGTTGCGAAATTCTCGCAGCGATCGACCGATGAGCGGCTCGACGTAAAAGGCGTCGCCGAACCAATATTGAAAGCTTTTCATCCATCGAGGCATCCACGATGGCAGATACATTTGCGGCGTAATCGGCGACTGATAGACCGATCGAAATAGGAATGGATTGATTACGAGCGTTGCTAATGGGACAGAGAGTGCTTCGCGAGCGATCCTCGCACCGAGGTTCCAGGCAGGGGCTGCAATCGCGGTCTGGCCAGGTCGATCGAATTGGCGAACCGCCGCAAAAACTTCGCGCATGGTTCCGGTCGCCCCCCATTGCATGGCAGCTTTCCATGCTTGACGCGAGCTGTGAATACGTGCATCGCTTCGCAATTCAGACCAATCGAGACCTTCGCCGATCGGAACGAAGTCGAGCGAATGCTGGCGGGCGACTTCTTCGTAGGCTGGATTGGTCAGCAGGAAAACTTCGTGCCCTCGACGTTTGAGTTCACAGCCCACTGCCACGTATGGATGAACGTCGCCCGACGTACCAGACGGGCTGAGAAGAAAGCGAGACATGGAGTATTTTTCTTATTCGATTCGAACTTATAGATCACTCACCGTACACGAACAAGTGGCTGTTGCAATCAACCGCTGCTTGTCGTCGACAATATCGCATTCTACATAGCCAATTCGGAGACCGCGCTGCCGAACGAGCGCGGAAGCTGTCAAACGCTTGCCGCGAACCGGACGCATGAAGTGAATATGCAGATCGATCGTCGCAAAATCCTGACCGTCGTCCAACGTGCGACCGAATGCGATGCCCATCGCGCAGTCCGAAAGGGCCGCAAGGACTCCACCATGTACACGTCCCATCGGATTGTGGAGCCGATCGTCGATAGCCAAGTGGACCGTCGCTTTTCCCGATTCCCCGGGATCGACTTCGAAACCGATCAACTGCGAAATAGGAGCGTTGGCGAAGCGATCGTGTTGTGGCATCTTGTATGGCTGCTTTTTAAGGAGCGATTGGTGGCGGTGAGCGTGGTTCGAATATATTGTGAGCCGATGGCGCTAGCCACGGGTTCCGAATACGCTAGGGTTATTCCGAATTGTAGAACCGCAGAACCGGCGGCTAGCGCCGTGCCGCTCACTTTGTAGAACAATTGTCCTCAATTGTTCCTGAAAACCAAGAGAAACACCGGGAAAACAGTTCTACAATTGCGAAGTGCGTGGCATTAGACTCGCGCCGACGGTTCAGATTTCGTCAGCCGACTCATAGGCTTTCAGCGCACTGCTCAAGGAGTTAACGCGATCCAGCTAGTAGGCCCACTGTAGGCCGAGGTTCAATGAATGCAAGGTATAGTTGGTGACGCGGGACGTGAAGCTCGGTCGGACTTCGCCGGTCAACGGATCGGAAAGATTAGACGCTAGCTCGCGATCGAGTGTGTCGACAACGCGACCTACTTTAGGAAGTCTTAGCATCGTGTATCCAATCGTAAAATCTAAATTGCCAGTTAGCCGATAGCCCGCGTGCAACCCAAGTTCGGGCACTAAGACAAACGTATCTTGGCGATAGATACCAATATTGGTCTGCCTTGCAAGCAGCCCTTGGCTTTGTGTTGCAACATCGGTGCCGACGGTTGTTCGCGAAGAACCGGAGATGTCGACGCGACGTTCCATATTGCCAAGTCCAACTTTGAACAAGCCGCCAAAGTACCAACATCCATCGCGGACTTCACCGCTCAAGCCAACCGTTGGTCCATGGAATTGGCTTCGCGCCCGAAAGTGATCTTCTTGATCGAGCGTTGGTCGCGGGGCGTTTTGGTCCATTGTGTTGGTAACAATGTCTAGAGATTCGGTGAGCCTAGCGGTCTGGTACCCGAATAGGCAATCCACACGTCCAAGGCAATCTTGAGAAAGCAAATGTCGCATCAGAATGTCGCCACCGTTGACATTCGATGAAAGGTTGGCGTAAATCGAACCGCTGGTTTGATTAGGATAAGCGACCGATACCAACGACTGAGCACGAGGCGGCCCAACGTCGAGGAAATTTCTAGCGATGACAGATCGTTGCGTTCCGTCCGTTCGAAGTGTTTCATCGTTATTTCCCGAGTCAAACAAGCGAACGAGGACACCTTTGCTTCGGCAATCGTCAAACCAAAGTCCAACTTCATAGCGTATCCCGGCCGACGCATCGGAACTCACCACATGTCCACCAAAAAGACTCTGAGTACCAGCGTTCCCGATCAGTCCTGCTTGATCCACCGTTGGCAATGGGTTAGTTGTCGTTGTCGTGACCAGCGTCGGTAGAGCTTGACCGCTCCCCCAGAAGGATGCCGCTTCGGCTCGCATGTAGAGTCGACTTGATAAGAGTCCCAGCGGTGAGCATGCGTCAAAGCATGGACCGTTGCCGCCAGAAAGGGTGATTCCCCACGGTCGACATCCGCCGATCGAGCACGATGAATCACCGCCGGAATCATAGGTATCGTACCCATCGTCGACCACAACATCGTCGACCACAACATCAGCGTCCGTTGAATCGGTGCTGACGTGCTCCACTGGGGTGAAAACGCCAGTATTTGCTTGACAGTTCTTGCACGTTACCTGCTCGATTGATTCGTTGCTTGGATCATAGGCAACCGCCGCGCGAACTGGACTGGATACAGGCTGCGAAACTGGTTTACGTGTTGAACGCGTTGGTGACGCCTCATCGCATCGCGCTCGATCGGCCATCGCTAAAGCAAACACGATGGCAAGAATTGATAGCAAATCTCGACGAGCGAATCGGAAGACCATGTGATAATGACGCTTTTTGCAATTCGACATAGCGAACCCCCAAATGAACAAACGTAAAGCCGCAAGGCTTAACGATTAGATCGGCGATTCGCATCGCGGGGTTTAAGCAAAATCGGCAAAGCTTGACGGCGAAGTGCATGGATTATTCTTAACCCGACGCGTAAGCGAGGGATCCGGGCAAATCGCTCGCTTACGCGTCGGGTTACGAGTCTCGAAAAGGCTCTACTTCTTTTTGTTGCTCGGCAAATGCAGGATTGCGCCGACGGCGGGTTCAAGGGGACCGATGGTTTGTGTGAATGACAGATCGAAATCTTCGGTTTTGTCGAGGCTCCGAAGGAATTGGTCGAGCGTTTTTCGGCCGGGGCTATCGATCATCATGCGAACGAGTCCGTAGCCGATTATCGCGGCATCCTCTTCATTCATTTTGCCATCTAAAAGTTCTTCAGGGCTCTTCATCCCGCCGATGATCTTTGGAATCTTCTGATCCCACGCTTTGACTCTTGCGTCATTGCGAACGGTGAGCATCGAAAAGATGCCTCGGCCAAAACCATTGGAAAACCAGCTCGGTGTGCCTTTGTTGGCTGATACCCATAGGCTGGCTAACTGCTGTGTCAGGTTAGCTTCGTTCGCCTTCGGATCCTTGTCGTAAAGAATTGCTACGTAGACATCGAGAACTTCGCGGCGCCAATGCCCAGTCCATTGACTCGGCAAGGATCTCGATTCGGCCATCTTTCCGAATTCGCTGTAATCGTAGCGGCTCTTGATGGCGAAAATGGTAACACCGCCTTTGGCTAAAGAGTCCTGCCCTTGCGCTTTAACGGCTTTGTTCATTTTTTCCATCGCCGCCTTCGACGATGCCAAAATTTCATCGACGCCTCGCTGCCCGATATTTCCTAGGACAACGAATTCACCTTCCATCGCCTGGTCTGGTTTCTCTTTTGGAAATGCAACACTCCATTTTTGAAGGGCTCTTTCTTGTCGACGCTTCATCAATTCTTCATACGACGCGGATGCCGCCCAAGCTTGCGAAGCAACCGACTCGATGTTTGCTTCTGCCGAATGACCATCGAAGGCGGTACCTTCATCGATCCATTTTGCGATCAGTTGAATCTCTTCCGGTTTGAGAGCGGCTTTTCCGCCTGCGGGCATTCGAGCGCCTGATGGTGCAGTGCCTTTGAGCTTCTTGATCAGCATGCTATTGTCCGACTTACCTGCCTCGACAATCTCTCCATTCTCGCCACCTCGAAGCAGTCGCGTAAAAGTGTCCATGTCCAATTGTCCGCCCTGCTGCCGGGCATCGATATGGCATCCTTTGCAATTGGCTAAAAGAATCGGCGCAACATCCTTCGAGAAGCTTACCGTTTCCTTCCCCGTCGGCTTTCGAACCGAAGTCGCCATATCTCGAGCGTTCATCTTGGGGACACCCGGCGCACCACCCGCCAACGATGTCAGCGACGCGGTCGCTTTCTGAGGATCGAACAGACAACCTTGATTGATCCATTTTTTGAGCTTATCAAGTTCCGCCGGAGTTACCTTATTGCCGCCGCGCGGCATATCGCCGCTTTCAATCACTTCGATAAGTCTGCTGCTGGCCGCATCCTTTGGAAAAACGACGACGCCACCCTTCGAGCCTTTCATCAGATCGGCCATCGATTTCATCGAGAAGCCACCCTTTGCATCGTTGATATGACAGCGACTACATTTCGAGATCATCCAAGGCGCGATGTCGGTATCAAAGGCGATTTTGCCATCGGCGGCCATCGGAGCATTCGGATTATTAGGGGCACTTGGCTTTTTCTTGGCTGCCTCGACCATCGCGGTCCAATCGGGGAGCGGATCGAGTGACACGCCGTCTAGTTCGAGTCGTTGATAGGCTTTCGTTAAACCACCGTGAAGCGTTTTAAGAGTGACAAGGGCTCGTGGATTATCCACCTCCCTGACGAGCTTCTGCAGTTGAGCCGTCGAGCGATTTAAGAGAGCAACCGCTTCGTCAATTTTTCCAGCTCGATATTCTTGCCCTGCGGTTCGGATCGCTTGCGTGATTTGCTCGGCCGTCATCGTGTTTTGCGCCGAGCAGGGCTGAAGAAAAATTGTGTGTAACGAGAGCATCGCGATGCAAAGCACAACGACGCGAGCTAAGCGATAGCCAAGACAAATTAAAACCATTGTGACCTTTTCTTTTCGCCCTGCGACGGATTCAGCGATGTAACGCAAGTTGGAAGGTTACGCCACTTCTAAGATAGCAGCCAGGCTAGCGTTATGGTTGCTAAAATGATGATGGCAACGATAACGCCCGCCAAAACGACGCTCGTCGACGTTTTTTTCGATGTTGCTTTAGGTCGGACGATCTGATGAGGAGTTCCGGGAACGGGCTTGGTTTGCGGTCGGTTCGTCTGTTTTGTCGGTGCTGCCTTTGGTAGCGGAATCGCCTTGTTGCTTTGCGAACTAGTCCCCTTGGAGGTTGGCTTTTGTGGGGAACGCAAACTTTCACGATGCGGATTTGGAAGATTATGGTCGTGTTCCAAATCGATTCGGCTTCCAATTCCTGAACCGCCATTGATCGCGATGGCCCGTAGAGCACCGCTGTCCGATGCTGAAAGTGCGACATTTGAACCGCTTCGCGGCCCCAAGCTTCCGCCCATCGTATCGCTAGTACGACTGCTGACGGTTTCATCGTCGCGAGGATTGAGGACAGCCGAGCCATTCGAGCTTAATGATGATTTGCTTCCTTCCCCTTGCCCGGAAGCACTGCCACTACTGGCGACTTTGGATTTGCCCGCGATACGCGATTTTCGATAGCTTGCAGCCCAGGCTTCGAGGACTTCGGCGACTTGAGTGCAATCTTGATAGCGGAAGCGACGATCTTTCTGCATCATCTTAACGCAGATCCCATCTAACTCGCCGGGACAATCAGGTCGATCTTTACGGATGTCCTCAGGCATCGTCGATTGATGCTTGGCGATGCGCGTTGCAATGCTGCCTTCGGGAAACGGAGGATGACCGGTGAGCAAATAATAGAGGCTGCATCCAAGACCATAGATATCCGCGCGAGGATCGATGTTGTGGCTATTGATGGCTTGTTCAGGGGCCAGGTAGTCGGCAGTACCGAGAACTTTATCGTTGTGTTCCATCGTTACCGATGCTTGACTTTCATCGGCATAGAGCGCCAATCCGAGGTCGAGGACTTTAACCATGCCTTCGCGATTCACCAAAAGATTGGCTGGCTTCACATCGCGATGAATAAGTCCTTTTTCGTGAGCATGTTGAAGTCCTCGGGCAGCTTGAGCGATATAGTCGGCCGCCAAGCCATAATCGAGCGGATACTTTTTGCGACCGATGGACTGCAAGTCTGCGCCCTCGACGTACTCCATTACGAGATAGTGCGTGTCGCCTTCGTTGTCGATGTCGTATGCCCGAACAATATTCGGATGATTGAGCGAAGCGATCGCTTTGGCTTCTTGTTGAAAGCGCTGAAGGTAAGAGTTGTTGCCGAGTTTGCTCTTGGGCAATACTTTGATGGCCCGCTTGCTGTGCATCATCACATGTTCGGCGAGATACACTGTGCTCATACCACCGGTACCTAAGTGACCGAGCAACTTATGTTTGCCGAGAAAGAAACCTTTGTAGCGTCCCTGAAGAAGTTTTTCGCAATGCCAGCGTGTGAGTAGTCCGGCTGCTTCAAACTGCTTAGCGATCTCGACCGGATCTTCGGGAAACGAGTCGCCGTATTCTTTTTGAATTTTATCACGAAAATTTTCGAATGCGGCGCTTTCGATCAAGCGGCTCTTCTCGACGCATTTCAAAAATTCTTCGGAAGTTACTTTGGTCATACTGAACCACGATTTCCGATTGCTTGCAACACCTTACTCGCACACTAAAAAAGTACTCGGAGTTAGTATCTTATCCTAGTCGCGTTTAGTGGTGCGAGTTACTTCCATAATTGCCCGCTATTGAGCATGATACAATCTTGACGGCGTTTCAACCATAGTTTGTCGCCGTCCGACGATTGGCGACTTGCTTGCAAACTTTCCGATCCGATTCGGTAGATCGTAACGAATTTTCCGGCAAATTCATCAGGGAATGATGGCTCAAAGCGAAGATCAGCTAATTCTATGCGGCGGAGGTGTCATCGGGCTCGCCATTGCCTGGCAGGCTGCCCGCTGCGGCTGGTCCGTTCGAATCCTCGAACAGCGGCAGGTCGGAAAAGGAGCCTCTTGGTCAGGAGCCGGAATTCTTCCGCCCGGCGCGACTTGCGGTGTCTACGATCCGATCGAACAACTTCGAGCTCTTTCCCATCCCTTGATGGGTGATTGGTGCCATAAGCTCCATGCCGATACCGGGATCGACGTCGGTTTTCGGCGTTGCGGCGGAGTCTACCTAGCCCGAACTAATGGCGAGTATGCTACCCTAGCCGCGCATGAAACTTGGTGGACAGAACATGGGATCGAATATGCAAGGTGGACGCTCGACGAGTTGGTGGAACGAATACCCCCCCTCGAACCAGTCGCCACCGTCGGTGACGTTAAAGCAAGTTGGTATCTGAAAGACGAATGCCAGATTCGAAATCCTCGTTACCTCAAAGCCCTTTCGACCGCTTGCCAAAAATTAGGCGTGGCCATCCACGAAGACGAACCGATGCAAGAATTCGAAGACGATGGCTCGTCGATCCTCGTCAAAACGGTGTCCAATCAGTATCGAACAGCAAGACTTTGCATTACTGCCGGGGCATGGACCGAGCCGATTCTTGCCGAGAGCCATTTACACCGGCGGGACGCCAATGCTAAGTCCGATCGACAAACCGGTATTTTTCCAGTTCGAGGGCAGATGGTTCTCTTTCGCGCGGAGTCCCAATTCTTCGAACCGATTATCAATGATGGCCATCGATATCTTGTCCCGCGAGACGACGGTTGCGTTCTGGCTGGCTCTTGCGAAGAAGAAGTTGGATTTGATGAACGGACTACTCCCGAGATGATCGATCAGTTGACGACGTGGGCGCGTCAGCTCATCCCTTCACTGAAACAAAAGCCTGTCGAGCGAACGTGGTCTGGATTGCGACCCGGTTCTATCGACGGATTGCCCTATCTTGGAAAGCTTCCTGGTCATGAAAATATTTTTGTCGCGGCTGGACACTATCGACATGGGATTCATCTTTCACCCATCACCGCCGAATCGATGGTCGCGTTGATGGCTGGCGAGAAACCGCCTATTGACCTTGCTCCGTTTCGCCTGACACGCGGCAAGACTTACCGATAGGTTGAGGCAATGAAAATCGAATCAGATTTGACGATCCTCGACGACGCTCGAACGCTTGTCCATTGGATGGCCGCCATCACCGGGGAAGAGGAGCGCACGATTGCGATTCGGCTTCGCGAAGAACATCGCAATGTTGGATTCAATGTTCGTCAAGCGATGGATGCACAGCGACTCGAGTACTACCAGTGGTCTGAGAAACTCGAAGAGTTCTACAACACGACCGATGCATTTCTCTTCGAGACGATCGTGTGGAACCGAAGTCCACTGAAGCAAGAAATGCGAAGATGGATCTCGCATTCGATCGAACAGCGATTTCGAAGTCCCATTCGATTACTCTCATTCGGCGACGGACTTGGCTTCGATTCACTTTACTTTGCCAAGCGCGGCCACCAAGTCGATTTCTTCGAAGTCTCTGAAAACTCTCGCCGCTTTGCTTCGCAACTTTTTTCAAACGAAGATTGCAAAGTTCGCATCATCGAGAAACTAACGAACATTGCTCCAGAGAGTTACGACGTCGTTGTCGTGTTGGATGTGTTGGAACACATTCGTGTACCCGAAGCATGTGCTGGTGCTCTAGCTAAGTTGCTTCGGCCGGGTGGTTATGTTTATACCCATTCGCCATTCTGGTTGCTAACTCCATCGGTTCCGACGCACTTGATCGAGAATCAAAAATACAGTGGCGATCTTCGGCGACTGTTTGGCGTTCATGGATTGCGGCCTGTGAACGCGAGAACGATGTGGAATCCGATCGAGCTTCAAAAGACACAGCAGAGCCAATTTTTCCGGCGTCCGTTGAGCGCCAGCCTTCGAATTTGGCTCGGTGGCTACCTGCTCTGGTGGGGACGATTTTGGAACGCACCTCATATCGCGGTCGTGAATTGGCTGTTCGCTAGTAAACAAATTCGTTGGGAGGAGCTAGAAGAGATGGTGCGGGATTAGATGGACTGTAATAAGTCGCTAGCGCGCCGACGGCTCACAAAGGCGGGAAATTACCCAACTTGGCCCAGCCACTATTTTTAGACCAATCCACCGACGCATATCGTCCTCGCCTAGAATCTGGCTATAATCAGACGCTTCCCGCCTATCAATCCTACCTTTTTACGATCCCTTTATTCAGCTCGCGCAGGAGTGTCTCGATGCATCGCCAGTTTAGCTTTTGGAATTTAGTTTTCTTTTTCGGATTTGGTTTAGCGTTCTCGCTAGAAACCATTTCGTTCGGCGAAGATTGGCCGACCTTTCGAGGTCCAAATCGCACGTCGGTCGTCAACGATGCTAAGCTTTTAACGTCATGGCCAGACCAAGGACCGAAATTGCTTTGGGAAGGAACTGGTGCTGGCCGAGGATACGCGAGTCTGGCGATCGTCGCTGGCAAAATCTATACGCTCGGCGATGGCCTATCAACGCAGAAGGATGCTGACGAGTATTTGACTTGCTTCGATCAAGCAACCGGCAAGCAACTTTGGGCTACTAAGACGGGGACGCCTTGGGAGGATAGTAGGAATTCCGATTGGGAAAGCTCGCGTGGTACGCCTACCGTCAACGAAGATCGAGTTTATGTTGTGACTCCGAATGGTGTGCTTATCTGTTGCCACGCCGCGGACGGAAAAGAAGTATGGCGAAAAAATTTCGAGTCTGACTTTGGTGGTAAGAAAGCCGACTCATGGGGTTATAGTGAATCGGTACTTGTCGACGGGAATCTACTGATCTGTACACCTGGCGGTGGAAAATCGACGGTCGTGGCGCTCGACAAGAAAACCGGTGAAACGATCTGGACCTGTACGAATCCCGATGATCGAGGTGCTGGACATTCCTCAATAGTGATCTCGCAGGTAGGCAACACGAAAGTCTACGTCCAATCGACCGGCGGCGGATTGATGGGGTTTTCGGAGAAGGGAAAGTTGCTATGGACCTATGAGATCGAAAAGACCACTGCCGTAATTCCGACACCGATCATTCGAGGGGATCTTGTTTTTTTCCCAGTTGGTTATAAACGCGGTGCAGCATTGGTCAAACAAGTTCCCTCTGCTGATGGAAACGTAGCCGTGAAAGAAATCTATGGCTTGATTACGAAGTTGTCGAACAAGCACGGTGGCGTGGTTTTGGTTGGCGACTACGTCTACGGCGATTCGGATTCTGATGGTATGCCGTATTGCGCCGAATTGATGACCGGCAATATTCAATGGACCGCTCCCCGTCCTGCCTCAAAAGGTTCCGCCGTCGTCATCGCGTCCAACGATCGCCTCTATATTCGACACCAAGACGGAACAATGGTCTTGGCCGAAGCCAATCCGGCCGCCTATAAAGTTACCGGCACTTTCAAGATTCCTGGCAGTGGCAAACCGCCAAGCTGGTCACATCCAGTGATCGTCGACGGAAAATTGTACCTTCGCGAGCAAGACAAAATCTTGTGCTACGACATTCGCAGCTAGATAAAGTGGCGTAAACTTCCAGCTTGCGATTCACTGTGACGTGGCGCTAGCTGCCAGCTTGCGTCGAATCGGAGATTCATGAAACACTCCATAATCGCCTTTTGGCCATCCATGCTTTTGATATCGACGGTCGTTTCCGCTCAGGAAACGGATCGATATGAAAAGCAGATCAAGCCGCTCTTCACTGAGAAGTGCATCACCTGCCACGGTGCTTTGCGAGCGGAAGCCGAGCTGCGATTGGATGCGATTCAATTCATTCGCGCTGGAAGCGAATCGGGTAGCATCGTTACTTCGGAAGGTAAGAAGGCCAGCAAGTTGCTCGAAAGGGTATCGAGCAAAGATCCTGATTTGCGTATGCCACCCGAAGAGGCCGGGACGGCACTTACCGAAGTCCAGATCGACCTGCTTTCCAAATGGATCGATGCCAACCTCGAAGGTCCGGCCGAAGAACCCTATTTGGAAAGTTTTTCAGAACACTGGGCCTATCAAAAGATTGTTCGTCCTAAAGTCCCTGAGATTGCATCAGAAAACTTGCCGAATCCGATCGATCGATTTGTACAGGCGGCCCAGCAAGAAAAACACGTCCGATCCTTGCAGCCCGCCAGTGACGCTGTCTGGTTGCGCCGTATCGTCTTCGATGTAACTGGACTTCCGCCGTCGGTCGAAGAAATTCAAAGATTTACCGAAAGCACTTCGCCGCACAAACGTGGTGCGATCATCGACGAAATGCTGGCACGGCCATCCTACGGCGAGCGTTGGGGGCGTCATTGGATGGACGTTTGGCGATATAGCGATTGGGACGGCTACAAAGCGGAACTTCGAAGCAGCCAACGTCATATATGGCACTGGCGAGATTGGATCGTCGAATCGCTCAATGCCAACAAACCTTACAACGAAATGATCGTAGACATGCTCTCTGCCGACGAGCTTGCTCCGCAAGATCTCGATCGTTTGCGAGCCACGGGGTTCTTGGCGAGAAATTATCATAAGAGCAATCGCAATATCTGGTTGGATGCAACGGTCGAGCATACGGCCAAAGCTTTTTTGGGAATGACGTTGAATTGCGCCAAGTGTCACGACCACAAATACGATCCAATCCCGCAGACGGCCTACTATCAATTCCGAGCTATTTTTGAACCGCATCGAATCCGAACCGACCAGCTTGCCGGCTTCCCAGATATCGAGAAAGAAGGAATCCCTCGGGCCTTTGATGCCGATCCTGCGGTCGATACGTTTCTGCTGGTTCGTGGCAATGAAAAGAATCCGGACAAGGAACGTCACATCGATCCCGCTGCACCGGAGTTCTTAAATCTTCCGTTCGACTACGAACCGGTCGAGCTTCCGATCGAAAGTTACTATCCCGAGCTTTCTCCGTTGGTGCGAAGCAATGTGCTAACAGCAAAACTCAAAGCCGAGAAAAATGCGATCGCCAAACTAAACGCCTTGCTTAGGAAGGAAGAGGATAACTCGGCCAACAATCAGTCGTCGGAAGAAGCAAAAAAGCTGGAAGAAATCCTGGCTGGTATTGAATTCGCGACGTCGGAAGTCAAACTTGCCATCGCCGATCGAATTTCGACCGTCGCTCGATATGCTGCGGAAGAAGCCAAGTATCTACCGAGCGGCCCGGTAACGAAAACGAACGATACCGAGCAGGAATCGAACGATGATCCATCGAGTGCCAAATCGCTTGCTCGAGAAGCTGCCGTGTCCGAACATGGATACCAGCGAGTCAAGGGATCGCATGATGTATTGCTAAAGCAACGCGCCTTCGACTCGGCAGTTCAATCGAAAGAACCGGACGCTGCAAAAAAAAGTGCCGCGATTAAAACGGCCGAAACGGGACTCGACAAAGCCAAGGAGAGTTTTGAAAAAATCGCAGTCGTACTCGAATCGGATTCCGTCGATTATACGCGCCTGGGGCCAGAGCTCCCGCGCCAGAGTACCGGCCGGCGTTCAGCTTTGGCGAAATGGCTTGTGCATGCCGATAATCCGTTGACGGCTCGAGTTGCCATCAACCATATTTGGCTTCGGCATTTTGGTACGCCTTTGGTCGAGAATACTTTTGACTTTGGAATGTCAGCTCCAAAACCTCAGATGCTCGAGTTGCTGAATTGGCTAGCCGCCGAATTCGTATCGAGTGGCTGGGATATGAAACATATTCATCGCTTGATTCTCGAATCGAATGTTTACGCCACCTCGTCGGACGATGGCAATCAAGTTGCTTATCGAGACAATACGGCACAGGATCGGGAGAATGCTACCCTATGGCGAGCCGATGTTCGGCGATTGGACGCAGAAGAGGTCCGCGATAGCCTTTTATCTACGGCAAACGTTCTTGACGAGACTTTGTATGGGCCGGATATCGATTTTATGGCGGGGGATACCGTCATGCGGCGGAGCTTGTATTTTCGCCATGCCTATGAAAAGCAGATGCCGATGATGGTTTTATTTGATGCCGCCAGCCCGAACGAATGCTATCGACGCAAGCCAAGTTTAGTGCCGCAACAAGCCTTGGCATTGGCCAACAGTAGCTTAGCCCGGCGATTAGCCAAGCAGCTTGCTGACAATGCATTCCGCACAGTTACAGCCGAGCACTCGACCGAAGATCCACCGACGACTGCCTTTGTCGATCGACTGTTTCAAGCCACACTTGGGCGAGCGGCGACGACCGACGAATTGAAAACCTGTGAAGCGTATCTCGCATCGCAGACGAAGCTTTTAAGTGACCCAACGAGTTTGACTCGATTCTCCGATGAGAAGTTGCCGGATACATCGGATGTATCGCCAGAAGAGCGAGCGCGACAGAGCTTAGCCATCGTCCTGTTCAATCATCACGAGTTCGTCAGTATTCGATAGAAGTGAAGCCCTATGAAACCTACGAATCCATTCGGCTCGCAAGGCCGGCGAAGATTTTTGTCGCATACGGGGCTCGGATTTGGTGGAATCGCTTTAGCCGCCATGCTGCACGACGAGCGCGCGGCGGCCGTTGAAAAGCAGATTGAAGAGTTCATCAAACCCGTAGCTCGTGCGAAGAGCGTGATTTGGCTCTTCATGATTGGCGGTGCCAGTCACATGGAATCGTTTGATCCGAAGCCAGCATTGAACAAATATGCGGGCAAGACGATCGAAGAGTCACCATACGGGGAAGTTCTTAAATCACCGTATCTCGCAAACGAACGCGTGGTGGCTTTTGATCCCAACAATGGCTTTGTTCGAACCGAGATTTTTCCGATGCAAGTCGGCTTCAAAAAGCATGGAGAAAGCGGGTTAGAGATCAGCGACTGGTGGCCGCACCTTTCGAAACACGCCGACGATCTTTGCTTGATCCGTTCGATGTGGACTGAGGACAGCAATCATGGCGCTCAGTTGCAGTTTCACACCGGACGCCATCGGATCGATGGTTTCTTTCCGTCGATTGGTTCGTGGGTCCATTATGGGCTCGGTACGTTAAATGAAAACTTGCCGCAGTTCGTCGTACTTGGGACGCCGGTTGCGGACTGCTGTGGAGGGATGGAAGTACATCGGGCGAACTACCTTGGGCCACAGCACGATGGAGTACCGTTGAAGGTCGACCCGAAAGATCCGCTTCCATACGCTCGCCCGCCGATTGGGACTTATCGCGAAGAGCAAGCGCAGGAGTTTCGATTGCTGCGGGAATTGAATCAAATGACCGCCGAAGAATTTCCCAACGACGAAGCCATCTTAGCTCGCATCAAAGCCTATGAGCTGGCTTTTCGCATGCAAACGGCGATACCGCAGGTTGTCGATTTCAGTGACGAGTCGGCCAAAACTCTTGAAGATTATGGGTTCCATCAGAACGAGACCAAGACGTTCGGACAGCAAATGCTGACCGCTCGGCGGCTGGTCGAAAGCGGCGTTCGGTTTGTTCAGGTCTATCACGGCAACAATGGCGGGGCAGGGCAATGGGATGCACATGCGAATCTAAAATCGAGTCATTCCAAACTTTGCAATCAAGTCGACCAACCGATCGGGGCTTTGCTTACCGATTTGAAACAACGTGGCTTGCTCGATGAAACGCTGGTGGTATGGGCTACCGAGTTCGGACGAACACCAGGCTCGCAGAAGTCTGATGGCCGAGATCATCATCCGTATGGCTTTAGCGTTTGGATGGCCGGCGGTGGAATCAAAGGTGGTATCGCGCACGGAGCCACCGATGAAATAGGTTTTCATGCCGTCGAAGATCGACATTATGTCACCGACATCCACGCGACGCTGCTCCATCAATTAGGAATTAACCATCGTTCGCTCCACATACCTGGACGAAAGAGACTAGAACGCGATTTCGGAACGCCAATACTTCCAATAATCGGGTGAGCGGGACGGCGCTAGCCGCCGGTTCTTCTATACAACAATTCGAGGATCCCCTCCTTATCCGGAACCCGTGGCTAGCGCCATCGGCTCACTCACTGTTGTGTAATGATCAAATCAACAGCCCGATGCGATTCGCGAAATGATTGCTTCATTCACAACGTGAGGCTGCTCTGCTAGAATGGACTTCTATGATAAATCCGATTGGATAAATCGTCCCACCCTTTTTTTGCTCCCACCGATCAAGGAAACTTAACGATGAGAAATAGTTTTGTGTTGGCTGTTGCTGCTAGTCTTTTGATGGTCGCGTTTGTACAGGCAGAAAAAGGGGTCGACCTTCGCCAAAAGCAGGCGAAGCCTGGAACATTGATCGTTGACGAAAAGTTTACAGAAAGCCAACTCGGAAAAACGTGGTCGACCGCCAAGGGCGACTGGAGCGTGAGCAATGGCGTGCTGGTCGGCAAGGAAAAGGAATCCGATAAACATGCTGGCGTCATCGCATTAAATCACCCCAATCGAAATTCGAAAATCCAGTTTTCCTTTAAATTCGATGGTGCCAAAAATTTTCATCTCAGCTTGAATCATGCGAAAGGACATTTATTCCGCGTCACGGTTACTGAGACATCGTTGGTGGTCAACAAAGACAAAGATAAGAAAGACGAATCGTCCAAAGCGATTTCGTTAGCCAAAGTCGAAACGAAGTTCGAGCCTGGTAAATGGTACACGATGTTAGTTGCGATCGAAGGCGATCATGTCGAAGTGCAGACTGACAATGGTGTCCATGTCCAAGGAAACAATCCAGGTTTGGACATCGACAAGACCGGCTATCGCTTCGTCGTTTCCGGTCAATCGCTATCGATCAGCGATCTGAAGGTATGGGAGCTTTAATAATTTCGGAAATGATGCGCATGATTGATGCGGGTGTCTTCGTAGGACGAACTGGGCAAGTTGAACTCCTCGAAGGGGAGCTTCGAAAGATGTCGCCAGCCAGGATTAAATCAACGAGCCGCTAGCTGCGGCCCCACGGTTCTCGATAATCTCCGCTTCGCAAAAGTTTGTCGGCTTCGGGATCATTGATAATCCGCTGTTCAGATGGATTCCAATGCAGTGGACGTTGAAGGGTGCTAGATACAAATCCTAAATGGCCGGGCGAGATGGATCGATGAGCGGTTTCGGCAGGCGCGATACATGTTTCCCGTGACTTGATGCAGTCGATAAAATTCCGCATGTGACCCGGCGAGACGGGGATTTGAAATGAACCGGCTCGAAAGTCGGGCTTGCTCCACGCCGGGGTCGAGGTCGTAAGTTTGCCGCGTGTGACATGCAGCCAACCATCTTCGCCGACGATCTTGGTGCCGATCGCGTGCTGATCGGATATCGTCGACGACACGCCGTTGGCATAATCGCATCGAATTGTATAGTGCCACGGAGTATCGTAAAGTTCTGTGGTCGGGAACTTCCAGTCGACGGCTTCGACACGGGTTGGACCGCTCTGATCCATATCGAGTACCCAATGCGCAATGTCGTTGTGATGCCCAATCCAATCCATCAGGACGCCGCCACCAAAGGCACGATTGCCGCGCCACCATCGATGATGCCGAGCTCGCATATAGGGGAGAAGTGGTGCTGGGCCACACCAGAAATTGTAATCCAGTCCTTCTGGTGGCGCGACGATCTCCGTTTCAGCTTGCGGCGTTTCGTAACCGGATGGAAGACCAACTTCGACTTGAAGGACTTTTCCGAGAACACCGTTGCGAACCAGTTCGACTGCTTGTCGAAATTCCGCGTCGCTTCGTTGCTGTGATCCGGTTTGAAAGACAGCCTTGCGCCGTTTGACTTCTTCGCAAACGGCCAACCCTTCGTGAAACCAATGCGTGATCGGCTTTTCGCAATAGACGGCTTTGCCAGCTCGAAGCGCTGTCAAAGTACATAGCGCGTGCCAGTGGTCAGGGGTTGCGATGACGATGGCGTCGAGATCGTCTCGATGGCATACTTCGCGATAATCGACAGCGGTCTGAGGTTTTCGACCAGACTTTTTTTCTACGTGATTTTGAGCCGCATCGCGTCCGAAAACAGGTCCTTTTCCCCGTGGCCGATCGCGATAGTGAAGTCGATCGACATCGCAGACTACGGCTACCTCGACATCGTTAAGGCTCAATAGATCGTCGAGCAGGTTAAAGCCACGCGAGCCTAAGCCGATAATTCCGACGCGAATACGATCGCTGGGAGGCAGCTTCTTTTCCTCTCCGAGCGTTGCTTGAAGTCGAGCCAACGTCGGCGACAACGCGAGTCCGGCCATGGCGAACTGAAAGCGACGACGATTGCAGCGTGATTCGAATGCGTGGTTGGTCATTGAAGGTACCTTGGGAATTTTTGGTCCGCGTTTGATCCGCAAGAACTTATTCCGCATTGTATTTCGATTAGGCGTTGAATGCTCCGCCACAGCCAACCGAAGCTATCGGCGAGACCTGAAACTCGGAAAGAGCATCGAATAACCTTGGCTTTCGTCTAGGCGATGATGTTGCAAGTGGTTGATACGTATTTTCCAGCCCCAAGCCGTCATCGGCTTATAGTTGCAATGGCAGGCAAAGTGGACGAATTCGTAGGCCGTTAGCATAAAAAGAATGGCCACATTCAAGGTTGAAATATAGGAAAGCCCTATCCACCAAATCAAAACCGTATCGAAAAAATATAGTACGACAATCCAAGTATCAGGTAGACCTGTCGCGGCCGTTGGAATCCGATGGTGGCGATCGTGCGTTAAATGGAACGGCAAGGCTGTCCATTCATGCATCAGGAATCGATGGAATATCCACTCCAGGAGCGGCCAAGAAGCAACGAGCATAACCGCGAGTGCGAAGTCGATGAAATCGACTCGATTCAGCGAGCATCTCAAAACCAATGCGAAGACCGTCGACAAGGCGATCCAACCGCCTCGACTCTTCCCAAAGGCGATAAGTAGATGCGGGAAGTTCATTTGTTTCGAACGCATATTGGCCAATCCGCTCACTGTGCTAGATGCCTTCGAGAATTGGCATGCCTATCAACTTCCAAGAAAACGAACTAAAGCTTAGCAAGAACAGCGACGAGAAGAGCGAATGAAATCTCCATACGTCGCATTTTTTTGATAATTGCCAACCGTTCGACCGAACAGATTAACTCAGATTGAAGTTTAGCCGTTGGACAGTTAGAGTTTAGCGGGTTACCGCGATCGATCGTTTTGTTAAAATGGGTATGAATGGACGGGCGACGCGATCAATACATGCCAAGAAGTTTTAGATTATCCAAATGACGTTTTTCGAGCAATTTGACCAAGAGTGGGGGAATCGATTGCGACATCGGCGCGATAGCTTCCGACAGATGTTCGATTACTTGGTGAAGAAGAAGGCTTCTCGTCATCTGATCGTCGAAACGGGGTGCGCTCGAACACCTGATAATTGGAGTGGCGACGGACAAAGTACCTTTTTGTTTGATCGCTTTGCAGAGGCCTATGACGGAGAAGTTATCAGTGTCGATATCGATCCGAGAGCATGTGAATATGCGCGATCGATCGTTGGACCTCGCAGCAAGGTATTTACTGAAGATAGCGTAGCTTTCCTGAGAAAGCTCACTCGAGAACTGCTGATTGCTGGTCGTACCATCGATTTGCTCTATCTCGATTCCTTTGACTGGAGCGAATCGGATTCCGTGCCGAGCGCTCTTCATCACCTCAAAGAACTTTGCGCCATTTCTCCAGTCCTCGCGCAAGGAGCGATGATCATCGTCGACGATTCATTTCGAACGCTTCACGGTATACGCCACGGAGGCGACGGATTTACCGTATTTTTCGATTCCGGAATTGGCGGCAAAGGGAAATTTGTCGCCGAGTATTTCAAGTCGATCGGTGTACCGCTTGAAATAGATGGATATCAATGCGGCTGGATTTTGAACGACTGGCAATAGCTACTGCGAGAAACTTTCGCGAGACAGCTTGCACGATTGCGTGACGTTCAACCCCGAGCTAAATCGAGAAATCCCCCACGAGTTTTGGTTTACAGGAACGGTTACTGCAACGGTGATCGAGTCCGGAGCGGAGGTAACATTGACGGTCGCTCCATTTCCTGCGTTGACCAAATTGAGCAGTCGCCTAGCTTCGGTTTCGGCTTCCGAAGTGGTTGCACCAGGCGACACCGCTCGACGTGCCCCTTCGTAACAAGCGTTGGACGCCGTATTGCGAATGAAATTCAATCGCGTAATCTCGATCGCTCCCATAAACATCGTGAAGATGATCGGGACCATAAAGGCGAATTCTACGGCGGTCGTACCCGCTCGCGATTGAACTTGTGTTTTCCAATTACGGCTTTTCATGATGAATATCGGCTTTGTGAACTGACGGCGATCAAACAATATATCGTGGACAACTTTGTGGTCATTGCGGCCCTAGCCCAAGGGGCGAGGGCCTAGAGAGGCTACTCTGTGAGAACGACAGGAAGGGAGTTAGCAAGTTCAATGAACGCCGCTTCAAGCTGGGCGGAATTAGACGTGCTGATGTACTTTCCACCGGTGATCGTCGCAACTTCTCGCAAATCAGGCTGCGCTGTCGTCAACATTGATATCGCGTGGACGGTAATGCCTTGAGCTCGAGCATCGTAGGCGGCGAGTCTCGGATGACGACCTTGATTCCACTGACCGTCGGTCAAGAGAATGATCACCTTATTCGTATAAAGCGACGAGTTATTTCCACGCATTACACTCACGGCCATGTCCAATCCGGCGGAAAGGTTGGTTCCACCTACGATCGCTGAGTTGCCTTTGGTCACAATGGCATTTTGAATGCTCGACATATTTGTCGACCAGTTGTGATTGCCACTCGCAGGCAAAGCGATATCGGTCATGGAAGCTGTAAAGGTCTTATGTAGCGGGGTGTTGATCGTAATGTCCGATCCCCAAGTCACCAAAGCGGTGCGAGGCGGCGGGTTGTAATTTCCAGCCGTCGTTAAGAACAGGTTGACAGCGGTGCGCATCTTCGCCCATCGACTATCGGTTGGATGCGGCGGCGAGTAGTAGTTGCGCATCTGCGTTCCTTCGGCCGTGTAATTCGACAGCAATGGATTATTCGGCGCGTATGCCCAATCCGAACCCGACATGTCGAATTGCATGGAGCCGGAACGGTCGATGCACAAGCAGACTTCAACTTCTTGCTGTCCAGCCGTAGCCGTATGCTGAGGCGTGAACGACGAACGTCCTAACACTTGGCTAAAGAAGAGAGGTATTGCGCTATTCGCAGCATTTCCGCCAGTCCGGGCATTGATCCGCACGGCATTCAGCGAAGTGCCACCGCTTTGAAACGTCCATCGGCCAGCTCCTTGCGGAGTAACCTTACCGAAAACGACATCGTTATTGCCGATGACGAACGGTTGTCCGCCGACTCGGTTAGCGGCTGCGTATCGGATGGCTTCCTGTCGCGCCAAAGTAGTATCTTCGGTTCGCGCCAACGTCTCGGCACCGGCTTTCGCAGCCGCATCGGTCGCCGCACGCAACTCGCTTCGGACAAGTTGCATATACGAATAGTTGACCGTAAAGGCTGCCGAAATGAGGAACACAAAGAGCATCGCTGCAATCAGTACGAATGCTGCACCACGCCGTCGATGTCGGCAGGTTTTGCTTTTGGTAGAGCATTTAAATGCGTTGGGAAAGATCTTGTAGGGTGTCATGGTGGCGTAACTCTCGTACAACTTTACAGCGGGAAATGGCTCAACGGTTATTTGGATTAAGGAAACTACTGCCGGACCATCGTGGTCGAACTAGAAATGGTGGTTCCTGAAAAAAGACGAAACGGAGCATAGGAAAGATTGGAGCTTGGTGAATTGACAGTTACTTGAACCATCGTGCCGCGTGGCAACGTGGTGGTGACGGCTGGGGAATACTGAACCGTATAATTCGTCACGCCTCGAGCTGTCATCATTTCTTGTATCCGCAAATCGGATAGTGCTTGCGAGCCGCCCGGTTTCGTTGCGCTGCGTACACCTTCATAAGCGGCAATCGTCATCGATTGCCGTAAGTACATCATGTTGGAAAGTTCCAATGAACCAAAGGTAAGGAACGCAACCAACGGCAGCGTCACCGCTGTTTCGAGCGTTGCGATGCCGCGACGAATACCGATTCGCATTCCGGACGAACGGTTTCGGGCACTTTTTGATTTCTTGGTTTGTCGCTTAAAAAACATTATTGAAAACCTAATGAGTTGCTGCGTAAAAAATTCGCATCTCATTCGGAAGCCTATGTCAAATTTTTCCGATAGGCTAAATCGTAGAGCCAACAGAGACCGGAATTTACGAACAAAGCCGCCGAAAACGATGGTCTGTGCCGGTTGTAAGGGTGAGAGACGGTGGCGGGTTCTTCGAAGCGCCCAATGCGACCCACTTTTGTAGCGGTGCGGCGCAAACCGTCCGGTGTAAGCGAATAGCCTGCGGCTCGCTACGACACATCACAGATATGGATAATATGTCAACCGATCACCGTCCAACTAAATTGATTTGCCGAGTTCTACACGGAGGGCTTCGCCAAGTCTTTGATACTGTTCGATGTCGTTGTACGCTTGACAGGAAACACGAAACCATCGATGGGACGCACAAATAATTGGGACCTCGATTTGGTATCGATCGAATAATCGTTGTTGGAGTGGATCGATTTTGCCCTCTTCCGCTTTGGGGCCGGGCGGCAAGGGCAAGGTTATCAAACTGCCGATCATCGAAACGGGAGCGGGCGGTTCTATTTCAAGCATCTCGGTCAGCAACGATCGCGCGTTGATCGCCAAAACATGATTCGCTTCAAGATGAGCATCGAGGCCGCCGGGACGCAGATTGCTGAGAAACTCGATAGCTTTAGGTAACGCTAAGATGGGTGTCGGATCATAAGTGCCGTTCCAATCGAACTCGGCGATGAATCGTGACCGACCAGGCCGCGAGCGGTTCGCGGCATGGCTGATTACCGTCGGACGGACTTCATGCTGCAGTTCGCTGCGCACGTACAAAAATCCAGATGCCTTCGGACCACATAACCATTTGTGATGGTTGGCGGTGTAATAGTCGGCACCGATTTTCGTTAGGTCGACCCGAATCATGCCCGGCGCATGCGCGCCATCGACCAAAACTCGAATACCTCGTTGATGAGCTATCGCAACGATCTTCGCGAGCGGCAAGATGATTCCAGAAAAGCTAGTTCAAGTAAGCCGCTGGCGCGGCAGTTCTGGATTCTTTGGGGCTTGTTCGGACGGATGTGCAATCTGAAAGGTTGCAACACGCTGTCGTTGAAGCACA
>JAWXCK010000194.1:0-15123 GCA_034408855.1 Pirellulaceae bacterium
GTTTTTGCAATCACTCAGTCCAGTGTTTTCCTTGTATTTCACGGCTAAAATCGATTGCGGATCACGAAAACCACCCACAGTTTCTGCGGAAGAGCGAAACAAAAATGGCCATGGGGTTTTCACGCTACTGCTTTTTAGGATTGTCTTTGACTTTATCGTTGGCTTTAGCTTTAGCTTTTTTATTTCCGCTGTTGTATGTTTTCCACCAGTCGGGACCTTCGGCCTCGATTTCGGTATTGAGACGCACTAGGGCTGATTTCATCTCTGCGAGTTTCGCCGGTTCGCTGGTACTGAGCTCACTCTTTTCTTGCGGATCGCGCTGGACGTTGTACAGCTCAAATTGGGTGAGCGGTTCGTCAGCGACGATTTTCCAGTCGCCGATTCGCATCGCCGTCTTGAGTGGCTCCGGCGAAATGATGCATCGCCAATAGAGCGGGCGAGCCCTGGTAACAGGTTGACCTTTAATCGCCGCCAAAAGATTTCCGCCATCGAGGATTCGATCTTTGGGAAGTTCGGCCCCAGCGATTGTCGCGGCCGTTACAAAAATATCCGAGCCAATGATGGGCACATCGCAAGTGCTTCCTGCATCGACCTTCCCTGGCCAGCGCACCAGTCCAGGGACTCGAATACCTCCTTCGTAGACCGATCGCTTTCGTCCGCGAAGACCGCCGGTTGAACCTCGACCGGGTGATTTAATTCCGTCGCCTTCGGGACCGTTGTCGGATGTGAATATGACGAAGGTATTTTCGCTGAGCTTCAATTCGTTGAGCCCCTTCATCAGAATTCCGAAGGCGTGATCGAGCTGCGTGACGTTGGCATGATGCTCTCGCTGGACATCGTCGGTCAACTCGGGATACCTAGCTTTGAATTCGGGCGCTGATTTTATCGGGTAGTGCGGTTCGTGAGTCCACACCGAAAGCAAAAATGGTTTTTTAGGATCGCGCTCTTCCTTCAACCATCGCAGGGCTTCTTTCGCAACATAGGGGGCTGAATAATCGTCAATCTTCCCGATCGGCTTTCCATTGAGAACAAAGTTGTCCGGATGTTCGTGGCTTGGCGCAGCATTGTTCTGTGTCGCTAGCCACCAGTCGTAACCATGATCATTCGGTTGAGGCTGCGTTGGTTTGTTAAAATGGGAATTGAGATGCCACTTCCCGAAATGGCCCGAGGTATATCCTTTGGTCTTAAGAAGTTTGGGTAGGGCGATTTCACTCGTTCGAAGATGGAGGTCGCGTCCTTCCGGGATCCATGTGAAAACTCCGTTCCGATACGGGGTACGCCCCGTCAAAATAGCGGATCGCGAAGGCGAGCAAACCGCACTTGCGGCGTAGCACTGTGTCAATCGAGCACCTTGCTTAGCAAAGGCATCCAAGTTCGGCGTCTGCATGATGGGATGGCCATAGCATCCCAAGTCGCCGTAGCCCAAATCGTCGGCGAGAAACACAACGATGTTGGGTGGTGATTCTTGGGCTACCGAAATGCAAACGAAACTGAATGATAAGCAGACTGCGAGAAAAATTTTCATTTTGATGGTGCTTGGATGGGCGTCGAGGTTTGAAGGAACGGACTTTGGGGTATCATTGTGCTAGTAAGCGGCGCGATAATCAAGGACGAAGCGTGCCAAGATGTTAGTTTACATGCCTATTGCGACAAACAGAACTTGACAAAACGCACCTTCAGACCACCTTTTTAACGCTATGACCCAATCTCGACAATTGCTTCATCCTCGCGATGAAATCATGCAGACGATGGAGCGAATCTATCGCTATCGTATGACGACAACTTCAGGCGGCAATCTCTCGATTTGCGATCAAAATGGTGATATTTGGATTTCACCAGCTCGCGTCGACAAAGGGAACTTGACGCGCAATGATATCGTCCGTGTTCGCCAGGATGGTTCGGTCGACGGACTGCATCCGCCATCGTCCGAATTTCCATTTCATCAAGCCATCTATCGAGCTCGACCCGACATCCGTGCGATCGTGCATGCGCATCCTGTCGCTTTGGTTGCATTCAGCATCAGCCGGCAAGTTCCTGACACACGGCTTTTTCATCAGGCTCATTCGGTATGTGGCAAGGTCGGATTCGCCCCGTATGCTTTGCCTGGTAGCCAACAGTTGGGAGCAAGTATTGCTGAGAAATTTCGCGAAGGATGCCAGAGCGTTATTCTTGAAAACCATGGAGTCGTAGTCGGTGGCGATTCTCTGTCGCATGCCTTTCAACGCTTTGAGGCCTTTGAGTTCGCCGGCAAAACCGTGATCAAAGGACGGCAGCTCGGTGAGATACGCTATTTGTCAGATAGTCAATTAGAGCAAGCTCATCGTCGTCCTGTCTATCAGAATTCCTTTGATCCCGGCTGCGCTTCGGCGGAAGAAAAGGAATTGCGTCGGCAGCTAGTCGAGTTCGTCCGACGTGGTTGCCGACAGAGATTGCTGATTAGTACCGAGGGAAGTTTTTCGGCTCGATTGGATCGCGAGCATTTTCTGATCACGCCGTCGCAACAAGATCGCGAACGCCTTCGAATCGATGACTTTGTTTTAGTACATGGCGACCAAAGCGAAGCCGGTAAGATGCCTAGCCGGGCGACACAATTGCATCGAGCTATCTACGAACGTCATCCGTCGATACAGGCGATCGTGTTCGCTCATCCGGTCAATGCAACAGCCTTCAGTATTACCGATTCGCATTTCGATGCCCGAACGATTCCGGAAAGCTATATCTTCTTGCGAGATGTTCAGCGATTACCCTACGGAATTCAATATAAGACCGATGGCAAATTAGCGGAATCAATTTCCCCAGCGACACCAGCGGCCATTGTTGAGAACGATGGCGTGCTGGTACTTGGGACAAGTGTCCTCGATGCCTTCGATCGACTCGAAGTGCTCGAGTCGACCGCTGAAGCCGTGATTAACGCCAAGGCGCTCGGCGAAATCGCAGCGATGCCGGAAAGTGTGATCGCCGAACTACGCCAAGCATTCGGTATCCATTGAATTTTGGCTAGACGTGTTTCACTATATGTTTGACCACATTGCAGATGTTTAACCACATTGCAGTTCCCCTAGAAACCCAGTTGTTTTCCATTTCTCCATTCTGAATCCCCAATGACTTACGTAAAGCATATTGAGAATCCCGACGTCATTCTGATTGGTAGCGGCATCATGTCGTCCAATCTCGGTGCGATGCTCAAGAAGATTAAGCCGGATCTCAAGATCCAACTCTATGAAGTAGCCAATGACTTGGCGCAGGAAAGCTCGAATGCGTGGAACAATGCCGGCACGGGGCACGCTGGGATATGCGAGCTAAGCTACACACCGCACCAGAACGCCGACGGGATCGTCGATGTCAGTAAGGCGATAGAGATCTTTGAGCAGTTCGAGCAATCAAAGCAGTTTTGGGGATACGCGATTCAAAACGGAATGATCACAAAGCCTCGCGATTGTCTTAACGCCGTTCCGCACATCAGCTTTGTTCATGGTCAAAAGCAAGTAGATTTTTTGCGAGCCCGGCATGAAGCGATGTCGGCTCATCATTTTTTCCAAGGCATGGAGTACACAACCGATCGAAATGAAATCGGACGTTGGGCACCGTTATTGATCGAAGGCCGTCCCGATATGCCCGTTGCTGCTACCAAAATGGACAGTGGAACGGATGTCAATTTTGGAGACATCTCGCGTGAGCTGTGCCACTGGATGTCGACGCAAGAAGGTTGTGGTGTTGCGACGAACCATCGCGTCGTCGGATTGGATCGCACCAACGCAGGCTGGAAACTGACGATCAAAGATCTCACGACGAATCGCAAAATAACAAACAACGCCAAGTTTGTTTTCATCGGTGCAGGCGGAGGAAGTTTGCCGCTGCTCCAAAAATCGAAGATCGTCGAGAGCCGCGGATTTGGCGGCTTTCCGATCGGTGGTCAGTGGCTCGTCTGCGATAATCCGGCTTTGGTCGAACGTCATCAAGCAAAGGTTTACGGACAAGCCCTCGATGCGGCTCCGACGATGGCCGTGCCGCATTTGGACACTCGCGTCATTGATGGCAAAAAGTCGCTTTTGTTTGGCCCGTTCGCTGCCTGGACCACCAAGTTCCTGCATCGGCATGGAAGCTACACCGATTTACCGGCGTCGGTCAAGTTCGACAATATCGCGTCGCTTATCAAAGTCGGACTTTTTAACTTGCCTTTGGTGAGATATCTCATTCAACAAGGGACGCAGAGCATGGCTGCTCGTATGAAAGTTCTGCATGTCTTCTACCCGTCGGCAAAAGTCGAGGATTGGAAATTGATCGACGCTGGCATTCGCGTGCAAGCGATCAAGAAAGAAGACGGGCAAGCCGGAATCGTGCACTATGGAACCGAAGTCGTTACCGACGCCGATCGAACAATATCCGCGTTGCTCGGTGCGTCGCCCGGAGCATCTGTTTCTGTGTCTGTAATGTTAGAAGTCATCAAGAAATGCTTGCCGCATCTTCTTGAGTCCGATGCAGGCAAGGCGGCCATGAAGCAAATGATTCCGACCTACGACGAAGACTTGCAGCGAGCCGATGCCGCCGATCGCTTTCGCCGCGTCGACCAAAAAGCCGAGCAAGATATTTTTGGATAGCACTTCGTATTCGATGTCTTTACGTTTGGACGCCTTTTTCATTGACGATGTATTCGACAAGAGCTGGCGCACCGGCTTCGAGCATGTCGAGGACGTATTCGAAACCGTCGACCCCGCCGTAGTATGGATCGGGAACATCACGCGGCCATTCGGGGCCAAGGAATTCGCTGAACAGTCGAGCACAACCTTGTCGAGTATCCCCGAGCTGATGAATCGCCCGCAGATTATCGCGATCCATCGCAATGATAAAGTCAAAATCACGAAGGTCACGCGGACTCAAGGCTCTTGCCATTGAATCCAACGGATATCCTCGCTCATTCGCTGCCGCTCGCATTCGAGAATCTGCCGGGCGTCCGACGTGATAGCTTGCCGTTCCAGCCGAATCAACGACGATTCGGTCGGTTAGTCCTTTTTGTTCTATAACCGTACGCAACACGCCTTCGGCAGCAGGCGAACGACAGATGTTGCCAAGACATACTGCTAGCACTTTGATCGTTTTGGCCGTTTCAGAAGCACCCATATTCGATTCGCGATTCTTTAAATGACCTTCAAACAAAAATTACTGCAAGTTGGTATTTGTTTTTTTATCGATTCACGCGAGAATACATCCGACGTTCGACTCGGCTTCCGTTCCGTCGTGGTATTCTATCAAGCAAAGATTTTGGGTGAGATGCTAAGAACATATGCAGTTGGCGACCTAGTGGTGTACACCCAAAAGAAACAGAGTCCCATGCCGGGGCCGAGGGCGAAGAACATCAATCCGTCACAGCGTGGGGAACTCTATTCGTACCAAGTCGACAAATTTTGGATGGTCGCCGAAACGAATAGTTCGGACGAACTCGTTCTAAAAACGCGCCGCGGCAAGGCGCATCTAGTTAAAACCGACGATGTGCGACTCAGAAAAGCTCGATGGTGGGAACGGTTTTTTCTCAAAGCTCGCTTCCCAACCGTTGAATCGCTCGCGTCGAACTCGTCGATAACATCCCAGAACTAATTCCAAGTCCAAGCGTTCTCGTCTTGCTTGGCTTGATCGCGAACGGAGTTGAGTTCGTCTTTTAGGGTGGTTTTCGAAACGACTGACCAGGCATCGACCATCACGCCGCCGCTCGCCGACACGACCCAACCGCTGGCGGTCTTGAGGAATGTGCATTGAGGGTCGAGCTGCGTTGGCGAAGTCAATTCGCTTGATGGAATCGTCTTTTTCTCTCCGCGCAGAACCGAAAGATCGCACTGAGCGATTTGATCTAGGTTTCGGCTTTGAATCAAGGCGGCGACCACACACACATCCATAACATTCCGCAATTCTCCGAATACCGTATCCTTTACTGCGAGATCATCGAGTTTTTCGGTAAACAATTCAGCCCATTTTTGAGCGAAAGGTTCCGTCTTTCCAGTCTGCTTTATCGAGCCATCTTTCTGGATCGTTTCTTGTTCGGTCATCGTCTTGATACCGCGACCGGTCAATTTCCAGGCGAGTTTATCTTCGCTGTGTTCGATGGCGGAATAATCGCAAGCCATCCACCATCGCGATTGTGGAGACTTGACGGACTTGTTGCGGATCATTTCGATGTAGCTTGGCAAACCTTTGACGGGTGCCTGGGCGATATTCATCCCGTAGCGTTTCATCTGATAGTCGGCAGCAAAAATAACTCGTGCCATATGGCTGTTCGTTGGTAAACCAGTCAAGCTGACGGTTTGCGGTCCAAAGGCTCTTCGCATTTCAGGCTCGAACGAAACAGGGTTCACGCCTGGTCCCAATCGGATTCCGTCAAGGAGAGCTGTCAATCGCTTCGTTCCTTCTGGAGTCGGATCGATCGAGCATGAAATAGCGTTGGTGCGCGAAGAATCGGAAGTTTGAAATGCGGTCATCAAATCATCGAGGTAAACAATTGGACGCCCTGATGTGATTCCTACGATCGATCCGTTCTTGCCGATCGTCCAATTTTCCGAAGGGCCGGCGATCACGATATCTTGTTTTTCGGGATAGGCCATGACGTATTCGACACGCGTCAGACCGCCAAGCAAAAGAACTTCCTCGGGAAGCGGTTTGCCGGCTTGAGCAGCTTCCGTCATCGCCGCTTGAAGCTGCTTGAGCGAAATCATGCGCATCGTTGCCGGTTTCGCGAAGTCGCCTTGGCCGCCAGCAAGTTGCTCTCGCAAAGTAGCCAGCAGTGCGTTCTGGTCTTCGGCAACGGAATCTCGAACGATACCATCGGCATCGATGCTGACTCCACCAACGACTCGATTACCAGTATTGCCATTGAAGAACTGGGCTGAAGCGGAAGAGCAAAAAATCGCGACGCCAATCAAAGCGATGGGTAAGCGATGTAAAGTCTTCGCCAGCTTCGAAAAGCAGGAAAGAACGTGTTTTGCATTCGCAAGAATCCGCCGATCAATCATTTAAGACTCCAGAATCGATCATTCGCTAAGGAATGATTACCATAGAATAGGGGGCGACCGACGAAATTCGAGTCGTCGGCCCATTCCATTTAGAATAGTCGAGCGATGACCACTCTGCAACAATCTACCCCTACCGCTTATCTAATCATTCGCCAAGGTGGACGTTGGTCCGACGTTTTTCGTCTCCAACGCGACCAATCGTTGATAATTGGGCGGTCGTCAGCCAATGCCATTGTCGTTCCCGACGATCGCTCCAGTCGTCAGCACGCCGAGGTCTATTTTGAGGCTGGGGCCTGGAAAGTCAAAGATCTCAGCTCCCGAAACGGCACCCAAGTTGACGGAACCAACTTGACCGGCCCGCATACTCTGGCCAATGGCCAGGTAATCCAAGTCGCTTCCTGCCGCGTTTCGTTCGTCGATTCCATTGCCGATGCCTTCCCTGGACCCGACGCCTCCAGCCCGCTTTCAGACGAAGGCGGCAACAACCAGCAGACGATCGAGTTGGACGCTCCGCCCGCCATTACGCATCGGACGCAGCTCGACGCAAAATCGACCGAATTGGCTTATCTCATCGCCAAAGAAACCACGTGGGAAAGCGCCTGCGAAGTCGCCTTAGCTTCCGTCATCAAAATGCTTTCTGCTCAAGCTGGCGGAATACTTGGCGTCAATGGCCAGGACTACCGGCTAACGATCCTTGCCGCTCAAGAGCGAAGCGGTAAAGCCTATCATCGAGTGAGCGATTTTCTCTCCAAAAGTGTTCTGTCGGACGGACAAGCCGTGCTGGCTCGCAATATTCGCAACGATGCGGCGATGAGTGATATTCAATCCAGTCAGGCCAGCAGTACCACGAGTGTCCTCTGTGCTCCTATTAAAGACGGCCCCAAAATATTTGGCTTGCTCCACATCTATACTCGCGAAGACGAACCGATGCTGACGCCCAAGTCATTGGAAATCGCATTGACCGCCTCGCAAATTTTAGCCGTCGCTCATGAACAACTCGGTCGTCAACGGCAGATTCAAAGCAAACTAACGGCGACTCAAAAGCAAGTCAAACAACTCAAGCAACAATTGAACGAACATCAATTGCAGCATCAGATGATCGGTAAATCACCAACCCTCGTTCATTTGCAAAGTCAGTTGCAACGTGTCGCGACGACGCAAGCCAATGTGCTTTTGCGCGGTGAAAGCGGCGTAGGAAAAGAGCTGGCTGCTCGCGAGATTCATGCGCTGAGCAAACGAGCCGATGGCCCCTTTGTCGCGATCAACTGCGGCGCCCTGACGCCATCGCTCTTGGAAAGCGAACTCTTTGGGCACGAGAAAGGCTCGTTCACTGGCGCTACAGAACGGAAGGCTGGTAAGTTTGAAATTGCCGATGGTGGCACGCTGATGCTCGACGAAGTCGGCGAAATGTCACCGGAGATCCAAGTAAAATTCCTTCGCGTCCTCGAAGGGCAACCGTTTGAACGAGTCGGCGGTAGCAAACCGATACAAGTCGATGTTCGAGTCGTAGCCGCGACGAATCGCGATCTCGAACAAGCCGTCAAATCGGGCGAGTTTCGCTCGGATCTCTATTTTCGATTGCGAGTCGTCGAGCTCTCCGTGCCAAGCCTTCGCGAACGAAGCGACGATATCCTACCCCTTGCCGATTTCTTTCTCCAATTTTTCCGGCAGCGATCCGGGCACGGCCCAACCGGCTTTTCACCGAGAGCCAAACAAGCGATGCTCGAATACGCTTGGCCTGGAAACATTCGAGAATTGAGAAACAGCGTCGAACGCGCGTCGGTCTTAGCCGTCGGCATGCTCGCGGAACTCGAAGATCTCGCTCTCTCGCCGCTCGATATGACCGCCGATCGCCAGCCTGTTGCTCAGAGTTATCAAGAGCAATCTTTAGAGGAACTCGAACAGCAACATATCCTCGCAACGCTCGCGTTTACCAAAGGACAAAAGAGCCGCGCCGCATCGATCCTCGGCATCGAGCGATCGACCCTCGATCGAAAACTCAAAAAGATCGAAGAAGGATCGTAGTTTTGAGGCAACGCAGTTCTGGTTCGACTGCTCCAATCGGGATAATTTCCCGTCTTTGTGAATGACTTGTACCCATTCAATACTTTATTCTGATGAATCGTTCTCGTTAGGCGACAAGAAGACCGGCATTGGATAAGATAGAGTCCCGTAGGAATCCCAATTGAAATTTTCATGTTCTCGATCAGTCAAATCGTTATGAGTCATCTCTTGCATCCAGCCGTAAAAACAGTTCACTATCGAGTTGGGATCACGCACACTGCAATCATTTGTGGCTTGTTCGCGTTCTCACCGATTTTCTCCCTCGCCGATGAGATCGATTCGGCGATCGAAACGCTCCAAAAAATTGAAGCCAATAATGTGGGGAATCAGAAAGCCATATCGGCGGTTCAGATCCTGCAAACAGCTCAAACCAATTCACTTTTCCGCGTCCTCGAAGGGATGAAGGGGGCTTCGCCCATCGGCAAGAATTATCTTTCGGGTGCTGCCGGGTCGCTCTACCTACGCGATCGCGATTCACTGCGATCGCAGCTCGAAGCGTTTCTCGACGACAAGCAACAGGATGGCGAATCGCGGTATTTGGTGTTTCAATGGCTGACCGAAAATCGAAATGAACTCCGCGAACAAATGCTCGATCGAATGCTTGATGATCCAAGCCTTGAACTTCGATTCGACGCCGTTGCTCAAACGTTGAAAAAGTTGGAGAAAGAAACCGAACCCGCACCGCTTAAACGACTGCTCGATTCGGCCCGTCATCCCGACCAAATCGAAGCGATTTCAAAGTTGCTTAAAGTGGCTGGCCAACCGGTCGATCAAGCCCAAGTGTTCGGTTTTTTGATGCAATGGCAAACAATCGGCCCCTTCGACAATGTAGATCAAAAGCATTTCAATACCGTCTACGACGTCGAAAAGAAGTTGGTCGCCAACGATTTTGATCCGAAGGCAAAGTATCGTGGCAAGACAAGCGAAGTGGCTTGGCAAGAATACATTTCCGACGATCCAGCCGGTATCGTCGATCTAGCCAAGGTCTACGACAACGAAAAAGGTGCTATCGCTTACGCTCGTGCTGTATTCGTCGCCAAGCAATCCGTGGACGTCGAGTTTCGTTTGGGGTGTATTAACGCCAACAAACTTTGGGTCAACGGAAAAAGTGTTCTGATGAACGAAGTCTATCACTCGGGTATGTCGATCGATCAATATATCGGTCATGTGAAATTGAATCAGGGCGAAAATGTAGTCGTGTTAAAGATTTGCCAAAATGAGCAAACGGAAACTTGGGCACAGCGTTGGCAATTTCAATTGCGAGTCAGCGACGCAACCGGCAAAGCGATCCTAGC
Organism: Pirellulaceae bacterium; assembly: GCA_034408855.1. Lineage (GTDB taxonomy): Bacteria > Planctomycetota > Planctomycetia > Pirellulales > Pirellulaceae > JAIYDQ01. Next base: position 10,358 of record JAWXCK010000194.1, read on the forward strand.
TCAAAATCGTTAGGCGACAAATCAAAAGCGATGGCCATAAATTGCGCCATCACCAATTACATAGCGGATTTTTCAATTCATCCACAAGAAGAGTTTAAAGATGCTTCATAAGCTTCCATGGTTTCTAAGCAGCCTATTCGTCCTCGGCAACGCGATCGCCTTGCCTGCCGAAGATTGGCTGCAATTTCGCGGTAAAGATGCGAGCAGCTTGGCACCCCACGCCGACCCGCCGATCGAATTTAGTTCGGCATCGAAGAAGAACGTGGCTTGGAAAGTCGATTTGCCAGGCCGAAGTGCCGGCGGAGCGATCGTCGTCGGCAATCAAGTCATTGCGACAAGTAGTCAAGGCTTGGATCAACGACGTATCTACATTACAAGCGTCGACTCCGATACAGGGAAGCGCGTGTGGCAACAGAGCTTTGTCGCCAGAGGCCGCCCTTTCACGCATCCGTATAGTTCCAACGCAGCTCCGACGCCGGCCAGCGACGGGCAGCGGATTTTTGCGTTTTATAGTTCCAACGATCTGGTATGTCTTGATTTGCAGGGGCAATTGGTTTGGTATCGATCGCTGGCATCGGAATTTCCTAAGGCCGGCAATGATAATGGGATGAGCAGTTCTCCGTTGGTGGTCGATGGAGTGGTTGTAGTACAGATCGAATGTCAGGGCGATTCGTTTGCGGCCGGAGTCGATGCGGTTAGCGGCGAATTGCTCTGGCGAGTTGACCGTCCGCGAAAAATCAATTGGTCTTCGCCAGCCCCAATTACTCGAACCGATGGCTCGCAACTTGTCGTGCTCACTTCTGGTGAAGATGTCACTGGGCTTGTTGCTCGAACGGGCGAGGCCGCTTTCAAATACGACAAAGGATCGGGAAAAATACCGTCGACTCTAGCTTGGCAAGGCAAACTCTTGATCGCCAGCAACGGCCTGACAGTACTCGATTGTCAAGCATCGGACGCGTCGCCGAAGAAACTTTGGGACAATAATAAATTGGAACCGGGCAATTGTTCGCCGATCGTTTTCGATGACGCCGTAGTTTTGATCAAAGGTGGCGTGCTTTCGGTCGGAGATCTGGCCGATGGTTCTCTTCGGTACAAACTCCGGCTTCCGGATGCGGGTTCGATTTGGTCAACGCCGGTGGTTTGCCAGGATCGGCTTTACGTTTTTACCGATAAAGGTCGCTGTTTTGTGGTCCAACTAGGTAAGACTTCTGCTGAGGTGATAGCCACAAACGAAATTGACGATACGATTCTCGGTTCGCCAGCGGTCAGCGGCGACGCGCTTTTCTTGCGTGGCGATCGAACGCTCTGGAAAATCGCTAAAAAATAAAGGTTGAAAAAGCGAAAAAATCGTACACATCATGAACAGAAAAAAAGAGCTGAATCTCAATAGCTATATTCGCGTGATTCCCGACTTCCCGAAGAAGGGGATTTTATTTCGGGATATCACGCCACTTCTAGGCAATGCTGCGGCTTTTCGCGAAACGATTCATCGAATGGCCGATGCGTTTTCAGATCAAAAGATCGACGCCTTGGTCGCCGCCGAAGCTCGCGGATTTATATTCGCGGCTCCTTTGGCATTAGAGCTAAACGCTGCCTTCATCCCGATTCGCAAGCCAGGTAAACTTCCTCATCATCGCCACTCGTTCAGCTATGACCTAGAGTACGGTCAAGACACCCTTGAAATGCACAAAGATGCCGTCCAGCCCGGTCAGCGCATTTTGGTTGTCGACGATCTCCTCGCCACCGGCGGAACCGTCGAAGCCTGCTGCAAGCTGCTCGAACATAGCGGTGTGATTATTGCAGGCTGTACATTCTGTATCGAGTTGGATGCCCTTGAAGGACGCAAGCGTTTAGGCGAATATCCAATTCACAGTATTCTTCGGTATTGATGAAAATTGGAACGGGTCAAAAATAACTTCGGGCGTTTCTAAATCGGGTGTGCCACCCCAATTTACGGAAGTTGTTTTTGACCTTAACCTTAACCAACGTCCAGGTAGCTGATCTCGTTCGGCCGAAGCTCGACGATGACTTGTCCGTTTTCGATTTGCAGATCTTCGATCGTGTTGCCTTGATGGTCAACTCGAGCTGCCGAAGTAGCGTCGCGGAAAAAGGAGAGTTTGGTACGACCTTCCTTGCCCATCGTTTCATGGAGCATCAGACGAAGTCGATTGGAACTGGCCAGGGGATCGACGCGGACATTCGCCGAGCTGGCTTGTGCAAACCATAGACTTGATCCAGCTCGCAATGGACCCGATGGATCTTTGATCATCCAAGGCGTATCGAGCGATTCCAAATACGACTGATAGGGCCTTGGCCAATCGACGGCGATTTGCCAGCGATGATCGCAGACGCCATCGGTCGTTGTCGGAAGCAGCGTATCCAAAAACGCCATCTCGACGCGACGGTGGATCGGCAGTCCCGCAAAGGTCAGGTAAATGCGATGCTCGGCGTCATCGATTTCGAGCAGCTCCGGTGCAAAAAACGGCGACGATTGCATCGCCGTCTTGGTGCCTTGAAGCCAAGCGGATATCGAAGCTGCTTGATTTGGCCAAGCCGTTCGCCAAATGGGAACACAATCCCATAGCCCTCGTGGATTGCTGATATCTTCGGCGAGCATCTCGATCCGCAATCGCATATCGATACTGCGCGAACCTCGCCACAATCCAAACGTGAGATGAAATTTCGCAAGCTGCTTTCCGTGATGTGAAAGGAAACCTATCGATTCGATTTCACTATGCAAAGCGGTATTGTTCAAGATCGTCGACCGAGCATTCTCGATGGTTGAATAGATCGGCTTCTTAGGCGAACTGGGATCGATCAAGGCGATGGCTGGCATACCGCTGAGTCGACCGCCGCGTTTCTTCGAGATCATGATGCTGCGCAAGTAACCATTCTTCGGATCGACTTGGCATTCGATAAACTCATTGGCAAGCAACAGATTGGGCGACGCGAGATTAGGTCCCAGGCTTCGCGAAGCAAATGCCGACGAAACGAGATTCGACGCCGCACCGCTGCGAAGTTGCACGACGCCCATCGGAGGAACATCGACGACCAAATCGGTTTTATTCGACGATGAAATCGATTCATAGATTCGATTGTCAGCGGTCTTCGCAAACGCGCCGTCGATATCTTTCAAGAAATAGCGCCGAGGACCTGAAAGCGGATTGATGAGCAACCAGTTATCGTTCGAATCAGAAGTATCCGATGTTCGCGGCAGGAGGTTCGCAAGTTGGTCGGCTAGTTGCGATCGCAACTCGTCAATCGAATGCGCGTGCAGTGGATCGGTCGATGCAGTATTCTGTTGATGGTTCTGATCATCGCTCTGATAGAGAAGTTGGTCGATCTGGCTCAGTAGCGGAGCCAGTTTAGCTCGATCGCTTTCTCGATTAGGAATCGATTGCAATATTTGATCGATCATGACGGCAATATTGCGAGTCGATTCCAGGGCGGCATTGACTCGCAGGCGCTCGTGGAACTGCAAGCTTTGAGCGGAGAATTCGTCGTACCATTCGGGCCACGGAGTCTTGAATTGCGAAGCGGTAAAATTCTGATTCGAGTAGACATAGCCGGTTGATTCAAAATAGTTCTCGAACGTTTTCCATTCGCCGAAGGCATTGGTGCGACGCGTTGCTCGAAGCAGGTCGTTGAATGCGATCGAAGTTCGAGCTGGCCAATGCACGCAGGTCAATGTCGGAACTTGATGATGGTCGAACTGTTTGGCCAATTCGTTGATTGCATTGAATATAGAACGATAGGAAGCCGCGTCGAGTACGGAACCGGAGATTGCATCCAAGGAAGTTTTGTCGGAGCTTTCCCATGCAATCTTAGCTTGCGAAGTTACCGGATAGCTACCGTTGGAAAATGCATGAATGAGAGCTCCAATGTAGCCGGTGGAGCTGAGATGCGTCGGCATCTCGATCGACATTCCGGCTTCGAAACGCGAAAAGACTCGAGGAGGAGCGACTCGCAATGCTTGATAAGCGACATGGCCGCGAATCAGATCTCGCTGGAGCGTCCCAAGCGGAAACCATGGGTGTGATCGTTCGCGAAGTAAGCCGCCCACGATTCCTAACCGCTGATTCGTTTGACGATCGAGCAGCGTCTGCCATGCTTCGGGATGCGACGATTGGATCTGCTCCAAGAGAGAGGCGGTCGCCAATAGGTTTTGCGGGTGCGACGATTCCAGTTGTTGAACTAGGGATCGACCTAACGTGGAAGGAGCGAGCAAAGTTAGCTCGAGTAAATTCGCAGACTGCGTAAAATAGCGGTCGCGTTCTTGCGATAGCTGATCGTAACAAGACTGCAACCAACGTTCGCACTCGGCAACATCATTGGCGATATAAGCCATCGATGCCGATTTGGCCTGATCAGCCATCAGGACGACATCGAGATTGCTGCTGTAGTGAACTTTGCGAGTGAGAGCTTGCAGCATCAAGTACGCAAAGCCGAGCGCATAAAAATCTTCGATACCTATCGGTTGCTTAGGAGAACCGGTAAGATCCAATTCCGAACTGTCGCTATTCCCAGAATCCGCCGACGCATCGATGCTTTGACGGACATTGGAAAGCTGGCCGCCGACAAGGCCATCGATTTGCAAAAGTGTCTTGTTTCGATCCGACTCGCCGAAAATGAGCTGGCAGCCTTGGGTGTCCAGGCGTTCCGAAAGCGGCGTATCGATACTGGCCGACGACGACGACGGGCAAAGAATCAGCCCGTTTTCGAGATCCAAGGAACTTTGGTCGGCGCGCTTCCACTCCGGCAAAGCA
>JAWXCK010000195.1:0-3244 GCA_034408855.1 Pirellulaceae bacterium
CCATCCAAACCATAGCAATTTTTTGGGTAAGCATTTCCGATCAGAAAGCGAACCTTGGTTTTTGCAATCACTCAGTCCAGTGTTTTCCTTATATTTCACGGCTAAAATCGATTGCGGATCACGAAAACCACCCACAGGTTCTGCGGAAGAGCCTCATTTTTTAGCTCCAGGGTCTTCGATTCCAGAATTGTCTTGTCTTCATTCTTACGAAGTAGATACGAGGTGTGTTTTCGATACTCTCGTCAAGTAGTACCTGCGGTTTGGCAACCCGTTTGAGGATCAAATCGTAAATCGAGGATCCGATCCGAGCAATTACAAATCGCACCATTCGGGACATGGTGGATTCGACCATGAGCAAGCGATTGCCGTCGAGTGACGGAGCGAGGAACGTGACGAAGTATGCTGGACTTGGAAATTCTCAGAAGTGGTCCGCAAATCCGTCCCATTGATTCCGCCTTCTTTGGAGTCGGCTTTACGACACGTGAAGCGGAACTGGTTGTCAACCATCCTGTTCGCCGACGTATCATACGTGACTTGATTTTGGCAGGAAACATCGGCCTGACATCGTCGCTGGCAACCTTGGTTGCAACGATGCCAAAGTAGGCAAGCCAGGGCTACCCAGCAAATAGTGGTGCAAGACTGTTAAGTTGCGCAGGTGTTCTCGCTCGTCTTAACAATTTCTTCATATATCGCCGATGGCAATACGATGGTTGACGGATTCGGCATCTTTGAACAATCACAGTCCTGATTCGGGTTATCGTTTGGGGCATCGAATACAACTTGTTTACACTAATAGCTAGCGTGGGTCATAGGAACTTGGATATCGTTGGATTCCAGCATTTTCAGAGAAGACAGGCATCGCTAGCATTCAGCGGTGCTTTCGGCGTCCTAAGCAATGATCCACACCGCGTTAACCTGTGGCTATGTTCTATCGAATGGTCCCTTTTTCCGGTTGAACAGTGAGGCAGCAATTGAATCTCTTAACTCGAGTTGCACTAGGGTATGCCGCCTGTTGCTTTGCGGCAAGCGGGGCAGCGATTGATGGCCAAGAACCAACCGTTGCGTCTGAAGTCTCCGAGCTAGCTTCGAAAATCGACACGCAGGCCAAGGCAGACGAGAAAAGCAAGAGCACAAGCAAGATCGCTTGTGTTGAACTTGAACACGAAAAAATTAAAACCCTCGCTGAGAGAATCGAGAACTCGGGGCAGCTCTACAAGAACAATGACAATCCGATCATGCAGGAGCTCTGGTTTCTCGGTCGCTATCACGGACAGTCTTTCGACGCCGAAGGAAATGTCGGGGAAAGCGACGGATGGGAGAATCGACGTTTTCGAATTGGCTCGCAAGCACGCTTCTTCGACAAGCTGACGTTGCACGCGCAAATGGTTAGCGGCTTTGACATGGATCCATTCTACAACGGCTTCACGGAACTTTGGTCGCAATGGGCTTTCGACGACAGATTCCTCGTTACCATCGGGCAGCAGAAGCACCGCTTTACACACGACCGAAACGTTTCGAGCCGTTATCTCAATACACTCGAACGAAGTATGTTGCTGAATATGTTCAACGCCGACTATACGCCGGCTGTCACCGTCGCGGGGAAGTCAGATAAATTCGCCTACTATACCGGCATTTTCTCCAATGCGACCAGCGCCGATATTTTGGATTCCTTTACTAACTATGACTCAGGCTACTCACTCTTGGCCTCCGGTACCTGGGATGTTAAAGATACGATTAATACCGACGAAGCGTTTTGGAATATCTGTTATTTGTACAGTGATGCCAATCAGAATGCGACGAATTTGAATCGCTATAAGGACGGTGTGTCGACCGCGTTGATCCTCACGAAAGGAGCTGGCTCGCTCGTGTCGGAAGCTTTGCTCGGGACTCGCAGCGCCAACGGTGACGCGATTGGCATCAACATTCAGCCCGGATGGTTCTTCACCGATAAACTACAACTCGCGACCCGATATCAGTTGGCTGTCGCCGACGAAAATGACGGGTTACTGGCTCAACGCCGCTACGATCGCGCCGCCGGGCTTACGACAGGTGATCTCTATCAAGCAGGCTACGCGGGCTTCAACTACTACATCGCGGGCCATCGCATCAAACTGATGAACGGCATCGAATACGCGGACATGAATGGCCGCGATGTTTGGACAGCGAGTATTGCTTTCCGCATCTTCTGGGGACCAAACTCAAATGGCCCCTTCCCGATGAACAAGATGCTGAGTCAGTAGTCAAACTTGTCTAGCGACAAGCCAAAAGCGACAGCGTTCGTAAGGCGGAGATCCAGATGGTGTCACAGATAGGGAGACAAAAGACGTGCAAGTCCGTCTCGCAGTTTTCTGGGAATACTACGGCCATCGACATCCGCAAGCGTAATCGGCATGGATCGACTCCGTTTTTCTTCCACCATCAACTCAAGCCTTTGCGTAAGACTCGGATCGTAGCATTCAACATTGAGCTCAAAATTCAATCGAAGGCTGCGAGCATCCCAATTCGAGGAACCTAAAAACGTCCAGACTCCGTCGACCAACATCAGTTTTGTATGATCAAACGGGGGAGGAACGTACCACACACGGCACCCCCGCTCGAGGACTTGCCAGAGGATTGCGGTCGAGGCCCATTGCACAAAGCATAGGTTGTTTACCTGAGGCAATAGAATGTCAACCTCGACGCCTCGCATTGATGCCAAATTTAGTGCTGTAATGATGTCACGATCCGGCACGAAATAGGGAGTTACAATTCGTACCGATTGTTCAGCACAACTGAGCGCGGCGAGAATAGTCATTCGAAGCCGCTCGTACTCCTCGTCCGGACCTGCTGAAACCGAGCGGGCCAAGACATCGCCCTGGGATGCAATCTCAGGAAACCATTTTGCTCCTGAAAGCAATTCTCCCGTCGTAAATCGCCAGTCTTCAACGAACACGTTTTGCATCTGACTAACAACCGGTCCTCGCATACGAAAGTGTAAATCTTCGGTTCGACGTGAACAAGACTTTTCGCTCGAATGCGACGCTCGAATGTTCATTCCACCAGTGAAGCCGGTTGCTCCATCGATAATCAGGAGCTTTCGATGATTCCGCAAATTGGCGTAGGGAACAATCCACGGAGCCCAAGTCGGCATAAAGGCTGCCGCCGGTATCTTTTCATTTCGAAGCCAACGAAAAATACTCGGCCAAGAGTATCGAGCCCCGACGTCGTCGATGAGAACGCGGACTTCGACACCTCGTTTCTGTGC
>JAWXCK010000196.1:0-7289 GCA_034408855.1 Pirellulaceae bacterium
AAAAATCCAATGCGAAACGGGTGTCCGGTGAAACTTCGGTTTTCTATTCGTAACGATAAATAGTCAATTTTGACCCACAGATTCTGCGGAAGAGCCGAAAAAATGAAGTATGAACAAGGCTAACATTCCGAGTGCAAGTCCGATCCAAGCCAACCATGGTAGCCACCGAATATAGCGATGCAGGACTGATATTTTGTCGGCTGGCCTCAGTGTTTTGGAATCGACAACTATGCAAGCAGCCCAAACAAGAAGACAAACGACACCGATCCAGTTGAGAACGTGTGAAACGGACTGGGTGACAAACCCCTGCTGCAAGTCCGAACCCAAAACACGAGTTCCGATAGGGATGACCACGCCACCGTAAAAGATGAACCCGCCTTGCCATACTGCAAATACCAAAATCAAGCAGAAACGGAGTATCCTCGTGAACATGGCTCAAACCTGAACAATTGACGTGTTTCAACTTCGGCAAACGTTGGCTTAGTCGATTTCGAGAACTTTCCCTTCAGGGCTTAACCTAATATCTCGCGTCTTTCCGTCCGCTGACTTGCCGCGAACTTCGTAGAAGATTGTCGAGCCATCTTTCTCCGTCCAGGCAGAATCGAATTTTACATCTGGCAACTTCTCTTTTGTAGTCAGTTGACGATGAAATAAACGGCAGTGTTCCGATATGAATCGCTGTGTCGTGCCCAACTCGAATCACAAACGATTTTCGATCTGGAAATGCGTTCTTTGCCGTGAGAGCCGCGTCAAGAAAAGTGCGACCGACGAAATAACGTCGAGATACTGGTTCGATCGCAACGAACTCATTCATGTTGGAAAGTTCCAACGTCTTTCTCAGATCCGCCTCGTAGACTTCTTTTGCCGCAACGGCTACTGACATATCGCAATCTCCTTTGATTTTCCAATTGATTTCTCAAATTCTAGTCCGTGCCACGCGATTCGGCTACACTGGATCGACGAACATAGCGTTGGACACGGAGAGGCGGTCCAAACGGTTTTGAACTGGAAGCTTGGTTCGCCGACGCCCGGTCGACTTGAACGTTGAACTTGAACGTTGAACTTGAACGTTCGTCCAATGAAAGTCCCGCACCAGAAGGTTGCCGAATGAGGCTTGAGATGAACAACTTTCTCGTGCAACTGATCGCATTCCTGTTCGTATCACTCACTCCATTCGCCAATTGGTTTGCTCTCCCCTTGGTACTGGTCAAACATTTTCCTGGCGATTCCTTGCATGATGTATTGCGCAGTCGGAATTTTGACTACAATTTTAAGGGCGTGATTCCCACGCCGGTTTTACGTTTGTGACGCCTCCGGAGCCCAGAGGAAGGACGAACAAAAAATTGCATCGAATTGCTCGATCGGCCGTTTTGACTTGCGTAGAGAATTCCCCTCGCACTCGATAAATTTGGGCGTTCGGCTTTTCGTCATCTTCGTGAGATCTGTTGCCATGAAAACCACCATCCACCTCAGCGTTGTCTTCTTCGTCTGCGCCATACTTTTTATCGTGGATACCACGAGAGCAGTCGATCCTGGTGAACGCCCACCGCGTGAGGTCATGGAGAAAGTTCAACCTTTACTCGACGAGGCTCGGCGTGCCTTGGAGGCCCAGGACGGGACGACTGTTCGTACGGCTGTGACGAAGTCCATCGCCGCGCTCGGCCCGTGGGCGGGAAAACCCGAAACGGCTACTCGCTATTATCCGCCCATCGCGACCACTCCGTTCGATGCCACGAAGCTGCGGGAATGGTGGCTCAAGGAGATCTACCGCAGACTGCGAGGATTCCCGACGACCGAACGGATGGTGGTTTACAGTTCGACAACGGCCTCTGCGGTCGTGCTCTCATCAGCGCGTGGGAGCTCACGAAGGATGATCGATACTTGGCCGCTGCACGCAAGTCCGGCGACTGGGCCATCGGGCGCCCGCTCGTCTCTAATTGGAACTACAACGCCTTCAGCGTCGGTCTACTTGCGCGACTCGCCATCGCGACGGGGGACGAAAAGTATCTGAATGCTGCGGTGAAGAAGGCGGAGATCGGTGTTCTACCCGGCCAGATGCCCGGCGGACGGTGGTTCGATGCGCATAACGCGAGCGCTGTCTATCACAACATTCTCCTGCGAGATCTCTTCGAACTCCTCCACGCGCTTCCCGCCGAACATGCCTGCCGCCCGACGTTGCTCGACGCGCTAACGCGGGGCCTCAATCAAGCCGCCGACGAGACACTTGAAAATGGCTTTGCCGGCACGTGGACAGACAACTTCGCGCGCGGCCTACAATGGATAGGCGCGAACAAGAAGTGGCGCGACGCGCTTAACGTGAACCTAAATGCGAGCGGAAAGGGAAACGCTCCATGGCCGGGGATCGCGGCGCTCGCCGTACTCGAAGGCATCCAATCAGCACCATGACGACGAGTATCGCTAAGACTTTTTACTCGCTGTCCTTCGCGTTCGACGGCGTTTCTCGAATGTCAGAAACTTTTTTGAGCTGCAATTCGTTAAGCAGCTTCCCTGCCAAACCGTCGGGATCAGCGACTGAAACATGCCAACACGACAATCGCCTTACGGAGTGGCTGTCTGAGCTCCGATCGCCGCACCAATATTTGCGCCTCGCTGTCCACCGATCGCGCCACCAATCGCGCTCCCTACCGCCGCTCCCTGGGCCTGATTCGGCGTCCCATAGTACCCGCCGTTCACAGTACCGTTCGGACTCACATAAACCGGCTGAGGATTGCTGTAGACGGATTGCTGATTGTAATACGTCGGTTGCTGATTGTAATACATCGGTCGCTGATTTGAATAGATCGGTTGTTGACTTGAATAGATCGGTTGTTGACTTGAATAGACTGGTTGCGGATTAGTGTAAACACGGCCTGAATAGACGTTGTTCTGCGGGTAGTAACCGTTGTTGTAACTATAACCGTTTTGATAATAGGTTGGATTCCCATAGGTTGGACGGTACGACTGATACGTCGTCCCATTTTTTGACCCATACACGACGTTTGGTGCAGGCTGAGAGTAGTACCTAGTTACTGGCGGCGAAACCCAATTTTGGGATTTGGATCGAAAGAGCTGGGCATCGACAGGACGTTCCATTGCGATACTAACCAACCCCCAAAATCCCATGAGCAATCCTACCCGAAAAGGCTTTGACATCGACATCGTTTTTCTCCTTGAAGTGTGTGTGTTTCTACGAATACGAGACTACATTTAAGCAAATCCAATGCCGAATTGACTGTTGTATTTGTGCAAAAGAGATAAAATGTCGATGAAGCTTGCCTCAAAGCTATGAGGCTGAACGAAGTGGTATCGTTTTTGCTCACACCAACTATTGCTGAATAGCGAGTGCGCACAACAAACTTGAAAAAGTGAGGAATGTCATGCTGATCGATCGATTGCGAGTGGTGGTGCTCAAACCAAGCAAATACACAGAATTGGGATTTGTTGAACGCTTTCGTCGGGGATTCATGCCGAATAGCACTGTTCCTTATATTCGAAGCATGACACCAGCGTTTGTCGGTAACACACCTGTCGAAGTTCATTCGATTGACGAATATGTTCATTGCGATCTCGACTACTTGTCGTTGCTTCGACGTGAACGCGGCGGGCAAACGTTATTAGCATTGGTTGGAGTCCAAAGCCATCAGTTCCAACGAGCTCTCGACCTCGCTGCATTTTCCAAAAGTAATGGCTGCTCGGTCGTCATTGGCGGGCCGCATGTAATGACTTGTGATACGTCGATGCTTCATGGTAGAGGCGTGAGCTTTGCTCAGTCAGAAGCGGAATTGGTTTGGTCCGAAATCCTGAATGATGCGGTTACGGGCGAACTGCAGCCGCTGTATGGGCAAGACCGAAGATGGCAGCAAGAACTCAAATCCCCCGTACTCGCGCCGCCGAATCGCACAGATCTAGGGCGCTACATCATGCCGATGCTGGGAGTTTACCCGGCTCGTGGATGTCCGTTCCTTTGTAATTTTTGTTCCGTTACCAAAATAGCGGGACGGAAAATTCGCAGTCAGAGCATCGACACGACCATGGCCAGCTTGCGAACGGCGAAGGCCGCTGGCGTTCGAACCATCATGTTCACCTCGGACAATTTTAATAAGTATCCAGAGGCGAGCGAACTGCTTAAGGCAATGGTTGACGAACAGCTTGGAATGAAGTTCTTCGTCCAGTGCGACACACAGATCGCGAGACAGGACCAATTGGTCGAACTATTGGGAAAAGCCGGGTGTTTCCAAATGTTTGTCGGTGCCGAGTCTTTCGACCGACAGACCCTCTTAGCAGCTCATAAAGGGCAGAATCGTCCAGAGACCTATCGCGAGATTGTCCGACTCTGTCGCGAGCATAGTATTGGATCCCACTTTTCCAATATTATCGGCTTTCCGCAGGACACCGAGCAAAAAATTCACGAGCACTTGGCAATACTCCGCGAGCTTGACCCCTCGTGGGCGTCGTTCTACATCCTCTGCCCCATCCCAGGAACCGAGCAATATGACGACTTCTTAACTCAAGGACTCATCACTGAAAAAAACCTTGACCGATTCGACACAACTTCTTTAACTTGGCGACACCCTTCTCTCTCTCGAGATCAATTGGCGAAGTTGTTATTCGAGTCCTATCGAAAATTCTTTTCGATGCGGCACTCGCTCGATACTGCTCGCGCCCATTGCTTTCGAAATGGGCGCCTTCAAGTGGCGGATACGCTGGGGAGTTTGGCTATGTCACTGTTTGTACGCTACAGCGTTTGGCAACATACGCACCCGATGTCGGGCGGTGTCGCGCGCGTGCACCTCGATCAAGTGAAGGAATATATGCCACTCCGCAAAGAGACATTCGGCTTCGAGTTGGTTCCGCTACCGAAAAGCTTGCCGTTGCCAGTCGCAGAAAAACTTCTCAATAAGGAGCTTGGGCCTCGCATTACCACAAGTAACACTCATCTTGGAAGCACCTCATCATCGCAATCGAAACAAGCTTCGATCGCAGCAAATAGTAACCGCTAAATATGCGCACTCCCATCCTTAATAAAACCAATGGACTCATCGTACTGCTCTGCGTTTTTTCTCTGTCGAGTTATTGCTACGGCCAATCCGTTCCGCTTTTGCAAGAAATTGTGCTACCACAAGAATTGGAAGGTCGCGAAAATGCCTCCGTACTTCTCAGGATTCCGAAAACGTTCATTGCGAAATCCGTCAACCGCGATTTTGAACACACGGCGCCGATTCAGCGCGAGACTTTGGGGACTCGATCGAAGGGAACCGCCTATTGTCGAGGCTCAGTCACGTGTGAATTGATGGAGCACGCCAACGGCGCTCAGATGTGCTGTCGGATCTCCGGAACGGTGACTTCGACAACCTGCGGAACCAATGGGCCGGCTATTATTCAAGCCGATGCGACAACTCAATATACCGCGTTAAAATATGCCCTGTTTGACGGACATCGTTTTACGACGCGTCCCACAAGCATTCAATTGACAACTCGAGTCAAGATCACCGGTATCGGTAGCAGCCTGCCTGGACTTCGCGGTCGGATCGTTCGACGATTTGCATCAAAACGCGCAGCAGAAAGTCACCACCAGGTGGAGTCGATCACAGCGAACCTAACCGCTCAAGAGCTTTGTCAAAACATTGATATCGATTTCGACGAACGCATTCGATCATTGAACGAGAAGCTTCAAAAAAATCTATCGATTTTGAAACTGCTCGACATCACTGGCGAGAGACTCTCGATTCGAAGCTCTCCAGAAATGGTAGAAGTCGGTGTGTTGGCGAAAACCCACGAAGGTGAGAGGCTGGTGATCGCACGTCGTCCCATATTTGACTCTGTCGAGCTTTGGCTTAAATTGTCACCGAGTAGCATGGAAAAACGTCTAACCATCGCTCAATTACTGAACAGCGCGCCTCGATGGTTCGCAAGCTACCTGGACGACCATCCGCGTTTGTCCAAATTAGATAAGAAAATCGACGTCGATCTCTACGAAGACTGGATTGTTTTAAACTTGGAAAGATAGGCTGCTTACGATTGTGTCGATGTCCATTGAGATAAGCGAAATCGCTAATTCTCGGCGCGCTAACATGGTAGCTGAACGACCTAACTGCTCGGTAACCAACCGTGCAGATTGTCACGACATTTTGGATTTTGATGCGCGAGTAATCGCCACTTTCTGTATCCCTGGTACTGGATTGCGATGGAAAAAGATCTGAATGCGTTTGCGAAGCCACTTTCACCCGTTTATCGATTCCCGCTAGCTTGGTAGTGAGCTTTCCAGCCATCGAATGCCCGGAGGCACCGATGCGCGAGCCATCCACCTCGGGCTGTTTTTCGATCTTAGCTTGAAAGCTTCGCTGAAAATCGGCGTCGGCCAGGATGGCAATGATGCCGGGCTGGCTCGCTGTGGCGGGTTTCTCCGCAGCGGATAGCGGAGCCAGCAGCATGGCGGTGCGGAGTGGGAGTGTGTATTTCTTGATCATTTATCTGTCTGTTAATCGGTCAGCGGCAGTCGATCGATCAGCGTTCGAAGCTGCACTTTATCCGAGACCGATTTTCCGGCGCGGACATCGGCCTCCGTGAATGCCGCCATGAGCACCTCGCCATCGGGCGTCCGCTTGTGGTCGTAGATAATGCGAATGATGCCGTCGCTGCCCTGCACGCCGTCGGGATAGGTCACGTCTTCGCGTTCATCGAACATGAAGCCGCCTAGCTAGGTCTTGCCATCGTCATCGGAAAAGTAGGCGGTCAGCTTCTCGCGCGGGACGCGTTGGTCGAGCGGGCCGTGCTTTACGAGCAGCAGACTCCCCGACTGCAAGCGCCGCACGAAGAAGCGCGAAGTGCAGTGCTTGAGAGCGATGCGTTGCACGGGAGTCCATGTCGTGCCTTGGTCCGTGGAAATGGTTTCTGCCAATCCCGGCACACGCACCAGCATCCAGAGCGAACCGTCCTTGCGCTCGACGATCATGGGTTCATCGGGACCGCGAGTTTTTGGATTGGGCACGTTCGCGGTGCCACGCAGGGTGAAGGTCGCGCCTTGATTGGTGCTCGCATAGACTTTGATGCTGTTGTCGGCTTTCCACACCGACGAGGTGAGCAGCCAGTCACCGTTCGCAAGCACGGTGGGTTTGTTGAGCATGATGCCATCGCCGAGGCGACGCGGCGCGGTCCATTTCGGATCTGCGGCATCCGGATCGTCCGTGGTGAGGCGGATGGATTTACAAGGGATGGCTCCGATGCGCCAAAGGCGCTCGGCAACCCGCCGGACTGATCGTCTGGTGGGTTGTTTTTCTTCAACTTTGGAC
>JAWXCK010000197.1:0-7288 GCA_034408855.1 Pirellulaceae bacterium
AGGAATATCTCGCTCTCCGATGCGCCAAAGGCGCTCGGCAACCCGCCGGACTGATCGTCTGGTGGGTTGTTTTTCTTCAACTTTGGACATCGGAGTGATACCTCAAAAATCCAATGCGAAACGGGTGTCCGTTGAAACTTCGGTTTTCTATTCGTAACGATAAATAGTTAATTTTGCCCCACAGTTTCTGCGAAAGAGCGAAATATTCTTGGTTCCCATTGTGTATGATAACGACGGGTATATCCATTTTTTCACCACTGAAAGCAGCTCTACGGTGCTGGGATGTCGCGACGATGGAAGATAATCATTGCCGCGACGTAGAGAGCAATGCCGAGTCCCATCAGGATCAAAGAATAACCCAGTGGTCCGATCTCGAAACTTGAAAAGAAGCCACTGGCGTTCAGGCGATTGCGGTAGATCGCGAACATCGGCATGTTTTCACGCGAGATACTTTGCACCATCCAGTCAGGCTGGTAGGCTCCAAAAATACTAAAAGGCATCAAAAAATGCGTCTTGGGGGTTGCCTTCGAAAGGATGAACAGTAGCAGTTGTGCGACGTAGACCCCGATGACCAGACCAATCGTCCGCCATCGATATTGGTCAAAACTGCTCATAAAAACACTCAGGCAAAAAACGAAGAAGCCTAGCGAAAATAGATTGATCGTCGGGGCGACGTAAAGTTCAGCGGCTACCAATTCGCTCAACGGTGTCATCACACGAGTGGTTTCCTCGAACGGATTTCCGAACGCGATCGCCGTACCTGGAATCGTGATTTCAGTCTTCGGTTGCACAACCAAGGTAGAGTTGGTGTTGAGCCCGATCGCAATGCCAATCCACGTGCAAATGCAAAGACCAGCCAATCCAATCACACTGATGAAGCCATGCGACAGTAACAGCTTGATTCTGGAGATGGGTTGAGCAAGCAACATTTCCATGGTGCCTCGCCCAAGTTCGCCGCTGACAACATCCGAACCGCGCGCGATCGAGTAAGTCAGCAAAGCCAACATCAAGATCGGTTCAGCAAACGTCAGCCCCACGATTCCTTCGTAGGTGAGAAATTGTGATAGCGGAACGGGAGAAAATTTTTCAAAAGCTTTGAGTTGTTCGATAAGCGGCGCAAAACCGCTCAGTTCAAATTGACTTACAGTCCAAATTCGAACCCACGGAAAAAAAACGAGCACGACAGCGCAAGCAAGCCAAAGTGGCAAGGTTTCAAGCAGATATTTTTTTAGAAGGATTCTCAGCAAGATTCGTAAACGCTCTTTAGTCCGGTCGGTTCAATGCGAAGTTGGTCGATAGGCATCGATGCAAGCCATGCGAGATGCCCTTCGAGCGGGCCATCGATTTCCGCAACCCATTGTGTGTCAGAGCTCACGACGACACGGACGGCATCGGGAAGATTTTTGCTGCCTGGCCAATCGAAATGCAGTCGTGGGATGGCCGTGACACGATGTTTCGTTCGAAGTTTTTCAATATCGATCGAACGAATGACTCGGCCATTTCGCATGATGCCCGCAAAGCTACAAAGATCCTCAATTTCACTGAGAATATGCGACGAAAAAAGGATAGTTGACTCGGCGGCTTGTGCGTCGCGAATGAGTTGCAAAACTTCCGAACGCACGCCAGCGTCAAGGTTGGCCGTCGGTTCGTCTAAAATCAGCATAGGGGCTCGGCACGAGAGCACACAGGCGACCGCAAGCTTTTGCCGCATCCCAGTCGACATGAAACCGACGCGTCTCGAAAGATCGAGATTGAGTCGTTCGGCGATTTTTTTGGAACGTTCTAGAGAACCACCTGGGTGGATGTGGCTAAAGAATTCAAGCACCACATCGCCTCGCATCATCCGAAAAAGTCTAGCGTCGGCCGGTAAGTATGCGACTCGACTCCGCACTCGAACGCTCTGCGAAATACAATCGAGGCCGTCCACGCGAGCTGTACCGGTCGTTGGCGTAATAAATCCGAGTAGGCAGCGAATGAGCGTTGTTTTGCCAGCACCGTTATTACCAAGCAAACCAAAAATCGTGCCGCGACCGATTGTGAGATCGCATTGATCGAGCGCGACGACAGAACCGTACCGCTTGGTAAGCTGCTGAACTTCGACAAAGTGGTTCAATTCAAAAAACGCCTTAAGAGTATACATTCAGTCAGCGCGATCGGTGTACGAACAGTATATCATTCTGGCAACCCGCTTGTCGCATGGTCCTTGAAAGCCGATACTCTAAAGCGGCTTTTCTGTCGAACATTCCCGCCTGACTTTAATCGCATGCAAACATTTGACTACTCCCAGCGAACTCGCTTTGTGTTTGGAGCGGGAAAATTGAAACTGCTGGGGCAACTCGCCAAAGAGCTTGGCGCGACCCGTGTATTGATCGTAAGCGACCCTGGAGTGGTTCGCGCAGGTCACTTTGAGCACGGCAATCAAAGCTTAGTCGAGGCCGGGATTGAGACGTTCGCTTTTCAAACCGTTCACCCGAATCCGTCGACAAAGGATGTCGAAGCGGGCGCCAAGATTGCTCGCGAATTTCAACCCGATCTTATCGTTGGCCTGGGAGGCGGTTCTTCGATGGACTGTGCGAAAGGGATCAATTTTCTTTATTCGTGCGGCGGTCAAATGAGCGACTACTGGGGAATCGGCAAGGCGACGGGGCCGATGCTTCCGATGATCGCTATCCCAACGACTTCCGGGACCGGCAGCGAAGCCCAGTCGTTTGCCTTGATCAGCGATGCGAAGACGCACGTGAAGATGGCATGCGGCGATCATCGAGCAGCTTGTCGCGTCGCCATCCTCGATCCCGAGCTGACGTTGACTCAGCCGAAAAAGGTCACAGCGCTGACAGGCATCGACGCGCTAACGCATGCTCTGGAAACGTACGTAACCAAACCTCGAACGGCTATTTCGATGGCGTTCTCGCGACAGGCATGGCAAGCATTATCCTCGAGCTTTACCAAAGTCATCGATTCCCCGAAAGATCTCGAAGCACGCTCGAATATGCTGCTCGGAGCCACCATCGCTGGCATGGCAATTGAAGCCTCGATGCTAGGTGCCGCGCATTCGCTAGCAAATCCCATTACGGCTCATTTTAACATACCGCACGGTCAAGCAGTCGGACTGATGATGCCGCACGTCATTCGATTCAACGGATGCAGCCCTGCTATCGAGAACGACTATCAGCGACTGTATCTCGATCTTGTCGATGTCGGCCCGCCGTCGAGCGAGTCGTCGTCGGACGCATTGGCGAATTGGTTTGCGGGGCAGTTGAAACACGCTGGGCTTAAGACGCATCTTGCAGAACTTAATATTCATCGAGAAGCACTTCCGGAGCTTTCGGTCGAAGCGGCCAAGCAATGGACAGCAAATTTTAATCCACGAGCTGCCGGTGCCGACGAAATGCTGCAAATCTACGAAAACGCCCTCGATTGCCGTTCGTAGTTCCGCTGGTTGATTTAATCGTTTAACCGTTTAACCGTTTAACCATCAGCCGAAGGCGTACGCGTTGCCTTGCTTTTGACGTACGCCTTCGGCTAACGGTTAAACGAAATCCTTGCTGCCGGTAAACGAAAACTATACTGCTGGCGATTAATCAACGAGCCGCTTTAATTGGTAATATCGATAGTCGCTTCGTTTGCTGCCGTACCGATGGGTTCGGTGTTCGAGCGGATGCGTGCGCCGATCGAACTTTGCTCGGGCAAACGCAAAGCTCTGAAGACAAAGAACCATAAGAGCAAAATCAATGAGATAGTCGATAGCAATGCAAACCAACCTTCGCGGAATAACTTTCGCACGAGACTGCTAACCGGTTTTACGGCTGCGTCCGCACGTTCTTGGACAAGGACATACAGGTCCGTATTGTATTTCCGCTCGGTCGAATCGGATTGGTTTCTGCGGCGTGACACGTCGACCTGTCGCATCGTTGCAATCCATTCGCCATCATATTGTTTTCCGAGAGGATGCTTGGCGAATGGATCGCGGTAATCGAAAGAGCCATTCTCTTGCAGTTCGTACATCTGCTCATCGGTCAATTGATACGGATGCATGATCAATTCGCCATCGTTATCGAGCTGCTGGCTGAGCACATGAAGCATCGGATGCTGGAGGACCGTACCGTTTCGTCGCCCTTCGTGTCCATCGACTAAGACAGCCAAGACATCTTCGTTGACACCTTTTTCAGCGCGATTTCGTTTGCCGTCTTCGGACGATATTAGTTCGAAGTTTCCGAGATTGATGGTTAGCACCATCACACCTTCGACGGAGACTGCATCGTCATCGCTGTCGATAAAGATCGGAGTGCATACGGCAATCTTCCATCGTTGCGTCGTCGTGGACATGAACGGGACGCTAACATGCGATACCGAGGTCGGGCCGATATTTCGACGAGGCACCGTGACGGGCGAATCTTGCCGTTGACCACTAAAGTAGCTTCGGTAAGCAAAATTCCAACCGACTTTGTTCGTTTCCTGAGAATCCGCAAACGCTGACGCCACCATATTTCCGAAGCGGTCGGTGACAAAGAGACTGTTAAATCGATCTTCGTCGAGCGATGTTTTGGCGGTTTCGTCTAAGATTTTTTCAAATCGCGACTGAAGGTATTCTTCCAACTCAGTCCTTTGATCGAGCGCAAGTAGCTTTGAGAAAGATTCAGGCGGCGGCTCTTCCGTGGCAAGACTGGAAAGTAAGTCCGATCCAGCCGCATCGCGGAAACTGACAAAATAATCAGCAAACTCTGAGCGATCCGCTTCACTTTCGAGTGTCCTAAAAAGCCGTTCTATTTGAGATTCGACCGCACTAGCGGCGAAATTCGCCGTTTCCTTGTTGCGTTCCATAGCGATCTCACGTATCTGTTGAGTCGCCTCGCGTTCAGCAATGTATATCCCTCGCCACGCAAAAAACCCGGTCACGCCGAGGAGGATGAGCGGTGCTACAATTCCCAACATGAGCAACGGCTGACGGAGCTTGGATGCCTGCCGTCTTTCTAGAGCACCGATAAGCTGCTGCACGTTTCCGAATCGGTCGGAGGGATTTTTCGCAATACATCGATCGATAATCGCCGTCAAGGATCGGTCAATGCCGGATATGCGATAATGAGCGCGGGGCGAAGAAGCCTTGAGTATCGTTTCACGATAACGTGAGAGTCGCTCAGGTAAACTGCTAGCGGTGTCGAGCGATGTAACGGTCTGCGGTGTTCGGTGCGGCGGAGTGCCGACTAACATGCAATAGAGAATTGCTCCTAGTGCATAGACGTCCCAACGAGCATCTGGCAGTGCGTTCAGATCGGCTTGCTCGGGGGCCATGTAGAACAAAGTTCCAAGCGACGGAGTCTGTTCGGTCGACATGCGGCTTTGACCAAAATCTGCCAATCGAGGTCGAAGGTCTTGATCGAGCAAAACATTAGCTGGCTTTAAATCGCAATGCAGAACCCCTTTCCCATGGGAGTGATTGAGTCCGAGGGCAATATCCGTAAATATCTCGACGGCTCTTGATACACCGATCGTACCTCGCTGGCGAATATGGTCATCCAAGGACCCGTTTTCGAGAAACTCCATTACGTAATAGGGAGGTTCTGCGTCCCAGCCGACATCGAGCACCTGAACGATGAAGCGATTGGCCGACATCGTTACTAAATTTTTGACTTCGCGCGCTAGAAGCGACCAGTTGACCCCAGATCGATGCAAATAAAATTTAACGGCGACCGAACGACCGGTATTCAAATCAGTTCCGACCCAGACCTGTCCGAATGCCCCCTGGCCTAATAGGTTATCGATACGGTAGCCAGGAATTTGCGTTGGCGGAACGGTAGCCCGTAGGCTAAGTTCCTCGGCGCGCATTTGCTCGCCAACCGTTTGCTGTTGAGTGTAGTCCGTGGGCATCTGGAGTATAAAATGAAAATTCTTTTAGCCGTCGCGAATTGCATTGTAACAAAAAAAGTGGGGTAAGCCTCTAGCCAGGAAAGCGATTGACGATTCGTGAGATTCGATTCGCTGCCTCGACGACCTCAGGCAACGTCGTATTTACAGAAAGACTTAAGCGAATAGCGCCACGCAAAACTGCGTCTGGAACTTGCATTGCCTTGAGGACATGCGATGGCTGCCCAGAACCGCTAGCACAGGCCGAACCGGTACTGCAAAAGACGCCCTCTCGATCCATCGCCATTTGCAACGCTTGACGTTCGATTCCTGCGTAAGCAAGTGCAATAGTGTGAGGCAATCGATTCGCATCGCAAGCTACAATTACCGGCGAACGCTGATTTTCAAGCAGCATCGCTTCCAGTTTTTCTCGAAGTTGCGACATCTGACGAGCTCGCGCATCGATCCCGCTCGTCGAGATCTCGATGGCTTTTGCAAATCCGACCGCTAGCGGCACCGATTCCGTCCCTGGCCGTAAGCCGAGCTGCTGGAACCCACCGAATTGTATCGGATGCAACTTGATGGAATTCCGCAGGACCAACGCCCCCACGCCGACTGGGCCATGCAGCTTGTGGGCCGAGACGGTCATGGCGTCGAGCTGCATCGACTCGAAGCCAAACGATACTTTCCCGATCGCTTGTACCGCATCCGAATGCGTTGTAATTCCTTCGCCTCGAGCAGACTCGACGATCTGCTTGAGCGGCTGGAGGACGCCCGTTTCATTGTTGGCGACCATCACGGACACCATCGCAATTCGACCTTCCGATTGTTGGCTACGACACGCTTTACGATGCTGATCGAGCCATACATCCCACGTTTTCTGACAAGCTCGACCCAAACTATCGACAGGAAGCATCCGAACCCGCCTAGTCTTTTTTTGCTCGACGATTTCGGCGGCTGCTAACACGCTCGGATGCTCGATGGACGAGACCACGAGATCGCCAACGAGCCCTTCCAGCAGGCCAAAGATCGCGAGATTGTTCGCTTCGGTTCCGCCGCTGGTGAACACGATTTGGTCCGCCTGCATCCCATGGGTTCGACAACCGAGCCCCTCTGCGATGGTTTGCCGTGCCGACTCTAAAACGGAACGCGATCTTCGGCCCGCCGCATGTTGGCTTGCCGGATTGGCGAGTCGCTCTTGAAATTGGTCCGCCATAACCGCAGCCACTCGCAAATCGAGTTCGGTAGTGGCGTTATTGTCAAGATAGATTGTCGGCGCGTTCATGGATTGAGACAGGATTTTTGGCTCTTCACCAAAATCTGTGGGTCAAAATTGACTATTTAGCGATACGAATAGAAAACCGAAGTTTCAACGGATGCCCGTTTCGCATTGGATTTTTGAGGCATCACTCCGATGTCCAAAGTTGAAGAAAAACAACCCACCAGA
>JAWXCK010000198.1:0-16479 GCA_034408855.1 Pirellulaceae bacterium
CTCAAAAATCCAATGCCAAACGGGTGTCCGTTGAAACTTCGGTTTTCTATTCGTAACGATAAATAGTCAATTTTGACCCACAGATTCTGCGGAAGAGCCAAAACTTCTAAACTATTAACAACGCCTTCAACTTTCCCACCTGAGAGAATTATGAAAACACGCTTTCAAAGTTACTGGAAAATTGTTCTTGCGGTATTGCCGTGGGCAATCTTGTGCCATCAAGCCGCGCTGGCTCAGACGACTTGGAAACCGGCGGGCGATAAGATGATGACTTCGTGGGCCAAAGAGGTGACTCCCGAATCGGCGTGGTCCGAGTATCCGCGACCGCAATTTGTTCGATCCGACTGGAAGAATCTCAATGGTCTTTGGTCGTATTCTGTAACCGCCAAGGATGCTGAGACGCCGAAAGAATGGAGCGGAAAGATTTTAGTTCCGTTCTGTCCAGAGTCTGCTTTGTCGGGCGTGGGTAGGTTGATTGAGCCGACCGAAAGCCTTTGGTATCGACGGGATCTGCCTTCGGCGGTAAGCAACAAGCGAACGATTTTAAATTTTGAAGCGGTCGACTATAACGCGACGGTCTGGGTGAACGGTCGCGAAGTCGGTAAGCACCGCGGCGGACACACGCCTTTCTCATTCGATATAACCGACTCGCTCAAGAGCAGCGACAATGAACTTGTCGTGAAAGTCAACGACGCAACCGAAGCTTTTCAACTTCACGGCAAGCAGAACATCGATCCCAAAGGGATTTGGTACACGCGAGTCACCGGCATTTGGCAAACGGTTTGGATCGAGCAAGTTTCACCGGCTCACTTAGCGGATGTCGATTACGCCTGTGATATTAAGGCCGGAACGCTTCAGATTTTCCCGGAGCTTTGCGGCGGCGTTTCCACAACCAATCGAGTGCGTGCGACCGCATCGTTCAAAGGGCAAACCGTCGCGACGGGTGAAGGATCTTCGGCAATTGTTCTTCAGTTGAAGGAGCCGCAGCTTTGGTCGCCAAGCACTCCAAATCTTTACGATGTAAAATTAGAGGTCTTCGGTACGGACGGGCAAGTCACCGATTCCATTCAAGCGTACACGGCGATGCGTGAGTTTGGAAAAATTGCCGATGCTAGCGGGCACCTTCGATTTACGCTGAACGGAAAACCTTTTTTTCACTGGGGACCGCTCGATCAAGGTTGGTGGCCAGACGGCTTGCTTACGCCGCCGACGGACAAAGCCATGCTATCGGACATCGAGTTCCTCAAAGCGGCTGGCTTCAACATGATTCGAAAGCATATCAAAGTAGAACCGCGACGATACTACTATCATTGCGATCGACTGGGGATGTTGATGTGGCAAGATCAAGTCAGCAATGGAACCGGTAAAAAGCGTGACCAGAATCATAGCCCTGAATGGACACGACTGAAGCCGGATCCCGTCGACGCAAACTGGCCAATTGAAGCTCAACAGCAGTACATTCTTGAATATCAGCGGATGGTCGAGCATCTGCGCGACGCTCCTTGTATCGCTTCATGGGTGCCCTTCAACGAAGCTTGGGGACAGCATGCGACGATGGAAATTGGCAAATTGGCTGTCGAGTTGGATCGATCGCGAGCCATTAACATTGCTAGCGGCGGGAACTTTTGGCCGATCGGCGATGTCGCCGACGAGCACAAGTATCCCGATCCTGGATTTCCACTTGAAGACGTTCGCTTCAAGTCGTTCATTAAAGTCGTTGGTGAATTCGGTGGCCACGGCTGGCCGGTCAAGGGGCACTTGTGGTTAGAAACCGAAAAGAATTGGGGGTACGGCGGCCTACCCAAATCGATGGACGAATGGAAAGAGCGGTATCAAAAATCGATGCGCATTTTGAACGACCTTCGCAAGCAAGGCATCGCGGCTGGCATTTACACACAGACGACCGACGTCGAAGTCGAAGTCAACGGTTTAAGAACCTACGACCGCATCGATAAGATCGACCCAGCATGGCTGAAAGAGCAAGCGGCCATCCTATTCGAAGACGCGAAATAGGGTTGTGACTGTTAAACGATTAAATCAACTTGAGAACAATGCCGTCTAACCGATTGCAATTCGATTACCTATTAAAACGAAAAAGGCCATAGCATGTCGCTCCATCGTCATGCCATGACCCCACATGTCGAAGGATCGCATGCAGCTTGAGGTCCGCATTCGTTCCTTCGTCCAATCCGTGGTACTCGTAGTATCGACGGATGAAAGAAGTTGAACGATAATCGGCGCGTCAGGCGGCACAGACGGCCTGACCCAAACAGCCTACCTTGCCAGTTCTGGCGTTGGGAACTTCGAAAGCAATTTTGTTTCGCTCTCGGGTTGTGGAACCAAACCTACTTGGCTAGCAGCGCAATTTCCATCGCAGCTCGCTTTATCGCAGGAATTGCATCCTGAAGCAGCGCCGGTGCGATATCGATTCAGCGGCTTTTTAGCACAGCTTGTTCCGTTCATGCATGGAGCACCATAAAGACCTCGAGAACCGGCCGAGCAACCGCAACCGACGGAGCAGCATCCGGAGCACCGAGGCGTGCATTTTCGAGCTAGTTCCGCTTGCCGCTGGGCTTCATAGCCCTGCCAAATGTTCGGGCATGAATGTGGATCGCATGTCATGTACTGAAGGATCGACGGAATACCCGCCGGTCCCATTGCGTGCAGCGGTCGATATCCATCCGCGCTAATCACTTCCTGACCTTGAATTGCCGGCGAGAATCCGACGGGAGTCTGGGAATTTCCAATCGGTGGTTGACCGAGCGACGGTGCACCCAAAATATCGAACGGATTCGCAATTTCGGTGGTCGCTTGGCTCGCAGCCGGAACGACGAAGGATGGCCGCGAACTTGTCGTATCCGACAGATCGATTGCTGGCCTTACCAGAAATGGTTCTTCCATTGGAAGAGCTTCGTAACCTTTAACATCAGAAGCGAAAGCGACACAATTTGTTACAAAAATCGTGATCGCAAGCATCATGCATCGCATTTTCGAGCATCCTTGTTTCAATCATACGAAAAATCTTCCGCAGTCCTTAACCTACCATCGGTTAGGCTGCGGAAGAAAAAGACTTTTGACGGATGTTTTCTTGAGAAATTCGCTACTCAACCCTATAACTGTGGCAACTTAAAGCCACTTTAACTGCGAGACCGGTGCCGCAGCGGGGGAGAAAAATTCTCAGCTATCCTTCAAAGCATTGAAGCATGCGCTGCATTTCATGTACGGTCAAACGAATGCCAGCTAAATAAGTAAATCGCAGGAATATTACGATCGCGTTATGCTCGTCAGGAAAAATTTTCCGATTGCGAAAAGAATGCATCTATTCGATGGCTTTTAACAGGCTCTGCCGCAATGTGTAAAGCCTCGTAGGTATCGAGACTTTCTGTCCTTCGAGATCCGTCACGTAGAAGACATCGACGACTTGATCGAGATGCGTACTGATCTTCGCCAGGTGCAATACCAACTGAGCTTCAAAAAGAGATTTCGCGATATCGTAAAGCAGCCCTGTTCGGTCATAGGCAAAGACCGAGATAATCGTGAAGCGATCGGAAGTACTGTTGTCGAATCGAACTTGTGTGGGCTGGTTGCGAACGGCTTTTTCGACGTTGGCCCGAGGCTTCCAGACACGACGAAAAGTCGGTTCGACATTGCTCTGCGGATCGATGGCTTCTAAGATTTTTTCGCACACCGATTCGATTCTTGCCAGCGGTGGTGGACCATCAAAATCTGGATCTTCGACCACAAAACGATCCCAAGCGATCTCGCCTTGTTGCGTATGAATTTCTGCCGAAAGGATTTCGAGACCTTGGCTGCTCAGCGCACCGGTGACTTCGTGAAAAAGGCCGATCGGTGCATCTTGCTTGACCGCCACGGAGTACTGCACAGCGTTATTCGCTGCTTTATAAACACCCCATGCGTCGACCGATTTTTTGGGCGTGAGCTTCTTGAGGCGGCGGAGTTCGCTGGCGATTTCCGCCGGCTCCGATTGGAATAGGTAGGCAATCGGAACCGATTCGACTTGCGTTTGGATCCATTCTGCATCGCTGTCTTTGGCAACCGTTTTGAGAATCGCTTCGCGACGTTTTTTGAGTTCTTGCTGGAAGCGGTTGTCGGATTTTTGATCGCCAAATTGAGCTGCCGTCGACTCATACAACTGAATCAAAAGATTCAGCTTCCAGTCGTTCAGGATTCCTGGCCCGACGGCCGCAATGTCGGCGCAGGTAAGTACAAAAAGTAGTTGCAAGCGTTCATGGGAACCAACTTGACCTGCAAATTGAACAACGGTCCCATGTTCGGAGAGGTCGTATCGAAAGGCAGTGTGGGCCATCAGTAGGTGCTGTTGGATCAAGAAGACCAAGAGCTCGCGTTCGGTATCGCTTAAGCGGAGCTGCATCGCAGTTTCGTCGGCCAATCGAGCTCCCACATCGCTATGATCTTCTACGAAACCTTTTCCGAGATCATGGAGCAAAAGTGCCAGATGCAACAAGCGTTTGTTTTTGATACTTCGATACGTCTCTCCGAGCAACGTGTCATGATTTGCAAAGTCGGTGGCCATCTCGACGCTTCGAATACTATGGGCGTCGACGGTATACTTATGATATTCATTGAACTGCAGCAGATAGCGGGCATGCTTCATGCTCGGAATGATTTGCTCTAGGACTCCGAGTTCATGGAGTCTTCGCAACATACGACCGAGCTGTCGAGAATGCTCCATCAACGCCAAGAATCTCATGATCGATTCTTGGTCGACCGGTGCAGGCTCTCGTCGCAACATGGCGGTACGAATCGTTCGCCAAGTTTGATGTTCGATTCGTCGGTTATATTGATTTGCGAGCGTCATGAGCTCCAAAACTTTGGCGGGTTCTTGCAGCTTCTGCATACCGCGTTTAGTTGCCCAAATCTCGCGTAGCCCCAAACGAAAATCGCTGGTTAACGGTCGAGAAACCAAACGGGCGAAGGCGATCGCCGTCGGCGATCCGACGCGCGACGAGTCGACAAAATGCGATGAGCTGTAAAGCACTTCGCTGGTCCGTTCAAAATACTCTTGCATGAACTCTTCGACAGGCAGCAAGCCATCATGTCCTTGAAATCCCGCCCAACTTGCCAATCGAACTTGCTGGTGCCGATCCAAGGAATCCTGGCTTCTCCCAGCATCAAAATGAAGCTGGTTTCGCAATCGCAAAAGATACTGATAACCTTTGCGAAGAGCTTTGTAGTCTTCCGGCAACAGCAACCCCATCTGAAGAAGCTGTTCTGGGTCGGACTCTCCGTAACAAGCAAAACCGATCCAGCGTACAAGTTGTATGTCGCGTAAACAACCTCGAGATCGCTTCACATTGGGATGGAGCAAGAAAACCGTTTCTCCATACTTCTGTCGCTCTTCCAATCGCGCCTCGTTGACCGCTTGGACCATGCGTTGCGATCGTCGTCGAGCGCTGGTACGAAATGATTCTTGAAAGCGCTCGAAAAGCTCTGCGTTACCCGATAACAAGCGACTCTCGACCAGGGCGCTGAAGATCGTTGCGTCTTGCCACGCCAGTTTATGAGCTTGTCGAGATGTTCGCATCGAGAAACCGGGTTGCAATCCAGCATCGACGACCATTTGTGCGAAGCTCCTAGCGAGCGGTGCGACAAGCTCTTCGTTGCTGCCACGATAGAGCAGCATGACGTCGACATCGGAAAACGGCGCCAAGTCGCGCCGACCGTAGCCGCTGTGTGCGACAAACGCATAGTCGCTGGGCGGCAAAATATCGGTGCGGCCTCCAACGGCTGCTTGAATTAATGATTCCAGAACGCCGTCGACGATATCGGTCCATCGAAAGCAGACCTGAAGTCCGGCGGCACCCGAATCATGCTGTTCGCGAGCCTTGGCTCGGCCCTCCGTCAAACGGATGCGCGCGTCGACAACGGCCGAATGCAGCGTCGTACTTGAAGACATAGAATCAGCGTCTAAAGTGCTTCTTCGCCGGTTTCACCTGTCCGGATACGAATAGAATTTTCTAAATTCGACACGAAGATTTTGCCGTCACCGATCTGCCCTGTCTGCGCCGTCTGAACAATCGTGTCCAAAACCATTGCAAGATTATCGTCGGTACAAACGACTTCGATTTTGACTTTTGGAACAAAATCAACTGCGTACTCGGTCCCACGGTAAATTTCCGTGTGTCCTTTCTGCCGCCCATATCCGCGTACTTCGCTAACGGTCATTCCATGGATGCCTTGCTCGGTCAGTGCATTCTTGACATCCTCGAGCTTGAAATGGCGAACAATGGCTTCAACTTTTTTCATTCCAAGAAACTCCGCAGTGGATATTTGATAAACGCAATTGCTTGCCCGCCGACCAGCGGTCGGATGAACTGTCCTAAGGGCCAATCCAATGCCCAAAGGGTCGATAAAACGGCGAAACTTCCGGCTAAAACCTTAATTTGACCGTCTTTCTACCGCTTGAAACACTTTCAGGCAACCCTAGGTTGCGCCGCTAATCCAACTTGCGATCGAAGAGTCTGTAGGTCTTTGATAAATCCGCTCCACCTGCTTCAAGTGTCCCGCGCGAGAGTCGGTTGCTTTCGAGTACCCATGAAAACTCACATTCCGTGATGCCTCGAGCCAACAGCTCGGGAAGCATACGCTCCAAAGCGACCAAACCTAAACCCCAACGCTGGTATTCGGGCAAGATATTGTTGCTCATCAAGCGGACGCGCTTAATATTCTTTCGCCCGAATAGGAGCTTCAAGAATCCAAACGGAAACAATCGACCATCAATTTTTTTGATAATAGGATTGAAATCCAAGAGTCCCAGCGCGACTCCGATGGTCTTTCCTTCGATTTCGATAATCGTCGTCGCTTCGGGCTCGATAAGAAGTTTAAGGGAACCAGCGATATGCTGAGCTTCCTTCGGTGACAGCGGAACGAATCCCCACGTCGCGACCAGAGCTCGATTGTAGATATCGACGAAAAGGGCGGCTTCTTTCGCAAGCTTTTTGGAATCGGCTTTTCGCAGCGTGACGTTAAATCGACGCTTGACTTCCTTGATTACGAAACTTAGCTTCGGATCGAGCGTATCGAGTTTGGATGCGTTCCCTTCGAACGCGAAAAGATCCTGCGTCTTCACGTAACCAGCACCGAGAATGAGTTTCTCGTAATAAGGCCAATTGTAGGTCATTTGGAAAGTTGGCGGCGAATCGAATCCGTCGACTAAACATCCGATCTCGTAGTTCAGTGACGGATTGCACGGGCCTCGAGCATCGGTCATTCCTTCACTGCGCAGATAATCGGCGGCGGCTTTGAAAAGCATATTGGCTGCTTGTTGGTCGTCTTCGCAATCGAAGAAACCGAAGAAACCTCGCTTTTCTTCGTACCGTTCGTTGTGGCCATAGTTAACAATCGCCGCGATTCGACCCACCGTCGTCCCATCGCGCTTCACCAAGAACGTTCGGATCTTATTACGTTCATAAAACGGATGCTTAAAGAAGCCGACCAATTCTTCTTGATTGCGGCGCAGTGGCGGAATCCAGTTTGGATCGCCTTTGTAGAGTCGCCAAATTAAGTGCATGAACTCGCGTTTCTGCGATTTCGTTTCAACCGTCTCAATGGCGTACGATGGCACGGGGTTTCTCTTTATAGGTATTGTTGGAAAGCGGATTCAATGGATCGAGCCACGAAGTTTTTTCAGGGCCGCTTCGACTGAATCACGTTGGCTTAATAGATCGACCAATGACGCTCGTTCTTTTTCGACAACCGCAGCCGGTGCCCGCGAGACGAAACTCTCATTGGAAAGCTTCCCTTCTTTGTCTTGAATCTGCTTATTCAGGTTTTGAAGCAATTTTTCGTTGCGAGAAATCTCGGCGTCAAAGTCGATGAATCTCCCAAGATCGACATAGACGTCCATTTTCTCAAGCGACACATGAGCCTGAACGTTTGGCAACGTCGGATTGTTGCTCCACTGTTGGACGGTCGCGCCGGCCATCGACTGTAATAGCGATTGCATCGGAGCTAATAACGCTTGGATCGATTCGTCCGACCGCACGCAGAATTCGACGGTCTCTTTGGGAGCAATATTTTGTCGAGATCGAATCTCGCGAATAGCACCGAGCAAGGCAACGAACTGAGCAAACTGCGATTCGATGGCAAGATCGCAATCGGAAGACTTTGCTTCGGGCCAAGCAGCTTTGAGGATATATTCCGTAGCCGGATCGTTACTGTACATATCGCGATGCACGTTGACTTGACCTAGATACTTCCAGATTCCTTCGGTCACAAAGGGCGTGATGGGATGGAGCAGCCTGAGCATGGCGTCGAGCGTATGGGCTAAAATTCGCTGCACGACCGGTCGAGTCGTAGCGTCTTGCAATCGCGGTTTGGCCATCTCGACATACAGGCTACAGAAATCATCCCAAGCAAACACATAGATCGCTCGAGCCGCCTCGCTGTACTTATACTCGCGAATACCCTTCGTTACCGCTTCAGTAACCGTCGCGAGCCGAGAAAGAATCCAGCGATCTTCGAGTGCCAGCGAATCGCGATCGATTTCAATCGGTTCAAAACCTTCGAGATTCATCAGTACAAATCGCGATGCATTCCAAAGTTTGTTAACAAAATTTCGGGCTTCTTCAAAACGCTCGCTGACAACCGGAGCTTTCGGTAATGCTTTATCGGCATCGCTCTCTGCCCACTGCGTCGAAAAGCCTTTGTTGCATTTATCACAGTTGACTTTCGGCTTCTGACGATTCTCTTTCGTTTGATTAACCAAGTTCTGGCAGTGCGGGCATTCATATTGCACCGGCATCCGCACGTCCTGAGTATCCGTCGCCAACCACGCTAATCCAAAGCGGAGTGCATCGGGGCCAAACTTATCGATCACGTCGATCGGATCGACGCCGTTCCCCTTGCTCTTGGACATTGTTTCACCGTACCCGTCAAGAATCTTCGGGTGAATAAAGACTTCTTGGAATGGGATCTTGCCCATATTATTCAGCCCCATCAAAACCATCCGGGCTACCCACAAAGTGATAATGTCGCGCGAAGTAATCAGGGTGCTGGTCGGATAAAAATAGTCGAGCTCCGGCGTCTTCTCTGGCCAACCCAATGTCGAATGCGGCCATAGCGCTGAACTGAACCAGGTGTCGAGGACGTCTTCTTGTCGGACCAATCCTAGACTTTCAATCTTGGTTTCAAGTCCGCTATCGTCGTTCAAGATACACGTATGCAGAACCGCCGAGGCATCGTCAGGATTCAGTTCGATATGGGAACGAATCTGACCCGACTTCGCTTCGGCCATCGCTTCGATTTTTTTCTTGAGCGACGAACATGCCTCTTGGCTGGCGAACGATTTACTCCAGATCGGAATTTGATGGCCCCACCAAAGCTGACGACCGACAGGCCAGTCTCGCTTTTCTCCTAGCCAATCTAGATAATTCTTGGCATAGCGTTCTGGAAAGATTTTGACTTGATGGCTGGTAACCGCATCCATCGCGGACTGAGCCAACGTATCCATGCGGACAAACCATTGATCGGCCAAGTACGGTTCAATCGGAGTCTTGCTTCGATCCGAATGCGCCAGATCGATTTCGCGATCTTCGATGCGTTCGACCAACCCCAAGGCATCAAGATCGTCGACGACTTTCGTTCGAGCTTTGGGCATCGTCAAGCCCTGGTAGGTTCCCGCTTCGGCATTCAACGTCCCGTCGGTATTCATAATGTTGACCATCGGAAGTTTGCAGCGTTTGCCAACTTCGTAGTCGTTAGGATCGTGGGCTGGCGTGATCTTGACGCAGCCGCTTCCCAGTTCGGGTTTTGCCCAGATGTCGGCGACCAACGGGATATCGCGATTGGCTAACGGCAGCCGCAGCATCCGACCATCGCGAGCCATCTTGGCAAGTGCGATCAACTGCGGCAGCAGCATCTTTCGTCGCTCGTCGAGTTCGTCCAACTGGCTTTGAACAGCAGCTTTATCCTTCGCCGAAGCAGCCGCTAATTTTTCTTTCAAAGCCAATTCAAACTTATCGAGCGCCGCAGCGGGTTCAGGATGCACCGCGACGGCTGTGTCGCCGAGCATCGTTTCGGGGCGCGTCGTGGCGATCGTTACAAATTGTGGCTCACCCGTTTTCGGCGCGATCACCGGGTAGCGAAAATGCCAAAAATGACCTTTGACTATTTCGTGAGTCACTTCATCGTCGCTGACTGTCGTTTGAAGATACGTATCCCAATTGACCAATCGTTTTCCGCGATAAATTAGCTCCTTCGAAAAGAGATCGAAGAAGGTTGTTCGAACAGCCCGAGCGCACGTTTCATCAAGCGTAAAACGCGTTCGTCGCCAATCGCAGGAACAGCCCATGCTTTTGAGCTGGCCAAGGATGCGTGTCTCGTATTGCGCCTTCCATTGCCAAATCCGTTCGACGAGTTTTTCACGTCCTAAGTCATGGCGTGTTTTGTTCTCTAGTTCCTTAAGCCGTCGCTCGACAATTGCTTGTGTCGCAATTCCCGCGTGATCGGTTCCTGGCATCCAAAGCGCAGCAAAACCTTGCATGCGATGCATTCGAATTTGAATATCTTGCAACGTATTGTTAAGCGCATGACCAAGGTGCAAAGCTCCTGTCACATTGGGCGGCGGGATGACAATCGTAAAAGGCTTTTTCTTCGGATCCACCTCGGCATCGAAACACCCGGCCGCTTCCCATTCAGCGTAGATCGCGGCTGACTGTTGGGCAAAATCGAATCGATTGGGAACCTCTGTCGTAGTCTCGCTCATAACTTTCCGTAATTCTTGTGCAATTTGTATTCGACGGCATCAATCAAGGCGAACCAGCTAGCTTCGATGATATTCTCGCTAACTCCAATGGTTCGCCAAGTCTCCGTCTCATCAGTACTCTCGATGTTGACGCGAATTCGAGCCGCCGTCCCCTCTTGTCCGTTTACCACCCGGACTTTGTAGTCGACCAGCCGCATCGAATCCAGGCAAGGATAGAAACTTGTGAGCGCCTTGCGAAGAGCAGCATCCAAGGCATTTACGGGGCCATGCCCTTCGGCGGCTTCAAAGCGAATATCGTTGCCAACCTGGATTTTCAACAGCGCTTCGGCGTAGGCGTTCTGGTCTGGAACATTGGTATCGCCAGCCACAATCTGATATTTAATCGGTTGAAAATGCGACGAAAACGTATTCGAGCAACGTTTTACCAGCAAATCAAAGGAGGCTTCGGCAGCCTCGTATTGATAGCCTTGGTTTTCCCGGCCAACGACTTCCGCCAAAATTTTATCGAGCAGTTCGCGATCGTTCTGCAAATTATGCTTGGTCGTCAAGGCGATAATATTCGACCGGCCCGATAGCTCGCTCACCAGAATCCTTCGTTCGTTTCCGACCAAGGCCGGATCGAGATGTTCGTAGGTATGAGCCGCTTTGTTGACCGCATGAACGTGCATTCCACCTTTATGAGCAAAAGCGCTCTGTCCGACGAAAGGTTGGCCGGTTCGCAACTGAAGGTTCGCGGTTTCGTAGACGTACCTTGATAGTTCCGTGAGATGCTCTAGCGAACGACCGCCAAGGACTTCATACCCTTTTTTCTTCAGCGCCAGATTGGCGATCACCGAAACCAGATCCGCGTTGCCGCATCGCTCGCCGATCCCGTTGATCGTCCCTTGAACATGTTCGCAACCCTCATCAATGGCGGCCAGCGTGTTGGCGGTTGCCAGATCGCCATCATTGTGACAATGAATCCCGAGTCGAGCTTCGCTCCCTTTTAAAGTATACGCGGCAGCCAATGACACCTCTGCAATCCATTCTGGAAGAGCCCCTCCGTTGGTATCGCACATGACAATCCACTTGGCACCAGCCTTAGCGGCCGTCTCAATCGCTTGGAGGGCATAAGCTGGGTTCGCGCGATAGCCATCGAAAAAATGCTCGGCGTCATAAACAACTTCGGCGTGCTGAGCAAGAAAGGCCGTGCTCTCGCCGATCATATCGAGGTTTTCTTGAAGCGAGACGCCGAGGATTTCGGTAGCATGAAAATCCCACGACTTACCAACCAGTGTAATCACCGGCGATTGAGCGGCAACGAGCGATTTCATGCCCGGATCATCGGCAGCTTTTAAGCCTCGCCGGCGCGTCATACCAAAGGCGGAAATTTTCGACTGACCGAGATCGAACTCGCGGATGCGTTTGAAAAACTGGGCGTCCTTTTCATTCGAAAGCGGGTATCCACCTTCGATCATATCGATGCCCATTTCTGACAACCGAACGGCGATATTCAATTTGTCCTGAAGCGATAGGGAGACGCCCTCTCCTTGCGTGCCGTCGCGAAGTGTCGTGTCGTAGACCAAGATCGATCGCATGGTTTTTCTCAATGAAATAAAAAATCAGAACCAATAGGATACTAAAATTGAAAACGGGTTAGGCAAACAAAAAACCCCCCGAAGCGTCTGCTGCGGGGGGTTTGAATATTTGGTTTGAAACGCCGTAATTCCCCTAAGCCGACACCCGATGGTGGCTGGTAATGCTAATAATCCTGGAAACGATGCTTTTCATAACGGTTACATAGCCTAAATGGAAGCGAAGCCGTTGTCAATGTCGCCCAACAGCGAACTCACACGCCCTCCTGAGCGAGCAACAAGCTTCTTAAAGCAAATACACCCGCGTTATTTCTGCGAGTCCAACCAGGAAATCGCCGGTCCCAACCTTCGTCTTAGTTTTCGTGCCATACGAGATCGTGGAGCCCAACGAAAAGTGTCGAGTTGACTTGACATTTCAAAGCCCTTTCGTAACATGTTACAGAACATGCTACAACCCTTCTATGGCGCCTCGCGAATTTGCCTTTTATGATTCAGTCCGACCGAGTTTACCATCACATTCTGAAACAACTATTGCGCCGAAACATCCGACCGGGGCAATTGTTGGATCGACGCAAAATTGCTGAGGAGCTGGAGGTCAGTCTCATCCCAGTTTCCGATGCGGTGCAGCGATTGTCATACGAGGGTTTCTTAACGGCACGTCATCGACAAGGGACTTTTGTGGTTTCTCCGAGTGTTGAGGATGTCTGCGGGCAGCTTTTATTGCGAGAGGCGATCGAGTGCCAGTGCGCGAGGCTTTATTGTGGTGGTCCAGTCAAGAAATCGCAACGAAGGCTGCATTTACTAGCTTCCAAAGCTGACCGGGCCGCGGATTCTGGCCGTCCGATTTGGTCGGAAGACTTTGAGTTTCACCAGGCACTCGTCGCTTTGACTGAATGCAAAGCGCTCATCGACTGTTTCAGCCGTGTTGTGAAGCTGAGCATGTTTCATCAGATTGCAATCATCGCGCCGATTCGAAAAACGACCTACAAGCATCACGTTGAACTGCTCAACAAACTGTGTGTGGCGTCGTCCGATGAGGCCGATTCAGCAATTCGGCAGCATATTCGGGCGGGCAAAGAAAACCTTATTGGAGAATTTCCATGAATCCTATGCGGCGACATGCAAGCTTGGTTCTGCTTACTTTCTTGATGACGAATATTTGGACAAGTCTACGGTCGGCCGAACCTTTCATCGAGAAGCAAGATCTCTTTGTCGTGGGCGACGATCCCCACTACAACATCTACCATATTCCAGGCATCGTAGTGACGGCCAAAGGAACAGTGCTTGCATGGTGTGAAGCCAGAAAACGACCGGCGGGATCTAGCGATTGGGATGATATCCGCATTCTTCTTCGACGGAGCGTGGACGACGGGAAATCATGGAGTCGACCGGTAAGCATCGCAAATGTCAAAGGTCCCAAGATAAAAAACCCCTTCGCTTTGGGAATGAAAAGTGTCGATCCGAAAGATGTGACATACAACAACCCCGTCTTGATTGCGGACCGTGATGGTACGGTGCACATGCTCTTCTGCCTTGAATATATGCGAGTCTTCTATCAAAAAAGCGTAGATGACGGCATTTCATGGAGTGAGCCGAACGAGATAACAGCTGCATTCGACGCCTTCAAGAAAGACTACGATTGGAAGGTGGTGGCAACTGGACCCAATCATAGCATACAGCTCAAATCGAAGCGGCTAGTCGTACCGGTATGGCTTTCCACGGGCACGGGTGGAAACGCGCATCGCCCGAGTGTTACCGCAACGATCTATAGTGATGACGCGGGAAAGACTTGGCATGCTGGTGAGATTGCGGTACCTTGTACCGACGAATGGATCAATCCCAACGAAACGGTGGCCGTCGAGTTAAGCGATGGTCGAGTGATGCTGAACGTTCGCAATGAATCGAAGTCCCACCGGCGTTTGGTGACGACGAGTCAAGACGGTGCGACCAATTGGAGTACACCTCGCTTCGAAGAAGCATTGTTCGAGCCAATTTGCATGGGAGCGATGGTTCGATATGCGCAGCCAGGCCAAGATCTCATTCTCTTTTCGAATCCTCACAACTTAGACCGTGCGGACGGAAAGGCATCTGCTGGCAAGAGTCGCGATCGCAAAAACCTAAGTGTGAAAGTAAGCCGCGACGAAGGTAATACGTGGGCCATCGACAAGACCGTCGAGGCTGGTCCAAGCATGTATTCAGACCTTGCCGTTACGCCCAACGGAACCATACTCTGCTTCTATGGTCGACATACCCGGCCTGGATTCGCAGGGGATCGCCTCACGCTGGCTCGCTTCAATCTTGAATGGCTTACGGTTCCTGATTTTAATTTTCAATGCTCCTATCTCGACATGTTCGAGCAGGATGGCATCCTGCATTTGTTTCTCCCGCATCGATGGCAGCAAGTGCTCCATCTCAAGGTCAAGGTAGCGGATCTATCAAAATTGCGAACTCAATCCGAACTGCAAATATACGTGGCGAAGTAGTACCTAAACAAATGTTATACGGAATCGTTCCCGCACCATGTTTCCACCATACCGATACTGTTGGTTGGTC
This sequence comes from Pirellulaceae bacterium, assembly GCA_034408855.1. Taxonomy (GTDB): domain Bacteria; phylum Planctomycetota; class Planctomycetia; order Pirellulales; family Pirellulaceae; genus JAIYDQ01. The sequence continues at coordinate 14,875 of JAWXCK010000198.1, forward strand.
ATCGTCGTGATGATGATGATGAGTTTAGACGCAGTTCACGCGGATTCAGCTCGGATGGAGACGAGCTGCGTTTTTCCTTTCGCTCCGGGCAACAAGCCGAACTATCGGATCCCTGCGATCATTCAAGCTCCGAACGGTGACATCCTCATCTTTTGCGAGAAACGCAACGATGGCATCGGTGACATTGGCAATCACGATATCGTATTGAAACGCAGTTCCGACAAAGGCAAGACATGGAGCGCAGAGCAAATTGTGTTCGACGATGCCGAGAATACCTCGACTGACATCACCATCGGCTATGATCGACAAACGAAGAAGCTCTGGCTATTCTTCCTTCGAGACAAGAAGAAGTACAACTATTTCACAAGTATCGATAGCGGCTTAACCTGGCAGGGCCCTGTGTCCATGCACGGCCACGTGATCAAGCCTGAGTGGGAACAACTTCAAGGGAAGAATGAAGAATCCGATCCCGCCAGCAAAAGTCGTACAAAACAGTGGGCCGCAGGTTGGTCTCAGCGATATGGTTGTGGCCCTGGCAACGCGATGATCCAGCTCAAGTCAGGGCGATTGCTGGTGCCCGCACGTCATCGTGAGGACATTGGCAATGGTAAGCTTCGCAGCTTCGCGCATTGCTTCTTCAGCGACGACCATGGAGCGAGCTGGGAGCTTGGCGGCAACGTCGGCCGCGATACGAGCGAATGTCAGTTCGTTGAACTGAGTAACGGCAACGTTCGCGTGATCAGTCGCAATGAAAGCAGTGACGACTCGCCCGACAATCTTCGTCATCTTACGGCAATTAGCCATGACGGCGGGAAAACCTGGACTGATTTTCATCGACTTGAGGAACTCATTACACCACGTTGTCATGGAGCCGTGGAACGCTTCGATGCCAAGCACTTGCTATTTTCCAGCCCAGCCTCGCCATTGCGTCAAACGGAACATCCATACGGCCGCTACAATTTAACGGTGCGGTTGAGTACCGATGACGGAGAGTCCTGGAGTGCAGGCAAAACCATCTGGCCACATCCTTCCTCGTATTCTGATATCGTGGTCCTGGATGATCAGTCGATTGCCGTTGTCTACGAACGCGGCAACAAGGGCAGTACACACTATTGGGATGAGTTGCATTTTGTACGATTTGATGTTGAATGGTTCAAGAGTCGGAGAAAACCTGTGCCATGAGAACGATTTTCTTTGTCCTTGTCGCCGACATCTGACTTAACCCTTTGCGAGCTTAGCGCCTTTGCGTGAATCCAACTATATCCAATTCGCGAGTGCTTTCGTTTGCTACTCCCTGGTTCAGGCACGTTGTAAACGAAACGAAGGTGGAATGGTTATTTCGCCAGCAGTTTCCATTGGAGAACTCACCGCTTAGGATAGAGTCAAAGGCGAGAGAAAAGAAGTTATGAATTCAACCCCAGTCGATATCGAATATCATCGTCGCATTGAAGTTGTACGAATCTGAACCGACCATTGTTGCGATGATCCACGAGCACCTTGCAAATGTTCGGCTCTTCCGCAGAAACTGTGGGTGGTTTTCGTGATCCGCAATCGATTTTAGCCGTGAAATACAAGGAAAACACTGGACTGAGTGATTGCAAAAAC
>JAWXCK010000199.1:0-18126 GCA_034408855.1 Pirellulaceae bacterium
ACCGGGGGCCGGTGGGGGCATTGGCAATGCTCGAATCCATCCACGATCGGCGAGCAACTCAAGTGCTTCAATTAGCCTACGGGGCTCACCGTCAAATCGGGATCGGCCATGCACTTGGGCATCACGCTGGGAGAACTCAGTGGATGCACGCTCTCGAATCCATCGCAGCAAATAGGCCGCATCCTCGATCGGACCATCCGATCCACTCATCAGCCCGAGGATAACCGCTTCCGCATGATCGACCGACCACCGAGCCAACTCGATAGCCGACTCGATCACCGGCAACGACACCAACACTTCCCACGGCTCCTCGTCATCGACGCTCACTAGATGCATGATTGCTGCCAACCGGGCCGTTAAACCGCACAGCTTACCGCCCCAGTCTCTTAGCTCTCTTAGTCGGCCATCGTCCGCCAACCATCGTTCGACCTCCTCTTGCCACACTTGGAACCGCTTAGCCGCATCACGATCCAATCGAAGAACCCAGGGCAATTCAGGGGGCTCGGGGATCGCAGCCAACCGCCTCACCAACTCTTCATACCGAGCATTCATGGCCACCGGCACCGGCTCAGTATTTATTCGCCGATTACCCAACCGAGTCTCGGGGATCGAATAGAGGAACCGACCGATAAGACCACGACCACGGAAACTAGGACGCTCAGACATCGAACGCACTACATCGGGTTGAACTGCATAGGCCAACGTCAAGCAACATCGATCGATGACTATCGAGCCACGGGTTACACGATCGACTCGCAGATCATCACCGGCATGGGCTTTCAAAAAACAATCGAGATTACCGACGCCCGATGAATATCGACCGGCCATCACGTCGAATAGACCACCCTCACAACCAGCCACCACTAACCGACCACCTTGGGCCGCCAATTGCATCTCGATTGCTTCCGCCGTCGCATCATCCAAGAGCAACTTGGGCAACGCTGCAATCGGCTCGACCGACAACGCCGCCGCTAAGTCACCAGCAGATCGCATCGACTCAGCACAGCCGCTAGCCGCTTTCTTCTCAAGATTCTTTAGTTCAGCTTCTCTTGCTCTTCGTTCAGAAGCCGCTCGGGCATATTCTGGGGCCGCAATCTCGACCAGCTCTTTCTCGATCAAACGCAACGGTTTCATCGCCGAACCGAATACCGCACTCTTGCGGTTTGCAGGATCAAGTAGCACGGCAACGTAAAGGTTAACCGGCTCGAACCAATTACGACCCGCTAGCACTGTCACCCGTCGGGCACACGCACCAGCACACGCCGCAAGAGCCAACAGCCCAGGCAGATCGGCGGGCACTTGGCACGCTTCCGCAGTCGCTTCAACCCATGATCGCAATGGCTCGGGCATCGTAGCCACCGGGAACGCCGGAACCTTAGGCCGTTCGATTGAAACCACCGGGGGCCAGGGATCGCTCGGGCTCGCATCCGCTTCCGGCAGATTCTCACGATCGATTTTCAGCAGCTCACGATGAATCGCAATTAACTTCAACGTCGGCACCGCCGTATGAATCGCATCCGCGAGCCGATCACGCTCGACATCCGACCACAAATCGATGATATCAGCGACAAGCACTTTGCCATCAATCACCGCTTCAATCTTCGCTCGACCGTTGGTCGCTCGGCTCGCTCTCAAGATCAGTTGTTTGCTATTCATGCGACACCTCCATTCATCACGATCGACAACACCGAGGCCGCATCGATTGCCGACTCGATCACCGATCGATCAGCACCGCTCACGACCCACGCACGAACATCCTTGACGCCCGCCGGTGGACTCACGATCCGCACCGGGGCCACGATCATCAGGACATCGGCGAGCCGACGCATACCCTTGATACCTACGTCATCACCGTCGGCCATCAGTACGATTTCAGCGGGCCGCATTCGTCGGCATAGGCCGTCAAGCAGCTCGCCACCACAACCGGAACTTGGAACGCCCACGACATCGAATCCGATCGACATCAACGCCGCCGCATCGCTAGGCCCTTCACATATCAATAGCCGCTTAAGGCTCTCGATCGATAGAAGATCATCCGAATAGATCAGACCAGCTCTCGAACCCATCAGAGCCCACTTGCGGGCCGTTGTCGGGCACCGTAACCGCACACCGATCACGCCACCAACATCATCACGCATCGGCCACGTTGTAGCCTTATGCTCGATCGACCATCCGACGCCTAACCTCGTCAATGGTTCAGTCGGCAACGCCAACAGATCAGCCGCACGTCGGAGATATTCGGGCCGCATGTTTTGCCGCCATACCTTCGACAGCAACTCGAAACGCTCGGGCACGATCGATTGTGATGGGATCGACAGTCGACGCTCGATAGGCCGACGCATCACCAGCGTAGCATCATCATCGATTACACCCAAATAGCTCGACAACCAACGCAACGCACCAGCCGCATCGACACCGAGCCACCAACGCAACGCAGCAACACCGTCACCGGCTCGGGGATCAGTACCGGCATGATGACACGATCGACATAGAACCGCACCACGTTCAGCAACGTCGGGCATCGGGCTATATCGATCACGACCACCGCACCGAGGACAAGGCCGTCCACCTCGGCCATTCAACGCATCCTCGGGCACACCAGCAGCTCGCAGAATCTCGACCCACCGACCATGAGCCATCGTTTTCAAATCGCTCACCGTGGTATAATTTCGGTAGTCTGATTTTCGCCGGGGGTTGTAATGCTTACTCATTGCAGCCCCCTTTCTCATTTTGTCGGCTCACCAACTCAGCGGGCCGATACCGACGCAACCGTCCCACCTTATGCGATGGGATTGCACCGGAACGGGTTAGCCGTTCCACCGTCGGCACCGAGCATCCCAGCAGCTCAGCAACGGCTCGGGCATCGATCATCGCATCATTCGAGACTCGACCCGATAGACGACTCGCTACACGCTCAGCCACGGCATTAGCCAGGCTCTCGATTTCATGGGGTGACATACTCAAGATGCACCCCCTTTGCTCGATCGCTCACCAGCCATCGACGCCACAATCGGGCCGACAACATCGGGCCGGAATAACCATCGATCACCAGCACGCAACGCCGGAACGTCGCCAGCTTCGGCTCGCTCACGTAACCACTTGCTCGGCACGCCCAACCGGGCCGCCATTCGTCGCAAGGGCAAAAGTTCACGCCCTCGCTCTCTTAGATCATCCATCGCATTTACTCCCATCGTTTGAAGATCGCTAACCACGTTGGCTAGCACGATTGGAAGTATCCAAATCAAACCGGATAGATTCCCGGTTAGAACCGGTTAGAACCGGTCAGGTTTTCAAGATTTAAGCTTTTTTAAATACCAACCCCTATTCGCACGACCGCCAACAATGCTTTCAACCGGATGAACCGAGGGCCAACCGTCACGATCAACTCGAAAGATTCTCTTGAACCCATCCATCGAAATATGGCCGATTCCGATTTCCATTTCATCACGTTCGACATTACGATTTTCAAGATTGGCTCTATAAAGCAATTCCAGAGCAATCATCATTTGGTCAGAAAGCCCTTCATAGGTTTTCCCTTCCCATACAAACAACGCACTTGCACGATAAAGGCCATCGTTCAATTCGCTCGATTGCTCGGCCTCATTCGTTTTTATCGTCAACGATGTTTGCTCACGCTCGATAATATCGGCAATGATGTTGCAAGCCAAAGAAAAGTAACCGAAAATCTGATATTGCGATTCTATGCATCGAGTCAAAGTTTCATCGTCAGTTTGAGGCGTACTTCCTAAATAGATCGATTGCAACTCTTTGTGCCCAACTTTGGACAATAAACCTGGGGCAAGAAAAATGTGACTCTTTCCGTTTTCAACGGGTGTATCTTCGTCGTAATCCGACGGGTGAATATCAACGTCGGAAATATATTCGTACGATCGATAATCCACCAAGGTGTCAAAAACACTTCTCGAAAACAAGAATTCCCAATAGTTGGATTTATCAGCGTTCGCTCTATTTTCGGCCTTTTCGCATTCAAAAACGAGCGGCGTAATTGAACGCAAGAAACCGGCCATCCAAGCATCACCAACAATTGAATCCACCTCACTCAGCAAGTCTGCTACAAACTCGTCACCTTGCTTACCAGGCAGTTTACGAGCATCTCGGAAATCCTTGGCACATGCTCGCAAAAGCTGGACGATCCTCGGTATGTCTTGAAGCATTTTCAGAATCCCATAGTGAACGAAAGGCCGACGCCCGAGGGCCGACGCTATGGGGCATCGTTCCTCGGGCAATCGTTCAGCGGGAATCAGCCGCTTACCTCGTTTCAATCTACCAATGAAGTCCGATAGTGAAATACCCCGAAGTCACCTCCACGTTCAAACGCTGAATTTTGCGGATTTTCACACATGCGAAGCGGAACGGTCGCTACGGTTTCAATTGCCACAATTTTATAGCCCCCCCCGTAGCAATCTCGACAAACAAACACCCGCCCACAAAAAACGGCACGCACATAAAAAGTGAGGGAACGACGTGCTTCGCACCGAGGGCCACCCAGGCCGACCTAGGACCCGACGCAAAACGCACCGCCCCCTTACCCCGAATAACAACTACCGGACGGACGGACTCACTCGATAAAAAACGGACCTTTGACCAACCCCAGCGTACATGCCGAACGAGCAGGGACCCAACCGATAGCCGCCCCCTGACCCCCAAAGCGAGTATTCCTAACTAACTCACTTCCGATGAATCGGGGTTTTAATCAGCCGCATCTCAGCAGCAAAACGAGCCGGGACCCGCCCAATAGCGGCTACCCATCACGACCAGCATAGCACCAAACGCCGGACTGTGTTTCCACCGAATCAGGCTCTATTCCAACCGCAATCATCGTGGATGCACCAGGGACCCAAAGCCGCGAGTAGGCATCGCATTCTAACACCGTACAACCATCGTACTAGTTTTCGCTACAATTCGCTTTTTGGATTTTCGATTTTCAAGCGATTGCTTTTTCGTTTTAGGCAAAGGTTAAGTCATGGCAAAAGTACCAAGCAAAATATCAGATCGGATTGCGAACGGCATCAAGAGATTTCAACCGATCCTTAGTTCGGCAAAATCTAGAGATGTTGGTGAATCGGATACGGTCACGATTATCGTTGACATGCTTTCCGAGATTTTTGGATATGACAAATATTCGGAAATAACTTCTGAACACGCGATTCGTGGAACGTACTGCGATCTTGCAATTAAGATCGAAACCGCACTGCAAATGTTGATCGAAGTGAAAGCCATCGGCTTGGAACTGAAGGAAGCACACGTCAAACAAGCAGTGGACTACGCTGCGAACCAAGGCGTCGAATGGGTGGTACTCACCAACGGCTTGAGCTGGCGAGTCTACAAAGTGACTTTCGGGAAACCTATTGGACAAGAACTCGTCATCAACATCGATTTTTGCGGTCTCAGTGGGAAGAACACGAAGGATCTCGAATCCCTTTTCTTGTTTTGCAAAGAAGGCTGGATAAAGTCCGTACTTGGTGAATATCACACTCAGAAGCAAGCACTAAGCAGATTCTTCTTAGGTGCCATGATCTTGAGCGATCCTGTTTTAGCTGTCATCCGGCGGGAACTAAAAAGGGTCTCGCCAGACGTTCGCGTCGAAATCGATGAAATAAAGGCGGTTCTAACGGCAGAAGTTCTTAAACGAGAAGTTCTTGAAGGCGACAACGCAACGGATGCGAAAAGAAAGATCAATCGAGCAGCTTCCAAGCAACTTCGTGAAAAATCGCATCCGTCGCAAAAACTCGCTAATGCATCCTCCGTCGATTGCGAACCGGAAGCGCAAATCGAATCGGAAAATGAACCATCCTGAATTCTAATAGGTCCGAGCGAATCGGGGCTACCGTCGATGGGTCACCCGTTCACCGGTTTAGCCGCCCACGCCCGAGCCACGTTCAGAAGATCACGACGGGCCGACTCATCCAGGGCCGACCATATCGATAGCAGCTCGTCCGCACCTCGTATGGGAACCGGCATGGGGACGGAATCCGAACCGCTCGATTTTCCCAATGATTTCGTTGATAGTTCTAATCCCGTCGGGGTCACTAGGTCACCCATCAAGGGTAACAAACAACCATCAGAACCCAGCAAAACGCTGGGTTTTGTTGTATCGTGATTGGATGAATTATCCCCTTGAATGGTTTTCAATCTTGGGCATCGTTGGAAGGTTTCCGCTTCCTTCGTTTCGGTATGTTGTGCCCACCCGGTCCCAACGCGCGCAGTTCTTCGTAAGACCAACAGATGAAAGTTTGGCCGGGATAGACAAAGCGTATTACGCGCATTGAAGGGCAATGTACTAAGCCGGGGTTTTTGGTGTTCGCTCAAACGAGGTGACATGAAGCAAATACAAATCATGCGTTCGATCGGTCTCGGGTTCGATCAAAACCATGAAGTGCTTGCCGACGGCCAAGTTTTCGGGATGACGGACTTCGTAGCTTTGCCCATCACTCATTTTGATAGTGAACGGTTGAAACGGCGTTGCCATCAACAGCTTGGTCAATTGCTCTTTCATGGTTGTCTTTCCTGTTGGCTAGTGCTTTGTGAGCGGCTTCGAAAGAAAGCCGCAATTTCTCCCTTGCTCATATTTCCCGTAGCTGTCTTGAGGACCAAATCGACAACCTCATTCTCATCTGCTTCGAAGTCCACCGCATTGATTTCCAAAAAGAAGCATCCGTTACTCCGCAAGCTTCTTGAAGGCCTTCGAGTATTTAGAGTTTACTTTAACACGAGCAGCCCGGACCTTGGATTTTCCTTTGCCAGCAGAAAGCGGTGTAATCTGAATCGACTTACCGTCGGTCGTCATTTCAATCTGCAATTCCGGATCGATCTTCAAGAGGTCTAAAATTGGACGGTCAATCACGACGGCCCAACTGTTTCCATGTTTTACAAAATTTTTGATCATTTGCTATCTCCTTGTATGGTCGACCAATGTATCACCATTTTGTCTCATGGAATATCGAAAGTCAACTTTGGCAGACGGAATCACAAGAAAGAAAGCATTGAGCGTAAAGAGGTGCACGTGCCAAGGCTAATCCATTTACCGTTGAACCATGACAGTTGCTATACTTGGACAATCACTATTTTCGTCCATGCCCATTCCACGCGATTGCTTCAATGCTTCCAAGTGATTTATGACTCGATTTGTTCTTTTTGGGACTTTACTTCTGTGCTGTTTGACTAGTTTCACGAAATCGAGCCAAGCGGCGGCTCCGTCGATCGAGGCCTCGCTATCGGAGCGTTCGATATCCGATATCGTTCGCCGGGCTCGTGTCCTGGGCGATCCCTCTCGCGGGGCTATCTTCTTCTATCGCCAAGGGCTCAGTTGCACACAATGTCACACCGCAGGTGAAGGCGCGAAATTGCTCGGCCCCGATCTGTCCGAGCTTCGCGATCGAGCTACCTACGAACACGTGATCGAATCGATTCTCCAACCTTCGAAAGTCGTACGGGACGGCTTCAAGTCGGAAAAGTTATTGCTGGATAGCGGTCGCGTTGTCATCGGCATGATCCGAGAAGAGACCGACAAGCAACTTGTGGTTGCCATACCGGGCGAAGAAAAACCGCAATCGATTTTGCTCGACGAGATCGAAGATCGCGCGCCAGCAAGCTCGCTGATGCCGGTCGGGCTTATCAATCAACTCGGCGACGAATCGGAGTTCTTTGACTTAGTCGCTTTCTTGGTTGCGCTCGGCAAAGGTGGCCCTGAAGCGGCGGCTCAGCTTAAACCTGAGGCGTCGTTAATCGCACCGCCGCCGCTTCCCGAATACGAGAACGATCTCAATCACGCGGGCTTGATTGCTTCTTGGGATATAAAGGCTCAAAAGCGAGGCGAAGCACTCTACAAAGGACTTTGTATCAATTGCCACGGCACGAAAGACGAAGCGGGTTCGCTTCCCAACGCATTGCGGTTCGCGACCGGAAAATTCCAAGCCGGTGCCGATCCCTTTTCGATCTACAAAACCATCACGCACGGGTTCAAGATGATGTTGCCGCAGCGGCAACTCGTTCCGCAAGAAAAGTACGATGTCATCCATTACATTCGCGAAGTCTATCTCAAGCCAGATAACCCATCGCAATACACCGATGTCGACGCCAAGTATTTGGCGAGCTTACCGAAAGGAAAATTGCGCGGGCCCGCACCGGTAAAAGATGAACCATGGCGCGACATGGACTATGGCCCATTTCTCATCAGCACGTATGAAATGGTTGGACCCGATACCCAGCCTCGCTTAGGAATCACCAAAGAAGAGAAAGAGATTGCGGCTCGTGAAGGACGCCCGGCTGGCGAAACGTGGCCACCGAATACCAACTTTGCTTACAAAGGAATTGCCGTTCGCTTAGACGATGGCCCTGGCGGGATTGCGGCCGGTTCGAATTGGTTAGCATTTGATCACGATACGATGCGCGTCGCTGGAGCTTGGTCCGGGCGCGGATTTATCGACTGGGAAGGGATTCTCTTTAATGGGCATCACGTCATGACGCCGCGCACAATCGGCGAATTGCACTTTGCCAATCCCGTCGGCCCCGGTTGGGCGAATCCATCGAACGGAACGTTCGACGATCCAAGGTTGCGAGGCAAGGATGGTCGGGCCTATGGGCCGCTTCCTCGCGAGTGGTCGCAGTACAGAGGGACCTATAAACACGGGAATCGAATTGTTGTTTCGTACAGGCTTGGCGACGCGGAGGTACTGGAGTCGTACGCGATCGATTCAAACGCAACGCTGAGTGATCCTTCATCGAAATCGAAAGAGTCATCGACCGTCTGGATTCGTACGCTGAATGTTAGTAAGTCGACGCATGATTTGGTTTTGCGAGTTGCGCCGAGCGATTCGGCGGACGTGGCGATGGGTGGTGTGAGTGCGCCGGATGCCGCAGCTAGCGCCGACGGCTCACGGGCGGGGCGGAAGCTATCGCTTGGAATAGACGATGGTTATGTCGTGCTTCGGATTCCGGCAGACCAGACGCCGGTTCATTTTAAATTGCGAATGGCTAAGAAGTCTGGTTTGAAGAACGCGTTGGATCAGTCAGCTTTGAAGAGTCGATCGGTCGCGGCGGAAGACTTGCGACGGCTGACACACGGTGGTCCGAGCCAATGGCAACAGTCGCTTCAAACTCGTCCCACGATTGGAAAAGACAACGGACCTTTCGCTATCGATGCGTTGACTAGTCCGACTGTCAATCCATGGAAGAGCCGACTGCGAATGTCTGGATTAGATTTCTTTGACGGTGGGCAGCGGATGGTTGTCTGCTGCTGCGACGGCGATATTTGGTTTGTCGATGGAATCGATAAACTCAGCGAACCGATCACATGGAAGCGCATCGCGTCCGGGCTCTTTCACCCGCTGGGTATCAAGATCGTCGATGGAAGGATCTTTGTGAGCTGCCGCGATCAGATCGTTGTCCTGAATGATTTTAATGGTGATAACGAAACAGACTTTTATGAGTGTTTCAATAACGATCATCAAGTCACGGATCACTTTCACGAGTTTGCAATGGGTTTGCAAGCTGACGCAGAACACAATTTGTATTATGCCAAGAGTGCCCGTCATGCTCGCGATTCGTTGGTTCCTCAGCACGGGACGTTGCTTCGAGTCAGCGCTGACGGAAAGGAAACGAAGATTTTGGCCAATGGTTTTCGCGCTGCCAACGGCGTCTGCTTGAATCCGGATGGATCGTTCTTTGTTACCGATCAAGAAGGGCATTGGAATCCGATGAATCGTATCAATCGAGTGACCGAAGGCGGTTTTTATGGGAACATGTACGGGTACGGGGCACCGAAAGATACGAGCGACGATGCGATGGTACAACCGCTGTGTTGGGCGAACAAACCGTTCGATCGCTCGCCGTCAGAATTGCTGTGGGTCGACAGCAAACAATGGGGACCGCTGAACGGTTCGCTGCTGAACATTTCGTATGGATATGGGAAGATTTATATTGTTCCCCATGAACAAATCGGCGGACAATGGCAAGGCGGGATGTGCCGACTACCGTTGCCGCAATTTCCGACGGGAGTGATGCGAGCTCGCTTTCATCCTGGTAACGGGCAGATGTATGCTTGCGGGATGAACGCTTGGGGGAGCGATCAGACAGAGAGTCCCGGTGGCCTCTATCGCATTCGATACACCGGTCAACCTTCGTATTTACCGATCGGACTGACCGCACATGCCTCTGGCATGACGATTCAATTTAGTGAACCGGTGGAGCCACAGTACGCATCGGACACCGACAATTATTTAGTTGAAACTTGGGGACTCAAACGAACAGCCAATTACGGTTCCGATCGTTATGACGAAAAGCCGCTCGGAATCGTTTCGGCAAAAGCATCGCAAGACGGTCGCTCAGTTGCGCTTGAAATCGCAGATATTCGCCCTACTTGGTGTATGCAAATTTCCTACAAACTCAAAGGCATAAGCGGAAAGATTTTTACGGGAACCATCCAGAATACGGTATATAAGCTTGGTGATGCCTCGACGCAGAAGTAGCGGTGGGGGCTTGTTGATTTAATCCTTGCTGCTGGCGATTAAATCAACAAGCCGTTCATTCTACTGACGTCGAAGCGGGTAGGCATCGCGCGGAGAAGGAATACTTTGCGAGTTTCCTGACGATGTTGGGGATCCGAAAGATGGTGACGAAGTATTGGCGGCCTGGCTGCTATTGGCCGATGATTTCGGTTGACCCGTTAATTCGGAGATATTGCCTAGTATTCTAGTGATTTGCAAATCTGCTTCGCCCGTTTTAAGGTTAATTGCACCCGTACTGATTTCTGCCCGGCCAGGTGCCTCGCCAGATTGACTGTTGGATGGCGTGGTCTCGATGATCGCTGCTTCGCGAGGAGCACCTTCGATTCGGAGCAAGCTGTGGACAGCGACATACTGAGCACGCGATGCTAGCACCGCGAAGGAGCCTCGTTCACCCACGCTTTCAACTCTCACATGCCCAACACCGGTAATCTCCCACGCTGCATCGCGTCGCAGTTGTTGATTTTGTATCTGAGTTTGATTCCAGCTCAGGTTTGCTGTGTTGTACATGCTTAGCACGTCACACATCATCGTTGTTTGCCCCAGCTTGAGTCGGTCGACCAACTGAACATCGGGCGACTGCTCCCAGCTCAAGATCGGCTGCAGTAATGTTTCTACGCGATCATGAAATGAAACCGACTGTTGGTTCATGTCGCCTTCCATACGACCGCGAAATCTAAGGTGCAGGCATTGAAGCTCAGCTTGCGGGTTGCGAACATTTGGAGATGGGAGGTCGCTCGATTTGCCACCGGTAATAAACTTGGGCGAGCCTGGATTGGCGTTTCCAATTCGTCGACTGCGAAGTGAACCGGGGCCCGTACCGATCCATTGCTGTTGAGGAACAAGGAGGACCAATTCAGGAACTTCGAGATGCTCGAGCGAGCGTCGTGTGCCCTGAAGATCGGTTTGCGCCGCTTTGATATCGACGGCATCGATCAGTCGAACATTAGCGACCTTTGCATTGCCGGTAGTTTCTCCTCCAATTGCGATCGGCTCTTGAAGTTCTACTTGCAATTCTCTAGCTTTCCCTTCGATACGCCATAAGGTTTCCGGATCGGTTCGCATGCGTGCGTTTAACTTGACGCCACCATCCATTCTTGCAACACGTCCATCGAATACCATCCGCCCTTGCCACTGAACTTCAGGTGCCTCGATCCATTCGATCGTTGACTTAGAATTATCGCGACTTGGCATCAACCCAGGTGCTTCGAATGCGCTGCCCGTTGAAAGGCTCGGCTTTGTATTGTTAGGAGTCGTCGCAATCGACTGCATCGCCTCGGGTGGAATACGAAAGCTACCAGGCTGATCGATCCAAATCATCTGACGACGTTCGTTGAGTCGAATCTCGTTGCTCTCGATGGCGCCAGAGCCAATCGCAAATCGAGCCGGAGAACCGATAATCGTCGCATCCATTTTTCCTTCGTCGGAAGAATCCATTCGCAATTGCGAACCGGTGATGGTCAATGGAAAGGGTGATGTCGGTGATATCTGATCGCGGGTAATCGTAACGCTCCCTGCAATAGCCAAATCATCGATCTGCGAACCTTGTGAAGTCTGTGATAGTTTGGCGACCAACGTTTCGCCGGTCACATTCAACGGTAAGGAAGGCGAGGATGCGGTGGCACCTCGTTGAGACTTCGATGATAGGTTAGGAAGTTCCATGTTGGATGCGGCCAACTGCCCTGGTCCACTCGGCTGGCCTGACGAACCTGCAGTGAGTTGTGAGCTACCGCTTGGTTGTCGCAATAGCTGTGCTGTTGGATCGACAGCCATCGATGCGAGTTGCTTTTGCGCGTTTTCGATTTCCGGATAGCTGAACCAAAACTTCATGTCGGTGACTTGCGCTCGCAACGACGGAGTGTGCACGATGACATGGCCAGCAGCATGCATTCGCTCCGGCAAAATCGATGATGTCTGGTAGCCGTTCGTTTGAGATGCGACGTAGTTGACGAGATTTTCCGATATACGATTCAACCAAATATCGACAGAATCGGCCGCGAATCGGCCTTGTCGTTCACTTCGAGCATTGGCGCTACCGTCGATGGTCAGTCGATCCGAACGACCGTCTGGTTGCAACTGCAACGATTTGGCCCAAGACAAACGCCATTGATCACCATCTTCGGAAAGTACAGCAGCCTGACCCGGACCAGCCGCCCAAAGCTTTCCTAGGCTCATTGGTTCCTCAGTGATCGTCGTCGGAGCTTTCGATGGATCCGAGATCTTCAACTGCTGGCTCTCGTACTCAAGTTCAGGTGACCAAACTTGCATACCTTCTCGTTCGAGATAGACTTGCGATGAATCGTCCGGTGCGACGCCCGGTAGGTGATTTGCAAACGCAATTCGACCTCGGTCCAGTTCTACTTTCAACCATCGACCTTGTCCGCGAGTCTGCATGCTTGGTGCTTCGAGCCGCACCCACCTGGCCGGGTCGTTGGGGTTAGTGCTATTGGACCCATAGGCTTCAATGCGATCGATGGTCCAGTCACTTTGATCAGGTAGTGATGGATTGCCACTCACCGTTGGCTTCTTCGATTTGTTTCCGTTGACAAAATGTAGATCGAGTCCATCGCAAAGAAAGTTATCTTGCGGCATTCCCTCGACTTGATGACGAAGTTGGACGTTAGTGGATAGCGAAGCAATCGCTTGATGGAACTCGAAACGAAATGCGCCCTCGCAGTGAACTTCAGCAAAGGCGGGTTTGGGTGGAGTAACTCCCATCGCACCGGGGGTCCGTTCGGCGAAGAGTCCATTGTCGGGTAAATCGATATGTACTCGATCAACATAGATCAGCTCCAATCGATCCAATCCGTTAAACGCTGACTCGTTGCTATCCGAACCTTGATCTTTCGACGAAAGGAGATCTTGGTCGAGGTAGATCGATAAATCTCGACCTTCTACATAACTGCTTCCGATTTTCATCTTGACCGCTTCGGTGGTCCAGATTCGTCGCCGATCGATTCGCAAATCACGAGACTCGATCAGCAGACCATCATTCAAATCGCCTTTGCGAGGAGGAGAGACAATCTTAATATCGCCGATCATCTGCCCACCTTTCACCGGTGGTACTTGTCCACCAAGCGATCGATTGAGCGGCTTGTGGAATTGAATCTCCATACCGGATGGGCTTTCGAATACGATCGCTTGTCGTTTCGAAGGAATGGAAGTCGCAGCTCCGACTGTTTCTTCATCGTCCTTTTGAGGGATGAGAATGGTTAGCGGAGAAAGCTTGATGCGATCGGGAGCCAGTGTCTCCATTTTTCCGAACAGCAACACTGTTCCCTGTTCGGTTTCAGCCATCATCGGTTCGTTGAGCTGCCACGTCCCGTCATGAAAATATTCGTTCCACCAAGGAGCATTTCGATCGCGAACGGCTGAAGGGGCAATCGGTTCGATTTGCTTGAAGGGAGGCTCGATCAGTGGTACGGCGATCAACCGATAGACGGCCAGCATGACCACCAACGGAATGAGGACTCGCAGATACTCGCGGATGAACATCAACTTTCGACTCGATCGGCCGATAGGAAAAATCGTTAAAACTTACGGATCTCTAGCAAATCGGCGGTTTTTCCGCCAATGCAATCTTGGAAAACCGCTCTGGGACTAAAAACCAAGAATTGCTAGAGTTCGCCCGAGTACTCGCAATCCGTTCCTTTCAATAATACAACTAAGGCGTCCTCGATGATGCGAAACTGGAAAACCAAAATCCAATTCTTGGGTCTCTCGGCGTTTATCTTTGCCGGTTCGGTAAGCAGTAGCGTGGCCCAAACGCCAGGAAATTTGATCCAACAACCCAGCCAGCAGCCTCAACAACAGGCTCAGTTGCAAGCTCAGCAACAAGCGCCCGCTGGTGCTGCGGCACCCAATCCGCAACAAGCAATGCAGCCTGGGGGGATGGGCCAAGTCCCGTTTCCGCCTTTGGAACCTGCACATCAACAATACTTGGAACGTGTGCTGGTAGCTTGGGAGAACAGCACGTCGGGGATCGAACGCTATCAATGCAAATTCGCGCGATGGGAATTCGACCCTACCAAGAATAACGACCCGAGGATTTTTCAGTCGGTTGCCACCGGAGTTATTCGATACCTAGCACCCGACAAAGGGATGTTCCAGGTGGAAGACATCAAATTCCTCAAACAGAAACCAGATGGCAAATGGGCTCACGAAGCGATTCCTGACCAGTTCGGCGAATGGTGGATCTGCGACGGGACGAGCGTTCATCTCTACGACCAGACGAAAAAGCACGTGAAGAAATATCCGTTGCCGCCGAACATGCAAGGTGCCGAGGTGTTTAACTCGCCACTCCCATTTGTGTTCGGCGTCAAGGCTCAGAAAATCCAAGAGCGATTTTGGATTCGACCGCTCGAGCCGCCGACGCTTCCTAATGGCAAGCCGAGTCAGGATGTGGTTGTTTTAGAAGCATATCCAAAGTATCAAGGCGACGCAGTGAACTATCATCATGTGACAATCGAGTTGGATGTCAAAACCGTTCTGCCAACGGCGATCGCTGTGCATTTGCCGAATTGGACTCCGCAGGCCCCCCATCGAGAAATTTTTCAATTCCAGGAGCGTGAGGTTAACGGTTCGCTCTTAGCAAAGATCAATGAGACGGTCTTCCGTCAGTCATTCATTCCTAAGGAACCACCCAAGGGTTGGACCGTCGAGGAGATTCCGTTTGTACCCGAAGAGGACGCACAGCGCGTCGCGACCCCCGGCGGTCAGCAGCAGAACTCGCTGCCGCGATAATGAATTCGTTGCATCGGCGTCCCGCCGAATGCCACTGACATTACCACGTAGGTCAGTCTCTCCGAGACTGACACCTCGATGAAAGTCGAAGTATTTCCGAGTTTCGGAAAGACTCGGCTACGTGTGCATCACGGATACTGGTACTCTTCGTTCTCAGGATCAAAATCTTTCTCGGTTAGTCCCACATTGAGCCGGATATCCGAGTAGGTGTACTGTTCCTCTAGCGGTGGTTCATCGCCAGGATTCTCGGGCCATAGATAGGCTTCGTATCGAAGCGGAAGATGCCGCGTCAAATCGAGATAGACTCTTGCGATATGAAAGTCGAAGTGTGAATATTTGGCGGGATGTTTGACTTCGATCATCGCAACGTCATGGCTATTAACTATTTCATGTTCGCGAAAGGTGACTTCGCAGTTACCGTTACGACGATCGCGTTCGCCTTTTTCAATAAGCTTTTTGTAAAGATTCGCCATTCCGATGCCGGTAATCGGGTACTTGTTTCCCATCATGGCAAGCGAACCGGTTGGCGCCAGTTGGACGCTCATCAAATTCATAAAGCCCGCTTCGTGAGCGATCAGATTCCCGTCGTTTTTGCCGTCAATCCAAATGACTTCCCGACCTCGCATGCTGGCTGGCGAATCAAATCGAAGGTAGACGTGCAAAGGAATCGCTGGTTCCGTTTCTCGCTGTCGGTCATTGATAATCTTGACGAACATTTGATTCTCTTCGCCAAGCTTTCCGTTTATCCGTTCGCGTTTGTGCATGACAGCCGTATAGTCGACAACGGAACTTGAGAAGGCTTCTAATTCGCGACGAGCCATGACTAAAACCGGATCCAACGGATGCGGTGACGCGGCATTGAAGCCAGATATTGAAGACGCCTGATCCGCATTGAGCGAGTCTTCTTCCTCGAAAGTTCGAGTACCAACACTATTTAATGACACGTTCGTGGCATCGGTCGTCAGAATGTAAAAGCTAACCGCCATCAAGACGACGATCAAAATCCCAAAGGTAACTCCAAAGGGGATATTCAATCGTGCAGACCGAACTCGCGACCTAAATCGAGCCATGGTTGGACGTCCTCCTTTACTATGGTTCGAGCAAGCGCAAACCCTTTTGTTGTCAATGAAAAATCGCGATGGGTATG
Source organism: Pirellulaceae bacterium (assembly GCA_034408855.1). Lineage (GTDB taxonomy): Bacteria > Planctomycetota > Planctomycetia > Pirellulales > Pirellulaceae > JAIYDQ01. The sequence continues at coordinate 16,414 of JAWXCK010000199.1, forward strand.
ATGCATTACGAGGCCAGCCGCACATAACTCACGAAAACCTTCCAAGAATCGAACCGTAATTTCTGGCGACTCAGGATCGCGAAATGTAATGCATTGCACGTCGTCGAGCTCAATATAAACAGCCAACATCCGAGCCGGGGCGTCGAAAGCCGTATGCGAACCTTTGATTTCGATAATTCCTCGGAAATGAGCCGCGAAAAGAATCGCTTTTGACTCGGGTAAGAGCTGCTCCAAACCAATCGTTGGCTTGTCGACCATTGCCTGAGCCGTAAGTTGAGCGAGCGCGACCAAGACTGGAGCCCCGGCTCCCAAGGCCTCCCAGCTTCCAGCCAAGTAATGATCGACGGGGCTAAGTTTACGGACCGATCGAATGGGTTTCGAAAAATCGTGTAGTTCGTCCATAGGAATTGACGTCATCGAGAATGCCAATAATTTCTACTTCATCGCAATCGCTTGTTGCAACGGTCGAAGTACATTTTCAACGATATGCCGATCGAGCAATTCGCATCCGATGTTGGCAAGCCGATCCAATTCCTCGACGAAGTCCTGGCCTGGTCCTAACGAATCAAAACGTCGAACCGTCAGATAGACACTTAATTGCTCATCGCCATAATCGCCGGTACGAACGTGAAACCCGGTCGTTCGCGACTCGAAATTCAAGCGGACTTGCGTCGCGCATTCTTCGTCGAGAGTGAACTGAATCGACGGTTCATAGGACAGGAGTTGCGAATTGCCATTGATGCAAAGACCTTCCAATGCCGTTGGTAGTCCAAGGGTATCGGCCAGCAACTGATTGTGGTTGCCACGATAGGTGTAGTCAAATCCAAACATGACGCTCAGCGATTCGCAATCAAGATGACTAACGGCTAAGGCATGTGGTACTAACTTCAGTATCTCGCGATGTTGCTCCAATGCGTCTTCAAGTGTCGGTGGGTTGACGGTTCCCGAACACAACCGCTTGGGTTCAATGGCGATCCAACGATATCCACCAGCGTCCTTGTCTTCTTCCAAGACAAATTCGTTGCGTTCGCGAGTGTAGAAATTCAGCATCTGTGGAAATCGCTTTTGCACCAACTCAAAGAAGTGCAAAAGCGTTTCGCGCTGCTGGGGGAGCTCCATCTCGGTTTGCAAATGGAGGTTCATATAAAAATCGTCGCTAAGCGATGCATATCGATTCATCGGTCGATCCGATCTAGAGAAGAGTCGCGTGAATTTTGTCGAATGGCACTAAGTATTTTAGGTTACTTACCAGCCCAGAAGTCGATGACCTGGACCTTGTCCAACTGTGGTTTAAGAACTTCGACAAATTGGTTGTGAGCGGCATGGGTGAGATAAACTTTTCGATCATCTTCGGATTTAAAGGTCACCAAGAAGCAGTGCGTAAAACCGTTTTCGAGGCCTTCTGGACTATTATTCGCACCGTACTCGAAATCGGCTATCTCGGAGATCGACAGGAATGGTCATTGCTGGAACCATCATGCTCCAACGACCCAGCGAACAACACGGCTGATTTTCCGAATACATGATGCTTCTCCAAAAAGGCGAAAAAGGTAAAAGTCATGTCGACATCTCGATTATAGGCCAGTCTGTCAAGTTCGCTAGCAACGATTAGAAATCGCTCTTCCGCAGAAACTGTGGGTGGTTTTCGTGATCCGCAATCGATTTTAGCCGTGAAATACAAGGAAAACACTGGACTGAGTGATTGCAAAAACC
>JAWXCK010000200.1:0-15276 GCA_034408855.1 Pirellulaceae bacterium
ATGCCCTTGAAGCGAGGCTCTTTGGCGGCGGTGCGGAAAAGGTCCCGCAACTCCTCGGTCGTGGTTTCCCTCTCAAGTTCAACAGTGAAATCTACGATCGAAACCGTGGAGATCGGAACGCGTAAGGCGTAACCATCGAATTTACCCTTGAGACTCGGGATGACCAATGAAATGGCTTTTGCCGCACCAGTCGTGGTCGGAATGATGCTCATCGCAGCGGCACGCGCACGCCGCAGGTCGGAATGTGGCAGATCGAGAATTTTTTGGTCGTTGGTGTATGCGTGAATAGTCGTCATGAAACCGCGTTTGATGATGAACTCGTCATGCACAACCTTCGCAGCAGGAGCGAGGCAAGTCGTGGTACATGACGCGTTGGAAACAACATGATGTTTCTTCGGGTCATACAGGTCTTCGTTCACACCCAACACGATGGTCAGGTCTTCGCCTTCGGCCGGAGAGGTGATGATCACTTTCTTCGCGCCGCTCTTGATGTGATTGATCGCACCTTTGACGGTCTTTCCTTTCTTGTTCACGCCATCTTCTTTGATGGTAAACAATCCAGTGGACTCAACCACGATATCCACGCCCAGATCACCCCAGGGGATCGCCGCCGGATCTACCTCTTTCAATACCTTGACCGTCGTGCCATCGACAACAAGTGAATCGCTTTCAATTTCTACCGACCCGTCGAAACGCCCGTAATTTGAGTCGTACTTGAGCAAGTGAGCCATGGTTTTTAGGTCGCCGATGTCATTGAACGCAACCACTTCCAATTCACTCGGATACTTTTCGCGAATCGCCCTCAGAACTTGGCGTCCAATGCGTCCGAATCCGTTAATTCCTACTCGTATTGTCATAGCGTCGTTCCTTTTAGAAATGGTTCGTTCGTTTCTTGCGCGAGGATATTCAAAATTGTCACACGAGCGATCTCGCTAAGCGCTTCGTGTGTTAGAAATGCTTGGTGTGCGGTGATTAGGACGTTGGGAAATACGAGCAAATGCGAAAGCTCGTCATCCATCAAAACTTGGCCGGAGAGATCCTCGAAGAAAACGCCCTCCTCCTCCTCGTAGACGTCTAGGGCAACCCCGCCAACATGCCTGGCTTTCAACGCCGCGATAAGTGCTCTGGTGTCAATGAGTTTTCCTCGGCTGGTATTAATAATGAATACACCTGGTTTCATCCTTGCAAGCGATTGTGTATTGATCAGGTGGCGAGTTTCTGCAAGCAACGGAACATGCAAGGAAATGATGTCGCTCGCAGCCAGCAGCGTATCTAGCTCCACATATTGGATGCCATTAGCGGTGGCCCAATCGTGCGAAGGGAACGGATCGTAGGCAACGACGGCTGCACCAAAGCCACGGAAAATCTGGGCTGCAATTCGACCGATCTTGCCTGTGCCGATGATCCCGACGGTCTTGCCAAAGATGTCGAATCCGACCAAGCCGCTCAGTGAAAAATTAAGCTCACGAACGCGATTGTACGCTTGATGGATTTTACGATTGAGCGTCAGCAATAAACCGACTGTGTGTTCGGCCACCGCATGTGGTGAGTAAGCCGGCACGCGCACTGCCGCCAGACCAATTTCCTGGGCGGCAGCTAGGTCTATGTTGTTAAAGCCGGCGCACCGCAGCGCGATAAGTTTCACTCCAAGCGAGGCGAGTGTTTTTAAGCACTCGCGATCAGCATGATCGTTGACGAAGATGCACACCGCCTGAGCATCTTTGGCCGCCGCCGCGGTCTCCGAACTCAATCGGAATTCGTGAAAGCGCCACGCGATGCGTTCTGCACCCGCGGCCTTCCCTAGATATTCCCTATCATAGGGCTTGGTGTCGTAAACGGCAGTTTCAATCATTCGGGCAGTCCTCTTAATACTTCAGTCTCCTGAGCCCCCAATTCCGTATCGGATCGGCGTTGATGCGCTACCTGCAACTCTCGCAGCATAGAGCGTTTCTTGCTTTGGTGCGTCTGCATCCGCCGAAAGATATCATCCAGGACATGGACTGCGGACACAACATGCGGCCCTTTGTTGAGCATCACGCACTCGGCCCGCTGCCCCATTGCGGCGTCGGTGATTTCCGCACGGGAGGCGAACCCTTCCTTGGCTAGGCTTTCCAGGATTTGGGTTGCCCAAATTACCGGTATGTGTGCCGCCTCACAGATCCAGAGAATTTGTTCCTGAACCTCGGCAAGTCTTTCAAACCCGCATTCGACGGCCAGGTCTCCCCGTGCGATCATTACACCATCACACTGACTTTTCATGGACGCGAGCAGCAACTCGGGCAATTGTTCAAAGGCCCTCCGCGTCTCGATCTTCAGAATGATACCGACGTGAGTCGCCTGAAGTTGCTCCAGATGCGACTCCAGGTCGTAAACATCCTGAGGTTCGTTTACAAAGGAAAATCCCACAATGTCCGCATGGGCGGCGACAAACTCGAGGTCAGCGATGTCTTTCCCAGTCAATGCGGGTAATCGTAATGTACTGTCGGGCAGGTTGATGCCCTTGTCTGCCCGGAGCTTTGCGCCGCCAGATCGCGCCTTGGTAACCCGCACGAGAATCTCGTCATTTTGGACCGACTGGATCAGGCCACCGATCTTCCCGTCATCCAGCCAGATCTTCTCACCCGGGTGCACATCGGCGAAGACTTCCGGCAACGTACAACCAATCCGTGCCGGCCCGCGAATTGGTCCCTCAGAGTCAACCAGAGCCGATTCACTAGGTCGCAGATCACTGGACAGGATCAACAGATCCCCCTCGTGGAGCAATAGCGATTCTTCTTGTGCAGGTAATTCACCTACCTGGATCCATGCTGATCGTTTCGCCTTCTGGGCAGCTTTCCTGGTGCATCCCCGTCGAAACCATGTGCCCGTAGTCACATAAGACGTTTGTCTGGACTCCGCCAGGCGTCCATTGCCGTCGGAACTGACGATCTCTAAAGAGCGGGAAGCGCCGCGCGCATCCGCGAACCAAATGTGCATGCCTACTTTAAGTTCTGACAGCCAGTCGTCAGGGAGGGGCAGCACGGCCCCGACTGCGGCAGGCGGCGGCAGCGGATGCTCTTGGGACGTCAACCAGATGATCGCTGGGGCGGTCACCCGACCAAGGGCGTCACGTTCCGGGCGCCATTTGAGTACCTGGGGACCCGACCGGATCGGGCCAGTGCGCAGTTTGGGACCTGCCAAATCCATCAGCACTCGGCATTTTTTATCCAGGGTTTGCTCGGCACGGCGCAGATGGTTAATCATACGACTCCAGGCGTCCGCATCGTCGTGGGCGCAGTTGATCCGCATACAGTCCATACCGGCAGCCAGCAATTCATGCACGACCGAATAGTCGTCTGCCGCCTCACTGGGCATGGTCACCATGATGCGAACTCGACGGTGGGCCGGTGCCGTTCCCAGAAGTTCCTCGGTGTGCCTGGCAAGTAAATCGGCGCCTTCGCCAATCTCTATCGGCGGTTCGTGAGTCACCGGTCGCACCCAGGGACGGTTCGCCAGGGCATGCAGCGCCGCCAGAATGGCCTCAATGTTGGCTAGCACGTTCGGCTCGGAGCGACCGAGGGAGGAGAGCCCCAAGCGAGACAACTTTGTCTGCAGTAAGCACAAATCCTGTCGACGCAGCACCAGATAGTGCAACAGATTGCGGGCACTGGCACGGAAACTCGGATGCTGCACCTCAATTGCGTCGATCGCTCGATTGGCTGCCAATTCCAGCATCTCCGTGTGGAGGACTGTCAACTGCCGGATCAGTTCATCAAGTTCCGCAACCGTGTCGTGTGAGGCGTTGTTCATAGTAGCTGTGCATGCCGTTTCTTCCAAAGTCTCGGTTGCCAAAATCTCCGTTGGTGTTAGAGACACGGTCACGTCTTTTTCGGCTCGAATTAACTTCTTGGTTTTCATCGCTCTCTTTGTCCTTATTAAGTCAATTCACATAGTTTGGTCTTCGGTGACCTGCGGAAAGAGGACGCTCAATCGTCTCTCATGTGTTTGGTATGTTTTTCAAATCTTCGATTGCTCGTGCGCATTTTGCTGCCTAATCAAAAAATCTTTTACTGTGCCAAAAACAATGGAATCTCAGCTTGACTCAGCACATCTAAAAGTGTGTCTCCGAGAATCCGTCGTATCCAAACGCTTCGAGCGCTGTTGCCCATGACGATCATGTCTGCTTGCCACAACGTAGCTGCGGCTAGCAGCAAGTCTCTGGCTTGGCCTGGATTCGACTGGTGCTCAACGTGGTAGCCGTGAGCCCGGCAGTAGCCTTCGGCGGCAACGGCCAACTTGCACGCCTCGTCGCCGGACGGATGAAATGTGATGATCTTTAGTTGTGCATCGGGGCATATACGCATCTGCACGAATCGCTTCATCGCTTTGGCTGATTCCATCGAGCCGCTGTAGGCAATCACTACCCGCGAGATTGGGCGATACGTCTCCGGAACTGCGATGATTGGGCGAACGCCAGCGCCCACGAGATGGATCAACAATTCTTGCGGAGAGCCGCTGTGAAACTCCCACTCAAAGATGCTCCGCAAGCCGAATACAATCAGATCGTGATACCGAGCGAGATCAACGAGCTTGGTGAACGGATCACCGTTTTCCTCGACCACGTGATAGGGAACCTTTGCACGTGCACATGCTTCTTCAAATTCGCGAATCGACTCAGTGATGCGTGATTCCATGATGGCCAACCGCTGGCCTCGGGCGTCATCCGCCCTCGTCAATGCAGACTGCACTTGGGCAAGTCTTCGGACGCGTGCGAGATCAAGTACCGTAACACCGGTCACCTCGGCGCTATTCGCCTGTGCGATCGTGATGGCACGTTGAATGGCGACTGGCGTATAAGGGGTACCGGCTAAGCCGACGAGAACTCGCTTAATCATATCTATGCTCCTTGCTTCTCGTTATCAATTCGGAGTTCAGCCATTCTTTACCATCCTCTGGGAGGGCTCATGGTCTAGCGGTAGATCCCTATGCTTTGAAAGCAGCACCATCCGCTGGCCTCGGGAGATCATCGTTTTGTCCGGTCTGATTCCATTTCGGAATCGGCGACCGCAGTGATGACCACGCATGCCGGACTAGCGAATCTCTGTCGAACCCACTTCTCCAGCCCAACGATCACATAGGCCACTAGGCCGGTAAGTAATATTCGCCACCAAGCATCCCATCCAATCGGAGCGCTGTGAAAGAACCGGTTCATAAAAGGTGCGTAGGTGAATAGTAACTGAAGTGTCACCATGCTCCCCACGCCGGCGCCGATCCAAGGATTCGAGAACACGCCCAACTGAAACATTGATTTCGTCAGCGAACGACAATTGAACAGATAGAATAATTGCACCGCCACGATCACATTGACTGCCACGGTTCGGGCGTAGGCATCGCCGAGTTCCTTCCCCAGCGCCCATTCGAATGATCCAAACGCGCCGACGAGCGGGATCAACGAGACCAATACTATGCGGCCCAGCAAAACGCCGGTCAGGATGGGTGACTGGGGATCCCGCGGTGGCCGCTGCATGATATCGGGCTCTTTTGGTTCAAACGCCAGCATCAATCCCAACAGCACTGCGGTGGTCATGTTAATCCACAGGATCTGCACCGGCAGGATCGGCAGAGTCACGCCGGCGAAAATCGCCGCGAGGATGACAAGACCTTCGCCCATGTTTGTCGGCAGGGTCCAAACAATGAACTTAGTCAGGTTATCGAAGACCCCGCGCCCTTCTTCGACTGCCGCTTCGATGGTCGCAAAATTGTCGTCGGTCAGGACCATGTCAGCCGCTTCCTTGGCGACCTCCGTGCCAGTGATGCCCATCGCCACGCCGATGTCGGCCTGTTTGAGCGCCGGGGCATCATTCACGCCATCCCCGGTCATCGCCACAATGTGTCCACTGGTTTGAAGCGCACGGACCAGTCGCAATTTCTGTTCGGGAGAGACGCGAGCGAACACGGCGACTTTGTCTGCTGCTTCGATCAATTGGGCATCCGACAACTCAGCCAGTTCGGGACCGGTCATCACCAGCGGTCCGTCAGATGGGGCCGCGTTCCGATCGCGTCCGTTCAGCCCGATTTGTTGGGCGATGGCCCGGGCAGTCAGCGCATGGTCGCCTGTGATCATCTTGACATGGATGCCAGCCGACTGACAGGCGCGGACCGCCGTGATCGCCTCCGCGCGTGGCGGGTCAATCATCCCTTGCAGCCCCAGAAATGTCAGGCTGTTCACGTCGGCATGGGTGATCGACGGCGTATCCTCTGGCAGGTCCGCGGAGGCCAGCACCAGCACCCGCAGGCCTTTCACAGCTAGGCTTTCTAACTGACGCTGAACCTCGCTGGCGTCCAGCGAAACCTTTTTACCACTCGCGTCCAACATCGCCACGGACTTTGACAGCACGACCTCTGCTGCGCCTTTGACATACATCGTTCGCTTAACCGCGGTCCCGCTTTCGTGGAGCGAAGCCATGTACTGATGTTGACTCTCGAACGGTATTGCATCGATGCGCCGGAGACGTGCGGTCCATTCCTTGTGTTCTAAGCCTCCCTTGGCCGCCGAGGCAAGCAACGCGCCTTCCGTGGGATCGCCCTGAACCTCCCATCGGCCCGCCGTCTCGGCCAACGCGGAATCGTTGCACAACAGTCCCGCTAACAAACACTCCCTTGCGGCGATATTGTCAGCCAGGGCGAGCCCCTGCTCGCTCACCGTCTTGATCTCGCCGAGCGGACTATAGCCGCTGCCAGAAACTTCATACCGTGAATCGCCCGCTAGGATTTCACTCACCGTCATTTGGTTGACCGTCAGCGTGCCGGTTTTGTCCGAGCAAACGATCGTCGTGCTTCCCAGCGTCTCGACCGCGGGCAACTTACGGATTATGGCACGCCGTCGGGCCATCCGCGCGACCCCAATCGACAACGTGATTGTGACCGCCGCCGGCAACCCTTCGGGAATCGCACCGACGGCGAGCGCCACTGCCGCCATGAACATCTCGAACGCCCGTTGCCCGCGTAACGAGCCCACCAAAAACGTCACGCCAGCCAGCCCCAGAATGACAACCAACAGCAAACGGCTGAACTTCTCGATCTTGCGCGTTAGCGGCGTCGCCAGGACGTCGGCGGTGGAAATCAATTTCGAGATGTGCCCTATCTCGCTCCGCGCTCCTGTTGCGATGACGACGCCCCGCGCTTGACCGTAGGTCACGAGAGTGGACGTGAAGGCAAGATTACGGCGTTCTGCCAGCGGAGTGTCGTCGGCCAATACGTCCACCTGCTTGTTCACAGGGACAGATTCACCTGTCAGCGCCGATTCATCTACTTGCAGGTCGCGACAATAAAACAAACGCAAATCGGCGGGCACTTTATCGCCAGACTGCAATACAACGATATCGCCGGGCACCAACTCGGTGGAGGAGACTCGCCGCAGCTTACTTGCCCGTAATACGCTAGCTTCCGCCAAGGTCGTTCGGGCCAGCGCCGCAAGCGCTTTTGCCGCGCTGGACTCTTGTAGAAATCCAATGACTGCGTTCACCATGACGACGCCAAAGATCACCCCCGAATCGACCCACTCGTGCAAAAACCCCGTGATCGCCGCCGCCGCCAGCAAGATGTACACTAGCGGCGTGTGAAACTGCAACAGAAACCGCAACCATGGTCCCTGAGTTTTCGCGACAGGAAGGACGTTGGGTCCGAAGCGTGCCTGACGCTTCCGAAGCTCCAGGATATCGAGCCCTTTTTCAGGGTCCGTTCCCAATAGCCGCAAGACCTCGTCTGCGGGAAGCTGGTGTAAATTCTCTCCGACTAATACATCTCCGACTAGTACATCTCCGACTAGTACATCCACGACTAGTACATCCACGACTAGTACATCCACGACTAGTACATCCACGACTAGTACATCCACGACGTAGTCCTCTCCAAGACACGCTCAGGCGCACCCTTTACAAACACAACTGCGTTCGCCAGCACCGCATCGGACAGCTTCATGTGCCACGGTTGAACATCCTGGTTTCGATTCGGCATCAATTGTTCCTCAATTTGACTCTACTATAAGATAAGCGAAGATCTGACAAAGCTTGTCGTGGCGTGCGAACTGCCTTTAATCACTAGGCAACCCCTGAGAAGTGCGGTCTTCCTCGTCCGGTTGCTGATCAGCACAGGATTGCCTGAGGGTTTCTTCTCGACTAATTGCAATCTCTTTCGGCGCACTGAAACTTAGTTGTACGCGTTGACCTCGAATCGCGATCACCGTCAGTTCAATGTTCGAGCCGATCATAATCCGTTCGCCGCGTTTTCTGCTTAATGACAGCATGTTTCGACTCCTGACATTTGCGAGGCCATTTGATTTCTTATGGAAATGATTTCGGATCTTCTGACAACATGCTGGGGCAAGGATCTGATTGGTTCGTCGCGAGAACAGCAACGGCGTTGATGATCACCTCAACGCTAGCAAGGCGACGAACTGATTCCTGAGCGAGCTGTTTGTTGAAGTAAGTCGTTACTTCACCCCGCAGCGTCACGATACCGTTGCAGAACTCGCATGACAGCGATCGCAGTTCTCTATATGCGTGTGATCGAAGGCATTCTTTGACTGATTGGGCAATTGACTCATTTTCTGCGTTGCTGCAATGAGCTATAGACAACGAAATCCGTTCGGTATCAGAAATTGGCGAGACGTTCGACGAATCAATGCGAGTGCCAAGAGTCGCTGCGAGCTCTGAGTCGGCCGAATCTGTTACTGTTGCTCGTCGTGCGTACTTTTCAACATAGGACGGAGATTCCCTTAAAGTGGAATCGTGATCAACACAGATCGTGCTGGACATCGTTGTCATTGCTCAACTCCTTGAAAGGTTCCAAACTTCGGTACAGCCCGGCGTCGGTTCGGTAGTTTGCATGATGGAAGCTGATTAGTAATTTGTGCTAAGAACTCATTCATGCCGAAAGGTTTTCGAAGCCAGCCAATCAACATCCATTCCGCGATGTCTTTATAACGCGCTCTGGGATCAACATCCGCGACCAAGATCACCGGCGTTTGTGATAACCTTGGATCTTCCAGCATCCGTACAACAATTCCGTCGCTACCGCCCCACAGTAATCCGCAATCCAAGACCACCATATCAGGGCTGAAATCTCGCAGAACGCTAGCACATTCGAGCCCATCGTCGGCGATCAACACGTCGTGCCCGCACTGAGACAAGAATCGCCGCTCCAAGTCGAGAAACTCACTATCGCCATCAGCGATCAACACTAGCATTGTCACGATCCTTTCTCTTGTTTCGCAAGGACAATCTGTCGCCTATGGAGTTCGGCGGCGAGTTACGATTCTCTCACAGCTCTGGGGCTCTCGATATTGAACGTAAAGACCATTCTGGACATGGAGGATTCAACCATCCACAGTTGGCAAGCTGAACGCTAGAATGGCATATCCAGGATGAGTCGCGAGTAGTTCGCACTGTTCGCGGCCCAACATGTCTATCGAAAGAGCAACGCAAAATGGCGGACGACATAGGAAATAGGACTGTATCGGAAAGCGAGATTCGATACCGTCAACTACGAGGCTGTGTTGCTGACTATCATTACCATGTGCTTGTTGAAAACGGACGGGCGGTTAAAAAGGTCCACGGACTGCACTCCGAAGACTTCACCGGTTATTCTGCCGGGGAACACGTCGCCCATCCGCGATTGTGGCTAGAGGCTGTCGTGGAGGAGGATCGGGCAACTGTCGAGCGGCAATCGACCCTAGCCTTGTCCCGTAGTGGAACCACGTCGATTGAATACCGCATCCGTCGAAAAGATGGGCAGATCCGCTGGATTCGGAAGGTGATTGTTCCTTACTGCGACCCAAATGGCCAACTCGTAGCCTACGATAGCCTCCTGTCCGACATCACCGATCGCAAACAAGCGGAAGAACAAATTCTCCAAAGCGAACGACGCTACCAGATGCTTTTTGAAGACGACCTCACGGGAGACTACGTGGCTACACCCGAAGGCGAGATTCTGCTTTGCAATTCCGCCTTTGTGAAAATTTTCGGATTCACAGATCGAGAGCAAGCCATCGGAAGCAACTTAGCGATTTTGCATCAAGACTCCGAGTCCTGGACAGATCTAATCCAGAGACTCCGTGAATTGCAATCCATTGAACGCTACCAGCGTATCACACGTCGCAATGATGGATCCGTACTTCATGTTATCGAGAATATCATCGGAACATTCGACGAACAAGGAGATCTTTTGCGACTGAAGGGATACGTTTATGACGACACGCAATCAAGTCTTGAAGCGACCAAACTAAAGGATAAGAACGTCGAACTTGAACAAGCCGTGCTCCAACGCACTCGTGCTTTGCGTGATAAGCATCATCACCTTGAAGCCGTATTGAATTCAGCCTTCGACGCGATCATTACAATTGACAGCCAAGGAATCATTCAAACCGTAAATCTCGCCGCAGATAGAATTTTTGGATATCAGTCTACGGAAATGATAGGGAAGAACGTCAAGATGTTGATGCCCATGCCGCATCGTCAGTCGCACGATGGCTACTTGCAACGCTATATGAAGACTGGCGAGAAGCGCATTCTTGACAATGCGCGTGAATTAGTCGCTTGCCGTAAAGATGGGTCCGAGTTCCCTATTGAACTGTCCGTCACGGAAATTGATCATTCGAAAGTCTTTACCGGTATTGTTCATGACATCTCGGAAAGAAAGCGACTTCAACGATACATATTGGAAATCGGAGCCGAGGAACAGCGTCGCATTGGCTTGGAATTGCATGATGGAACAGGGCAGGAACTAACGGGACTAGCGCTCCACGCCGGAACTCTACTTGAACTTTTTGATGCGATCTCAAAGAAAAGCGTTGACGGAATTTCAGGAGTCTTTGCAGATGAATCGCGACTTGTCAAAATGCGTGAGTTTGCCGAAAAGCTTTTCCGAGGGCTGAATGAAGCCAACCACAACGTCCAACAACTCGCTCACGGAATTATGCCGGTACAAATCGAACCTCAGGGACTGCAAGCAGCGCTAGAGGAACTGACGGCCTCGATCGCCAATCGATGCAAGTTGACTTGTCGATTCGTTTGCCCAGCGCCAATCGTTGTTTCGAATATTACCGTTGCTACGCACCTTTACCGAATTGCTCAAGAAGCCCTGAACAATGCGCTGCGGCATAGCCAAGCGAATCAGATCATCATTTCGCTCGAGGATTTCGGTGACCATGTCGTCTTAGAAGTTACAGATAACGGAGGTGGGATAAACCTTGAACCGAAGCCGACCCCAAACACGACCGAAAGGAAAGGCATGGGTTTGCGGACGATACAGTACCGATGCGGAATGATTGGCGGTACATTTCACGTCGGGCAATTAGAATCGGGCGGAACAACCGTGAAGTGCATTGTCCCAATATCCGGAGGGAATTTTGATGAATAGAACCCCCCAAAGCACCACAAAGATTCTCATCGTCGACGATCACCCGATGGTCCGGGAAGGATTATCGATGCGTATCGAACTGCAATCCGATCTTGAGGTTTGCGGTGTGGCCTCAACCCAGGATGAAGCTTATGCGCTCGTCAAACAAAATCAACCAGACTTGATCCTTGTCGATATCATTCTGGCAAGCGGGAACGGACTCGAACTCATCAAGCAAGTAAAGTCTCGATTTCCGCCGATTAAGATGCTCGTGATCTCAGCCTTCCAAGATTCACTCTACGCCGAACGGGCTCTTCGAGCAGGAGCGCTTGGTTATTTGAACAAACAGCAATCGAGCGGAAAGGTGATCGAAGCCATTCGGACGGTGCTTCGCGGCGAACGTTTCGTCGATCCCGAGATTAGCCGCCGACTCATCGACCAAGCGTTGGGCGGCGCTGCCGTGACGAACTCACCGGTGAAACAGCTTACCGACCGGGAGCTAGAAGTCTTTCGGCTAATTGGAGAGGGCACAACGACCGGTGCCATCGCCGAGCAGCTCTTTCTAAGCGTGCATACGGTTGACCGACACCGCGAAAACATCAAACGCAAGCTCTGTTTAAGCAATGCAAACGAACTAACCTGCGCCGCTGCGCAATGGTTGGTCGAAAATGGCTAGAAATTTCAATCACTATTCGACCTGACGACCTGGAGACCAAATATGAAAGTGTTACTTACAACCGACGGCTCTGAAGCAGCCGAAAAGGCGATACGTTGGTTCGTTTACTTGTCGCTGCATACCCAAAACACGTACGAGATCATCACCGTTGAAAATGCTAGTGCATTTGGCTTGATGCAAGCGGAGTTGTACGACGAATACAGACGAGTCTGGAGAGAGAATGCCAGAAGCTCGTTCGAACGGGCTAACGCGATTGTTCAGGATTCAGGCCTAAATGCAATCCATGTCGATCGCATTGGACAAGCTTCCGATGAAATCGAGAAGTACGCGAGAGAATCCGGAACGGATTTGATTGTCTTGGGCGCACATGGCGCCAGCGGATTGACAAGTTTTTTGTTGGGCAGCACAAGTGATGCAGTTGCAATGTATGCGTCTTGTTCCGTATTAGTAGTGCGAGATGCCGTGCAAGATTGCGGATCGAAGGAACCACTTCGCGTGACGATGGCCTACGATGGATCAGACGCTGCAAAGAACGCCGCAAGTGTACTGGGCGAGTTCGGACTTCCAGTCACCACGAAGCTCGACCTCGTTTCCATCATCGAGCATCCACCCCTGCTTGATCCGGACATGATCTATGATGTTCAACTTACAAAGCAAACCAAAGATGCCTTGCAATTGGTTGCAGACTCTTTGAGAAACGAGTTTCGAGACATCGAAACACATGTTATCGAGAAAGTCCACCTACGCAACGGACTACTGGATGCACTGCAAAACAATCGAGCCGATCTGGTGGTGCTTGGCGACAAAGGACGTTCCGCAATTAATCGTTTCTTTATGGGAAGCGTTTCTCGATTCATTCTGTCAAATGCCCCTTGTTCGGTCTTTCTCTCCAGGAAACGGCTTGGAAGCTAGTTTGCTTTGAGATGCCTCGATACCTGTAGTTGGATAGCCGGCACGTAGCTTCGCAGGGCGTTTCGGAGTAGCGACCAGAGATACAGTAGTGGAGTCCAATCATCCAAGCCCTGGCTAGAGTGGCGGTACAGGGGAAATCCCCGCGAGTTACAAAAACCTCGCCACAATTTTGACTAGGCAATTCTCGAAGCCAGAAGGGTATCAAGCGAGTTGACGGACACCACTTCGAATAGCTGTTCGGAGGTTTTTTGAGGCGATCTGCACGTCATTATTCGACGAGCCAGAACGCGCAGACAACCTGCTTGGACCTGTTGGGTGAAATTGCTTGTGTTACTTTCTTCACGGTTTCAAAATGATTCTCAAAAGTGCTTTTTAAAGAGTTGAGTGTGCACATCATCGTTGGATTCAGTTCGGAGGAAATCATGATTCGCCAATCGCAAGTTCAGTTTTTGGTCAGCCTGCGAAAGCTAGAACGGCACGAATAGCCAGCCATCGTGCTTACGTGCGTTAAAAACAAACCGCAGTCGATGTCTGACCCACATTTGGCATTCCTGCGTCGTACAATCGCAAGCTGATTAAGGCGCTTGCGCCGCCGCGTAAAAACTGGCATGTGTACTGGCTTTGCCGAGTGTTTATTACCCGTCCAGCCACCGTCTGCCAGCCTGCCGTCGTCTGATAGATCGATTCGATCGCAATTGGCTTCTATGAGTCGCTCATGTTTTGGAACTGAGCAAGTTGCTAAGCAACAACACTTAGAAAGTAGGTCAAGAGATTCCTGGTTCGTTTCAATTTTATGGTTTAGGTCACTTCCAATGAGAAAGCTCTACCACAAAACATATGGCTTGCCGACAGGACTACCACTTCTACCACTTTGGCCATTGAATACCACTTGATTTCGAGGGAAAATACTATATTCTGATGAGGAATGCGAGAGCAATTGTTGTTCTCGTAAGTCGTTACTAAATAAGCCTTTCCGCCTTGTTCGCCATGTGTTTTGGGACCTACTTCGGAACCGAGGGTTAGAGGTTCGAATCCTCTCGGGTGTATTTTTCGTAAACCGTGTCAAACGCATGACTTAGCGTACCTGCCCACAATTGGCAGTGTGGCCGGAAAGGCTGGTTGAAAGTGGTAGTATTACCACTGGCAACTTCAAAACCTTTTTTGGAGTCTGTCATGCGTCGAATTATTGTGCCCTCGTACCGGTTACACAAAGCGTCTGGTCAAGCCCGAACGATCATCAACGGGAAACATGTTTACCTCGGAAAATTTAACTCCGCGGAAAGCCGCCGTAAGTTTGCTCGACTCTTAGCTGAATCGGCTCAACCGGCCACCAGCGAGCCCGAGCTAGAGCGCTCTTCGATGCGGAATCTGTTTCTACTCTCGGAAGTCATCGTGAAGTATTTGGAGTTCGCAGAAACCAACTACGTCCAAGATGGCGCACCCGGCAGAGAATTCTTCGCGATGATCGAAGCGCTCAAGCCTGTGAATGAACTGTATGGCGACCCATATGCCGACGAATTCGGGCCGCTGAAACTCAAGTCGATCCGTCAGCATCTGATCAACCATGACCTGTGTCGCACAGAAATCAACAAACGCATTGGCCGCATCAAACGCGCGCTGAAATGGGCTGTTAGCGAAGAACTAATAAGGCCAAGCGTTTACGAAGGCGCTAGAACGGTAACTGGATTGCAATTTGGTCGCACGACCGCACGCGAATCAGAACCAGTAAAGCCAGTCGCAGAGCCGGTTGTTGAGGAAACTATCCTGTATGTGGCTCCGCAAGTCGCAGCCATGATTCGGCTCCAACTACTAACCGGGATGCGTCCGTCAGAAGTTACGGCCATGTAGGCTGGCGAAATCAATCGCGACGGCGAAGTCTGGCTATACGAACCTAGCAAGCACAAAAACCGCTGGCGAGGCCATCAACGCGTCGTTCCCCTCGGCCCAAAGTGCCAAGAGGTAATCAGTCCGTTCCTCGACCGCGCAATGGATGCTCATCTTTTTTCGCCGGCAGAAGCCGAGCAGTGGCGGCACGAACAGCGAGCTATTAATCGCAATCGCCAAACCAAGGTATTTCCTTGCGAACTTAAAACAAGAGAAAAAAGAAAGGCACAGGCTCTCAAGCGAAAGTCTAAAAGATCGAAAGGGAGCTCTAGCGTGTAGGTCGACCAGTCCATTTGAGCTTGAGCGCCCGGCGCGGTTTCAAAACGAACCGTCTTGGCTTTCGGCTTGATGCGGTTGTCTTTGAGATAGGTGCGAACGGTCGAGTAGCTTCCTTCGTAGCCTAACTTGCGAAGTTCTTCGAAAGCTCG
>JAWXCK010000201.1:0-5766 GCA_034408855.1 Pirellulaceae bacterium
GATACACGTAGGTACGTAGGGAGGTGGCGGTAGCCCCGACCGGAGCTACCGTAGTGCATCGCGCAACGTCGCATCCCAGCACGACGCGCCAGCTAGTGATTGCCCTTATTCACCGGGGGTGCAGGGGGCCACGCCCCCGCTCGCGCGCGATTTTTTGCATCGTGTTGTAGACACGTCTCGCCAGAGCGTGGGGTTATACGCCCATATCCGGTGTTCCCAAAAGGGCAAGATGGTCACGACGGTTGGATTATGCTTTGAGTTTTTCTTGAGTGAATTGAGGACGAGCGATCATTCCTGGCCTAGTCCGTCAGTGATTCGCTTTGCATGTTTTTCGATTCCAAGGTATAAAACATTGATAAAGATCGGAGGTAGCATATGACACTTGAAGCTTTGATTGACAATCTTTCCCGTGACGAACAAGTAATCGCCATGGAGTTGCTTTGGAAACGAATATCCCAGGGACAAAATGCTGTTCATCCGCCGGAATGGCACCATGACATCGTTGCGGAGCGAGTAGCTCGCGTAAAAAACGGCAGTACAAAACTAATCGATTGGGACGATGCAAAGCGCAGGCTCGCGGAACGACTGCCGTGAGGATCCAGCTTTCCCAAGAGGCGCTGCAGGATATTGAGCGGAGCATTGATTTCTACGAGCAAATTAAACCTGGGCTCGGTTCATACATCAGGGATTGCTTGACTTCGGACATTGGATCTCTCTTGCTCTATGGTGGAATTCACGCGATGGAGAACGGATGGTTTTATACGTTTGCCAATCGATTTCCGTACGTAATTTGGTACGGAATCGAAAACGACGTAGCGATCGTTTACGCAGTAATTGATGCGCGAAACGAACCTTCCAAAAGCGAAGGACTGCTGCGGAACCGCCGAGATCCAAAGTAGTCGCAGCCACGTCTCGCATGAGCGCTGGCGAACGGCGAATTGTCTAGGCTTTCGATAAATCACGAGATATTTCCAAACGCTGCCCGCGTTCCGCTACGACACAATTAGGGAACAATCGCGAGGATAAGTGAAGGCGGCCGCTGGCTGACGCTGCGGGATTGAAGGCGGTCGCTGGCTGGCGCTGCGCGTTTAAATGGACGTGTGGTCGATGATCTCAATTTACGCACGAGAATAAAGGAACTGCTTGCATGCTTCGAACGCATAGGTTGAATAGGCTGCTACTTTTCGTGTTTAGTATTTGCTTCGTTGATGTTGGACGAATGATCGTTGCCGACGATATGCAGACTTTCATGCAGTTGTTTGAGAAACTCATTGCGGCGGAAGCGAAGCAAGATTACGTCGAGGCGCTGCGATTGGGCGAGCACATACTGAAGTTCGTCAATGGCTCAGCAACTCAACGTGGTTCCATATCCGAGTGTTTAGTCCTTTGCAAAGTTGGACAGATAAACTTTGACCTCGGCAATCTATCGATTGCCGAAAAGCAAATGCGTCGAGCGCTCGATCTAGCTGAAAAGTTGCCTCCAAACGCAGTCATGATTCCTCTCGATGTTTTAACCACTCCGTTGCTAATGGGACTGACAAAGGTCTACGAAGCGTCCGGGCTACTTACTGAATCCGTTGCGTTCGGACAACGTGCCTTGTCGACGACGGAAAAGCCTGGATCCCCAGCAGCCGAATTCCGCCCAGTTTGCTTACGCCTTTTGGGTGATGCGTTTAGTAGTCTTGGCCGCTTTGCCGAAGCGGAATACTTTCATAAACAGGCCGCCGAATTGGCACGGCAAAACCCGTCTTCGTATGATTTCGTCGGACTATTTTCGTTGGCCAATGATGCACTCAATCAAGGCCGAACGGATGAGGCGCTATCATTGACTCTTCAAGCCTACGATCAGGCGGTGAAGGCTGGGGAGAAAGAGACAGTCACCGGTCTTGCAGGGTTGGAACGCTTGACGAGCGCCTATGTTGCATTGTCGCGTTATGGTGATGCCGCCCGCACGGCCAATGAACTGCTTGTATTAGCCGCTCGGCTGGGCGTTCGAGGACAGCCATTCTCGCTATCGGCTCGTCAAGCGCTGATCTCGATCAAGACGGCAAAGGGGCAGACGGATGGCCTGGAACAACAATGGAAGGACTTAATCAAGGAGGCTCGCTCGCCACAAACTTTGAACCATAATGTGGCGATCAACGCGGAGCTGGAATTGGCCGTCATGCTTCATGGGCAAATGCGATTCCAGGAAGCCAATGCGGTAATCGAGCCGGCAATTCGATCACTTGAAAACTTGCAACATGAACGGATCGAACTTGCCCTATTCTATTTGCTTAACGGCATGATCGAGACCGAAATCAATCACTCGCTGGAAGCAGCTCAGTCGTCATACCAACGTGCAATCGATATTTTTCACTCGCTTCGAAAAAACGCTGATGGCGATCCGTACCGTGTAGCACAAAGTTTCGATCAGTTCGCCCCTTTGTTTGACCTCTTGCTTTTCTCTCAAGCAGCTTTGGGAAACTCGGAAAGGATGTTCGAAACGCTTGAACTTGTTCGATTGCGAGGGTTACTTGCGGAGATGCGTTCGCGTGGCGTCAATCAATTCGCCGGCATTCCACCGGCGGTAGCTGAGCCACTCAGAACTCGCCAACGCGAAGCACTGGTTCGGCTCACGGAACTCAACCAACGGCTGGCTGCGATCGACGCCGACAATTCGAAGTCCGCAGACCAACTTCAACGCACCAAGGACGAATTGGAGAACCAAGTACGGAAGAGTCAAGCAGAAGTCGTCGCGGTCCGTCGCGACATATTCGCTGCGGGGCGAATGAACCGAGTCATTCCTCTGGGCGACCAGTCCATTGTTCCATTGAAGGAACTGCAGAACTACATAGCCGAACGCCGAGCACTATTGTTGCAATATGTTGTCAGTCCGCTGGGCGCGATTGTCGTAGTTATCGGACCACAAGGCGATCCAACGATACTTGCCCTCGATGTTTCTGACGAACAAAAAAAGCTATTACAACTACAAGAGCCTCCCCGCCATGCGCAGTTCCCAAATCAAACTCCTGCGACAACACTGACATCCGATTCCCTGCGATCGCTTCTCGCACCAGCGTCGAGTAGCGGCCTCCTGAACCAGTTACGTCAGCCATCGCTGCTTTCAAAAGACAGTCAAACGAAGCTGCGCGTGTTGGCGGATGTCTTGTTTCCAGGTGAAATCCGTTCTGTGATACAAAGCGAAAAACTAAAGGAGCTTATCATCGTTCCGGACGGAGCATTGAGTCTATTACCATTCGAAGTCTTGGTGCTGGAAGAGGGAGACGATCCGAAATATCTGCTCGATGTTACGGCGGATATTCACTACGCACCATCGTCTACGGTATTGTGGAAACTACTCCATCAATCGACGAATAGCTCGGGTTCCGCCAAAGCTTCTGTGCTAAGTCTTGGCGGCGCAGTGTACGGCGTAAGTTCGTCGAACAGTTTCGTAGCCCCGAAATCGATGGATACTCGAACTCGCTTTGCCACGGGACGACAAAAGTTAAACGCGTTGCCGCATTCGGGGCAGGAATCCAAATGGGTCTCGCAGGTTTTCCGCGAAAAAGGACTTAGCGTAGAGAGTCTGGAAAAACAAACGGCGACGGAAGCGACCGTCAGGCAGAAAACCCCGGGTCGTACGATCGTACATTTCGCTTGCCACGGACTCGTCGATGACAAACTTGGGAATCGATTCGGAGCTCTTGCCGTAACTCCTGGACCGAAAGCAGGAACCGATTCGCTCGACGATGGCTATTTAACACTCGCCGAGATATGTGAACTCAATCTCGGCGGTTGCGAACTCGCGATTCTCAGCGCTTGCGAGTCGAATTACGGTCCTCTCCAAACCAACGAAGGTGTGTGGGCCATGTCCCGAGGTTTTCTAGTCGCGGGTTCTCGACGAGTCGTAGCCGCAAACTGGATAGTCGACGACGATGCCTGTGCCAGCCTAGTCAGTTTTTTTACCGCCGGGGTCGCACAGAACTGGAGCAAACCCGAAGGACCAAACTATGCCAAGCTGCTTCACGACGCCAAGCGCTGGGTCCGAAAACAGGACAAATGGAAGAGCCCTTTCTACTGGGGTTCCATCGTACTTGTCGGCCCTGGTTGAAGACTCGTTTCGCATGCGGCAGCCTCAACAAAACATTGAGCCGAAAAAACCCACAAAATTTCAACAAAATCATCTGGTTCGGCGCGCAACCGTTAGCAACATGTCCGTCTTGTATCATGAAGGCCAATGGCATTGTTGACAACGTCGTCACGAAAGGCCATTTGTCCAGTATTTTAAGACCAAGGAGCCTTGATATGTTAACGATTCGAAATCGAAAGTGGCACAACCGGATTCTGAGTGGCCTCGCGGCAGCGATGATCTTGAGTGTAAGTGCCAGCCTTGCCGATGCCGACGGATATGGAACGCAATACTACTACCGAAATCCGCGTACTGGCCGCGTCTATTCGCAAACAGTCGTCGTCGGCAATGGTTACGCCTACGGCGGCTTCACGTCCAGCCAAGGGAATCGTGTCACCGCGGCCGGCAGTGGCTATCAAGGCCGCAGCTACTACGGAAACCAGTTCTACAGCAACCGCAACTACCAATACGGACAATCATGGTACACCCGGTAAATCAGAGACGGGGCGAAGGAAGTGAGGGTTTCCGTATGGTCGGAAACGTAAGAAACGACCGAATTAATAATCCAGCTTGTGAATACAAAATCCATTACAATGGCTGGACGTTCGTTGAATCGTAGTATCGAAGCGTTGATGCCTCGAATTGGTTAAAGAGTCTCTTGGCGAAGGAGCACGGCATGCATTTCAGAAAATGTTTATGTTCACTTATGATAGTCGCGGCATCGTTACCCACGTTATCGGGACTCGCCCAAGCTCCCGCTGGCAAAAAATCAAGCGGCGAGAAATGGGCAATCCTGATCGGTATTGATGACTATCTGAACGCAGGCGACTTGAAGTATTGCGGAGCCGACCAACGGTCATTGAAGGATCAACTGATTCGTAGCGGCTTCGACGAGCGTCAAGTCTTCTTGCTGGATGACGAAGCCAAAGACCGCAAGTTGCTGCCGTTCAAGGCGAATGTCGAGCGTCAGTTGCAAACGGTTCTCGGTTTTGCGGAGCGAGGTGATTTTATACTCCTGGCCTTCAGCGGACACGGGGTGCATTTCAATAAAGTCAGTTATCTCTGTCCGATCGATGCCAAACTGGATGACCCCAGCACATTGATCTCGATGGATTGGGTCTATGAACAGCTTGGCAAGAGTAAAGCCGATCTGCGATTGGTCATGGTCGATGCGTGTCGCAACGACCCGCGTCCGGAAGGGCAACGATCCATGTCGCCCAAGGAGCTTCGTGAAGGGACGCGGCAGTTCGTCGAAACTAGCGACCAGCGACTACCCGAGGGGATTGTGTTGCTTCACAGTTGCTCGGAGGGCGAAGTCTCTCAAGAGGACAAGGACTTCGGTCACGGTGTATTCATGCACTATGTGCTGGAAGGTTTGGCTGGCAAAGCGGATAAAGACGGTGACCAAATCGTTTCGTTCAATGAGTTAGTACGCTATACATCGAAAGAAACGAAGCTGTTTGTGGAGAAGCGGTACAACGACTCGCAGCGGCCGAAATTGAAAGGGAATCTGACCGGCGACGTCTTGGATTTTGGATTGTCCTCGCTACTCAACGCGCCGCGCCAGCCGCAGCACGACGCGCCAGCTAGTGAACAACGCCGTTCTGAATTCTCAAACAGCCTCGGTATGAAATTGGTACCGTTTAAGGCGGGCA
>JAWXCK010000202.1:0-2650 GCA_034408855.1 Pirellulaceae bacterium
ATGCTGTGCCTTAGGATACCGCGTGAGGTATGAGACCAGCGGCAGCTTGATCGAAGTGTTGAATCAAGCCAGAGCGGTGAAAAGGTTAACGCCCAAGGTACGACAATACTGCTTGTACGAACTGTTGATCATCGACGAATTCGGCTTCGAGAAGTTGGAGCGGAAAGAGGTGCCCGATGCGTTGAGTCTGCTTTACAAAGTGATCGATGGTCGTAATCGGCGAAGCTCGACCGCGATCATCACGAATGTCAATTTCGACGACTGGACGGAATACTTGGGCGATCCACCGATGACGATGGCGCTGTTGGATCGCGTAGTCGACCAAACGAACCTGATCTCGTTCGAAGGCGAGTCGATTCGCAAGCCGAGAAAGAAGGCAGACAAATGAGGATAGACTATCGCGAGTTGAAGTCTCGGATACGCTTACGAGTACTTTTAGAGCAAATCGGTTGGACAAGTGTCGAGGGCCGTGGAGACCAACTCCGCGGCCCTTGTCCATTACCAGAGTGCCAATCGAAAGTGTCGAGTGACAACTCCAAACGCAAGGACCGATCATTTAGCATCCATACATCGAAGAATGTATACCGATGTTTTCGCTGCGGCTCGGCCGGCAATGCATTGGACTTCTGGCAAACCTATCGAGCCACGACCCTACACGAAGCGGCAAAAAATCTGAACGAAATCCACGAAACAAGCAACCGCACATCACGCTCAAGCCACCCCGCAAAACAACAACCGAACCCCAGCCACCCTGCGAAACTGGCCGGTTCTTAGTTGCGATTGATAGCCAATCTCGCGTCTTCCAACGCTTTACCGCCGTTTCGTCTTGTTCTCGTGCTTGCTTGATTGGCTTTTGGCATGAATATCCCAAACTATGAAGCAACCGTCCCAGATGATCGGGGTTGTAGTCGATCTTGAATTTTTTCTTGACGACTGCCGCAATCCGAGCGGTCGTCCACAAATCGGTTTGGTATCCAGCGACCAAAGCGCCTTGCATGATAATGGAGCGCAATTCGCGTTGTTGTTCGACGCTCATTCGGCATGTCGGTACATGTTGAGGAACGGCTACCAACGCTTTTTTACCTCCTGCATGCCACTTCGACCGCCAGTTGTAAATAGATTGTCGACTCACACCGATCGCGTCGGCGACATCTTGCGGAGTCCAACCTTGTTTCAAAAGATCAATAGCTCGCTTTCGACGTGATTCCAAATCTTGAGCCGTGCCTTTGCTTCGCATACTTTCCTCCTGTATGCTCATAAACATAGCAAATCGAATGAATATTTGCTCGCGCAGACTTCAATAAGGGCGTTTTGGCGTATCCTTCTAAGGATGAATGAACTTACGACCCATCACTATCAGGCGTTGCTTGGATTGGATTCCAATTGGCGTGTTACTAGCGTTGAATTTAGGCCTCAGGACCGCGCGGGCGATCCCGATGAATCAAACCCCGTCGTCTTGGGATTTCTCGAGCGTACAGCAGTTCTCCGCTTTGGCGGGTCCATCTACCTTTACATGCTCCCTTACGGCGAAACATTTCAGCTAAAATTATTGACTCAGTTGAAGTAGACTTTCACGCCATTGCAGCAAAACGCATACCAGATCCAGAATTAGCCTCGAACTTTCCTGACGGCTAAGAATTATTACGAAAAAAATCCATAATTAGCTTGACATTAGAACTCTCTTCAGTTCTATAATAACGGTTTTCCGATTCAAAGCGACGACATGCGGACGCAAGAAGTCCATGCTGTTGGTACTCAGCCCCCTCAAAAATCGTGTCGCAATAGGTATCTTGGTGTCAAATAATCGCATAGCTATTGGAGATAACGTTCTTCTGGGTAAACTCTCAGGGTGTATTGTTATCTTACTTCTGTTGTGTACTGGGCTCGTAGTTTTGCATTCAACATCTGCGTCAAAAAAAGTCACCTTAGGATTAGAGCCTATTAAACTTGCTCCCGATGTGGTTGACATCGGAGAAATTTTTGAGAGTACTAGATGTGTCAAGAAAATCCTACTTACGAATTCTTCTCCGGACCGTTTAGAAATTGTCCGGTTTGTTTCCTCCTGTGGTTGCTCGAGTATCGACCCAATACACCTAAGTATTGAGGCAGGCGAATCAGAAGATATTTCCGTGAGCATCGATGCGACATCGAAAGGCCAGGACTTTTCGGTAGCAATCATTCCTGTTTTGCGTCGAGAAGTTGCAAAAACTGTAGTACCGATCAAGCTCGTTTCCAAGGTTTTGAAGTCCCCCATACAATGTAGTCCTGCTCGATTAAATGATCAAAAACCATTCGTCTTTGGCAGCTCTAATCGCGCAAATGAGGTCAAAATAAAGACGTCAAAAAAGATACACGCACTTACGGCAAATGAGCCGTCAGGAAATGTTCTCGCAGAGCTAATTCCAGATCAAGAAAATGGTCTTGAGTGTGAGAACTACGTGTTACGACTTATTCCACGAGCAGATCTTCCCGTAGGAAGGTTTCGTTTTGATATTATTATAGAATGTCAAAATACAAAAGAGGAACCCCCAGTTCCGTTCTCTTATGTATTTGCAGCGATTCCCGGCGAGTACGAAATCCCAAGGAATTCGTTGACGGCTAAATGCTAGCGTGGCGCGATGGTTTCTTCGAATCTCTGTATTTTGTAGGC
>JAWXCK010000203.1:0-6933 GCA_034408855.1 Pirellulaceae bacterium
ACACGATCGAGCGCGTCAGCGTCGCCGCTGGCGGCACACAGGCGAATAATCATAGCGATTCTCCATCGCTGAGCGCGGACGGACGATTCGTCGCGTTCGAATCTGAGGCCAGTAATCTGGTGAAAAACGATTTAAACAACTTTTCCGACATCTTCATCACTGCCAACCCATTTGCTGATTTTCGCCAAGTCCAACTGAATTTGGTTCCGGGAGACGAAATTACTGACCTCAATTTCGGACTCGTTCCCGATCCCGGTACGATCAGCGGTCGGGTTTATGAAGATACAGTTGCGAACGGTGTATTTGATATTGGTGAACCAGTTGTCGCCAACGCTTTAGTATTTCTCGACTTGGATGGCGATCGCGTACTCGATGACGGTGAACGTTCGGTTAACACTGCATCGGATGGTACCTACCAATTTCTAAATACCAATTCGTTCAGATCGTATTCGATTGTTACAAGAATACCAGTCGGTTTTGAGCAAATTGCGCCAACTGCTAGCGACCGATTCACTTGGAATATCTTCTTACCGGCTGGAGGTAACGTAACAGATCGAGACTTTGCGATTCGTCGCGTGCAATCGACTGGTCAATCTAGCGCTTCGGCCGTGAGTGGTCGATTGTTCGATGATCGCAATGGAAACAAGATCTATGACGCAGGCGATGTTCCGATCAGTAATCGCGAGGTCTATCTCGATGCGACGAATTTTGGTGTTCGAGATCCGAATGAACCGCGTGTGTTGACGGATTCGCAAGGAATGTACTCAATGGAAGCGTTGAGTTCCCAAACGGTGTCTGTTACTACCACGCTCAATTCAACTTTGCTCCATGTTTCACCGCTCGGCAGCAATTTCAACAAACAGACGTATCCGCTGTTCAACAGTATTCAGGCTTTCAAGAATCCGCAAGCGATCGCATCTGGTGACTTTAATCAGGATGGCTTTCTCGATGTTGCTGTAGCCCTGGGCGAGGGTAACAAGATAAGTATTCGACTGAATAATGGACAAGGCGGCTTTTTACCGAACGAGATCAATATCGACCTTGGCACCAACGGTGCGGGGCCGACATCGATCGTCGTCGGACAGTTCGATAGCGATTCGAAACTCGATGTCGCTATAACGGCAAACCTTTCATCGAATGTAATCGTGCTGTTAAATTTCAATCCGGTGTCAAATGTGTTTGCTTCGCAAAGTTCAGTGGCAGTCGGCTTGCAGCCGATCGATATTGCGGCAGGTCAGTTTGCTGGCGATAGTAAGTTGGATTTGGTCGTGGTAAACAAAGGGTCCACCACAGTGGCGTCGACAGTGCAACTGCTTACCAACAACGGTAGTGGTCTGTTTACCACCAGTGCTGCCGTTGCAACCGGCGGCAAAGACTCAGTTTCTTTGGTCGCCGGCAACTTCACTGGCGATGCTTCGCTAGACATCGCGGTTATTCATGCGAGTCCTATCAACACAAGTACGGCTTTCGGTGGCGTGACCGTACTGCGTGGCAACGGTGCTGGTAGTCTGACTCTACAGCCGAATTATTACACGATAGGTGGACTACCGATTGATTCGATTACCTCAGATTTTAACGCCGACGGTCGCGCAGATCTTGCCGTTGCAAACTTCAGCACAAATTCCATCTCGATACTGCTTGGTCAGGCCGATGGAACATTTCGCGTTCAAACAGCGATCTTAGGTACCGCAAGCGGTGCCTTTGATATTGCGGTTGGCGACATGGATAACGACGGCGACATGGACCTAATCGCAAGCAATTTGAACGATCGCAGCCTTTCGATTTTTCGAAACATAGGAGTCGATACATCGACCGGCGACGTTCGGTTCCAACCGCTTGAAAACGTAGGATTAGCTCAATTCACACTGGCGCAGCGCATGCCGTTGGTAGTTGCAAACTTTGACAACGATACTTCGGGCCCTGGCGGAACAGGCACCATCGACATCGTTACAATTCCGCAATTAACCGATACTCTGTATGTTCTCAAGAACACTCTCGTCAACGGAACACATCGGGTTGAGTTAACGGGATTAAATCGCGCTGTTGGTTTAGACTTCATCATCAAATCCGCAATCCTTCCGCCGACTCTTAACGCGATTGCTAATCCAGCGGCTATTCTGGAAGATGCGGGTCAGCAAACGATATCGCTTTCGGGTATCGCTCGCGGGCGAGCGGGAACGACTCCGTTGAGCTTTATCGCAACTAGCTCTCAGCCTTCGATCATTCCAAATCCGACCGTCCAGTATACAGATTTGAGTACGACCGGTGCATTGCACTTCACGCCTGTTGCCAATGCAAGCGGAACTTCAGTCATTACGGTCACCGTAACGGATCCCGGAGCCGACGGATCGATTGGAACGTCGGCGGACAATGGCGTTATTAGCCGTTCGTTTACCGTGACGATCACGCCTGCAAATGATCCGCCATCCTTTTTGATTCCTACCAGCCAACTCTTTCTCAATGAGGATGCTGGAAGTCTGTCGTATGCGAATTTCGTAACTGGAATAACCAACGGCGGTGGTTCATTCGAATTGAGCCAAACACGGTTGCCGTTTGTCGTCACAACATTCACACCAGCTTTGTTTCAAACGTTACCTACGATCGATGCAACAGGCAGGCTAACGTTTGTCCCGGCGCTCAATGCTTCAGGTTCGTCTTCCCTCAAGGTTTCCTTGCAAGATAACGGTGGGACAGCCAACGGAGGTTCGGATACGTATTTCGACTATTTCTTCGTGGTGATTTCCGCAGTGAACGATGCGCCTTCGATTTCGATCGGAGCTAATCAAAGCGCGCGAGTTGGTTCAGGTGCGAAATCCGTTACCGGCTTTGCTTTCGGATTCCAGCCAGGTGGTGGTTCGGATGAGGCAGCTCAGACGATCACGGATTTCGTGGTAACGAACGACAACTCGGCTATCTTCGCCTCCCAACCGACGATTGATACCAGTGGCGTGCTCCGATATACGCCGTCGTCGACTACAAGTGGAACGGCCAACGTAAATGTACGAGTCCGCGACAATGGCGGTACGCAAAGCGGAGGGACAGATCTTTCAACGGTTAAGACGTTCACCATTGCGATCACCTCGTTTACCGCCGTTGCCGACCGCAAGCTTTTTTACCATCGTTCAACAAGTACCGTCTTTGGTAACGGCTCAGGAAATCCGACGAACGCGATCGATACGACGAAGACGGCGTTGTTGCCTGGACAAACAGCCTCGTTTAGCAATTACACCAACTATGTTCGTGGCCTTAATGGAATCTTGGTCGATCTTTCTGGGACGCTCGGGACCATCGGCGTCAGCGATTTTCAATTTGCCATGTGGAACGGAATGAACTCGACAGGCTTCGTCTCTACCAGTGCAGTACCGACGATAAGCGTCATTCCAGGTGGTGGTACAAGCGGAGCGACACGCGTCAAGATCGAGTTTGCCGACAATGCAATCCGCAATACTTGGCTGCGTGTCACGGTACTTGCCAATGCCAACACGAACTTAGCCAACAATGACGTATTCTATTTTGGAAATGCCATCGGAGATTTCAATGTTGGAAACACAGGCACACCGATCATAGTTCGTTCGGACGAATCCGATCGTCGTCTGCACCGTTCTCCGATCAATCAGTCGCCAGCCATCAACTCGGTTGGCATCACGAATGTTTTTGATGTGAATAAGGACGGTCGAGTAAATCCGCTCGATATATCGCTGGTCAATCAAAGTCAGACTCGCAGCTCGCCAGGCCTATTGCGATTCTTTACAGCGTCAACCAACCTCATCATTGCGCCAACCATAGGTCTGCTAGAATCCAACGTCCCTTTCATTGGCGGACTGCAAGTGTCACAAAATTTGAGACGCTCAGTCTCACTATCAACCATTGAAAACGAACCTAAGAAGCAGTTCACCTCGGAAATATTGGAAATGGTAGCGGCAATAGAAAGCGTGATGGCCGAACTTGGCTCGGATGATCAATCGACGCTATCGGAACCAAACACCGAAGCAGCAGCAATCGAAGCCATTATCGATGATCTCGATTCCGAGTTCATCGATCCGCTGGACGAATGGCATGTAATCTAAGCGATCGAGATCGAGCGTTTTTATGTCAACCGTTGGAACCTTACAGGTGCGGCACGATCGGATGCACAATGCAGACAAGCTACGTTGACTTTACCACTCATGAGGGTTTTTCTGCCGGATTCTATCAATTAAACCGAATGTAAGGGTGAAGGAATCGCAGGACTACGGATTCCGGTAAGACAACTCGAAACGTTCGGATTACAAGCAAAATGGTTGTCAAAACTGTTAACGGCATGTGGCAACCCCTTGTTTGCTTTGTGATTTTCATTGTTTATGCATCCTTTCTGAATGCAAACGATGCAACGTTAGATAGTTCAACCGACGCTAGCAAAAATGAGCAAGTTGAAGTCTCGTTTCGTACCGCGGAGCACGTATATCTGACGGATCAAGACAAGGATGAATCTCACAATTCATCTGACGGCTTGGTAAAGTTTTTAGGTCAAGACAACTCGGCGGAAAACGATAATGATCGTGTACCGGTAGTGCAAGCATCCATGCTGCAGCCAACGCCGCTACTTGAACCGCGAATAACCGCCAACTTTGACACCGAGGGTGCTCGAACCAACGCGAGTGCGACTTCGCGTCCGGCTACCGTTGGGACGAGAGCAGCGACTGCAATTGGAACGGCCGGCTCATTTGGATCTCGTGACGTTGTTTCGGGGGCAGAAGCATTACCTCAAGCTTCGACGGATCTTGGCAATCTTCTGAGGAAATCGTCCTCTGCCTTGAGTGTTGGCGTTCAAGCTCGAACGCCAATCGTTAACGACCCACGTATTCGTGGCGCTCGCATTGGTTCGCTGGCTGCTTCGGGATCACATTGGGTTCCAGCTCGGGTTGATTTGGATACCATTTTAAGTAAGTTCGATTCCCGTCAGGTCGAATCCGTCACGATTACTCCTGGCCCATTCACTTCCCTTTTTGGACCAGGCTTCGCATTCACCGACATACAACTTCTTAGATCCCCTCGTTTCCAAAATGGGTTTGAATCGCACGGAAGTACAGGAGCTGAATATCGGGCGAACGGTAGTCAGTTTCTTGGTCAGCAGAGTGCTCTATTGGGAAATGCCAATTGGGGAGGAAGGTTCAGTTACGTAACGCGATCCGGCGGGGACTACAAGGCTGGAGGCGGACTTTCCATTCCTTCGAGCTACCAGTCCAATGAAATGACCCTTGCTCTTGGACGCGACTGGACAAACGACACGGTTGAATTGAACGTATTGAGATTGGACCAAACCAATGTAGTTTTTCCTGGATACGTCTTTGATCTAAACTATCTCGTCACTGATGGTTACGAGGTGACCCATACACATAGCAATATGGGATTTTGGGATGCGCTTGAAACCGAGGTATGGTACAACCGCACCCGATTTAACGGCAACGCACAAAACCCTAGAAAGAGACCTTTCTTTCCAACTCTCGATCTCATCTCGTACACAGGATTTACCGACGTCGACTCGATGTCGACCGGCTATAGGCAGAAATTTGTTTTAGGTGGAGGAGACAGAGAGGCCTACAAGTTTTCGATGGGCCACGACTTGCGATTTATCAAGCAAGAGTTGAATGAAATTTCGAGTGGCACCAGTCTCGGCCTCCCAATTCCGTTCTCAAATCGCAATTCTCCGATTCCGGAATCTTACCAAGCGAATCCTGGACTTTTCGTTGAATACGAGGAATCGATCAACGAGAGTTTAACTGTAAAAAGCGGTGCGAGAATTGACTATGCAGGAACCGACATCACGGATGATGCACAAAAACTTGCTTCCGTTGGATTAGATATAAACCCGGCTAGTTACGCGGAGATCGTCGGAACAAATCGGTATAAACGCGATTTTACGTTACTAAGCGCATTCATGTCCGCAAAGCAGAGCTACAGTGACGAACTGACCAACTCAATTAGTCTTGGTTTCGCAGAACGCCCTCCGACACTCACCGAATTGTACGCGGCACAGCCGTTTATGCTATTACTGCAGAACGGACTTAACAATGTAACAGGTGATCCAACGTTGAAGAACGAAAAACTTCTGCAACTGGATGTGAGCTGGGAGTATCGAACCACACCCGTCCGAACTGGCATGCGGGCCTTTCATGCCTGGGGCTTCGATTACATCACCTTTGAAAATACATCTGTGCAGTATGTTCCGCCCGTAGGAAACGTTGGCCAGGTAAGTTTGCGATATGTGAATACCGATTTAGCGACACTTGCTGGTTTCGAGTACTTTGCTGATTTGTTTCCTGAAAGCCCATTGACGCCATTCTTCAATACGAGGTACGTTGATGGACGCGACCGAACTAGAAACGGCCGATTCGCGACAACGGAAGGCAGCCAAGGCAATCCAAGCCAAAAGATACTTGGGCAAGTCCGAGGCCTATTTAGCGGCATAGCCGGAAACAGCTCTGAACCACTGCCTGGAATTTCTCCGTTGGATACGCGGATAGGGCTGCGATATCACGACACAAGTCCAGCCAATCGATGGCAATTCGAACTGTCTTCACGTATTGTCAATCAACAGAAGCGAATCGCGACGAGTCTTCTGGAAACTCAAACGGCAAGCTTCGTCACTTGTGACATGCGGGCTTCATTCAGGCCGCTCTTCAATGATCACTTGCTAATTGCTACCGGAGTCGAGAATTTCCTGGATAGACGCTATCGTGAACATCTCGATTTCCGAACGCAAAACGGCCTATCGATTTTTCAGCCAGGCGCTAATTTTTACGTCAGCGCCAATCTCACGTATTGAAACATTTGGCTCTTCCGCAGAACCTGTAAGTGGTTTTCGTGATCCGCAATCGATTTTAGCCGTGAAATACAAGGAAAACACTGGACTGAGTGATTGCAAAAACCAAGGTTCGCTTTCTGATCGGAAAT
>JAWXCK010000204.1:0-7738 GCA_034408855.1 Pirellulaceae bacterium
ATGCGCCAAAGGCGCTCGGCAACCCGCCGGACTGATCGTCTGGTGGGTTGTTTTTCTTCAACTTTGGACATCGGAGTGATGCCTCAAAAATCCAATGCGGAACGGGTGTCCGTTGAAACTTCGGTTTTCTATTCGTAACGATAAATGGTCAATTTTGACCCACAGCTTTTGCGGAAGAGCCGATCTTTTGATCCACGCGACAAGCTGTTTCATCAATTTTGGTACATCGTCCGCTACCGGTGGCATATAGACAATTCGTCCGGTCGAAGAATCGCGAATCACGTTTTGACTATCTCGAAAGTCGGTTGGTTTGACTCGCTTCTTGCCGCCACCCATTAAAAGAGCATGAAGAGTTCGTATGCAAAGCTCAGTTACCGTGCTTTTGCGAGCCACCATTGTCTCTAGTTTACTCAATGCGGCGTAATAGCCTTTGATTTCGGTTTCGTCACGCTCTCGCCCCGGAAAATGGTGAGCATTTGCGAGAACTTTATCGACTTGCTCTTGCGTGAGTCGATTGCCTTCAATCAACGTCGAGTAATGCGTCGAAAATAGCCTGGCCGATTCTCGAAGCGCTGCGAGAAGTGCTGGATGGATTGGCAGAAACTCAATCTGTTGACGGACGGATTCGATTCGCACTAGAGCACTGGCTGTAGTATTTGAAATCGTATAATTCGGCGCAAATAATCGCATTTATCCTTCCTCTATCGGCATTCTATCGGCATTTTCAAACAATCAAAGTATGCCGATAAACTGCCGATAAGTCCATTGCGAATATGGGTCGCCAATCCAAGTAGTTCGAAAAGAGAATCAGTCGTCGCGTATCTCAGAGGGATTCGCTACGGCTTTTTAGGTGCAGATTCGTATTCTTCCAAGGTGCGACGGATTTCTCTTGAGTAAGGCTCCAAGGCAATGGCTTCCTTTTGCGTTCGAATAGCTTCATCGACTCGCCCTTTCTCGAAAAGGCACCTAGCCAGAGTGTCAAGGAATGCTGCGGAGTTTGGCATAAGTCGGCATGCCCGTTGGCTGTGTTCAAGAGCCGCATCGAGTTCCCGATCGGTACACACCAGCGTCCACGCAAACATATTGAGGGCTTCAGCATAGTCGAGCTGGAAAGAGGCAAATTCATTCGGTGCGTTTGATTGTATTTCGCGCTCTAGTTTAGGGAGTGCTTGGCGAAATTGTTTGACGGCTTGTTCTACCGCTAACTCACTTTCTCGATTCCATGCTTCGTCGCTTCGGTTTTTCCACATCGTAATCGCGATATCGATATTGGATGAATCCAACTTCCACGCCTTACGCAAATCCTGCTTGGCATCTTCGAGTTTTCCCGATCTCATATTGTCCCAACCACGATAGTACAGAAAATTCGAAGTGTAACGTTCGGAATAGGAACCTATTTTTTCCTCTTCGAGCAAACTATTCACGCGGCTGAATTTGTGATCGCGATCAATTTCATGAGCGAACGCAGGCTCTCTTTTGAATCGATCGGCAAACGGCTTCATCACTTCCGCCGCAGCCGCGTAATCCTGGCCATCGACTAACATAGCAGCTAGGGAACGCGTTAGTCCCAGTGTTGCTCCATCGTGTGGGTCGGCGATTTTTAAGGCGGCACGGTATTCTCGTTCGGCCCATACATACTGTTGTCGATAATTGAGAAACTCGGCTTTCGCTTCGCGATCTTGCATTGAAAATTCGCTCTCAGCGGCGCTGCCTCGCAGGAACGCCCGATTGGCGAATTCGTCAGCTTGCTTCGCTTCGCCTAAACGCTGGTAGCTTTCAGCGCGAAGGTAGTCGAGATACGCATGTTTGATCGACGCGATCCACGGTTTCTCGCACTGCTCGATCACAATGGACGGAAAGCCACGGTCGAGGGCCCAAACGCAAAGATCGAGCGCGTGAGGAAGGCGATTGCGATCTTCATACTCGATGTCGGATAGCCTGCTTGCAACCTGCAATGCTTCCAGCGAACGATTGTTTTCAGCCAACTGTTCACTCGTGAAGCGAATGAACTCGACGAGCAATTCGCGACTGGTTTCCATCGATTTTTCTTGGAACAATCGCGATTCGTTTTCGACGGCGGAAACCCAGAACTCCGCGTTCATTTCCGATGCGTTTACCTTCATGCTGGCATACTCGTTCAACCATTGGCAAGCTTGATTTTTTCCTTGCGAAGCTGCGGCTACAACGGCTTCCCATCGCTGGCGAGTCTGCGCATCGGTGCGGCGAACGGGTAGTTTGCTCGTGGTTTCGAAAATCGAAAGTGCCGCTCGCCGACTAAGCCTTCCTGAAACTTCATATCGAGCAATTCTCAAGAGCGAAGGTAGCCCGCGATCAAAGCTGACCGCCGCCAGCAACTTGATTCTTTCCTCCCGATAGGTTTCGTCGTTGGTACTGTAATGCTCCAGCAGCTTTCGAACTTCGAGCGGATCGGTATCATTGGTCCAGTTCGTAAAACTGCTGCGAACCAAATAGCGGGCAGTCGAGGCTATCTGAGGATCGCTATGCAAAATGGCAGCTTGCAATTGATCGAGGGCTAAAACGCCGATCTGCTGAAGACTTTCTTGGGCTTGGCGACGCGTGGCATAATGATCGCTACCGAGTTTTTCGATCAGCTCGGCGACCCGTTTTTTCAGGTTCGCCTCTTTCGAATTCGCGTCATCGGATGCAAAAGCGAAACCCGAGCAACTCCAATGGGCAGGCATTACCCCGCTTTGGAATATGAGAGCTGCGATTGCCCCCAATAGGGCCCACGATTTCAGCCTTTTCAAGTCACCGATCCTTTTCGTCAACCGTACCACAAACGTCCTCTCCGTAGCACACGCATCCAAGCTAGCGTAAAACATCTTAGGCGTTAACGATCGGCTTTGCAAAGACGGATACCCAAAAACGTCCTCTTGAATTAGTATGCCTACCCATTGTTGGGTGACGAATTTGCCATTTTCGGGCAGGTTGATGTCTCTAAAAATCAATGAAAAACCGAAGTCGAGCAAACAGAACGTTGAAAAAGTAGATCGAATGGAAAAGACACGTGTAGCTATTGTTGGGATGGGAACGGTAGGGACAGGCGTCGCCCGACTGCTTTTGGACCACGGTGATCGAACGGCTCGACATGCCGGTCGCGTTTTATGGCTGGAAAAAGCCGTTGTACACGACCTTACCAAAGAACGGACAATCGACTTACCCAAAGGGATTCTCACGGATCGGATCGAGGACGTTGTCGATGATCCGAGCATCAAGGTTGTTGCACTGTTAATCGGCGGTTTGGAGCCAGCACGGACGGTTGCTCTCAAGCTTTTAGAAGCTGGCAAGGATATCGTGACCGCCAACAAAGCGCTGCTGGCCGAACATGGCCCTGAGCTGTTCGACAAAGCCCGAAGTCTCGGTCGCTCGATCGCCTTCGAAGCATCGGTGGCTGGCGGAATTCCGATCATCGCCAACATAAGCCAGTGCTTTTCGGCAAATCAAGTGCAGTCACTTCGCGGCATCTTAAACGGCACCAGCAATTTTATTTTGACTCAAATGGAAGAGCGCGGCGAAGAGTATGCGGACTCGCTTCGCATGGCACAGCAACTTGGCTACGCCGAAGCAGACCCGACGATGGATGTCGATGGGAGCGACGCAGCTCAAAAGCTGGCCATCCTCGCTCATCTTTCTTTCGGAGCTAGGACGCACTGGCGCGATATTCCTAAGATGGGGCTCGACACTTTTGATCTAACCGATTTGCAGTTTGCATCGCAACTCGGCTATCGCATCAAGCTAGTTGCCAGTGCCCGACTGACTGACGGTGGCCTTGAGTTGATTGTCGCTCCGACCTTAGTTCGTAAAGGGCAGCCGCTGGCCGAAGTTCGCGGTGCCTACAACGCGATCACTGTCGTTGGCGATGCAGTCGGCGACATTTTTTTTCATGGTCAAGGTGCAGGTCAGATGCCGACGGCCTCGGCGGTCGTTGCGGATATGATCGATACAGCCGTCGGAAGAACAGACATCACATTTCGAACGCTCGAGTTATGGTCACAGCGAGAATCGGCAATTGTGATGAAGCCCTACGAGCAACTGACCAGCCGGTATTACATGCGACTATGTGTTTCCGATCAACCTGGAGTTTTGGCCGAGATCACGGGAATACTCGGTAAGCATGATATCTCGATCGCGAGTGTCATCCAGCATGAAGCCTCGACAACCGAAGCGGACAAAACCGTGGCCTTGGTCATCATGACGCACAAAGCATCCGAGGGATCAGCCCGCGATGCGCTCGATAAGATTAAGAAACTGCCGACGGTTCACGGGAAGAGCATACGTCTTCGCGTGATGGAAAAATAATGAACCTCGACACTTCGAGAACACCACGCGTAGTCTCGGAGATGCCTCACACCCTGAATAGTTTATGTCTAGAAAAATTATCATTGTCATTCCGGATGGTTGTGCCGATCATCCCATTGAAAGCCTCGGCGGTAAAACATCGCTCCAGGTCGCCAACTTGCCAGCGATGGATGCAATTGCCAAAGCGGGCATCGTCGGCCGCTCGGACAATGTTCCAGCCAAGTATACGCCGGGCAGCGAAGTAGCCAACATGAGCCTTCTCGGTTACGACCCGGATGTTTACTTTACGGGTCGAGCTCCGATCGAAGCGGCGGCACGAGGGATCGAACTGGGCCCCGATGATTGGGCCGTTCGATGCAATTTGGTAACCATTCAAGATCAAGTCATGGTCGATTTTACTGCCGATCACGTCAGCAATGACGAGGCACGACAATTGTTGCAGACCGCTCAACAGCATTTGGGAAGTTCGCAGTTAGAATTCGTGCCCGGCGTCAGCTACCGCAATCTCCTTCTCTATCGTGGAAATGCGAGTCACAAGAACGCTCCTTTTTCGAAAGACACCAGAACCACTGCACCGCACGACCTAACCGACATGAATGTCCAAGACAACTTCCCGCGTGGTCCCGGAAGCGATTTGTTAAGCCGACTCATGGACGAGAGTGTTGCTCTATTTGCCGAACATCCGGTTAACCAAGCTCGACGGGCTGCCAATCGACGATTGGTAACCAACCTTTGGCTCTGGGGTTTAGGCGGCGCGCCGGCTCTTCCGTCGTTTGAATCGCGATTCGCGATGAAGGGCGCGATGATTACGGCTGTCGATTTGTTACGAGGACTTGCCGCTTTGATCGGGTGGGATCGGATCGAAGTCGAAGGTGCGACCGGCTACCTCGATACGAACTACGCCGGCAAAGGGCAAGCGGCAATCGACGCGCTGGCCAAATACGACATCGTTTGTGTACACATCGAAGCTCCTGACGAAGCGAGTCACGAAGGACGCGTCGATGAAAAGATTAAAGCTTTAGAAGCCATCGACTCGCATATTGTTCGGCCCATTCACGAAGCCCTGCGTCAATATCCCGATTATCGAATTCTCGTTATGCCCGATCATCCAACACCGGTGACTACAAAAAAGCACTCCCACGGAATGGTGCCATTGGCTGTTTGCGGCAGCGATATCGAGCCCGACAATGCGACAACGTACGACGAAGTAGCTGCCGCCGCATCCAAGATCGCTTTCCCGCAAGGATGGAAACTTATCGAGACGCTCGTTCGCGGGCGATTTCAAGGATAGCGTTTTTCAAAGTAGCGACTAACCTTGTTGGTTCGAGCGCGTACTGTACCTAACTATATTCACACCTTTTTCTAACTCAGTTTCAATCATCGAACCATGCCTATCATTGTTCAGAAATTCGGCGGCACCAGCGTAGCAACTCCCGAAAAGATTGCGGCCGCTGCTCGCAAAGCGATTCGCGCTCAGCAAGATGGAAATCAAGTCGTTGTTGTCGTCAGTGCGATGGGACACAACACCGACATGTTGGTTGATCTAGCACATCAAGTCAACGAAGAACCGCCTGCTCGTGAAATGGACATGCTGCTCAGCACTGGCGAACAAGTCAGTGTGGCTTTGATGGCGATGTCGATTCATAAATTTGGCTACAAAGCCGTCTCGCTCACCGGTGCCCAGATGGGGATCAAAACCGATAGCTCGTACACCAAAGCACGCATCAAGACGATTTCAACGGACCGCATCCGAAAACTGCTCGACGACGGAAACATCGTCATCGCCGCTGGCTTTCAAGGTGTCGATGAAGAGCTGAACATTACGACGCTTGGACGTGGCGGAAGCGATACGACGGCTGTCGCATTGGCGGCTGTTCTGAAAGCCGATGCTTGCGAAATTTACACCGATGTCGATGGAGTCTATACGACCGATCCTCGGTTGCTTCCCGAAGCCCGGCAGATGAATCTTATCAGTTATGACGAGATGCTCGAATTAGCTAGTCTTGGAGCCGGTGTGATGCACAATCGCTCGATCGAGTTTGCGAAGAAATTCGGTGTTCCGATTCGCGTTCGAAGTAGCTTTTCGGATGCGCCTGGGTCGATGATCGTCTCGTCGCCAGAATCGGATAGCGTCGGAGTCTGCGGAGCTGCACTGACACAAGATGAAGCTCGATTGACCATTCAAGGAGTGCCAGATCGACCTGGAACTAGCTTTGAAATCTTTAAACGCTTAGCCGATCGAAAAATTACCGTCGACATGATCGTCCAGAACATTGGCCAAGAAAACAAAGCCGATATTTCTTTCACCGTTCCAAGTTCCGAATTGAAGGAGACACTCAAGGCGGTTAACGAAGCGGCTAAGATAGTTGGGGCCGAAGGCGTGACTCATGACGATGCCGTTGCCAAGGTTTCCGTCGTGGGTCGCGGAATGGCCAAGCAAACCGGGGTTGCTGAAAAAATGTTTCATGCCATCGCTGAGGCTGGTATCAACATTCAGATCATCACGACCAGCGAAATTAAAATTAGCGTCATCGTCCAGCGCAACCAATCGCTCGCCGCCCTTCGCGCCGTCCACCATGCGTTTCAGCTTCATCAAAGTCCACCAGACGCCAACGTCTGGGACGTCGCTAAGCACCGAAACGATTCGAATCTTTCGCTCAATGAGATCGTCGAACGTTTGCGAAGTGTGAACATGGAGAAGCTGACTTTGGTCGATATCTCGATGACCAGTGATCAAGCAAGAATCACTCTCTCCGGTGTGCCCGATCAACCTGGACTCGCTTCCGATGTCTTCAGCAAAGTCGCGTCGGCAGGTATTTTTGTCGACATGATTGTCCAGAGTTACGACGGCTATCAAGGCGAAACGAGCATTAGTTTTACTGCCCCCGAAACGCAACTCGACGACTGTTTGAACGTTTTGAAGAAGCTCGACTATAAATTTCGTAAGATCAGCGGCAGTAAAGATATTGCCAAGCTATCGGTGAGCGGAATTGGGCTTCGCAGTCACACGAGCGTCGGGATTGGAATGTTCGAAGCATTGGCCGAAGCCAATATAAACGTCTTGATGATCAACACCAGTGAACTTCGAGTCAACGTCGTAGTCGACGGTCGCGACGGCGAACGCGGACTAGCCGCCCTGCAAAAGAAATTCTCCGATTCATTTTTGTAAAACGTGAGGGGCGGGGGTAAACCTCGAATGATGTAAGTTAAAGGTAGCGGAACGGCGCGAGCCGTCCGGTAAAGCGTTGAATACCTTAGGTAACACCGGGCGGCTTGTGCCGAACCGCTACACATAAGGGCTTGTCCTTGCGGCAGCCGGAATCGGGTAAGGGCCGTCCTTCCGGACGACCCTCCCCACACCACCGGACATGCGGGTCCGCATCCGGCGGTTCAGCGAAGATGAGCAAGCTCGGCCCAT
>JAWXCK010000205.1:0-35655 GCA_034408855.1 Pirellulaceae bacterium
GACATAAACAAGATCACCATATACCGCATCGATCGACGGATCAAGAAAAAATTTCGAAATCTTGCTTACAACATCTGGACCAGCGAACAGATCGTCGGCGTGTAGGAATCCAACAACTTCACCGGTGGCTGCATGAATCCCTTTGTTCAACGCGTCATAGATTCCGGCGTCCGCTTCGCAAATGCTTTTGTCGATCCGGTTTCCATAGCTCTGAACTATCTCCTGAGTCCGATCAAACGACTTTCCATCGATGACAATGTATTCAATATTAGCGTTCTGCTGACTGAGTACCGAATCGATCGCTGACGAAATAGTCGATTCGCGATTGTAGACGGCGGTTATAATTGAAATGCGTGGCAACATCCGAAACTACGCTAACTCATTTTTGATTTGGGGTGCGAATCTCGCTTTTTAATCGCTGAATGCGATGGATGTCGGCTGACTTGTTCAATCGCACATAGAGCGATTCAAGCTTGTCAAGAATCTCGACACTTTGGGGGCTGTTGCCCAGAATGCGTTCGAGGCATTCGACGGCTTTCTCCAATTCTCCATGCTTTTCACAGAACAAAGAGCGTGTATACCAAATATTCAGGGAATCGGGGGCAACTCGCGCCATTTGCTCGAGAAAACGCATTCCGAAGGCGATATCCGCAATATCTTTATCCACAAATCGTGAAACGAGAACGCTTCCGACGGTTCCCAACGACACATCTATTTGAAACGCTTGCTGAAGTTCCGCTCGGCTTTCAGTCCAATTTTCCTTAAGCGCAGCACGAAAAGCAACGATAAGATGCAGCAATCCGTTGTCGCTTCCTTCCTGGACGGCGAGACTCAAGGCCCTGTAGATCTCGTCTGACTTTTCATCCGATAACACGACTTGTTCTAAGGTATCTACTAACTTCACTGATGTCGCGTCAAGTCGTGCAGCAATACTCAGCGCATTGATGCTTGTTGAGCGGCGTCCTGCTATTGGAAAAGTGATCTGACAAACGATGTTTCGAAGGCAAAAATCAGAGCAAAGGCCTCGAACTACGATTTGATCGTTTGGCGACAAACCTGCGAATCTTTCAACGATCAAAGCATGAGCTTCCTTCAGACTACCTTGACGTATCAGACAGCCAAACATGGCAGCGATTAATTCCGGCGAATTGCTTTTTGCGGCCGTGTTCATCCAAAAACGCTGAGAGACTTGAATCGATTTTTCGATAGCCGCCTCTGAATCGAACGCATCGACCGCTTCAGCCAACAAAGCCTGTTCCACGAGAGATGGCGATTCAATTGACGAAAGACTCTCAATTGCTTCACGTAGGTACGTTTCGCGAGTTCCACGATCGAGGTCGGAAACGACGGCATATGCCTGCGCGATACGTACCTGTCCCAATCTTGCAATCGCGATCGTATTTTCCGGTGACGAGTCTAAAATATTTTGCGCCAGATTTGCCAGACGCTCCAGTTCGCTAGTTTCATAGACCGGTCGTTCCAAAGTCCGAGCCAGGAGCCACGCTTTCGCTTGATGTGACTCTTTACTGTCTAGCTCAGCGATAAGCTCCATAATTTCCTTGGCACGAAGTTGCTCGGATAACGATTGGGAGCGTGCGGCTTCAGACTCTTTCGTATCACCCGATCGAAATGCCTCTAGAGCCTTTCGCGTATAAAGTTGCGATGACGCTTCGGCAACAAGCCCCGATTGATATCTCGCCAAGGAATTGTCCGATTGCATTTCCGTTAAGCGCTTCAAGTAGATGGCAATGATATCTAGCTGACGGCGAAGCTCTTCGATCGGAAGTTCACCAACGGTCGAATCTTCGGCAACACCACCATGATTTAGTATCCCAAATGCAGACATGGCCAAGTCGCATTTTTCTCGGTAGTTACTTTCTAGCCGTGGCCGAACAATCAACGTGCCAAAGAGAAAGATGAATACCGCGGTACCGAGCAATGCAACGGCCGGCAATCCACGACGAAAATTCTCTCGTCGCTCTCGCTGGACGGCTAGATGTGTTTGGCTGTGATCCGTTGCTTCATTCATTCGTATCGATTTACTGTCTTCTGTAGATAACATAGCAAATTGAGCAAACCATTATCAAGAATCATCAGCAGCACGGCACTAGCCGCCGGTATGATTCTCGGCAAGGTGACGGCGCAAGATCTTAAATCCACTGTAGAACAATTGCTCCATTTCTTGCCGAAGTTCATCGGACGGTGGCTTGCTCTCTTTACTAAAAACCTGAACCTGAAAAAGCTTGTTGGGGTTGAGACTTACCTGACGATGCTGTTGAAAGACATGCACGATTTCGTTGATCATGAATCCAAAATCGCCAAGATAGGGCGGAGGAGCAACCAAGCGTCCATCTTCATTCAAGTTAGCAAAGATCAAATAACCGTACCCCTCTGTTTTGCTCACAAAGTCAGCAGTGATGAATTGGCAATCGTTTAGATCGGGAATGGCGGCTTCCCGATGGATTACTCGAGTCTTCATCGTCAGCCCGTTATGAACGTAACACTTAGTTAGGTCGTGCCATTTACGGTAAAACGGAAAATCGAAAGAAAGCGTGAGTTTCGTCCCCTTGACCGGATGCTGCAAAGTGTACGATTTGGAAAAAGGTGCAAGCTCCGAAATCGTGTCGCGCTCTAACAACTCATCTTTAACGATTTTCCAAGGAGCAACTGCTTCGGCCACGATGTCCAAATCGAAATCAATCACGCCAGCGACAAGCCCCGTCGTATTGAGGCCGCTTTGCACATAGCTCGTATAAAGCGCGAACGCATGATAAATCCCAACCAGCACTGCAAAGCCCATGACGACGTATATTCGCAGCTTGGGAATCTTGCCCGTCGCGATTTTCGATTTCGCATTGAAAGTCGCTTTTTGAGGCGGCGATGGAAAAAGTCGAAAGTTAACTCTCTTTCGCAACATTGCAAGAACTGACGGAGACGACGCATCGCCATCGGTCGATACATTTGGATCGGGCTCAAGAATTGCAAGGAGCAAATAATCCGTTTTGATGAGACTCGAAAATGTTACCAGAAACACCATCACCCCAAACATCTCGTGGACCCATCCATGGCTGAGATCAATATCGAAAAGCACCTGCGCGACTGCGATTGTGACAATTCGCACGACGTTCATCAAAGTCGCGTAAAGGATACCGGACGCGAAGAGCACGAGGCTGTGAATCCACGGACGATCATTCCAGATCGCAACAATCATCGAACACGCAATAATTGACATGATGGAGATTACGCCGCTACACGCTTCTGCGACCATCAGATCGCCCGTAGGTAACTTCACAACGTTTCCTGCCAAAAAATGGACAATCCCCAGCGAGTCCAACGTAAGACTGCTCAGCTCGGAGCTAACTGTTTGTAATGTCGATGCCAGCTTGAAATTCAAGTTTAACGGCAGACGACTCGAAACGATAAGTAAAAACCAGAGGTCCCATAGCTGAACTCGACGCAAGCGACCGACCGCAAAGATACCTGCGGCGATGGCCGCTAACCCGGCTGCGCCGCCAAGCCACGGTCCAAACAAACCAGCGTGGACGATCAGGCAAGCAAAGACGAAAAGAACGCACACGGCTTCGGGCCATAGACTCGCGCCATGGCGATGCCCGATCGTTCCCTCTGCCTTGATCCATCGCTTCCAACCGACGTAACCGGCGAACGCATAGACAAGCGGGAAGAATTGGTACGTCGAAAGGCCGGTTAAGACATACAACTCGGCGGAATAAAGCGGCAAAACGGCGATTGCGATTGCAACAGAAATGGCAATCCAAAGTCGATCGATCGGCTTTTCCATTGGGGCTTCAGCAACTTCCATAGGTCATCGTCTTATTGGCGAACACGAGAGCATTGTTCTACATGTCATGGCGTTTGGGGGTCGAGTTGGTCGAGAAACATAGGTTCAAAGGTGCTTTTTTGAATGCGCCGCACTTCCAAACCTATCCCAAAGCATTTGAGGAGTTAGTTTTCCTTCCTGAATCATCCAGCGGTATTCTTGGACTCGCAAATCGCATACAAGTCGAAACCATAAGGCTTGCAGGATGGTAAAAGTCAGTCCGTGCCTGCCCTGAAGGAATGCACCAGTGAATACGTACCGATAAATCCAGTAAATAAAGGGCCTAATGAACAAGGGCATCCGAAACCAAGCATTTTTTAGCCATACTCGCCGCTCATCGCTATTGCCGAAAAGCTTGGCGTCGACTGACCATTTCAAGTATCCGTATTGACGCAAAATCTCTTCGGCTGCCATCCGCGAGGCGAATCGCTGGTGCTTATCGATCCAAAAGTCGATGTTCTTTTCCTTCAGATTGTTTTCGACAATCGCACCATACAGATATTTTACTTCGCCTTGGATCTTAATTCCGTAGTCGACCAGTTCGCTGTTGTCGATTGTCGCATATTCTCTTCGCACCAACCTGGCCCACCATTTCTTCATTCCCAAGACCGGTTTGTCTCGGAAAAACTCTTCGTGCAAGCAATAGTATCCATTCGCCTTTCCATCGTCGTTGGCGAGCACCGAATCGATAAGCGATTTTAGCTTTGGAGTCACACAATTGTCAGCATCCAAAAACAATACCCAAGAATTCTT
Organism: Pirellulaceae bacterium; assembly: GCA_034408855.1. Lineage (GTDB taxonomy): Bacteria > Planctomycetota > Planctomycetia > Pirellulales > Pirellulaceae > JAIYDQ01. Next base: position 4,592 of record JAWXCK010000205.1, read on the forward strand.
GAATGGCAAATTCTCGAAGGCCCAACTCAACTGACTGGCGTGATCCTCATAGGAATGATTCACTACGTTTTCGGTGTATTGCTTTGCAATTTCGACGGTTCGATCGGTGCTATCGCTATCGACAACAAAGATATCATCGCTCCAACCCACAACCGTTTCGAGGCAGTTAGCAATATTGAGCTCTTCATTTCCGGTGAGTACGAAAATGCTTAGCGGTCGGGCCTTATTTTGCATCAGAATAGAAAGGAATGATATTGAGGGGAGGGACTAGGCTGGGCATGAGGCGGAGCCTCGGAAGCGGTGCGTTCCCAGGCACGAGCCTGGGAACGAGTGCAACGAGTGCATAACAAGTGCTTTTAGGCTTTCAATACCTTTTCGACAAGATGTCGATGGTCGCGAAGCCAGGCATAGAGTTTTTCGATGCCCTGCTTAGGCGACGTTTTAGGCGACCAGTTGAGTTCACGTCGGGCGAGATTTGAATTGGCGATGTAGACCGGTTGATCGCCGGGCCGGATATCGCCAAATTTCAACTCCGTTTTGCTCGGATGAACTTCGTCGAGCAATTCGGTGAGTTCGATGAGCGACAACGAGTTGGCCGAACCACCACCCAGATTGAAGACGCTTCCACCTTTATCGAGCGTCCAGGCTGCGTGGTAAGCCTCGACCATGTCCTCAACCCAAAGGATGTCTCGAACTTGCTTGCCAGAACCGTAGATCGTAACCTGCTTCTCAAGGAGTCGCGCAATGATAAACCATGCGATCCAACCTTGGTCTTCAACCCCAAATTGATGCGTCCCGTAGATGCAACTCTGTCGAAACACCGTTGTTCTAAGCCCATAGATACGTGCATAATCGCGGACGTATTGATCGGCCGCCCCTTTTGAGCAACCGTAGGGAGAGTGAAAATCGAGATTACATGTTTCGTCTGCTCCATCCGGGAGATCGCGAAAACGATAGCGTTTGGCTTCTTCAACAATCGCGACGTCGTGCATTCCACCGTAAACTTTATTGGTCGAAGCGTAGATAAAAAAGGCTTCGGGCGCTAGGTTTCGATAGGCTTCCAAGAGATTGAACGTACCGACAGCGTTGATCTCAAAATCCAGACGAGGATTTGCCACCGACGTCGTAACCGCAACCTGAGCGGCCGTATGTACGATCAAATCTGGATTGAGTTCAGCCATGATCGTCTCGACATCATGCCGAACACGAATATTAAGATGATGAAATACTAATTTCCCAGGCGATGTCGCCGCAAAGACTTCCAGCAGCTCCAGGTTCACTCGAGATCCGTTTCGAGATAGATTGTCGGCGACGTGCACTTTCTCACCTCTTCGAAGGTAGAACATCGCGACATGGGTTCCAATGAATCCGGCGCCACCGACAATTAAAATCTTTTTCATGGAGTTATCTTTAACTAGGCTTTCTCGATTTCCGCTATCAACGGGTCGTCCGACGGAATAAAAAGCGTATTGAGCGATGCGACATCCAAACGACGAGCTCCGCCTGCCAAGCCATCCGCGTCAAATAGTACGTAGTCGCTCGCCTGAAATAACTTCGCGATAGCTTCGCGATTTCTCGCGTTGACTTCACAGATGATTCGCGGACGGACTTCATTCAGCAATCGAGCCCCGGAAGAAAAGGCTATCATCTCCGCGCTTTCGATATCCATTTTGACTACTTGCGGTGCGTCCGTAATGCTTAATAGTTCGTCAGGTGAGAATGTAAGGACGCGGTACGTTGCGCGAATCCCGCCTGCTTGTGTTGATCCGCCCGCCTTGATTAGATAGTTTGCAGCTCGGCTTCGAGAAGCAATTGCAAATTCCGAAAAGCCCAACTTGTCTGCCATCGCAATATTGACGACATCGATCGGAGCGTAGTTGGAATTCAATGAGCGAGCCGTCCGAGCGACCAGATTCACTAGCCATACGTCCGCCTCAAATGCCATTACTCGACCCGATGAGCCGGCTTTGCCAGCGGCCGCGACCGCGAATACTCCGGCATTTGCTCCGACGTCCCACACGGTATCTCCCGGTCGAACCAACAGTGACGCAGCGTCAAAAAGCGATCGTTCCAATCTATAGATATTCGGTTTCCAGTATTGCAGACGAGCCGCCGGGGAAATGTACATTTTTCCGCCGCCAAACTCATTTGGCAATCGTCGACGGAATACGACATTCCTACTAACTAACTCAGCAATTCGTCGGATCAAAATAACCGCCTACGCTTCGCGAGCCTTTATTTTTCGAGCCGGGTTTCCGCCAACGATAGTGTCCGCAGGTGCATCCTTTACGACCACGCCGCGAGCGGCAACAATCGCACGCGCGCCGACACGTACATTGGGTCCGATAAAGGCATCGGCACAAATCCAGGCATCATCTTCAATTTCAATAGGTAGCTTCAACAATGGCATTGTTGGGACTCGATAGTCATGTGTACCAGCACAAAGATGAGCCCTTTGCGAAATGGTGACGCGATTGCCGATCGTGACTCGTCCTAGGTTGTAGACAAGCACCCATTCGCCAAAAGACGAATAGTCTCCTACTTTCAAGTTCCATGGAAAATAGACAAACGTCGAGGGATACGTTCTTACGCCACGACCAAGCTCTGCGCCAAACACTCTCAAGAGCCCTCGTCGCAGCGCAAAGCATGGACGTGGCGTAATGCGAAATAACATACTTCCAAATAGCCAAAACACTCGCCGTACGTTTTCCGAAAGCGTGTATTTTTGAGTACGATGGTTTTCACAAACGTCGTCGGACGTTCTTGGTTTCGACATATATCTTCGATTCAAGGCCGCAGATCTCGGGTCACTGTTTTTCGAGTATCCTAACGCAACTCGGCATTGAATCGCCGGAAAGCATCCATCGATAGACATGACTCATTTCGTCGGCGATTTTCGGCCAAGCGAAAGTTCGCTTTACCATCTCGTGGCCACGCTCTCCCATTGCTCGCAACGCTTCGGCGGGAAGCTCCATCGCGAGACGAAGTTGACGCTCGAGCGACTGGCTAGTCATTTCGATCCACCAGCCGCATTGATGATCTTCGACGATTTTCCAAGGAGTTCCTTTTGTTGCGATCACCGGTGTTTTGGCCATCAACGCCTCGGCCACGACAATTCCAAAGTTTTCACTGTAGCTTGGCAATACAAAGAGGCTCGCCTCACCAAGCAAACGTGCCTTTTTCTCTCCCTGAACCATGCCGAGATACTGAACGCCTGGTCGATTGGACAGTCCGAGCGTTTTGAGGTAACTGTCTGCGTCCGGGCCGGCGATCTTCAATTCCCAACTTTCTGGACGGATCTTTTCCCAAACTTCCAGTAGTTCTTTGATCCCCTTTTTCGGATGAATTCTCGACAGAAAAAGGACGTAGGGTGGCTCGGCCTTCGCGTATATGTTTGCCTCAGAGAATTTAACACCGTTGGGAATCATCGCGATAGGTTGTTTACAGCCAAAATCTCGAAGTTCTTTGAGCTCTAATTCGCTCGTAGCATGCAGCATCGTCGCACTCGATAAATCGGCGCGGGCGTAGAGCCACCACGCAATTCTCTTTTTCCATCGCTTATGATTTCGTGACCAAGGACTTAGCATCCCACGTGGACTTACAATGCGAGGGACACCGAGCGTGCGTGCTGCGATCGCTGAAGCGTGGTTCATCGGCAGCCATTGCCCATGATCGTGGATAAGGCCTGGTGATAAATCAACAATCTTTTGTTTCGCCCGACGATACAATTGCGATGCACTCAAATCTGACGGGACTTCTTCAACTTCGGTGCACGAAAGATCCGCGCGAGGATTCCGAGCATCGACGGACTTTGTCAAAATGCAAGCGGACCAGTCATTTTCCAATCGGTTTAGATTCTGACACAATGACGGAATCGACTCCGATGGCCCTCCAGCGTCAATGCCTAAACTTGAAATCGTGTGCAAAACGATATTCTGGCGCGCGACACCAGAAGGCTTTCTCTTGCTGGAAGCGGCTTCAATGCATTTTTGGTATAGAGCAATATACTGCCGTGTTGTCGCGTCTGGATCGAGCCATTCAAGCAGCCGAGCGCGTTGGGTCTTTTGGCGTGCTTCTCGTTCTTGTTGATCCGTTGAGCATTGATTCACAGCATCGGCAAACGCTTCGGGCGTGCGATCGACAATCATGGCGCCACAACGTTTCAGCTCTTGCCAAACATCGGTACCATAAGTCGAAATGACCTTCATTCCCATCGATAAGCCTTCGATTTGAACGAGCCCGAAATTCTCCTGCTGGGTTGGCAAGACCATGCAATCGCAACAGGCGAGCAGTGAATCTTTTATGTCTCCATGCACGCTTCCCAGCCAGTGGATTCGTGACGCAACGCCTAATTCGACCGATAGTTGCTTAAGTGAATTGACGTACTTCGGATCACCGGCTCCGGCGACGACCAGCAGGCAATCAGGAAGGTGTGCCAGCGAACGTATTGCGACATCAATCGATTTCTTCGGATGTAACCGGCTTAAAAAGAGCAATTTCATTCTATGCGTTCGAAGAAACGGCCACTCGGCCAGTGCTGGATCAGGATGCAGCTTTCCTTCAAAATAACGCTTATCGATGACCAGCGGAACAACTTCGGCAGAAATCGGGCGGACCTGCTCGAGTACCTGTCGCCGTTCTTCGACGGCCGTACAGTGAAACGTACACTTCGCGAAGCGTCGCTCGGCAAAGAATTTAAGGTAGGCTTTTTTCTTGAGTCGTTTCTGATTCATGCTCCACTGGTCGAGCATCCCATGACTGGATAGTACGACCGGCTTTTTCAGTTTGAACGCCTCGTCCATCAACCAGAGATTCGTAGTCCACCAGGGCGTATGCAAGTGAACGATATCGCTCCGCGCAATCAAATGCTTCGCGGATTCTATCAGCAACTTTCCTGAGGGCAAAACATGAGATTGGATGCTATCACTTATTTGGGCAGTGGCCGCGTTAATGTAGGGGCTTGCTAAAATTGTGCTGACGCCGTGGCGATCCAATGCATGAACAAGATCGAGGATCGAGCGCACGACGCCTCCGAGTTCTACATCAACACTCTCGGAAAAATGCAGGCAAGTCAATGAACTACGACTGGACATGACGCTCTTCGGCTGACGGCGGACCAGCGGTTACGAGGCGTTTTTTAATGAAGGCAGCCGGATTTCCGCCGACGATCGTCCACGGTTCGGTGTCTCGAACAACGACCCCACATGCAGCGACAACACTTCCCTCTCCGATAACGATGCCGGGACCAACATAGGCTCGTGCGCAGATCCATGCTCCGTCGTGGATATAAATGGGTTTAACGATCAACGGCATGTTATAAGCTGAAACATCGTGTGTGCCGGTGCATAAGAATGCTTCCTGGCTGATCGTGCAATGGTTTCCAATGATGATTCTGTCGATACAGTAGCATTCGACATGGGATGCCATCGCCGAATGCTCACCCATTTCCAGCATTTTTGGATCCCATATTTGGGTCGTCGGATAGACGTAGGATGTCGTAGTTAACTTGGCACCAAATAGACGCAATAAAAACCGCCTCCAACCAAAGCATTTGCTAGGACTATAGCGAAAGAGCGATAGCTCAATGCATCGCCAAAGCGTTCTTCTTACTTTGGTCGGCCAGGCGGTCGCCGATTGATACCGCGATAGATCTAGAGGAAATGTCATCGAACTAAAGTTGCGACTCGCTCTTGACTTCTTGTTTCCGCTGTCGCAACTCCGACATCTTAATCGAGATCATGTATTCGTAGATCGAAAGCAGAACACAGTAATGGAACCCTGCCCGTCCATCTAAAATGCCGAGTCGAAGGAAATACATATAGACGAATCGCAACAATGGTCGAAAGGGGAGGCGAAAGGCAAATTCTTTGAGGGCTGAGCGACGGATGAGCGGCTTGGACGACAGTATATCTCTAAAGCGAGGTTGACGACGGTTAGCTTTCAAGCCCTCTTGAGCCTCAAAATCGGAATATCGGTTGTGTTTAGCGAACCAATGAGCAATGCCTTTGCGGAATGTATGGTGTTCGAAATGCGACTGAAACGTTCCTTCTTCACCATGAACCACGTAGCGCAAATTGATTGATCGCTCGAACGATACTGCATCCTTGCGAAAGAACCGCACGGCCCAAGTCGGATAGAGACTACTGCGTCGTATCCATTGCCCCATGAAGATCGTTTTGAATCGCACGCGAAACGCACAGGGTTGAGCTGCATCGCTGGCTGCGACGTTCTGCATATCTCGAATCAGCTCGATCGATGGAATTTCATCCGCATCGGGATTGTAAATCCACGGATACTTGAAATCGAGCGTCAGCGAAGCGGTTCGCTGGTCGCGTTCATTGTCAAATTCCCGTTGAAAAACTCGAGCCCCTGCTTGTTTAGCAATTTCAACAGTGCGATCGGTACTATGCGAATCCAATACGACGATATCGTCGCACCATTGAAGCGCTTCCAGGCACGACGGAAGGTTAAGTTCTTCGTTTTTGGTTAAAATGAGAACCGAGATCATATTGCTAAATAATATGCCGAATTATCGAGTGCCCGGAAGAACAGGTTGAAGCCATCCTTGACGACGGCTTCGCAATCTAATATTTAACGAGTTAAGGATTGCAAGCTGATGCGTTGCCTTAGCTTGGAGTTCAGGAATATAGAACGCGCCAAATGCAAGTGCCAGCGGGATCCAGGCCCGAGTCTGGACACTCAATGGCGAAAAGAAGATATCCCAGTACAATCCGATTACAGGCACAATTAAGAGCGGAACGTAAGCATCCTTCGATAGCATCAATAGAGCCAGAACACGAAATATCGTCACCATGATGTAAATCCAAAGCGGAACTACAAGTATTCCGTTGGCAGCCCAGGCATGAAAGAAGATTGAGTGCCCTGTTGTTATTCTTCCCCAAAGTATTCCGTCAATTTGATTCTCGACGACGTTCTTTTGACCAGCCATGCGATATGCTCGAACAAAGTACGGGCCGGCATTCGAAGACGTACCATGCCCAAAAATCGGTTCATCAAGAATCATCAAAATCGACCCAACCACTTCAGCTCGCCCTGCCATCAATAGACCAACGGGACCGTATCCAATGTCATTCTCAATTTGCCGCAAATTAGCTTTCTGCTTTTCGCTCATCCGAAATACCTCACTCTCTACCAGTTGGATATACGTGAAGTAGCTTAGGTTCATGAGAAGGAACGACGCGATGAGAAAGCCAAAAATTTTTCGTCGCGGGTGCATCACTTCCCACCAATTGATCGCGTAAGGACGAAGGCAATATACGACGGCGAGTGTAGCGCATAGCCAAACAACGATCGCGGAACGACCTGAGTAGGCTACGCTCACAACCGTGCCTGCAAGAATGGGAAGTACAGCGAGTGGAGGCTTCCATTTGTAAAGGAAATACGCTGACATTGCCGTCCCTAAATTGACCACATGTGAAGCGCGAAAAACGAAGAAGGCGTATTCCATCGAATTCAACGAAAAATCGTATAGATCGTCAGCCGTATTGAAACCCAGATGAAGGATGGCACCAGCCGTGAGTCCGAACGCGAGCGGAATGATAAAGCGGACACTTTGAACGAAGAGAAGTCCAAAATTGATGAATAGTAAAAGGATAAACAGCGGTTTGGCAACGCCCTTCAAGGTGTCTTCAAAAGGAACATCGTTCAACGTGTCACTCAATGCAATACCGATGAGATTGAGCGCGACGAGCGCAATGAGATTGCGCACGACTCGATTCGTTAATAGACGACCGAGTCCAGAAGACATGGCAATAAACAAAAATGGTGTAAAGAGCTCGGTCAAGCTCAGTCGCACGCCCAACCTAACATTGATCATCAGTCCCAGTCCCGAAAGAAAGGCAACGATTGCGATAAATCGGCCCGTTCGATTCGAAGTCGACCGAATCAGAGCCTCGGTCTGAATCTTTTCTTGCGCGGTGAGCTTTTCGTTAGACAATGGCTTCATACTGACTGATTTCCATTCCAAAACCAGCGATTTATCACGGGACAAACATTATAAGCGAATTGCGCCAATTTTCGCCGACCGATCACTGAATGAATCCCGTTTGCCGCTGGAAATACAATACCGAATCATCTAATTCTTTTACCGGCCGAGCAGGCACGCCGGCCAGGACACGATACTCTTCATCATATCCTCGGTTAAGCAACGCTCCGGCACCTAGAATACAACGGTCAGGAAGTTTTGCTCCGCCCAGCAGAATGCAGCTAGTGCCGACAAAGCAATAAGCTCCGATTTGAATGGGACTGGCGCTTTGACGTGCTTTATATGTATCGATGCTATGCGTTAATAGTTGGGAACGATAGCCCGCGATCGTCGAAAATCGCCCGATCCTTATCGATTCGTTGCAATCCAAGATATGTTGCATCGTAATCGCGGCATGCTCTTCCAAAAGCAATTCCGTTCGACGATCGGGGAGATGTTGATAATGTGCTTTGTTCTTTTTAGAAATGCACGTTATAAGATTGTACGAACCTATCGTCGATCGCTCGCCCAACTGGACTAACTCAAGTCTCCGTACAATATTCAGATTGCCGATTCGTGAGTGCTTCGCCATCTTAAGCTTCTCGACTAGGACAATTGAGATGCCGATATAGGCGGTAGGGTCAAGCTCATAACCGTAGACTGCGATCAACAAGCGTCTCTTAATCGGCCATGGCAACAAAAGAATCAGTAAATGAAATATCGTCTTAACGATGCCCAGTATTGAATTCATCATAAATAACTCCTCAGAATAGATTGAAGAGTGTTCGCTCGTTGAATCCAAGTTTGATCCGAAACGGCATATGCAATATCAGGTAACCGCTCGCCGCTCATAATCGCTTCAATCGAATGAGCGTATCCCTCAGGAGTGCAATCGCTATAAATCGCTTGGTCCCCGAGAAATTCTTTTACCTCGCCATACGGGCTTGTAATTATTGGGCGTTTAGCCGACGCATAGTGAAAAACCTTTAGAGGGCATCGTGCAAGATTGAGCGGCTTATTGGCGAAAGGAAAAACCAGCGTATGTGCCCAGCACAGCGCATTGTGCATTGTGGCATCATCGAGATGACCAGCAAACTCGATGTTGTCGAGATGATTCTTGGTTGCATATTCCCTGCAACTCTCAAGATCTTCGCCAGATCCAATGATTGAGAGCTTGGGTTTGCTTCCACGTTTTTGTAAGTTCGCCATCGCTTGAAGCAATACAGCGTGATCCCAATGCTTGCGGAGGCTCCCCATAAAGACAGCGGTAGGCGTCGAAAATGGATTCTCCTTGGACGGCCAAGTCTTTGGGACCGGTGCGTATGGCAAATAATGAACCGTTCGATTTCGAAGTTCCGCGAACTGATCGGCAAGCCACTGACTACACGTAATTATCACGTCGGCATTTCGAAGAAACCATCGATCAGCGATCCGGTAAATCGGATTGCGAATGCTGGGGTCGGTAGGCATTGTGTGCCAGTCTTCCCAGTCACCGACTATTTTTGTCCTGGATCTGCTAATCAGTCCGGCAATGATCGTGGCGATCGGAGATGGGTTGAGGAAATGGACAAAATGAGGCGCAATAGTCAGTAGTCTCTGGACAACCTGAGCGACGAAGAGCGGCTTGTGTCGTGACAAACCTTCCGTTTGTACATTTTCGATTTGGGCGGGATCGCTTTCTGATTTCGGATATATCACATGCGATTGCCAGCCAAGCTTAGCAAGCCCTTCCGCAAGAAGGCGGGCTCGAATCGCCAGCGTCGAATCCAAACTTCCCAAAGCGACAAATACAATTGAAGGTCGCGTCACCATGTACTTTGATTAGCTCGCCGACATCATTTTTTGCACGACATCGCGCATTCGAAGGGAAGCTTTCCAGCCAAGTTTTTCGTTGGCTCGCCCTGCGTCTGCTCGACTAATCGCCAGATCCGTCGGTCGAAAAAACTCATCGGACTGCTTTACGTGTTGATTCCAATCAAGTCCGACGATTGAAAAAGCTTCAGCGACAAACGCTTGGAGAGTATTCGTTTCACCCGTCGCGATAACAAAGTCTTCAGGTTCTTCCTGCTGAAGCATTCGCCACATAGCGTCAACATACTCCGGTGCCCATCCCCAATCTCTGGCGACATCTAGTCGTCCTAGTTCCAACGTTTCGGGCGAGCCTGTAGATATGCGTTTGGCAGCAGACACAATCTTCTGAGTTACAAACCGACTTGGCCGAAGAGGTGATTCATGATTAAAAAGAATTCCGGTACATGCCCAAGTGCTATAGGCTTCGCGGTAGTTACTTACCAGCCAATATGCAGTTGCTTTAGCTACGGCATAAGGACTTCGTGGCTGAAACTGAGTCTTTTCGTTGGCTGGCTCGCCGTTGGTATTTCCAAAACATTCTCCAGATCCGGCGTGATAAAGTCGAATTGGATGATCTGCCATTCGGCACGCCTCTAAAACGTTCAGCGTGCCGATCGTAATGCTTTGAATCGTTTCTGCGGGTTCTTCAAACGAAAGCCCGACGGAAGATTGACCGGCCAGGAAGTATACCTCGGTAGGGCGGCTTCTCTTGATGGCGGAGAAAACACTTCGAAAGTCTTCGGGAACCATTGATATGTTCTTCGTCTTTTCTTGAATCCCAAGCCAGCCTAGGTTTGAAAAACTAGAGCCACGTGCATCTCGCGATGTTCCCCAAACTTCGTACCCTTTATCAAGTAAGAGTTTTGCAAGGTAGGCACCATCCTGCCCGCTTATCCCACAAATAAGCGCGGTTTTGGAAAGGTTTGCAATTTTCGAATTCATGGAGGGCATACGACCCGTTTGATCTAATCGTTCAGCAATGAAGCATAGAGTTGGCGGTATTGCTTAGCAATGTTACTTGACGAAAACATCTTTTTGGCAACTCCTCTTATTCGATCGAAACGATCTTTGGATAGGGTCATCCCAGCTTCATGGATTCCATCGGCCAATTCACCTACATCGAACGGTTTGGCGAGGTATCCCATAGCCGGTTCCGTAATCATATCTGGGAAGCCGCCAATGCGAAAACCTACTACCGGCGTACCACACGCTAGCGATTCCATGACGACTAACGGTAAATTATCCTGCCGTGAAGGCGCGACAAAAACATCGGCTGAAGCATATGCATGGCGCATTTCCGTTTCAACAGACAATCGGCCAAGATCTAGCTGCAAGACTCCATCCTGAATTGTTTTAGGTACGTTCGATTTTAGCCCGCCCGCCACGAGTACAACCATTTTCTGTTCGGGCCATTTTCGGCGCATGATCTTCATCGCTTCGTCTAGCAAGTCAAAGCCCTTTCGCGTGTCCGAAGCGCCGGAATTGGATGCAAACATGAGCGACATATATCCGTCTGGAACGCCAATTTCACGTCGAATGCGTTCGCGATCAAGCTCGTCAAACCAATGCTCTCCGAGGCTGTATGAAATATGCTCCACTCGGCGATTTCGAAGCAATGAACTCAACTGAACTTCCTTCTTCATCCATCGACTCGGTGCGACAATCGCTTCTGGCTTCTTGGCCAACCACTTTTCTTTAAGCGACATGATCTGCCGACTAGCGTCGTTCGATGATGCAAGATTTCCTAGCAGCGGACATCCACCACAACGCCGTTCGAACTGACGGCAATCCTGTGTGTAATGACACCCACCGGTAAAGTTCAACATATCATGCAACGTCCAGACGACCGGGACTTCCGTTTGGCCGACAGATCGAAGGGCAACGAACGAACAATGGGTCCAATGCAAGTTTACGATGTTAGCCTTAAGGCGTGTTGCAATTTTTTGTACGTTGATTCCAATTGCATCATATTCAAGCCCCTTCGATCCTCGTCCAAACCGAATCTTATGCATTAAACGTCCGGCTCGATGAAGTAAACGCCGACTGATATCGAAGCGAAAGAAGCCTGGCGCGATGACCGTGTTATCGCTGGAAACCTTTCTGGCGACTACCATCGTCGAATCGTAGCCCTCGTCCACCATCGCTCGATGGATTCGATAGGCTGCTATATTTCCTCCACCCATCAGATCGCTGTAGCCTACGTGAAGGATTTTCATCGAAGTCTATCTAGTTCTACTTTTCGATACACCGCCAAAATTGAATGACCTCGAATATGCCTTCGGAATAGGCCAAAGAAAATATGCGCTCGCATCACGGTCGACATCCGTCTCAGAACCTTTCGAAAAATCTCGTACCGAATATTGCGATTGATCGCAGCGGCAATCACGTGAGCATAGTGATATTTCTGTATCGGTTCGAACTTGATCATTTCCAGTTTAAGTGGATAATAGTTCTGCAAACTTCGCAACGAATCTTCCTCCCACAAACACATGTGATGCGGCGGCATGTTGAGTGCGTTGTCTAAATCTTTGATAAAAGAATGGTTATTAGGAACGCTAATTATCAGCTTTCCGCCAACTTTTAAGGCAGCGATCGATGCATTCAATACTGAACGTAGTTCGTAGATGTGCTCCATTACTTGAAAGGAGCAGACAATGTCGTAGCACTCGACGTTGCTAACGCTGTGCGATTGAACTGATTCGCAGCGAACATCGACACCATCGTCAATAGCGTCGCGTTGTGCGGCCTTATTGAGTTCAAGTCCAACTCGTTTCCCCATGGTGCCATTGAGCTTTTTCAAAAAGCCCCCTTTCGCACAACCTATCTCAAGCAAATCTAAACCTTCGGCAACATACGACTCGGCGATTCCGTGCTCCCATTTCCAAGGCATGTAATACCATGGAAACTGTTGAAGTTGCTCGTAGAATTCACTGTCTCCCGACGTCGAGTGTGGATGGAAGAAAACGAGCCTCGAAGCATCGCATTGATAGACTCCGACCGAAGTCATGCCGTCAAAAAAACGACGCACATCCATATTGTATAGATTCGCGTAACTCTCACAGATTGCCTGAACATCCACGGTTGCGATCTGAGTCGCGCAACTTCCTACCACCAATGGCGAATCAATCGATATTCCTTTTGCAGCAATTGCGAGCTTTTCACGGCGACTCATTTCCAGATAGTTAAGCTTACTCATACTGTTTCCAGATCGTACCTAAATTCGCTTCTCGACGTAATACATTAGATTCTTCCGCAGAATCTGTGGGTTGTTTTATTCGCGAATTCCATGCTAAGCTAGCAAAACGCCGTGTTTTAGAGGATAAGTTCTCTGTTTGAATCGCGATGTAAGTTTCAATGATGGAGATCACATCCAAACGAAGGTGGATTTTCTAAGGCATGGCTCGGTGCATCGTGTTGATGCGAGACCGGACCTGCTAATCTCACGTTCCGTGTTTTGCGATTTTTACGGAAATCAACCCACAAATTTCGCGGAAGAGCCGAAAGTCTCAAGTTCATCGTGACACTATTTGTACGCTTCAGCGTAAAGAGATTCGTAGTCTCGAGCTTGTCGATCGATGGAAGGATCGAAATCGCGCATCCGCGCGTCTCTAAAACCTTTTGCGGTCAATAAGTAGAGCAAATTTTCTCGATCAAACATGTACTTATGCTCTCCATCCATGTATGCCGTATAGTTTACGTAGTCCATTCGGGACGTATGACGGTACGCAGGGCCGTACGTAAAATACGTGTCATGATCCAGTTTCTTGTTGGTGACATAGGCTTCAAGGTAAATCTGGGCGTTAGGTACACAAATCGAAATCACGCCCTCAGGCTTTAGAGCTCGAAGACACTCCGCTAGAAATGCTTGCCCTTCTTGGTACGAAAGGTGTTCTAGAAAGTGTGACGAGTAGACTTTTGACAGACTTGAATCAGGAAATGGAAGGCCGTTTCGCAGATCCCAAAACAAGTCTGACTCGGCGCACATATCCAAGGTGATCCAGCCTTGGATCCCTTTCCGGTTTCCTGAGCCAACTTCAACCTTGATTTCATCATTCGCTTTCAACAACTCGTGGATCCGACGCTTTGCATTCCTTGACTTATACGCATTCCTGAATCCCTTTAGGATGTTGACTGCGAATGGACAGTGACGGTTTGCAAATTCTTTCGCTTGAGACATCATTTCAACCAACGCTTTGTTAATGAAACCAGCTTTCTCACAATTCGAAACCGCAAGGAAAGCCCAAAATGGATGTTTGCCACACGGGCATCGGCCTTCATACTTTGTTGAATACCTTTAGGGTGAATGAGCGGAAACGGCATGCTCATCAAATCGGGAACCACTTGATCTTTCTGCGTGTGGGTAGCCGCTTCGCCATAACCAATGTTCTTTACCAAATTCATTTCCGGCGTCGCCGTAAGTAAGCCGGCGGCCCAAACAGCCCGCACCCAACGATAGTCCCACGTATTCAACTGCTTGCTTCGCAAGCTCGAAAACACCGACTTCCAGTATGTCATTTCTTTGGGAACAAAAGAAAAGTTGCCGATAATCGCAGCATCGTTTTCCGGCTTGTCGGAAAGCTCATAGTCGTACAATTTCCAGGCTCGGCGCCACGTTGCCCACCCCCAACAATGCGGGAATTTAGAAAAGTAGTAGCTCGATGAACTTGTCTTTCGCCCCCATTGAAAGTTATTCCCTGTAACCACGCCGACTTTTTCGGAATCCTTATATCGATCCAAAAGTTCATCGCAATACGGAAAAAAGCTTGGATCAGGTAGGCAATCATCTTCAAGAATGATTCCGCTTTCAACTTTCTGAAAAAACCAAGTAATCGCATCGGCTACAGCGATCTCGCAACCAAGATTGGCATCTCGATACAACCTTTGCACGTCGCAATCCCAATCGATGGACTGAAAAATCGCTCGAGTCTGCTGGCATTTTTCTTCTTCACCTGCTTTGTCGACTCTCGGGCCATCTGCCGCAATGAAGAGACGTTGTGGGCGTGCCTTTCGCACCTCCTGAAACATCGTCGCCGTTAGATCCGGACGATTGAAGACTAAAAGAAGGATAGGTGAGGTTGTCATGGATCAGTGATTCTTGAACCGAACTGGCCTTTAGACTCTGAATTCCAACTCTTTATGAACGAAAAGTAAATTCTGAAAGGCAAAAAGCTCTGAACGAATCGGCGTTTCAGACACCGTTAACAGTCCTCGCGGCAACATTCGAAATACGCGAAAATCGTGCAGAAGTTTTCTTAGATCCCTTAGAAAGTAGCCCGCGATAGGATTGACATCATTGAATTCAAGCTGAATCGCCGATATCCGCTTTTCCGACAGCAATCGTTCACATCCTTTCAGTGCTTCGAACTCGTGTCCTTCGGTATCGATTTTTAACAGATCGATATGCTGACCAAATTTCTCTGCCTGAACTATTGTGTCGAGGCGGTCAACTTGGATGGCAATTGGAATCGCTTCGGACGGACGTAGATCTTTGAAAACATCAGCGTAAAGGCTCGCATGTTCGGTGTGTTCACTGTTCGCATAATTAAAGAGCGATAGCTCCGATAGCGAGGAGCCCGCGCCGAGATTCAACGCCTTTGCCCTAGTGTATGGCGAAAGGTTCTTGGCAAGGATCTTGAAAACGGTCGGCTGCGGCTCGATGGCAAGAAGAGAACATTGCGGAAACGCCTTGATCAGCGCCAAACTATAGTTGCCAACGTTTGCTCCGATATCGACAAAGCACGGATCGGGACGACGAATCAGCCTGGGGAGCAAGTTCTCCATCAAATAGCATTCACCGGAAACCGATTCATTCTCGTAATTGAGGATACCAAGTCCTCGGATCGAACAATCGAACAACAACTCGTTTACATGTCGCCACGATGGACGAGCCGCAAGCGCGCGATAGCTTTGGAGGATTGCCTGACGAAAACGTGCTCGAAAAGACATTCGCTACCTTGTTATTCGCCTTAGTTCGAAAAACGACCGCGAGAAAAAATTCTTCAAATAAATAGACTCTAGCTGCAGGCCGAAGGTGGAAGCGTGTCGAGGCATGAACGCCGAGCTAAAGAGGGCGGCTACTGACTGACCTGCCAGCGTACTGACGGCTGCTCCCATCGCTCCGAACTTCGGTATTAAGACGCAGTTGCAAGAGACGTTGACCAACATTCCACAAAAGGTTGCCCACATGGAAAACGCATGAAGACGTTCGAGTGTCAAATGCTGGCTGCGAGCAACTCCCCAGAAGACGAAGATAATGCTAAAAATATGGCAAAAGAAAACAGGAATTGAGGCCTCGTATTTTGGGCCATACAA
The DNA here is from genome assembly GCA_034408855.1 of Pirellulaceae bacterium. Classification (GTDB taxonomy): domain Bacteria; phylum Planctomycetota; class Planctomycetia; order Pirellulales; family Pirellulaceae; genus JAIYDQ01. Next base: position 20,739 of record JAWXCK010000205.1, read on the forward strand.
CACACGAATCATCATCGGCAATACAACCAGCGAAAACAAGACGCACAAATACGACATCGCGATGTTGAGACTGAAGAAATCTCGAAGCCGCACCCAATATCGATCTCGGTCTGAACGATGCAATGCCGCCAGGGCCGGAAAAAAACTAGCACAAACGATCGTCGGAATCACCGACCAAAGAGTCGACATTCTCACGGCAACTGAATAGATTCCAGCTTCAGCGGGTCCGCGAATGCTTCGCAGCATCGCCATATCAACATTTAAGTAGATCGCCACGCATAACCCGCTCAGCATCATAGGCCAACTTTCAGCAATCAAGGACCGAAAAGTTGTCCAAGAGGGGAGGCAAAATTCGGGGACAAAGCGTTTGTGCTTTGCAATTGCAAACGTTGCGATATTGATCGCAAATATTTCGACCAAGGCAACGAATGCAAAGGCGACAAGTGTGAATCCTTGAAACACCATCCATACTTTAGTAAAAGCAGAAACCAAGACAATTGCGTTCGCCGCCCATATCGCGTACTTCGAGGAAACTTCGGCGTCAAAAAGCAATTTGAATATCGCGAGCGGATTTGCAAAAATGCTAAGAAAGGCAAAACAAAGTGCAAAATATTCGACTCGCGTGGTTGTTGGCAAAAGCTTGGAATTGAGTGCTATGAACAACCCGAACATGACCAGAATGCATAACACGAATCTCGCTGAGATTACCGTCCAGAACACCCTGGAACGCGACGATGGTGTCTGGATATATTCGCGTATCAGGATCGAATCAAGGCCGAGCGCAAGAATCGGACCTACTATTCCAACTAACGACATGGCATTGGCGAGCACGCCGACATTCTCTGGGCCTAGATGTCGCGCAACCATGGCTCCCACCACGACACCGTTTAGAATGCTGATCGCTTGATTTCCAAACTGCCAATACAGATTGGAAAGAATTTTCAAAAGTGCTTGTGAAGCTCCCGATACCATTGAACGCTAAATCAACCCCCGCCGTTTGATTGGCGAGCTATCAGGTAACAAGGGATGCCACCATGCCGCATTATCCAAGTACCATTTGCAAGTCTCGCGTAATCCGGCGAGTCGGTCTTGTTTTGGCGTCCATCCTAACTCACGTCGGAGTTTCGACGAATCGATTGCATATCGAAAATCGTGGCCTGGTCGATCGGCAACATACGCAATCTGATCGGCGTATGACTGTCGGTTCGCTTTTGGCTTGAGATCATTGAGTATATCGCAGAGCTTTTCGACCAACTGGATATTTTTGAGTTCGTTGTTACCACCAATGTTATAGGTTTCCCCAACTGTCCCCTTAAGTAAAACCGTACGAAGTGCATCGCAGTGATCCATGACATACAACCAGTCACGGACATTTTCGCCTTTGCCGTATACCGGGATTGGTTCACCATGAATCGCTTTGAGGATCACGACGGGAATAAGTTTTTCGGGAAATTGAAACGGTCCATAATTGTTCGAGCAATTGGTGACGAGTACCGGCAAACCGTAAGTATGAAACCAAGCCCTAGCCAAGTGGTCCGACGAAGCTTTCGTTGCAGAGTAGGGTGAATGCGGATCGTATGCGGTTTCTTCGTTGAACAAACCCGTGGCACCGAGTGAGCCATATACTTCGTCGGTCGATACATGAAGAAAGCGAAAACGACTCGCAAAGTCTGCCGGAAGAGTGCGCCAATACTCTAATGACGACTGTAGAAGATTCATCGTTCCAACGATATTGGTTTCGATAAATTCACGAGGTCCATCGATCGAGCGATCGACATGGCTTTCGGCAGCCAAGTGCATGACCGCCTCAGGGCAAAAGTCGAGCAACACGCGGCGCGTTGTTTGCGCATCGGCAATGTCTAGTTTGGCGAATCGGTAGTTCGGCAAATGGCTAACGTCGGCAAGCGAATTCAAATTGCCAGCATACGTAAGTTTATCGACGTTCAGAACGTGGTGTCCTTCGTTGACCATCCGGCGCACCAGATTAGATCCGATGAACCCCGCTCCGCCAGTAATTATGAGTCGCATTGCTAAGTATTAGTTCTGCGAAACGAAGCGATGATCGTTCTGGATGTCGCGAAAAAAGACCACGTCCATTTGATATAGCTGCATCGTCTCGAGGTTACGATGTCCAGGCAGGATCCAGTATGGGCTAAAACCCAAAGTTCGAATCCAAGCGATCATTTCTTCGGCCGGCGTCTCGCCCTGGTACTGAACTACCAGCGATAATTCGAGCTGAAGTCCCGTGATGCGTTCGAGAACGCCTTTTGCTCCCTCGATCACGAATTTTTCGTAACCTTGCGTATCGATTTTCAAATAAATGTTTTTGTATCGTCCGCAGACTTCGTCGAACACTTCATCGAGTCTTCGCGTCTGCACTTGCTCGGTATCGACATATCGAAGCCCAGGTACCGCCGAGATCGCTTCGTTGGAAAGATCTAAAAAAGAACTGCTTGGCCCCATTCCGGATATGTTTAATTGCTTGGACGAGTTCTCATGGCCCAAGCCGTACGGATAGGTTGACCACTCAACGTCGTTTTTGGCGTGTTTCACCAACTCAGCGTACGCTTTTGCTTGAGGTTCAAACGACGCAATGTGCCCGCGAAAGCCAGTCCTTCGCAGCTCCTCGCCGGTTTGTCCGATGTTGGCTCCGACGTCCAAAACACAGTCGATTTCGAACTGACGAAAATACTGGGCAATCGGATAGTGGTAGATACACCGACCATGCCGAAGTAGTTGGTTCTGGATCGATCGTTGGATTCTAGAAAACATGAAAATACGTGTTTACTTCGCGAACTTGAGATTGTTCTGCTCAAGTCGCGCTAAATCGAGGTCGTTTTCGACCATGATGCGAGCGAGTTCCGCAAGATCCGTTTTAGCGGTCCAACCGAGTTTTTGCTTGGCCTTGGTCGCATCGCCGAGCAGCAAATCCACTTCGGCAGGTCGGAAATATCGAGGATCGATTTCCACGTAGTCCTCCCATTTCAATTCCAACTGACCGAAGACCATGCTCAAGAAATCGCGGATCGTTTTGGTTTCGCCGGTCGCGATAACAAAATCATCGGGAGCGGTTTGCTGCAACATCAACCACATCGCTTCAACATAGTCCTTGGCATATCCCCAATCGCGCTTGGAATCAATGTTGCCAAGATAGAGTTTCTTTTGAAGTCCAAGTTTGATTCGCGTTGCCGCACGTGTGATCTTTCGAGTCACAAAGGTCTCACCGCGACGCGGCGATTCGTGATTGAATAGAATTCCATTGCAAGCATAAAGGTCGTAGCTTCGTCGATAGTTGATCGTTTGATAGTAGGCGTAGACTTTTGCACAAGCATAAGGGCTTTGTGGATTGAAGGCGGTCTTCTCCGACTGCGGAGTTTCGAGGACCATTCCGAACATTTCGCTGCTGCTAGCTTGATAGACTTTGACTTGCTTGCGCTTATTTAAAAGTCGAGCAGCTTCTAAAACGTTTAGTGCGCCGACCCCATCGCTCATCAGCGTATAGACCGGCTGGTCAAAAGAGACTCGAACGTGGCTCTGTGCCCCCAAGTTATAAATCTCGTCAGGCTCGACTTCTTGCACCAGATTCGTCAACGCTTGACCATCGGTAAGATCGCCATAGTGAAGCAGCAGCTTGGGGTCTTCATGCGCGTCGCGATAAAGGTGGTCGATTCGCCCGGTCGAAAAACTGCTGCATCGACGGACCAAGCCGTGAACCATGTACCCTTTTTCGAGCAAGAGCTCGGCGAGATACGAACCATCTTGACCTGTAATTCCAGTGATTAGCGCTGATTTTGTCATTTTCTTACGATGCGTGTTTTAAAAGTTGAGTTTGGCGAACGCGATTGAATTTGCCGACGTCGGCAAGTGAATCCAAAACCGTTTTAAAGTATCTTACGAGTGTAATTCGTAGATTGCATTCGAATAGGCTTTAAACCGCGCGAAGCAATCCCGCAGCATGCTGTTCTAGAAAATCCTGGTACGTGGTACCGAGCCCGTCCGCGAGTTGAATGCGAGGACTCCAGCCAGTAGAACGCAGTAGGGAGCTATCCATCAACTTTCGTGGTGTGCCATCAGGCTTGCTCGGATCCAAAAGAATCTGCCCGGTGAATCCAACGGTTAGAGCAACCAATTTCGCAAGTTCGAAAATCGTTTGGTCAATTCCGCTTCCTATATTCACCCAATCGGGAGGATTATCGAGTCCTAGCAAATGAATGACCCCAGCAGCCAAGTCGTCGACGTGCAGAAATTCTCGCAACGGCGCGCCAGTACCCCAGATCGTAACGCTTGCATCGTTATTTTCTTTCGCATTATGAAATCGTCGAATCATTGCTGGCAGGACGTGACTGTGATCGGGATGATAATTGTCGCCAGGGCCATAGAGATTTGTAGGCATCGCTGAATGATACAAAGCCCCGTACTGTTTTCGGTAGTATTGGCACAGTTTCAACCCGGTTATTTTCGCTAAAGCATATGCTTCGTTTGTCAATTCGAGCGACGATGACAAGAGCGCGTCCTCAAGAATCGGTTGAGGTGCCATACGAGGGTAGATACAACTGCTCCCCAAGAAAAGGAACCGTTCAACGCCATTTTCATACGCCGATGTGATCGAGTTCATCGCCATCTTGACGTTGTCGACCATGAATTCGACCGGGTACGTTTGGTTAGCGTGAATTCCGCCGACTTTCGCGGCCGCGAAAATAACAGCTTCAGGTGTTTCCTCGGCGAAGAATGAAGCCGTAGCTAGTTCGTCGGTGAGGTCGAGCTCGCGTCGCGTTCTCACAATAATCTCGATGCCATCCATTTTCGCAAGCCGCCGACAAACGGCTTGCCCCACCATACCGCGATGGCCCGACACAAATACTTTTCTGAATGGAAACGGATGCGACACGATGGGTATTATGAATCCTCGAATAGGGCCAAGAGGCAGGATCTAGATGGCGTCCAACTGACAATCGTCGAGAGCGACACTGGCGCCTTGCCCCATGTATCGAACACTGACTAAAAGTCTAACTTGGTTCTCTCGGCGGATGACAATTCCCTCAAATCCTTTGAAGGGACCAGACTTCACGCGAACACGATTGCCTGCCTCAATGCGTTGCTCTGGTGCCAAGGGAGCTTCGGTTGCGATCAAATCACGAATTTGCCTTAGGTCACGAATAAACTCTTGAGGACTGTGGACCGGCAACCATCGGCTCACGCTGCCTGTGCAAACGGCACCGTATCGCGATTTTTCACCTCCGCAAACAAATACATAGTTGGCAAACAACGGTTCGAAACTTGTCCGCAACCTACCGTTTGCTGCTCGATATCGCCGCGCAATGGTCGGCCCGTAAAACGGAATCTCCAGACGTTCGAGCTGGCGCATCAACTTCTTTTCCTGCCTGGAAAGGGTATACATGACCCACCAAGTCTCGCTGTCCAATAATTCCGATTCGAATAAATCGCGTGGATAAAGATCTGTTTCTTGTTTGAGCAATGGCATCGAAAATCGAATCTTTCACAGACACAAGTGGTCGATTTACAGTGAGTCGCTAACCAATCCAACAACTATCGAAATGCAAACAAAAAGTATCGTCAAAACAAGAAAAAAAACCAGCCTCCCTCGGATGGGGGTGGACTTCGTTCCCTTGGGTGACAGCTATCCCAGCTTCGGTCTCAAACAGCATCGGATTCGGATTCAAAAACGGAAAGAAAGCAAGTTTTGCTTTGCTCGTCCAACGAAAGTTTACGCTGAGCTAAGAGAATAGCTTCCGAGTAGGTACGTCTGGACAGAATTTTAACCTACGACCTAGTGAATTGTAAGGGTTTTGCGTCCTAGCCGAGCGAGTGCGTTTGCCGAAAGCGATCGGTATTCCCGGTTATAGGTAGCATTCCCATTTTTCTGATTTTTCGGATTGCAGTCCGGCTCACCCAACTGGCCTACGAGATACCTGAAAAAGCTCGCGCCGCGCTAAGGCCGCCAGGAATCATCGCCAAGAGCTGCCGTTGATTGATAAAAAGCGGCGAGTTCTTCTTATCCAGCGTGACTTCATCGGAATACGAATGATCGCTGTTGTCCGAAACGGAGACAGTACTATCGCAATCAGAGATTCCTGTGATCCAAAAATCGATCTTCTCCGTTCCCTTAGCAACTAGGGTTCCACCCAAGCTTTCAAGGAATCGCAGAGATTCTACCTGATCTAGACCAAGCAACGTACCGCTCAAGTAGACACGCTTGTTTTCTAAAGGGCGTACACCTCCGCATCCATCAAGAATTGTTCGAGCTTGAATAATCGGCGAGTATCGTTCAGCTTTCCGTCTCTTTATTTTAGGTCCTGGGCGGTCGGCCTTGCTTCGACAAATACTGCGGGGGCCGACGCGACTGCCATGTTCGATAAAGCCACGTCGGATAGAAAGGAGTTGCTCAAGGCTTTCGACACAGTTCGCCTCCGTTATTCGGGCCGCCGCAAGAGCTACTTCTGCACACGCGCGAGCGTCCTCCAAAGCGTCGTGATGATTGAACGTAATTCCTAACGCATCCGCCGTTGGCTTGAGACCATACCCAGTCCGTCCCGGCCAACATCGCCTCGCGATCAAACGAGTACATTGAAATTCGATTCGAGGACAAGCAATGCCATACGCAATCAATGTGCTAGCTAATACAGCCATATCAAACATTGCGTTGTGAGCAATCAAGATATGACCTTCGATCATAGGCAATAGTTCATTCCAAACATGGTCCCACTCTGGTTGGTCAAGGACATCGCGAGGACGAATCCCATGGACGGCGATACACCGATCCGCGAAATAGAGGCTTTTTGGGCGAATGAGCCATGTTCGTCCATCGATCTGCCGGCCATCGTCGACGATGGCGACCGCGACTTGACATGGACTATCGGAGCGATAACTAGCGGTTTCAAAATCGATCGCGGCAAACTTCATGGACTCTCCCTGATTTTGGATCGCTGAAAGGATAACCATTTCGATCGCAATTTGCCATCGCTGCGCTCATCGCGTCGTCGATTTCGCAGTCCAATATAACGACTCCAATTAATTTTTCGATCTAGTTTCGGTCGCTCGCGTTTGATACCGTCCCTGAGTGTCCTGATGACAATGTCCGATATGAACCGATGGCGCTAGCCATGGATTCAGATACGTACTTACCAATCCTTAGGTAGCCGCTGTGACGAACGATTCATGCATTCAAAAGCATCGGCTAGAAAGCCATAGGTCACGCGCATTTTCCAATTGGCGCTCGGTAGGGGTCGTCGGTTCCGCGCTGATTGCATTCTCGACCGGTTGCATGGACGGTCCAATGTTCGCGATCAAGCGTGCCAATCCATACTATCGAGCTCAATGGAAAGAAGACGAAGAAAAAGGCGTTGTTTTTCGGCAACGCGAAGACGAAATTCGAAAACTTCACAGTCAATTTCCCTCGATGGATGCAGAAGAGCAAGGTCAATGGGTAGCTGAGCTGGCGAAAATCTACGATTTTGAAACGAGCCCAGCCTTGCGATTTGATTCGGTAACCGCCCTAGGGAAGTCGACTCATCCCGATGTGGACGCGGTGTTAGTCCGTGCATGTTCCGACGAAAGCACCAAGGTTCGAATTGCAGCCTGCAAATCCTTAGCTGGTCGCCAATCTACTACGGCCAGTCAAATGCTCGCCACCGTCGCTCAATCCGACAAGGACACCAGCGTTCGAAGTGCCGCCCTTCGATCGCTTGGAACTTTTCAGACCGACGATGCAAAGTCTATTCTCCGGAAGTCGCTCGATGAGAAGTCGCCAGCCATTCAGTTCGCTGCGACAGAAGCCTTGAAAACAATGACCGGAAAAGACCTAGGCGGCGATGTTGACATCTGGCGACAGTTTCTGGATGGTCAGCCAATTGATGAATAACCTCCAAGCATTGGAGAACGAATCGGCTCTGCCATTGGCATCTGATTGCGTATTGAACTTGTTTACTCCTTGCCGCCATTGATTTTTTGATATGCTTTTAGAGTTCCGTAGTATTCACTCGCTCGTTTTCACTTGCCTGTCGGCGATATGCTTTGTCGCAAGCGTATCGGTTGAGGCCCAAGAAAGTCTGATAAAAACAGAACCGTCGGCGATAGATTTTGCGGAGGCGTTTTGGCGAGAAATCCTCAGTGAAAAACCGCTCGACGCGCAAAAGCCGCTCGATTTGTCGGGATTGCTGAAATCGCTTGGAGAAATCCCACCTTTGGCTGGAGCTTCGACGGCTTCGCATGAGAACGGTTCTTCAATCACTTTGGTTGGCAACGACGAACCTATCTTGATCGGACCCATCGCAGCCAATGAATTACCACGATTGAAAGAAGTCGAAAAAGAAACTGAATCAAACGCGGGAGCGCCATCATTGCCTCCATCGAACCCGTTGCGAGATTCGACCTCCTCTACACCAGCGACAAAAGAAGATGACTCGCCCGTACCGCTGACCAGCGATAATCCGCGTCCAAGGATGGTTGAAGTCAAGCAGATCACAACGGAGGAGCAGGAGTCGCCGCGACTGATCGATATGCCACATGCGGTCGATGCGAAACGAGCCCGCGAAGAGGACGAAAAAGCCATTGCTGCAACCCGTCCCGTCGCCGCAAAAAAAACTTTTGTAGCCAATCCGTCGAGCGGAAAAATATCCAGTGCGCCAACGAAACCTGCGGCCAATCCGATCGATCTACATCGAACACAACGCGTCGAAAATTGTTTGGCTTATTACCTAGCGAATCCTGAGTCAGTCGTCGAGCGAAGTCCGTGGGCTGTGATGCACGCGATGCTTCCGTTTGGCGTCGAAGGTGAAATTATGGTTGGGGGGCGACCTGTCAACGCGATTCAGTGGATGTGTAATAACGGAACCTGTCGTACTCAAAAAATATTCACACCGGCAGGGAGTTACTTTCGACCGAACATTGGCGGCGGAGTCCAGGGACATGAAGGGCAGTTTCTTGCGATGCTAGCGCAATCGCAAGTATCCTCCAGCTACCCCATCGTCGTGGGAAACAACAAGTACACGGTCGCCGACCTTGTGCGATATGAGATGGCAACTTGCCGAGAAAAGTCCGAGTTGACCTTCAAATTGATAGGCTTGTCGTACTTTGTCGAAACAGATCAAGTCTGGTCAACCGACAAAAGAAGTCGCTGGAGTATCGAAAAGCTGGTGCAAGAAGAACTTGCGCAGCCTGTGATCGGCTCGGCATGCGGTGGCACACATCGATTGATGGGCCTTACCTTTGCCGTGCGTCAACGACAAACCGAAGGGCGTCCAGTCAATGGACAGTTTGCCAGAGCCGAGCGTTTCGTCAACGAATTCGTTAACTATGCATGGCGGCTACAGAATCCCGACGGCAGTTTTAGCACGAATTGGTTTGAATCGCGTGGAAACGATTCCAAGATGGAACGCAAGGTCCAAACGACGGGGCACATTCTAGAATGGCTTGCCTTTACGCTTCCAGAGGAAGAATTGACGACACCTCGATTTCAAAAGAGCATTGATTTTCTTTTGACTCAGATATGGGACCACCGGAACACGAAGTGGCCGATCGGTCCACGCGGTCATGCCACGCGCGCAATCGCACTTTACCACCAGCGAACCACGGGTGTGACACCCGGACAACGCCAGTCACAGCTTGCTGATCAAATCCAGTCGCTGCGAACGGTGAGATAGAACAGCGAGAGGTACGCTTCCATCAATAACTACATCGCCCCGGTAATTGGCGGCGGAACGATCCGCTCCATGTCGGTAAGCGGAATCATCTTCCGAGTCAGCTTCGAGTAGATTCGAAAAGCCTTGAGTGACACTGGGAGGCGAAGTTTTCGCGTATTGGCTAGATTCTTAAACGCAAGTAGAAGCCCCTTGCCAGATGTGCCAAGACAACGTCCTCGAATCCCTTCGTAGCTGCTCTTAGCAATCGAATAGACAACCATCGGCAGCAAGAGAATTGCGGGTGCGTTGAACCAGACAGCAAGCATTCGATTGCGATGAATGAGCGTGTTGATTGCGAAATTTCGCTTGCTATGGCCGGGAAAATGATGGATGAGGTCCGTTGGTGCAAACTGAACGAAGTAACCGGCATTGAGCAAACGAAGGCAGTAATCCATTTCCTCACCCCAGTGATGGTAGTATTCGCGGTATCCTCCAAGGCTCAAAAACAACTCTCGACGCACGGCGGACGCGGTTCCGATAAACGTTGCCGTCGCCGACGGAACCGCAGGCGGATCAAACCAAACATGCCTTCTATCGTCGAAGATATTGGCGAAAGCCATCGCCAACGCTCCAACGCGAGGGTTCTCGAAATAATCTACGGACTGTTGAACCACATTCGGAGACGAAAACACAGCGTCGTCGTCGATGGTAATGACGATCGGGCCCCGAGCGAGTTTCACCGCGAGGTTGCGCTGAACGATATAGCCCTGCTGCTCTTTTCGAGCTTCCAGACGCACCGTTGGAAACTCTTGACGCAACATTTCGCAGGTGTCATCCGTCGAGGCATCGTCAACGACAAGTACTTCTACCGATCCTTCCTGCATGACAGCGGACTGAACTGCCTTCCGGAGCATGTCAGATCGATTGCGAGTCGTAATAATTACCGACGCAATTGGCGTTTCTTGTGAAATCGACATGGAGTTATTCTGAATTCTTAGTCCGATGCTTTCGAAGCTAAACAAAGCGTCAAATCGCCAGATCGCGTAACAGAAAAATCCTTCGATCGTACGGCGTCGAAGAATATTCGCTCACATTCCTGGTCATGCAGTTCGATGACAATGTTCTCGACCTTGGGAAGCCAATCCTCGACATTTTCGGCAAATACAACGCATTCTGCCCGTTCAATGTCGACCTTGAGCAGCCATATCTTATCGAATCCTGAGTTTTTAAGGATCGTAGAAATCGTGACTGCCATCAGGGCTGGCGTTTCATTGGGGAGCGATTTCCGAACCTGACGCGACCAATGCTGGCCATCTCGATACGGAGAGTCCGAGAAACAAAGTCCACCGTCTTCGGACCATACACCTGCTTCGATAACCGTAAGCCGCTCGGAAAACGGCGCCAGATTGATTTTCAATTGCTCACAATTCGACGAGTCAGGCTCGACGGCTACTACCTTCATGTTGGGAAACAGGTTCATTAAAAAGGCGCTGCTAAAACCAACATTCGCTCCGCAGTCAACAACGAGCCCGGTTCGATCCCATTCGAGCTTGCGAAGTTCGTTGTATTCAAGGTCACCAAAGACTTGCTGGAAGACGCTGATGTCGCTCGTACCTTGTCTGGCCCAAAGCGGAAACGGAACAAGCGGGCTGTAGAGTTTGAACTGCCGAAAAGGCGAGTTGCTCTCTGTCGATTTGCTTCGATACCATCGTTCACGCAAGCGATGAAACGCGTAACGCGGCCAGCAAAATGGGCCAAGGTTGACGAATCGTACTCGGCTCTGGCGAATCCTCGCGATTAAATTTGAGCGAACCAATCGCATATCATTGAAATCTAGCTTAAGGAATGACGAAGGGAAGATGCAATGGATTCATTTTCCTGGGCGAGCGTGTCCCAAATAGGTACCTCTATGCAGTTTCTATCCTGGCAGGCATGCTTTCTACTCTAAAACTCAAAAAACATGCACAAAAACCTCGATGAGTGGATCGACTAGTCGGAATTTGAGGAAGGATTGGAATAAAACTCATTCATTTTATGGAACCGGATTGATTGCAGGTCGCTGTCAAGGTACTCTTTCGTTGAGGACGTGTCTCGTCAACTCTTTCGCAATGATTGCTAGGCATCGATGACAGTACTGAAGCTTTCACGACAGTTGATTCTTGTACTCGAATCGGCGTCGAAACTAGCGATTGAATCGGAAGCCGACGCAATGCTCCTGCTGCTCGATGGGAGCACAGACTGGGGGCGAATGCGTGAGATTATTCCGCTGGATGTCCGCAAAGTCATTGTCGCGGCGGACCACGAACGAGATTTAGATGGTGCCACAGAGTCCGGGTTGATTCCTTTGGTACTGGACAAGGAAGATTCGCCGCTTCTCGAACGACTTCAGCACGCATTGCTGGAAGCGGTAGCTGACGAAATTCTCGAAAACCAGTGCGATGTGATCGCGGTCTATAGCGGCTTCGAGCAACACCGGCTTGATTCAATTTCTCTGATTCGCCTCGATGAACGCCTTCGACGACTGACGAGCCGCGATTTGCAGAAACTTGAAAGCAGCGTGCCACTTAATAGCCTTAAGACGGTAATCGATTTAGCGATTCAAATCGGACGCGAGGGTCGTGAAGGGAAAAAAGTTGGGACGATGTTCGTAGTAGGCGACACAAGGCGTGTTCTCCAACACTGCAAAGATGCCGGTTTTGATCCGATGCGAGGCTATCAACGCAAAGGTCGAGATCTTCACGACGCCCGAGTTCGAGAGGACATCAAGGAGATAGCCCAAATGGACGGGGCATTCATTGTCTCGCCAGACGCCATCGTCGAAAAATCGCGGCAAATAATCGAAGTCCTGCACGAAAACCTGACCCTTTCCAAAGGGCTGGGCTCTCGACATTGGGCGGGTGCAGCGATTTCCCAGAAAACCAAGGCCATCGCTGTCGTTGTCAGCCAGAGCAGCGGCAGTGTCCGGCTCTTTCAGAACGGGGAACTTGTCCTCAGGATCGAGCCAATGGAACAGGCAGTCAAATGGAAAGAGTTCAATTACGAGTCGCCTCCCGAATCTGCCGACTAGTCGACGCGTTGACGAACGGCGAGTAAAAGTCTACTTTCTAGACATCCGTATTGAATTGTAAGCGGACGGGCGCTAGCCCCCGGTTCTTAATGACACCGGTGGCTAGCGCCTGTCCGCTCACGGATTCGCTGTAAAAATGATAAATCGTTCACATTGGAGTTAATGTAAATATGGCCGGAACAGAACGTCAACGAGAGCTTCGGCGACGCCGAACCCGCGCTAAGAAATTGGTGCACTTGGCTGCAAAGTCGAAGAAAGCTTCGAAAACGGAAAAAAGCGTGATCGTTCACAAACTTCGACGACTTACCCCCGGTGCCGAGCAGTTAATCGCGGCCTGGAACATCAAGGTCTAATCCAATATCTATTGACTCAGTCGCATGAAGCCCTAAACTACATGCGTACTTAAGTGCTGCGGCTGTGGCGAAATTGGCAGACGCGCTAGCTTGAGGTGCTAGAGCCCGAAAGGGTGTGCAGGTTCAAGTCCTGTCAGCCGCACTTGTCGGTTTTTTCCGCAAATCCACGTTTTCAAGCTCAGTCTCCAATTATGCCAGCCTCTAACACAAGCGAAGCAGTTCGCTATTTTATTCGCTTGATGATGTTTCTATACAAGCCGTCCATCGAGAAATAATCTCGCCAGACATTGGCCAATTTTTTGCGCATACTTGAAATGCGATCATCCGAGTAGGAGAGGAGAATTGCTTCTAATCCGGCAAGACTTGCTTCAGGTATCAGAACGGCAAACTCGCTCCAGTCCAGTTCATCGGTCCACGGCAAATAAAACGCATCGGTTACTATCACCGGTATTGCACCCAATTGCATTGCCTCGTAGAGGCGAAAGCTGTTTAGGCCATAACCTCGTTCGCTTCGCAATACAATGTTGTCCAACTTATAGCGATAAAGTCCCTGGATTGTCTTAGCAATTCTGTAGTGTAACGTTTGTAGAAATAGTCCTCTAAGTAGTCCCCGTAATGATATGGAGGATAGGTGGGATAGCGTGGAGCTGGTCGGAATCTTGCGTCGGTATAGATCATCGAAGAATTGTTCGCGGTCAAAAGGACAACGCTATAAAAATGGTCATGAACTTCATTGCTCGCGAATTTCCTAGCAAACGTTCGAATTGCGACTTCGCCAATTGCATGACTTTATGGCTATCGAACATCCGGCCGCAAGTCTAGCTTTCCGCAATCATCTCGATGGCTTGCATCGGAATGGTGTGCGGGCCATCGAATTCGTGAAACGTAGCCTGCCTGCAGCTATCTCTAAAAAGCGAATTTAGCCAACGTCCGGTTTGAATCGGCAAAATAGTGTCGAATCGCCCGTGAGTCTGAATCACTTTCATTGTTTCTAGTCGACCTGCGGCAGCTCGCCAAATCGGTTCGCAAATCAAAGCACCAGACATCACTGCTAGATGCGCGGGAGCCTTGTCGAGTCCGCGCAAGGCAGCGTCGACTGCCAGCATCGCGCCTTGAGAAAATCCGCCGAGCGTCAGTTTCGCTTCGTCGATCGAAAACCGATTCATCAGTTCTTGAGTGAACTCGACTAGCATCGATCGAGCATCATCGATACCCGGCGGGACTTCGCTTCGCATTTCGCTAAAGTCATTTTTCGCTGCCAATTCCATCAAGCGAGCCATGTTCAACGGCCACCAGGCTCGACCTCCGGGCATACCATAGTCTTCCAAATCAACCGGCGCTTCGGGGAAGACGAGGATGGGATTGCGTTGTTTTTTTTGTAGCTCTCGAATCAGTGGATCGGCAATTCCAACTAGGTCGTCTCCCGGTGCTCCATAGCCATGACATAGGACGATCATTTCAGTCGGAACAATCGTCGAATGCGGCTTGATGATCGTCGCATTCAGATTGGAAACTTGCTCCTGCGTGGCAGTCCATTGGAAAGGTTGGTTTGACATTCGTCGCGTAAAAATTGTTATGAAGGAGCCGGACGTATCGAGCAAGAAATAGCCGCGATGCACGCCCGGATGACTGTCGATACAGGCTATGCTGAAGCAATCGATAGATCAAGCCGCTTGATCGCTACATTCGTGAAAGTTTACGAAACGCATCTATTCTATCTTGCCGTTATGATTCCTATACAACGGATCTTCTCATTAAGGTTTGGCTCTTCCGCAGAAACTGTGGGTGGTTTTCGTGATCCGCAATCGATTTTAGCCGTGAAATACAAGGAAAACACTGGACTGAGTGATTGCAAAAAC
>JAWXCK010000206.1:0-40648 GCA_034408855.1 Pirellulaceae bacterium
ACCAAAGCGTCGGCTCGATGCCAAGTCGTTCCAAGACTGGCGTTTTCGGTGATCGAAATTCTTGCCGGAACGCTCATCGACCCCCATGAGGTAGCAAGAACCGACCGTTTTCAGCACGAGCCAATCTCGCCATGATTCACTCCTTCGCATAACCGATAGAAGAAAGTACAGAATTACCCCGGCATAAAAATTTCCAATCCTGTTCGCAACCACCCACCAAAAATAAGTGGTGTCCCTAAAAGTCTCATCTATGCCCACTATCACACTCGGGGTCAGGGTCACTTGTACCAATCACGATTCAAAAGTTTTCCGGTTCAAGACGACAGCCATTTTTACACCGTTTGCCGTTACGTTGAGCGCAATCCGCTGCGGGCGGGATTGGTCGATCATTCAGAAGACTGGCAATATGGCTCGCTATTCCGTTGAAATCAGTTATGTGAGCCAACACCACAAGTCCTCTCGGCTTGGCCGATGCCCCGTCTTCCGAACTGGATCGCTCGCGTCAATGATCCGCTTTCGGAAAAGGAACTGGCGGCGATGCGGCGTTGTTCCCTTCGTGGGAGTCCTTTTGGATCGACCGAGTGGATTGAAGAGACTGCTGAGCGGACTGGCACATGGTCGACACTCCGTCCGATTAGTCGTCCCCAAGTCCGTTTGAACCCCCCAACTGAAGCCGACCCGCCAAAAAATAACCGCCATCCCCTTTGATTCGCCCTAATTGGGTTTGTTTCCAAACGAAGGCATTGCGAGTACGCTAAGGTTATTAGCACAAGAACGCCGCCCACCCGCACTCGACAGAATCATTACGGACGAAGCATGCCCAATTCGCAGGGACGTCAGATAGTATCCGAGCAGTTCAGGAACGCGGAAAAGGCTCGAATGCAGCGAATGCTCGTCTACCTTGCAATCGTTGTATTGTTGCTGGCGGTGTTGGCAGCCGACATTATGACGCCGCTGGGAATCGCAGTCTGGTTGTTCTATCTGTTCCCAATCACGCTTTCTTTGTTCTTACGAAACCCCTTGCTGCCTCTCGCTCTTGCGGCAACCTGCACGGCTTTTGTGTTGGCCACATTGGTCTCGGACGCCTCTGGAATCAGTCTCGTCATCGCGCAGACCAATCGTGGTTTTGGTATTGTCACGTTTTGGATCTTGGGGGCTGTAGGATACTTCTATGTTTCGAACAATAATATTGTTCGTCGCCAAATGTGGATTCAAGCTGGCAAATCTGGGCTGAGTGAATTGATAGGAGGCGATCTCCGCCCGGAAGACTTTGGAAACAACGTTCTCAGTTTTATCGTTGAGTTTATGGGGGCAAATGTCGGCGTATTTTTCGTCGGTGATGGTAAAGACTTTCAGCGTACCGCAACCTATGGCGTCCCATCGACAGCCAACGTGATCCAATCGGCAAACGCATCCGACGGTCTACTGGGATCTGCAATCACCGGCGGTTCGATTGTGAAGATTGAAAACGTTCCCGACGGCTATCTTCTTATGGGGTCTGCACTGGGGCAAGCAAAGCCCGCTCGCTTGCTGATTGCACCGTTGAAAGTCGATGGCGAAGTCAACGGAATCATCGAAGTCGGATTTTTGGATACGATTACCGAAGACGAAACCGAGTTTCTAGACAGCATCGCTGAAACGGTTGGCGTTGCGATCGCATCGTCACGCTATCGATCGAATCTTCAACGCCTGCTTGCCGAAACACGTCAGCAAGCCGAAGAGTTGCACCAACAGGGCGAGGAGTTGCGGGTTTCCAATGAAGAACTCGAAGCCCAAAGTCGTGTGCTGCAGGAATCCCATGCAC
The DNA here is from genome assembly GCA_034408855.1 of Pirellulaceae bacterium. Taxonomy (GTDB): domain Bacteria; phylum Planctomycetota; class Planctomycetia; order Pirellulales; family Pirellulaceae; genus JAIYDQ01. The sequence continues at coordinate 1,805 of JAWXCK010000206.1, forward strand.
AGCTCGAACAGCAACAGGCGGAACTTGAACAGACCAATGTGCAATTAGAAGAGCAAACACAATTGCTGCTTGCGCAGCGAGATGAATTGGCGAAAGCGACTCTGGCAACGCAGGCGAAAGCGACAGAACTCGAGATCGCAAGCCGATATAAGTCTGATTTCTTGGCAAACATGTCTCACGAATTGCGAACGCCACTCAATTCGGCCTTAATCCTATCAAAACTGCTTGCGGAGAACTCCGAGGGAAATCTTACCGTCGATCAAATCGAATCGGCACGAACGATTCATTCTGCTGGCAATGACTTATTGAACCTGATCAATGATATTTTGGACCTGTCGAAAATCGAAGCCGGCAAAATGACTATCCGACCCGAATGGATTTCATTGCAGCGTTTAACTGTGGAGTTTACCAAAGTCATGCGGCCGATCGCGACGGACAAAGGACTTGACTTTCGCTGCCTTATCCATGCAGGTGTTCCCGAGAAAATCTTGACAGATCAACAGCGCCTGCAACAGATTCTGAAAAACCTTATGTCAAATGCCATCAAGTTTACCGATAAAGGGTACGTTGAAATCTCGGTGTCCAGAATATCCGATCGTAAGATTGCGATCGAAGTGAGCGATACCGGAATTGGAATTGCGAGTGAGAAACAGGCCGACGTCTTCAAGGCGTTTGAGCAAGTTGACAGTGCAGCCAACCGCAGGTTCAGTGGCACCGGTCTTGGGTTGACGATTACGACTGAACTGGTACGAATCTTAGGAGGCGAGATATCGTTGACCAGTGAAATCGGACAGGGTAGTAGATTCAGGGTTATCCTGCCGGTCGAGTTTGATTCGATAGCAATACTACCTACCAGTACTCCCGGAACAGATGCTGGCATTGGAAACGAAAACCATTCCAAGGACGACCGAAAACTTTTTACTGTAAGTACGGCTCGTGGTTCATCGTCTTCAACTCACTCGCATGTTTCGCAATCCACCTTTGATTCCGCGTTAGAAGCTGCACACGAGATACAGAAACAATCGATTGACGCTCAAACGGCGACAAGCCAAGTCAGTATGCCTGCTAGCGATTCTGAAATGGTACGCGGTAATCGATGTGTCATTTTGATTGTTGAAGATGACGAAGTGTTCGCAACGATCATTGCCAAAGTCGCTCGCGAAATGGATTTCGATTGTTTAATTGCCAGTACTGCCCACCGAGCCTTGGCGACTGCGGTCCAGTCTTTGCCCGATGCGATCATTCTAGACATCGGGTTGCCCGATGAAACCGGGTTGGTGGTTTTGGATCGATTGAAGCAGGATGCCAGAACTCGCCATATACCTGTTCACGTCATCTCCGCCAATGATTTTACACAGACAGCGCTTGCAATGGGAGCATACGGATATGTCGTGAAACCAGTTACTCACGAAATGTTGACCGAAACACTGCAAAGTCTGCAGATGCAGATAAAGCACCATACGCGATGTGTTTTGATTGTAGAGGACAACCCTGTTCAGTTACGAAGCCTGCATAAACTTCTTGCATCCCGTGACGTCAAAACGGTAGGGGTGACAAATGTAAGCGAATGTTTAGAGCAATTAAAATCTAACACATTTGATTGCATGGTACTCGATTTAACATTGCCTGATTCCTCGGGTTATGAATTGTTGAAGACGCTCAGTGATAACGACGAGTACTCATTTCCGCCTGTTATCATCTATACCGGACATGAACTATCTGCCGATCAAGAGCAATTGCTGCGCCGGTACAGTACATCCATCATCATCAAGGGGGCCAAATCACCCGAACGGCTGCTCGATGAAGTGACCCTCTTTTTGCACCAGATGGTTGGCAATTTGCCGGAAGAGCAACAGAAGATGATTCGTAAGGCGCGCAGCCGTGAAGCAGCGTTAGAAGGTCGACGGATTTTGGTGGTGGAAGACGACGTTCGCAATATCTTTGCACTGACCAGTATTTTAGAGCCGCGTGGTGCGGTGATCGAAATCGCACGTAATGGAAAAGAAGCGATTAGCGTTTTATCGGCTTCGCTGGAATCTAGCGAAAAAGCGATTCACCTGGTATTGATGGATGTAATGATGCCAGAAATGGACGGATTGACCGCTACTCGCCAGATACGTAAACGGCCCGAATTTGCAACGCTTCCGATTGTAATGTTAACGGCAAAGGCGATGAAAGACGACCAAGCCGAATGCATCGATGCGGGCGCCAATGACTATATGGCGAAACCGCTTGACGTTGACAAACTACTCTCACTCGTCCGCGTTTGGATTCGCAAATAATGACGCCGTTCGAACAGAGCGGCGTTAATTGATGCGTCAAGGCAGATTACAAAGGAAGCCGTTTTGAGTGCTAAGATAGACGATTTGGAAATTCGATTATTGCTGGAAGCCATATATCATAAGTACGACTACGATTTTCGCGGATATTCGTTGGCTTCGCTGAAGAGGCGTATAGCCCAAGCGCTGACACGCTTTAAATGCGAGACAATCTCCGAGCTACAGAACCGAGTTTTACACGACAAAATCTCGTTCACAGAACTGCTGAACTATATGACGGTTCAGGTCAGCGAGTTGTTCCGCGACCCGGAATACTTCAAGGCGCTGCGAGAAAAGGTGGTACCGCACCTAGAGACGTATCCTTCACTGAAAGTTTGGATTCCAGGGTGCGCGGACGGTGAGGAGGTTTATTCGTTGATTATTCTTTTTCGCGAAATGGGACTTGAAAAGCGCACGATTTTTTATGCTACTGACATCAGTTCCGATGCGTTGCAAAGGGCGGAGGCGGGCCATTATGATCTGGACAGGATCCCGCTGTTTACCAAGAACCATCGACTCTCAGGTGGTACGGGATCGCTTTCGGATTATTACACGGCTGCGTATGGACGCGTGATCTTCGACCGAACCCTCAGGCAGCGTGTTGTATTTTCCGATCACTCGCTCGCCTCGGACGCCTCGTTTGCGGAGGTCCAGTTGATCTCGTGTCGCAATACGTTGATCTACTTTCGTCGCGAGCTTCAAGATCGCGCGATCGGACTCTTTAAGGAATCGCTGCCGCGAAACGGATTTCTGGGATTAGGCGCGAAAGAGAGCTTGCGGTTTTCACAGCATGATTCGGACTTCTGCGATTTTGACCAGATTCACCGGATTTATCGCCGTGCGGGGGGACTGTAATGCAAGGTTTTCGCATTGTCGCGATCGGCGCTTCGGCTGGCGGGGTAGAAGTTGTCAGCGAGATTTTGGAAGGTTTAAAGCCGACATGCCAAGTTGCGATTCTGCTAGTGATTCATATTCCGTCTACTCGAAACACGAGGCTGTTGCAGCTTTTGAGGTCAAAATCGCGACTTCCGGTAATCGAAGTCGACGATAAAGAGCAAATATTTAGCAGCCATGTATACCTGGCACCTCCGGATTACCATATCCTGGTGGAAGATGAAGATTCACTTGCGTTGTCCAGCGACTTGCCGGTCAACTACTCACGCCCCTCGATTGATGTATTATTTGAATCTGCGGCGGATGTTTTTGGCGAACGACTGATCGGTGTGGTTTTGACAGGTGCAAACCGCGATGGTGCAAGCGGTTTATCCAAGATCATATCCGCCAGGGGGATTGGGATTGTTCAAGACCCCGAGGAGGCACATTGCCGCGTTATGCCAGAAGCGGCGATCGGCAATTCAGCTTCGGCTCTTGTGATGAGCCGTTCGCAGATAATTGAGTTCCTCAATGAACGGACGTGACCAGATGAAAGAGAATGCGCCGACCGCTGTCAAGTTTCTGCTCGTTGATGATCGCGAGACGAATCTGGTCGCGATGGAACGGTTGCTGCAGCGCGATGGATTGACATTGTTAAAAGCACGCTCGGGCGCTGAGGCACTCGAGTTCTTGCTTCAGCATGATGTCGCGTTGGCACTGGTCGATGTACAGATGCCTGACATGGACGGATTTGAATTGGCTGAATTGATGCGAGGGTCCGATCGGACGCGGCGCATTCCCATAGTTTTTGTAACAGCAGGCGGTTCAGACCCGCAGCGGCGATTTGAAGGTTACGAGAAAGGGGCTGTCGATTTCCTTCACAAGCCAATTGAAGGCGACATTCTTAAAAGTAAAGCAAGCGTCTTTTTCGAACTCTATACACAGCGCCAGGAGGTCAGTCGCCAACGTGATGAGATGGAACAGATCAGCCGCGAGAACGCTCGCTTGCTTCAAGAAAGCCGTCAAATCGCGACTGCGTTGCAGGAGGCGGATAAACGCAAGGATGAATTTCTCGCAACCCTTGCTCATGAATTGCGGAATCCGCTTTCGCCAATCCTCAGCGGTATACAACTGCTGGGCATGATAGCGCGCCACGACGAACCCGACGAGAGTCGCCAAACCCGAGAAATGATCGAACGGCAAGTTCATCACATGGTTCGATTGGTCGACGATCTTTTAGAGGTCAGTCGTATCACCAATGGTAAAATAAATCTGGAGTGCAAGCCCGTTTCACTACAGGATGTTGTCAGCCAGGCTGTCGAAACTAGCCGACCCAATATTGATACGGGAAATCATCAGTTAAATGTACAAACGGACCATTCTGATTATCAGGTCAATGGAGACATTACTCGTTTGACACAAGTTGTCAGTAACTTGATCAATAATGCGTCACGCTATACACCGACGGGTGGCCAAATCGACGTATCGGTTTCCGCAACCGAAACCCACGCGTCAATTACGGTAAAAGACAACGGTCTCGGTATTCCGGCGGAGATGTTAGAAGAAGTCTTCGAGTTGTTTACACAATTGAAGCGACACCAGGGCCAAAGCGTTGGTGGCTTGGGTGTCGGATTGGCACTCGTAAAAAGAATCGTCGAACTACATGAAGGCTATGTATCGGTAACGAGCGAAGGGGAAAACAGAGGCGCGGCATTTGTGATCACGCTTCCCTTGATCCACAACGTTGCAACCAAGGAATCGGACGATACGATTTCAGCGAAACAACAATCCGGAAACTTTCGCATTCTTGCGATTGATGACAATATCGACGCAATGATGACCCTCAAGGGGTTGTTGACCGCGATGGGCCATGAGGTGGCAACAGCCGAAACGGGTGGCGAAGGAATAGAACTGTTCAAATCCTTTGAACCCTTCTGCGTTTTCCTCGATATTGGTATGCCGGAGCTAGACGGCTGTGAAGTTGCAAGGCAAATTCGGTTGTTGCCTGGCGGTGACCGGGTTCAACTGTTTGCATTGACCGGTTGGGGCCAAGAGCAAGATCGAATCCGAACGCAGGCCGCCGGATTCGATTTTCATATCGTCAAACCCGTTAGCAAAAACGCGATCAAGCGTTTGTTGAGTACGATTGATTCAGCTATGCTCTAGTCTCTATCGACAAGCGATTTTGGTAACTGCTCAATAGCCCCAAGGTTCGGCATGCCGAGCAGGTGCTAAGCTGACGCGGTCAGACGGAGGGAGTCGCGGAGCAGTGCTGGTGTCCAGGCTTTCGCCGCCTTCTTCATGACTCGAAAAAGAATCGCCTCAAGGCTATACACCAGCGCTAACTTTGGGCGACTGTTTGGCGTGGTTGCTGGTCAGCCGGATCGCATTGATTAGCACCGCGGCCGATTGCACAAGCGACGATACCGTATTACCGTATTCCCCGCCCTACCCGTTAGTTCCGTTGCCTGTTTCAAGCAGTCTTCCAGCTTTTCTCTTACTTGTGCTTCTTTCGCGTCCATGCGAGCTCTTGGTGAGACAGTCAATTTTGATACCGCACTCAGTTTAACAGAAGAAACTGGAGATCTCCTTTGACGCTTTTCGAAAGTCAAACGCCCTCGCAAACGCTTACATGCGCCCATCGGCCAATTCTCCCGGATTGTGGGAAACATGGGGGAAACATGGGGACACGACACTTTTGGAAAAATGGGGACACGACACTTTGTAAGCGTACACCCCAAACAGTACGTAGACGACAAATATCTTTACGTTCATGGATCGCCACGCGACCCCACCAACGAGTACGTCTTCCCGGAGACAATCTATGATCGATCCAAGATGAACTCCATGTTCGATCGCGTAACCCAGTACTGCTTCCAAGGCCATACCCACATGCCCGGCGTTTTCACGACCGAACTGGAGTTCATCGAGCCGCCAGATTGTGACTACATGTATTCGCTGGGACGAGAGAAGCTGATGGTCAACGTCGGCAGCGTCGGACAACCTCGCGATGAAGACTCGCGATCGTGCTACACGATTCTCGACACGGACGAAAACAAAATCTTCTTTCGACGCATTGAATACGATATCGAGGCAACGATCGCAAAAATCTACGCCGAAGCCGACCTCGACAATATGCTCGGCGATCGCTTACGTAACGGTCGCTAGACTTGCGATTTCTCTAAACGCTATAACACACAACGATCGAGAGTACTCGGTCGGTTCCTATCGGCTTCAACCAAAACTCAGCTTCTTGGCTTTGGTCAGGCGAGAGAATGCTTTCGACTTTGCCTCGTGTGTTGATCATTGCTTCGTTTGCAAGAATATCTCGCGGCGGGAGCGTCAGTCCGACCCCTAAAGCTTTTGCGAATGCTTCTTTGACTACCCAAAGTTGGAAGTACGCCACTAGGCGACTGCTTTCAGGCAACTCCAGCCAATCCTTCAATTCGATCGGGTGTAGATTCTGAACCGCAAGAGTTTCGATCTCTGGTAGCAGAGAGATTTGCTCAACATCGATGCCAACGCATTGCGTTCTAGAGACCACGGCCGCCACCAAGCCTGCTGTTCGTGAAACACTAAAATCTATCGCTGTTGGGCCATAGTCGAAGTCGTTGGCATTCCAATCAAGCTTTCCAGAAGGCTGATTCATCAATCGAATCGACTGAGGGGCCAGCGAGAGTTCTCTGGCAATACATTCCCGAGCGAGGCCACGCCGAGCAACAAAGAGTTGTTGATCTTCTCGACGCCGATAGCCCGACAGGCGGAGCCTCTCGTCGTCTGTCAACCAAGATGTCCATTTATGAAGCAACGCTGGATCCAAGGGCAGGTGAATCAGATCCGCAGTTGCAGGACAATCCAGCAGAGCGATGGCGGTATCGAAGGTGCTGACTTGCATGGATTCTATTGCTTCGTTCAGAGTTAATTTTCCTGTTCGATGGACCATTGCGTCACACTACGAACCAGTTCATCGCGATCCTCCCGCAGCATTACCGTATGATCCCATTGCGGATGATACGATACAGTAATCTCTTTTCGATCCTGGAGCGATGGAAACATGTCGTAAAACTGCTTTTCATAGCTGTAGTAGTCGACGACTCCACTCGTATAGATGAACTGCAACTTTACCCCACGATCAATCAGCGTTGCAATCTCGCGCGTCGATTGCTGTCGATCGGGAAATTCGCGAATATCCAATCCTTGGGGCATGGTTAATGAAGAGGCGTTGGGCTGTCGCAAGATACCATTGAGTAAGTCTATCCACTTTCGAAAGCTGAATAACCTTGGAATGTACTTACGCCAAAGTAGCCCGGCGTAATGCCGACGCGTTCGATCACCGCAACCGTCCATTAACGATGCTCCAACAATTCGCTTGTCTTCGAGTGCAGCGACAATCGCATCATCGGCACCCGAGCATAATCCGAAAAGCATAAATCGATCGTAGCCGTACTCGAGCTGCAAAAGATCCATTGCTTGTTGCACTTCACGTGCGGCTCGTTTCAGCGATGAACCAGGGCTACCAACGGCCAAGCTTTCGCCGATACCGGATAGATCAAACCGAAAAGAAGAAAGCCCATGATGCGATAGCGACTTCGCCAACTCAACATGCAATCGCGACGGACCAACGCTGCTCAACATGCCCGCTGTAAGCATCAAAACAGCAGTCTTCGACGGCGTTGAAGAACATTCGCCAGAACATTCGCCAGAACATTCGCCAGGGCATTCAGAAGACGGTTCAGAAGATGATCGTGCTCTCGACTCACAGTGAATTCCAAATAGGTTGTCGTAAGTTCCAAAGACGTGAGGTGTCTCGATCATTGTGTTCCCTTCGTCAATATGGATCGGATGTTTTGCGAAACGTGGGGTGACGAAAACGCGCGACCCGTAAAGTCTTGCTTATCCCAAAAAATATCATCCGTACACGGTCGATGGTCCCACGTCGCTGGAAGCGATTCGATAGCCACGAGTTTTAAGTAATCTTGAGAGGAAAGAATCCATCGCTGTTGCGCTTCGATTTGGGTTTGCTTCCATAAACAGATCGAGGACAGCGACCTCTGGAAGGCAATGGGGCACTCGTATCCCAAAAGTTGATCTGGCTGGCCACTGCGATGACTCAAGTAGCGAGTCAAGCTACTGAGCTCATGTTGATGGTAGCCTTTGAGTAGCTCAAGATAACGATCGCCGTCGATGATCGGATCCCAAAGAATAACGTGTTCGATACCGCTTAAAGGAGTCGTTGCAATAAGGCTTGCTCCCAGACGAATGCCAAGAAGGGACACCGCCCACGACTTACTCGAATCGATAGCCCCCTTCTTCCATGCATGGTTAACTGCATAGTCTACTGCGGCCGCTATATTACTCCGCCATACGTCAAGCGACACTTGGTCGTGATTCCCAGTGGAGTTCCCGGTCCCGGCGTAATCGAATCGAAGCACGTTCAATCCCGACTGAGCAAGTTGAATGGCAAGCTGCTGAAGATTACGCGCCGATCTCGTGTGTTCATGTCCATAAGCATTACAGATCACGAGGCAGTGGTTTTGACGCTCGACACCATTTCTTACCGCAGGATACAGAATCCCTGCAAGCGTTTCGCCACAATTGGGAATCGAGACTGGCTGAATCTTAGGTAGCTTGCTTCGAAGCTTTAGCGATTGTTCATTCTGCTCATGAACGTGGCTCTGATTGCATTCATTGGTTTCAGCTAACGCATTACTACTTATTAACGCAAGATGTCGGCTTAAACTAGAGATGGTTGGATTCGCAAAAAAGTCTCTGACCGGGATAGCACAATCGAGCTTGCCAGCCATCTGTGCGATGACACGCGTCACAAGAAGCGAGCTTCCTCCTAGCTGAAAAAAATCGTCATCGCGTCCAACACGGGGAATGTTCAGTACGCTGGACCAGACTTTGGCTAAGCTTCGCTCGAGTTCTGTCTCCGCTTCGCGATAGTCGTTTTCTCTCGGAATTTCGCCATTTTCGGCTGCCGGTAACGCCACTCGATCAATCTTTCCATTGATCGTTTTCGGCAAGTAATCCAGAAAAATGTAACGAGACGGGACCATGTAAACGGGAAGACGTCCTCGCAGAAATGATGCCAGCTCAAATGCGGAACAATTTGGCTGATTGAGTACAACATAGGCCGCAAGGTATTTCTGCCCTTCACGCTCAGCCCCAATGACAAGCGATTCACGCACGCTCTCGCACTGCGACAACACGGCTTCAATTTCACCAGGCTCGATTCGATACGAGCCAATCTTCATCTGGTGATCGACTCGACCAGAAAATTCGATATCGCCTGAAGGAAGCCATCTCGCTAAATCGCCTGTGCGATAGAGTCTCGTCGGCTCTGTGTCGCCGTCGAGTATCACATGGATAAAGGCTAGCTCGTTCCGGTCCGATCGATTCAAATAGCCGCGAGCAAGGGCAGGACCACTAATAAATAACTGTCCCGTTTCACCCGATGCCACCGAATGATTTTGGTCATTGAGAATATGAGCTGAATAACGCAGAAGTGGCTTGCCGATTGGCATTTGCGCTGCATCCCAATTGCTATCAGGAACAAACGCCGTACAGGTCACCGTTGTTTCCGTGGGGCCGTAAGCATTGCACCACAAGACTTCGTGAGAGCAATGTTGCTTCCATCTTCGATAATGCTCGACGGATATCTTTTCGCCAGTCGCTATCACCAGTCGTAAGGAACGCGGAACGGAAGTCCTCGACGCAACGAGCAGATCAACCCATTCGTTCCAATAGGCAGTTGCAATATGAAGAGCTGTGATCCCATTGGATTCAACTAAGTGCGATAGCTCGTTGAATACATCGGCGCGTTCACGGGGTCGGACGACAACGGCACTTCCAACCATCAACGGAGGAAAAATCTCTTCAATCGCAATGTCAAAATTGAGTGTCGAGAATTGAAGCGTTCGATCATCGGACCTAAGGCGATATAAATCAACGTCGGCTAGGCAGTAGGTCGTCAACGAACGGTGCTCGATTTGGACTCCTTTAGGTTTTCCGGTCGAGCCGGAAGTGTACATCACATACGCCAGCGAGTGCTCTGGTATGCGCACGTCTAGGTCATCGGTGTCTTGTACCCTAAGTTGCGAGTCTAGCGGATCGACAAACCTCGGAGCATTCGTGCTTGCAACGTCATATAAATCACGATAAATCGAATCGCAAAATATTAGTTGGATGGAGGCATCTTCGACAATGAATGCGAGTCGATCTTTCGGGAATTCAGGATCAAGCGGAACAAACGCGCACCCCGACTTGAGAATTCCAAGCATCGTAATGATCGCCGTCGCCGAGCGATCCATACAAATACCGATACGGTCCTCACGCTGAAAACCATGTGATAGCAAGAATCTCGCGATTTGGTTTGCTTGTGCATTCGTGTCGGCATAGGTCCACTGCGAACCTTCGAATTCGATCGCAACCGAGCTCGGGCTTTTGCGAACCTGCTTCTCAAAGTAACTCGCGAAGGTGCCGAGTTCTTCTGCGGATGAGACTATGTTTTCTGAACAACTAAGCATTCAATGACCATCGCTTATGGAACTTGCAATATTTAAATACGTCACGCCGACCTGCCTAAAACGAGGCGAACGACCCGATAGGCAAACCGAAGTTAAGAGCATCCATTTCTGGCACGAAACATACTGGTGGTTTCTTCTGCTCTTCTACAACACAGGCGATTGAATCGTTCAATATGGTTAAACCATATCGCAAGTCCTCAAGCGATATAGTCAGCGGAGGTAACAGCTTGACGACTTGATCGCGTGCCCCCGAGGTTTCGATTAACAATCCTTTCTCAAATGCTTTTCGACAGACCAGCGAGGCCATCTCAGCATTGGAAAATTCGATTCCCCAGATCATCCCTCGCCCACGGACATCAGAGCATGTTGAACGAAACTGGCTTAGCATTTGCCTCAGAGCGTTCTCGATCAGCTTTCCGGAAGATTGGATCTGAAGGCTCAGTTCGTTGTTTCGCCAATACTCCAACAGAACCCGAGCGGCCACGAAGGCCAGATTGTTGCCTCGAAAGGTCCCCGTATGCTCACCAGGATTCCATGTGTCGCATTCTCGACGCATCAGAAGCAGCGACATCGGTAGTCCCCCACCGAATGCTTTGGAGATACAAATGATATCCGGTTCAATACCTGCAGTTTCATACGAAAAGAAGGTTCCAGTGCGACCGTTTCCGACTTGGATATCGTCTACGATGAGTAGCACATCATGTCGACGACAGATGCGCTCGACACGACGAAGCCATTCAACGCTTGCGACATTAATGCCACCTTCTCCCTGAACCGTTTCCAATATCACTGCTGCAGGAATTGGTAAGCCGCTACTCCCATCGGCAAGCATTTTTTCAAGCAGTGTCGAAGTATCTATGTCCCCCAAGTAGCCATCAAAAGGCAGGTGGGAAACGTTATTGTGCGAGCCATAACTAATGTCGTGATAATATTGATTACCTGTGAGTGCTAACGAACCTAACGAGTGACCATGATAGGCGTTAGTGAAGGCGACGACATGTGAGCGTTGCTTTGACTTGCGAGCCAGTTTGATAGCCGCCTCGACCGCGTTGGTGCCTGTTGGTCCCGTAAATTGAACTTTATAGTCCATGTTTCGGGGCTTCAGCAGAATCTCCTCGATAGCATCGAGCAACTCGACCTTGGCGACAGTGGCTGTATCAAGGCCATGCATGACGCCGTCGTTCTCGATATAGGACAAAATCGCCTTCTTGACCGATGGATTGTTATGACCGTAATTGAGGGTCCCTGCACCGGCAAAAAAGTCGAGAAAACGACGTCCGTCTTGATCGACAAGCCAAGAACCGGTAGCTGACTTAAAGACAGTTGGAAAAGATCGAACGTATCCTCGAATATTTGATTCCAGGCGGTTGATTGTTTGCTGAACCATATATCGGTCGACGAAGTGAAAACGAGTTCGTTGATTGTAATACCCTTGATAACCTGGTTAAAACTAGGTTCAGAAAGTCATAAGGGCAAAACATTAACGTCATCTGCGTGACGTAATAGCCGTACGGAGTTGGCCTTTGTCAGTTGTAGGGATTCTAGGGAGTCAGGCTGACCGATGATTGTGACCTAATACAATTCGCCCTTCGACTCTACCGAGGGTCAATTGAGAAAGTATCGATTCCACATGCAACCAATTGGCGATCTCTCGGATAGACACGGCTCTACGTGCAAGTTGATCAAGACACAAAGCTTACTTGTATTGACCATCGAAGATGCCTTCGAGATTAGAGAATTTCTTGTCTTTCGCGGCCGCGTTCTTGAAGAATTTTTTTGAAGCAGCTTTTGATTCAGCGGTGGCACGTTTGTCCCACTGCAGTAGCGTTCCGCGGACAGCATCATCGACAGGAGTGTCTGATAGCTCGAGATCCGCAATTGCCAAAACCCATTCCATCGGCAGCTTATCAAACTCTAAACGTTCGTTTTTCCCTTTGACACGCACAACGAGCAGTTCGGGACTGACTTCAACGATACTTGCTTGGCTCGACCCGCCGCCTAACGAAATCGCATTGGTTGCGCGAAGACCGGCGTAACCGTCACGAAAGGCTTTCTCGCTCATCGGGACTAGTTGACCCATGAAGTTTAAGCTATCGCTCTGCGTAGTCTTTCCAGCATCTTCCGTAGCCGCAAACGATTTTTCAATTTCAACCTGAAATAGTTTGGTGTCTCGCTTCTTGATGGCATTCAAGGCAGCGTTCATGGCGATTGCCCAAGATTCCGGTTTCATCGATTCCATGCTAGTTTTGCTTGCCGGTTTGTCTCCGTCCATGGGCGACTCTTTCGGTGATTCAATCATGGGGGGGGAAGTTCGGGTTTAGCTGCGGCGGTACCAACATTGACATTGCCACCACCCAACGATTTCGAATCGATTCAAGCTTCACCGGCCCAAACTTAGCCGCTTCTGTGGAGCCATAGTCCTCATCGATGAATTTGGTGATCCTACCAATCTTGCCCCGCATCTGAGGATCATTCGCGTAGTAGGTTTGGGCGTGCTCCCGATACGCTTCGCTTAATTGACAAACGGTTGTTGGCTTGTCTCCCAAGTGCTCATCAGGGATTGGAGCCGACGAGAGTAACAGAGCGGCGCGTGCATCTACTGATTTCGGGTCAAAACCATCGGGTACAACTAGTCCATTCGCTTGGTACTCTGCTATGAACAACGAGTAACGAGCGAGAGTTAGAGGATCGCCAGTGCGTCCCAGATAGATATTTCGCCCGTCTACTCGGACGAATGACTGCCCACTGACATGCGCTCGCAATTGGAGCAATTCCGACTTTGGTCGAACCATAATTGCAACTCCTTCATTGAACGATTTTTCCGGGTTAAGGGGTAGTCGTTTTGACTATTGAAGGGTCGCACACTGAAAAACAGCGGTACACGAAAAACGCGTCCGACCAACGAAAAACAAGCAAATCCTAACAATACCCCCGACACGATTTGAACGTGCGACCTCAGCTTTAGGAAAGCCGCGCTCTATCCAACTGAGCTACGAGGGCGTTTTTCGTGGCCTTTACGCAGAGACAGTCCTAGTTGCCTAGGTTCGCATCCTCGAAGACGACTCACGAACAAACTAGTTTACCTTGTACCTTGCATTTGCTCTAGCGTCATCAGCGCATCGAGGCATGCAGTTGACTGTTTTCGATCGCAACGGCACTCAGCGTCGCGCTGGCGGATTCCTTTATATTGTAGCCGATTTGCTTCATTGCTTCGCGTGCTTCCGGTGCCGTCGATTTCTCGAGTTCTATTTGTGAATTCCCCTCGGTGTGGAAACGCGCGGAGTTGATGGCGGTCGATAAAGTCTTCTGCTTCCCCACATACTGCGTCAGCGTTTCCAGTACCGCATTGATGATTTTTCTGCCGCCGCGACCACCGACAGCCATGTTCGCTTGTCCTGATCGGCTTACGATCGTCGGAACCATGTTGTGCAGCGGTCGCTTGCCTGGTCCCGGTGCATTGGGATGATCCGGTCGTACGTCGAATCGAGACATACCATGGCCAAGCGTCAAGCCAAGGCCGTCGACGGTGACTCGTGAGCCAAATGCTTCGCCGTGCGTGAGCGTCAGTACAGCCATGTTTCCGTTTCGATCCACTGCGCTGAGACTGATCGTACCACCTTGAGTCTTCGTTTCGATCGGAAAGGGGATAAACGATTTCTTCTGAACAACTTCCTTAATTTTGTCGGCGGTTCGTTCGGCATATTCGTTTGATAACAGTCGTTCGATCGGAACGTTCGCAAAGCTTGGGTCGCCTAAGAGTGTCAGTCGATCATTCCAAGCCCATCGGGATGCTTCGATCTTCGCATGCAACTGCTCGATATCGGACGCAATTTCGCTCCACTTCATGGCCTGAAGCGTTTTTAAACTTTGAAGCACCGTAATTCCGCCTGCGGTCAACGGCGGCGTCTGAATCGTCATATCATTCCAAGACATCGAAAGTGGCTCGACCACTTTGGCTTCATAGGCCGCGAGATCCTTCGCAGTGACCAAGCCACCGTTTTTTTGAAAGTCGTCCGCGATGCGCTGAGCGATATCGCCGCGATAAAATGCTTCGACGGAATTCGAATTCGCTAATGTTTTCAGCATGGATGCTAGGTCGAGGTTTTTATAGATTTGACCTGCTGACAGCGGTTGTCCATCTCGAAAATAGAGCTTTCGCGAACCGGGGTCGTTTGCAAACGTCGCATCGCCTCGAACAACAGCAGCGAGGTTTGCTGGCCATGGAAATCCGTGGGTGGCGATCGCGATGGCTGGTTGAACAAGTTCACTGAACGATAGCGTACCAAAGCGATCGATCAACAGTTGCAAGCCAGCCAAAATTCCTGGAACTCCGGCTGCAAGCCAGCCGACTGCATTGACGCGACGTTGATCTTTTCCTTCGGCGACGGATCTGAAGATGTCAGATTGCGTGGCGGCTGGCGCCATTGTATTGCCATCGATAGCTACAACTTGTTTGCCTGAATCGACAGCGACAATGGCGGATATTCCGTAGCCACCGATTCCTGTTTGATTCGGTGCGGCAACGGCGACTGCCAGTGCGGCGGCGACGATCGCGTCGATAGCATTACCGCCTTCGGAAAGTATCTTTTCGCCAACAGCTTCTGCGGTCGGTTCACCAACAACGTGGCCGTTTGGATTGCGCGGTCGATCAGCGGCTGTTGAAAAACGGCTAGTCGCACTCAATCCCATCGCAATGAGACTCGACTGCGCTAAAAATCTCCGGCGTGTCTTATTAGTCGTCATGCGATTTCATCTAAGCACCATACTTGCCCATGCGACCTGCATTGGCAAGAGCGAGCGTCATCAGATACTTGGCTTCGAATTGTCCTAAGCCACCGGTGATGCACGACGTTTCGCTAAACGTTTTATGCGGATCAGGTCGGCAGCAATTCGATACCAATAACGTTGGAACGGGATGCCACGAGTGGCTTTGCATGTAACTTGGCGTGCTATGGTCGCCAGTCACAATCAAAACCGTCGGCTCAAGCGATGCGATACTCGGAACAATCGCATCGAGTTCCTCGATGCGTCGGACTTTCTCCGTGAAATTACCATCTTCGCCAGTGCTGTCGGTGTATTTAAAGTGAATGAAGAAAAAATCGTAGTCATCCCACGACGTTTTCATTTGATCGATCTGTTCCGCCAACGTCGTCGCTGAACCTATCACATCCATTCCGACGAGTCGGGCTAACCCTTTGTACATCGGATAGACGGCGATCGCGGCCGCTCGAAGGCCATAGACATCGTTGTATGTCGGGAGCGTTGGCTTGTTGGCAAAGCCGCGCATGGTGTGAAAATTGGCCCTGGGATGGCTTGCCAAAATCTTTCGAGCCTGAGCTAGAAATTCTTTGGAAACGGTTGCTGTTTTCTTGCTTGCCGCATCATGACCCACCGGCTCCAGAGGCGGTACGCCCGTTTGCTGGGGATCGGTATCGGCGACGTTTCCGCCAAGACCAGGACCTCGGAAGACGATGACAAAACGATGCTCTTTGACCGGCTCGACGAAAATTTCGATGCCGGGAATTTTGATTTTTCGAAGCGAAATCGCCAGCGGTGCGCTCTCGTCGCTACTGATCCGTCCCGCGCGGCGATCCGAGATGTTTCCATTCGCATCGAGCGTGCAAAAATTCGCACGAATCGCGACGTCGCCGTCCTTGAGCTCGAAGCCGATCCCAGTCGCTTCGAGCGCTCCGCGTCCGATCATGTATTTGAGCGGGTCGTAACCAAAAAGGCCAAGATGTCCAGGTCCACTTCCCGGTGCAATTCCCGGCAAAACCGGAATGCTCGCTCCTTGAACACCCCGCGTCGCAAGCGCATCGAGGTTCGGAGTCTGGGCCGTTTCCAGTTCCGTCAAACCACCCGGTTGCATCGGAAGTCCGCCTAGTCCGTCGGCAACCAGCATGACGATCTTGCTGTCATTTTTTTGTTTTAGTTCGCGTGTTAGATCGTGTATATCCATAAGTCCTATTCGTACCACAATCGACCAATTTGGAAAGACGCCCTTGAATTCGAAAACTCTGGCGATCTATCGAGCCTCGTCGGGCGGCCAATGCACTAGGCTTGCCATATATCGAGCAACTTCATCGAGCAACGGATCGATGGTCTGAGATTGGATAAGATGCGGCGGCGACCAATCCCACCATTTGAAACCGATGTGCTCGGTCGGTTTAATTTCGCGATCGATTATTAGCCAACCCAAGTAAATCGTCAGTTCCTTGAGCTTCGCCTTCTTTGCTTCGTTGACGCTATAATGCTGCCGAAAGATGAAATTTGGGTCGGTCCAGATTTCAGCCGTCTTGATACCGGTCTCTTCTCGAAGTTCGCGCAGGGCGGCTTCGGCAGCCGTTTCGCCTGGATCGAGGTGCCCTTTCGGCAAATCCCAGCGATTATCGTGCTGCATTAGCAGAAACTGGATCGGCCGCCCAAGCCGAAAAATGAGATATCCACTGGAAAAAACTTCTGGTTGCATCGACGGCCTTGTCGGAGTTACCAAATACTTAAAAAGCGACCACAAAACGGAATTATGAAGATATACACAAAAACAGGCGATTCGGGAACGACAGGGCTTTTCGGCGGCCCCCGCGTTGCGAAAGACGACAATCGCATCTGCGCTTACGGTTCCATCGACGAATTCAACGCCGTACTGGGGCTCGCTCGCTCGATGGTCTCAAACCCATTGCAGGACGAAATCATCGAGTCAGCGCAGAATTGTCTATTCTCGATCGGAGCCGAACTCGCGACGCCGGAACCGGAAAAGCATTCGCTCAAATGGAACGGAGAATCCGACGTCGCGAAATTGGAGCAGTGGATCGACGAAATCGACGGCAGCTTGCCCCCACTCAAAACTTTCGTACTCCCAGGCGGTACGGCCGCCGCTTCGTACCTTCACGTCGCTCGAACGGTTTGCCGACGAGCCGAACGCGAGATCGTTTCCTTCCAAAAAAATCCTTCTGTGAGCGATCTATCCGGAATCATCATCTATCTCAATCGGCTCAGCGACCTCCTCTTCGTCATGGCCAGGCAAGCCAACGCCCTGGCCGATGTCCTCGATGTCCCCTGGCCGAAAAAATCGCCTTGAGGTGACCATCGTCTTTGGGATAGACCGCATCGCGAAGCGGCGTGTGCGAGAACTATCGGTATTCTCGTTGCGGCGGCTCGTACGGATTATCCGAATTGTATTGCTTGAGGAACGGGGCGTTATCCACGTCCGGCGAACTTGAATTCTGAGTTTTGAATAAATACTTGGTTACGCGAGTATTTTATCGTATTCGGCATGAGTGCCAATCCAGCGTGAATTCATTCCGCATCGAACTTTAATTCCGTTGTTCGCCGTCGTCGATGATCGTCCAATGCATCTCTTGCACGTTGAGCAAGTTTTTCGGACGACGCTGTAATAGCACGGTCAAATTCCGTGTCAGCAGCCAATTCGGCAAGAAGCCGCGATGCAAGTAAATCCTGCTCTTGCTCTGGAAGCCTCGATGCCTGTGTAAAAGCGTTTTGTAACGACATAAAATGAACCTCCGTTCACTATTCTAGCAGAAATTCATCAAGGAATCGAACATTCGCGTTTCATGCCGTCAACTGCATGCATCGTCCGGTATTTAGTTTCGAAAAAAACGAATAGCGATCTATCCGAACTTGGACGGCGGAATAGATCGCGCGTTCAGCTAAACCGATGTGCCGGTCGTTCTTTCTCAACTTGTTCCCGCTCAACTCGCCAACTATGCTTTTTGAGCGCGGAATAGGTTGTATGTTAAATGCGATTGGCCATGATGGTGCGACTCGTGCCAACTGAGGATATGCAACACATCGAGCACTGTTAAGCCTCGCTCTTTGAGCGATGGCGGGATCTCATTGAGCCGCGATTCATCGTAGATTTCGAGTGTCTCGAGAAGATGCTCTCGCCCCGTTTGTAATACGGAACGAATCTCTTGGATCGATGGAATATTGTCGTCGGGTGTGCTGCCGCCGCGAAATCGTGGCCAAAGTTCAGGAAAACTCCCGGCTCTCGAAGGATTTAAGCGATCGGTGGCAAAAATCTCTTCCGTAACGCCGATATGTATTAGTTGCCAAGCAATATGAGCCCTGCCTGCTCCTGGACGCCAGCCCAGCGCATCGATATTCCCGTCCTGCTCTAGCTTGTCGAGCAACGCCAAAGTTTTGGTACGATTAAATCGATAGGCTTGAATGTGGTTTACGAAAATCGTCATTGCGATCGCTCCGTTGTTGTAAAGGTTAAATGGATGTTTCGAAGTATAGCGTGGTTACTCTTTGTCGCGAGTTTATTGGAAGTCTTCCATGAAAAAAATCTAGAAGCTCAGTCATTAGAGCGTCGCATTAAGCCGCTCATCGAAGCCCATCGCGGGGATGTCGCAGTTGCAATTAAGAATCTGCGTAGCCAAGAAAAATATTTCTATCGCGAGTCGGAACCGCAATCGACGGCCAGTCTCATCAAGTTTCCTGTGCTTGTCACCGCATACCAATTGGCCGAACAAGGGAAACTGACTTTGGACAAAAAGTTATCGCTTCTCGCAAAGGATAAAGTCCAAGGTTCCGGCATTTTAACGACGCACTTTTCAGATGGCCTAGTGTTATCGGTTCGCGATACACTCCGATTGATGATCGCCTATTCCGACAACACGGCAACCAATATGATGCTCGACGAGATCGGCTTGGCGACCACGAACGAGTCGATGGAAGAACTCGGCATGACTAATACGCGAATCCATGCCAAAGTATTTCATCGCGAAACGTCGCTGGCACCCCAGCGCAGCGAGCGATTCGGATTGGGGAGCACAACGGCCAGCGAAATGCTTCGACTCTTCGAGTTGCTTGAAAGCGGTCAGCTTGCCAATCCTGAAAACACGCAAGCCATGATGGCACATCTCTATGCTTGCGATGATCGATTGAAAACTCGCCGCTTTATCCCAGCCACAACGAAACTCGCTCACAAAACTGGTTCCGTTGACAAAGTGCGATGCGACAGCGGGATATTGGAATCCGAGCAGGGGCCGGTTGCATTTTGCATCCTAACCGAGAACAACGAAGATCAATCGTGGGGCGACAATAACAGAGCCGATCTTCTTTGCGCCGAGATTGGCAGGGCGATGCTCGAACACTTTCAATCGAGCGACGATAAACTTCCATTATCGGCCGCATCGCCAATCCAACTCGGTTCGAAAGGGCCATTGATTATGTGTTTGCAACGAACGCTGAATGCTCGATTGTCGCCGCCACCAAAGTTGAAGCTTGATGGCGAATTCGGAGATAGCACCCAAGCGGCCGTCGTCGCATTCCAAAAGAGCAATAGCCTTGAATCGACCGGGACATTGAACAACGAAACATGGAAGAAAATTGGACCACTGTTGTCTGCCGATCCGCCCGCCACGCTTCCAAACGCTGCTGCCTCCAATGAGAAACTTCCAGCGAAACAGCCGACCAAAGAACCTGCCGATGGACTGACAGGTCCGCCGTTGGTCACAGGCACGGCTTGGGTGATTACCGATGGCGATACGGGTGAAGTTTTATTCGAGCATGAAAGCCAATCTCTACGCGACCCAGCGAGTACGACCAAAATCATGACGGCCTTGTTGGTGATCGAGCATGCATCCAACCATCCCGAAGTGCTCGACGAGATCATGACGTTCTCGCGTCGGGCCGATGGGACGGTCGGATCGACGAGCGATCTTTTCGCCGGCGAGAAGATTACGGTTCGAGAACTTTTGTACGGCTTACTGCTCCCATCGGGGAACGATGCTTCGGTCGCTTTCGCCGAACACTTCGGAGATCGGCTCACCCCAGATCTCGATCAACAGAGCGGCTACGCTGGTTTTATTGCAGCTATGAATCGCCGTGCGCCGGAGCTCGATTTGCCGCAAACGAGCTATGAGAATAGCCACGGATTGACTGCGTCAGATCACAAAAGTTCGGCGCAAGATCTGGCCAAGCTTGCCCGTCACGCTTGGCAACTTCCGTTATTTCGCGAGATCGTTTCGACGCGCGAGCATGAATCGATAGTCGAATCGGATATTGGGTATTCTCGAATGGTTCAATGGCGAAATACGAATCGATTACTCGATATCGAGGGCTTCGATGGCGTGAAGACGGGAACGACCGATGCAGCTGGTGCTTGCTTGGTATCGAGTTGCCATCGAGGAGATCGGCACTTGATCGTCGTCGTTCTGGGTGCCAAGTCGAGCGAAGCACGCTACACAGAAACCCGGAATCTCATTCGCTGGGCCTGGAATGAGTTGGACGTTCAATAAAGAAAAAATGCCACACGAATTCAGGGCGACCACGGATCGGGTTAAAAAATGTGGTGCGTTCTAGCTTGATCCAAAACGTCGAATTCAGTATGCAAGCTTATTGAGAAATTACATTGCGATACCGAAGCGATACGTTAGACGAGCGAACACCGAATGGGAATGCCAGCAAAACAACGGAAAGAGCCAGACTCTCAACAGGATTGCGAGTCGCGTCGACTTGGTCGAGCGAGATCGATCTTTCAACAGGAAGCCGCCGCAATCTCGGCGCTCGACGGTCCGCTTGGAAAAGATTTTCTGATTGCGGTTGCGATGTTGTTGGAATTGCGAGGCAACCTGCTTGTCACTGGAATCGGCAAAGCAGGTTTGATCGGTCAGAAATTGGCTGCGACGTTTGCATCGACGGGAACACCGTCGCATTTCGTGCATCCATCGGAAGCGGTTCATGGCGATCTCGGTCGGTTCCAACCGTCGGATATTGCACTGGTATTATCCAATAGCGGTGAGACAGAAGAGATTGTTCGATTGCTTCCGCAGTTTTCGGCAGCGACGTCCGGGGTCATCGCGATCACTGCTCGACCGGCAAGTACCCTGGCCAAGGCGGCCGTTGCCATCCTTTTATTGAGCGGATCTGCCGAAGCTTGTTCGCACAATCTTGCACCAACGACGAGCACGGCTGCGATGTTGGCCATGGGAGATGCGTTGGCATTGGTCGTCAGCGATGAGCGCGGATTCAAGGCGTCCGATTTCGCTAGGTTTCATCCCGGTGGCTCACTTGGTAAAAAGCTCAAGTTGGTCGATGAAGTCATGCGATCGTATTCCGAATGTCGCATTGCCAGCGTCAACGCATCGATACGCGAAGTGCTAGTCAAGGTCGCTCGACCAGGGCGGCGAACGGGGGCGGTGATGTTGGTTGACGACAATGGTCGCTTAGCAGGTCTGTTTACCGATAGCGATCTGGCCAAAATTCTAGAACGACACGAAGACGAAGCCCTCGACCAGCCGATTTCGAATGTCATGATTCGCAAATTTTCAGCCATTCAATCGCAGGCTCGAATGACGGATGCTATCGCAATTCTCGTACAAAGAAGGATCAGCGAACTCCCGGTGATTTCTCACGATGACCGACCACTTGGCA
Source organism: Pirellulaceae bacterium (assembly GCA_034408855.1). Lineage (GTDB taxonomy): Bacteria > Planctomycetota > Planctomycetia > Pirellulales > Pirellulaceae > JAIYDQ01. The sequence goes on from JAWXCK010000206.1 coordinate 23,925, forward strand.
TGATCGACATTACAGACGTTGTCGCATGGCAGGATTCAAAAGACCTTTTCGAAACGACGGCTAGCAATACCGAGCTCGATAGTGGTATAAACGACGTATGGTCGTATCCCACTTCAATCCGTCTTTTTTCGTAAGGGCCGTAAATTGGCTAGCCGTGATTCGGAAGTCGCAAACCGTATTCGAATGATCCTGTCCGACGTCGACGGGGTGATGACCGATGGCAGCATCGTCATCGACAACTCTGGGGTCGAAACAAAGTCGTTCCACGTTCGCGATGGATTGGGTGTAAAGCTCTGGCAGCAAACTGGTTTCACCTTTGGCATCTTAACGAGCCGCAATTCGCGGATCATCAAGCTTCGAGCAGCGGAGCTTGGCATATCGATTGTTCGGCAAGGATTCGAAGAGAAGCTTACGGCGGCTCGCGAGATTTTTGCAACCGTCGGGATTCATCCCTCCGAAGTCTGTTACATCGGAGACGATCTTCCTGATCTGCCGGTGATGCTCGAAGTTGGCCTGAGCGTCGCGGTTGCCGATGCGGTGGCTGAAGTTCGCACGGTAGCCAATTGGGTTCTCGCAAGTCCAGGTGGTCGCGGAGCCATTCGTGAATTGGTCGAACGGCTGCTCAAAGCCAAAGGACGCTGGGAAGACTACGTGCCTCGCTAGATTCGCACATGTATTCGATTCTTGAACATCCAGAATAGAATGAGCCAAACAATCAAAAAGGTTGTTAAGCCGATCGCCGCCGTAGCGCTATCTCCCATTCGGTCCCATACAAAGTGCAACCAACTCTCTATTCGACTTCGCAGGAACGGTACCGTCGCGAAGCTCATGACGTAAGCGGCAATCGAATTCGCGCCGATGACTGTTAAAGGGAATGCCCAAGCTCGCAATCCCGCCAGATCGCAAAATAGGTGAAAGAAGAGCAGAAAAGAAAAGCACCATGCGCCGCTCCAAAGCACCCACGTCGGCGTCCAAATCCGCTTGACGATCGGACAAAGCCCTAAAGCGTCGACGAGATAGGCGAGCGACCAGCAGACCACGATCGCTCCGAGAAACATCGTAATTCTGCGAGTTCTCGTTGAATCGTCGCGAAGCCAACTCCCGGCGAGCAATCCGAGGATCATCGTCGCGAGCGTCGGGATAAAATTCAGCGTGCAATAGCCGCCAGGGTTATGGGTGAAGTGCGGCAGGATTGTCGGTGACTTAGCGGACGTCGCGGACTTAGATTTTGGAGACGTTTTTATCTCAGACATCGACGGAGACCGATGCGGGAATTGATTGATAAACCACTGATCAAAGGCCGTGGCTAGATTCGAATTCTTATTCCAATGAGCTTCGAAACCTTTTCGATGATGAGGCCATTCGGATGGGACACCGACGGCTGCATAATCAAAATCAGCCGGTGGGAGCGGGTAGCTTGCAAAGGCACCCCAATAGCCGACCAGAATAACACCAACGCTTACGTAACTCCAAAGTCGTGGCAAGGACGCGACGAGAAAAAGGAACGTATAACCAAGTCCAATCTGACAAAGAGTATCTTCGAAGCGAAAATCGATGCGATCGGTCCGCAGATTTCGAAGCAGCACACCGAGGGCGACTAGGATGCAACTTCGGCCCAATGCATGCACGAACATTCGTAACCACGATTGTCCTTTTCGTTGACGGCTCCAGATTGAAAAAGCCATCGCCGTGCCGACTAAAAATGAAAAGCCTGGTTGAATCAAGTCGTGCAATGAGCCGCCAGTCCATTCAACATGCTCGGTGTGGAAGCTGACCCATTTCCAAAACGTTGACCATGAACCCTCTTTGAAACGTTCCGCGATGCGATCCAATTTGACCATCTGGAAGAGCATCAAAAACATGACCAGCCCTCGAAAGACATCGATGCTCGCGATGCGAACCTTTATTGGACTCAAGTCGGTAGCGATCGGGGAGTTAGCTAATGTTACATTGGCCATCGGGAAGGGCTCGCGGTTCGAAGGAAGGGGCAGGGGTAGCTAGGCAACCGTGGTCGCTGTAAGAACCCGCGGCTAGCGCCGACGGCTCACTCGGCAGCGCGTTAGCCACGTAACGATTGTATCGATTGTACGATCGTGATGTGTCTTGTATTCGTCGCGGATCGATCGAGCGGGAGGTTGTGTTGCCTTTTGGCAACCTAGGGTTTGGATAGAGCACGCCTTTTTGTCGATGCTCGTTTTCAAGGCTTTTTCTTTAGGTTGTCTATGAAATCTACCACTGCCGAAGTAAATCTCCTGATCGTTGACGACGATCGTTGGCTTTTGGAATCGATGGTCGAGTGGCTTCAATCAGAAGGATTTCAAGTTCAAACAGCGAGCAGCGTTGCCGACGGGAAACGCAAGCTGAGCGAACACGAGTTTTGCTTAGTTCTTTGTGATATTCGCTTGGGGGAAAGCGATGGGATGGATCTCTTGAAGTGGGTCAAGAAAAAAGCTCCGCAAACTCCTGTGATGATGATGACGGGCTATGCTGGCCCTGAAGCCGGAAGCGAAGTAATTGCAGCCGGTGCCTTCGATCTGCTGACCAAACCGCTGATCGATCAAGAGTTGCTGATATCGATTGGTCGAGCTCTCGATCAGACACGAATCACTCGTGAAAACGAGCAGCTCAAAAACCAATTGGACCGACGCTTTGGATTGGAAAACATTCTCAGCCACGACATGCGAATGACCCGCATCTTCGACATGATCGATAGTGTTGCTGACTCCCGCGCCAGCGTTCTCATCACTGGCGAAAACGGGACTGGTAAAAGCATGATCGCGAGGGCGATTCACCAACGTTCGCGCCGTCGCAGTCGCCCATTCATCGAAGTTGCCTGCGGTGCATTGCCCGACAACCTTCTTGAAAGCGAACTTTTCGGACATGTTCAAGGAGCATTTACCGGAGCGACTTCGAACAAACCCGGAAAGTTTAAGCTAGCCGATACCGGCACGCTGTTCCTCGATGAAATCGGTACATCGAGTCAAGCCTTGCAAGTAAAACTATTGCGAGTCTTGCAAGAGTTGCAATTTGAACAGCTTGGCGGAAGTGAAACCATCTCGGTCGATACTCGCGTTGTTTTGGCGACCAATGAGAATCTTGAGGCTTCGGTCAACGAAGGAAAATTTCGCCAAGATCTGTTTTATCGAATCAATGTCATTCGGCTCGAATTGCCTTCGCTGCGCGAACGAGTCGATGACATTCCAGTATTAGTTGAACATTTTCTACAGATCGCGGCCAAGGAATACGGTCGTGAAATCGATGGCTTTACGCCCTCAGCCATGCAGAAACTGAGCGAACACAATTGGCCAGGGAATATCCGCGAGCTTGAAAACGTCGTGCAGCGAGCAGTTCTACTGACCAAGAAACCTACTATCGATAGCGATTTGCTCCCGTCGTCTATTTTGCAAACAAGCACGGTTCACGTGCAGGGAGCTAGTTTGCATGCCGATTCGACATTATCGCAAAACGATTCGCATTCGACGGCTGCCGCTAGCGGGTTAGGAATCGCGGTGGCGAGTCGAAATGCGACGCTAAGCGAAGCTCTTGAAGTACCGGAACGCCAAATCATTCTTGAGACCCTGAAGGCTCGGAATTGGAATCGCAACGAAACGGCGACCGCCCTCGGGATCAATCGAACGACGCTCTACAAAAAGATCAAAAAACTCGGAATTGAAGAGCTTATTCCAAACTGAAATCGCGAACGGCTCGGTCTAGCTAGACAATGTCGCTCGATTCGTGATACATTTCAATCTTGTGGATGGTAACGTTTTTGTCCCATGGTTGAAGCTTCTTGCATGTCTAGCCCGACGGATCCCAAAGTTGTTTGGCATGAGTCTACAGTGACTCGTGCTAGTCGCGAATTAAATCAAGGGCATCGCGCGGGCGTCGTTTGGTTTACTGGGCTAAGTGGGTCTGGAAAGAGCACGATTGCGAATGCGGTCGACCAGATCTTGTATCACCGAGGCATTCGGACCTTATTGCTCGACGGCGACAACGTTCGGCACGGGCTATGTGCGACGCCAGCGTTGTTGAAAAACGAACATGGGGAACTGTTTGCCAAGCGTTTTGGATTGGGGTTTTCTGCCGAGGATCGCGAAGAGAACATTCGACGAGTCGGATCGGCGGCGGGCCTGTTGGTCTCGGCAGGTTTAATTGTTCTCACGGCCTTTGTTAGTCCTTATCGCAAGGACCGCGATCGCGTTCGCCAATCGATTTCCGAAACGTTGGGGCATTCCGATGGCTTTTTAGAAGTTTTCGTCGACACGCCGTTGGATGTTTGCGAATCGCGCGACCCGAAAGGACTCTACCAACAAGCTCGAGCCGGAAAGATCGCAAACTTCACCGGTATCAGCGATCCGTATGAAGCACCTATCTCGTCAGAATTGGTTTTGGCAGGCGACAAGGCCGATCCCAGAACGCTTGCCGAGTTAACGGTGGCTTTGTTAACTGATCGAGGCTGGATATCTTGAACGCGACAATTATCGTAGCAGCGGCTGAGAACGGAACGATTGGCCGGGACAACCAATTGCCATGGCGACTGCGGAGTGACCTTCAACGATTTAAGCAACTGACGATGGGCCACGCTCTAGTCATGGGGAGAAAAACCTTTGAGTCAATCGGTCGTGTGCTTCCGGGTCGCACGACGATCGTTCTTTCACGTTCGAAAACATTTTCGCACCCAGGCGTGCAAGTTGTTTCTAGCTTCGAAGAAGCTTTACAATGCTTGCCCAAGGACATCCATCCATTCATCGTCGGTGGCAGCGAGGTATATCGACAATCGCTCGCGTGGGTCGATCGCATTTCCTTGACTCGTGTGCTCGCCGACATTCCCGGCGATGCCAAGCTAGACGCTTGGGATCGAAATGACTGGCGACTGTTCGAACAGCAACACATACCTCAAGGCCCGAACGATGAGTTCCCGACGATCTTTGAAACATGGCATCGAGCTACGGCCACTGAATGCCATTCAAGCGAGCCAAACTCAAAATGAGCGATTGTGTACCGAGTCGTCCGTCGCCTTCTTCCTGAAGCGTCTTGTAAAGTCGTTCGCAAACTTCGAGCCCTGGCAGTTTTAGATTCATGCGTTTGCATTCTTCGATAGCGATTGCGAGATCCTTGACGAAATGCTGGACATAAAAGCCTGGCTTAAAATCGCCGCGAAGGATTCTTGGACCGAGATTCGAAAGCGACCAGCTACCCGCCGCGCCGGACGAGACCGAGTTGAGAACGCTTTCCAAATTCCCACCGCTTCGATGGGCATAGAGCAACGCTTCACACATGCTGATCATAATTCCGCCGACCAAAATTTGATTCGTCAGTTTGCAGTGCTGACCCGCTCCAGGTTTCCCGTGATACTGAATCGTCTTGCCCATCAAGTTCCACAGCGGCATCAAGTCTTGAACGGTTTGCTCGTCACCGCCGATCATGATCGACAAGCGAGCTTCGCGGGCTCCGATGTCACCGCCGGAAACCGGCGCGTCGATCGATTGAAGGCCACGTTGCGATGCGAGTTCCGCAATCTCGATCGCCAGGCTCGGTTGACTGCTAGTCATGTCGACCAAGATGCCTCCTTTGGCAAGACCGTTGAGGACACCTTGTTCTCCGAGGATCGTTGCTCGAACGTCATCGGGATAACCGACCATCGAGAAAACAACGTCCGATTGCCGAGCAACTTCGAGCGGCGAGCTGGCCCACTTTGCACCATTTTCTAAAAGTGCTGACGCTTTTTCGAGTGTTCTATTGAAGACAGTGACCGGATAGCCCGCTTGGAGTAGATGACCGCACATGCTGCGGCCCATGACTCCAGTTCCTATCCAGCCAAGACGCGTTGATTGAGGAGTGATTGGCATAGTCAGATTTTAAAAGACGAAAGAGACTAAAAGGACGAAAGAGGACAGCATAGTTTTTTCGTCCTTTTCGTCCTTTTAGTCCTTTACGTCTTTTCTGTCCATACACCCGCTTCGATTAGCGACTTTACGACCTGCCCTGACCAATCGCGATTGGCGGCCGGTGAAGCAGGACTTGGGTGGAGGATTCTCATGAGTTTGGGAGGCGATTTCCAATTCAATTGTGGGATGCATCTTTTCCCACAACTTTCGGCAAACGCTCCGACTCCGATGAACTGTGTTGGCTGAAGGGCTCCCAAAACGGCAATTAAATGCCTATCGCAAGCTTCTTCAAGCGGCTGACGAATGGTCGCTGGAAATTTATCGGGCGTAAGATTGCGGGCTCCCGTATCCATAAAAGCCAGTGGGCAATAGTTGATCACAAAATGATTCGCGAAAAACTTCTTCGGGGTGCCGAATCGATCGCGAAAGAGCTCCCACATCCGTTTTCCAGAAACTTCTGATCGTTTGCATGAGAGGCCATCGATCGGTCGTTTGGGATGTTCGAGACGGGGTTTTTTAGCAGACGAAGAGATCTTGAGCCAATCGCGAACGGCTGCTACTTCTCCAAAAGGGACACCGGTTTGGGCCATTCCCCAAGGCCCCGGATTCATCCCCATAAAAACGCATTGAACCGGCGATCGAGCATATCGCTGAATGTATTCGCAGTAGGGTTCCCAAGCGTAGTCAAAGGGATCATAAACCCATGGAGCAACAACCGAGTAGTCGATTTTTGAAAGCGATTCCTTGAGGGTTCTAGCGGCGTCAAGAAGTCGATCCGCAATCGGCTTTACATTGTTCATTTAGCGAGTTTCACGTCTTTTGCAAAATAAAAACCGCATCGGCTAGCTTATTATCAAACTTTTGTGGTTCGTCGATCAAGTACCAAAAATCGAATACTTCTCGAAGTTGAAATTCTGGAACCTTAGCGAACAGATCTTTCAATTGTCGATGGTTGTAGAGCCGCAGAACCAATTCGTTATGAACCTTGATTGGCTTCTGTACGCCGACGCGAATCGTCATAGTCATTTTCAACTGCTCGATTCGCTCTTTCTGCTTCGAGTCCATCACGACGAGATTGTAGGACACACGTGTCTTTCCTTGTTGGGCACTCCAGCGTTCGGACCCATAGAAATCGGCGTCCTTGGGTAGCAAATGTAGGCCGAGAACAAAAACGCCACCCGTTCTCAAGCTGTTGGCTACTGACCGAAGGTGCAGAATTGCATCTTCTTCGGTGAGCAAGTGTCGAAAGGTATTGATCGTATTGATCGCGGCATCGAATTTGTGTTTGAATTCGAAATGCGTCATATCGCCTTTTACAAGGCGAGCATTGAGCGATTTCTTTTCGAGCTTCGCGCGACAAAAGTCGAGCGCCGTTTCATTGAGATCGAGCCCAGTCATTTGATAGCCCCGAGCCGCCATTTCGACAATGAGTCGACCGCTGCCGCAACCTGGTTCCAGAACGCGTTTTACCGGTCGGGGGACGTATTTGGCAAACACTTTTTCAAAGAACTTCGCCTCGCGAAGCGTATCGTCTTTAAATCCAAGATCGTAATAATGAGGATAGTCATACCAAGTCTTGGGAGCCTCGCCAGGCGGTACATGTTTCTCGGGGTGTTTGATGCGTTCGAGTTCCGCTTTAGCTAGAGAGCTTTTTTGCAATTCGGTCGCTCATTTCAGGAGTAGATGGTCACGTTCAATAGTGGCCTATGATTGCTGAAGAGTCTCATTGCCTCAAGGGGGCTGGCACTAGGCGTTCCGCTACCTTAGCCTTGTGCCTGTCGGGCAGTTGGCCTAGAGTTTGGTATCTAAATGCCCGCTTGAAGGCGGAGCTACAAACTAGATCAACCGATCTAATTAACCAGAAGACTGACCTGAAAGCGAGATATACTGGATATTGCTCAATGCCGAAGCGTTGTTCTTGATTTTGGCAATCGCGTCTTCCATGCCATAGAACTGTTTTAAGAGCCGGTTACGTTCATTATCGAGGCGGATATTGAGATGTCCGATTCTTGCATTGCCATTTTCGATATTCTTTTGAATCGCTTGGTTTCGGTTAACAAGCACACTGCTCTTCACACCGACCAAACCGTCAAAAACTTTTTTGGCACGGGCGGAGAATCCGGTATCGGCCTTGGTAAAAAAGTCTTCCACATCCGAAGCGTTTGTTTCGAGTTGTTTGCTGAGCTTCGACTTGTCAAAGGTCAGCTTTCCAGAATCGTTGTAGCCAACCCCAAGCTGCGAAAGCGATTGCACTTTCCCTGAACCGAAAGTTCGCGAGTTAATAAATCGCGAGAACGCATGCTCGACCCGCAGAACTTCGCTCGTTCCAAAGAGCTGCCCGGTAGTTTGAGTGGTAGCGTCGAAGGATGTTTCTTTTTTAATTTTGTCGATCGCTTTGTTGAATTGGTCGACCAGTAGCTGAATGCTTTTTTCAATATTATCGCGGCTTCGAGCAACGGTGATTTGCGCCGGTTGGCTACTCGTGCCTTTGGCAGTGATTTCCAAGCCGCTGATGACGTCGGTGAAGACATTTGACGACGATTGAACAATCGCCCCTACACCTTCAGAGCCGCTTCCAAAAGACAGGACAGCGTTCCTCGCATTCGTTGTGTTTGCGATACTCAGCCCTATTCCGTCGCCTTCAGCAACAATTCGTCCCACTTCGCCGCTTGCTCGCGATGAAAAAAGCAAACGGACAGTCGACGGTCCTGATGTGAGAAGCGACGCAGTCAATGGAGCGTTGCCGGCGTTCAATTTTTCGACGACCTGCGTCAGCGTCTCCGTTCCATCGAACGTCAGCCGAAAAGTCTGGGAGCTTTCGATTTGCTTTTGAGACACACTATCGATAGTTACGACTTTTGAAGTCCCTCGAATGCCTAAGTCAAGCGCCGTATTGCCCCCATTCGAATCGGTGATTGTGATTTGTCCGCTACCATTGGCTGTGTCGATCAATATATATCCGTCGCCGGTCTTATTGAGCTGGGCTTTTACGCCAATGTTTTTATCGTTGATCGTCTGGATCAGATCGCCTACGGTCGTGATATTGGCCGAAGTAAGATTGATCGTCGCTTGCTTTCCGGCCGAATCCGTGATGTTGAACGTACCGCTTCGAATTCCACGGCCTTGGTTGAGCTTGCTTAACGCCGTGCCTTCACTTACAAACTGTACTCCCAGCGAGTTGCTATCGATAGTATTGCTTGAAACGTCGGCGGCGATTTTCAGTTTGGTCGCCGTTGCAGTCGGGTCGCCATTGGCAATGACCAAATTAAAAGCCGTCGATCCCGTCGTATCTTGCAGTGAGATACCGGTTCGGCTCTGATTGAAAGTTGCCGAAACTCCCGCGTTTGCTTGATTGATTCGATCGATGACTTCGCGTAAGCTCGATGCGCCGGAAAGGTCCACGTCGAACAATCCGCCAGCCCGATTTTGAATATTGAAGAACCCCAGAGTTCCTAGCCCTTGCCCGCCATTGAGCGAAGCCAACAATGGGCCTTGCAAAGCGCTTTGAATTCGGGTTCCAGCGACTGTCCCGGAACTGCCATCCACGCCGGTTAATCCCAACTGATCTGCGACACGTCCGGAAGCGGCAAACGAAGAAGTTCCGCTCGTCTTGTCGATCAATTCAATACCATTGCCATTGGACTGAATTCTCGCTTCGAGCTTCGTCGAGTTTACCGCGTTGATCGCAGTCAGCATTTGCCCGATCGTAGCCGGTGCTTTCGTTGCATTGAGATCGATATTGAGCGACGTTCCGTCTTTCAGGGTCACGTTTAGATCGTCACCTGATCCAAAAGCGATACCACGCCCGTCTCGAAGGGTGTGCAGGCGAGTAGAGGACGTAAGAAAAACCAAGTCGTCACCGGTTGCGCTGCTGCTGGCAACGTCGATTCCAGAGAATCCCAACTCGGCCGCAGTTCGACCGCTATCGACTTCTTCGACTTTCAAATTCGAGGTCGTTGAGCCCGAGATGTCGGTTAGGACGATGCGGTCGCCGTCGGTCTTTGCATTTACTTTTAAACCGTCGGTCGAATTGATTTTTTTAACGACATCCTCGATCGTAACCGCTCCACTGAGATCGATTTCACGGCTAGTCCCGCTGCGATCGGTAATCGAAAATTTCCCGCGAGCTATACCCGCGCCGCCTCGAAGTTCGTCGAGGACAGTTGTCGAATCGACGAACCCGCCTGTTCGAACGACGAACTCTCCCGCTTGAATAGTTTCGGAAGCACTCGTGAAGGTATTGGACGCAGCAGCGCTGGTCTGAGCGGTTTGAAGTGTTCGAAGGGAATAGTTGCCAGGTACTGGACTTCCTGTATTTCGTACGCTTACCGAATCGGGAACGCTGGACGTAGCATTGATACTCGATAGTGTAGAAGTCGTGCCCAGCCGAGTCGACTGAAGTTCGATCCCAATAATCGTCGCGGTGAGCTCGTTGAGCGCGATTTGCTGCGCCTCATAGCTCTTGACTCGAGCTTGCAGTCGATCACGTGGAATTGCCGAAATAGCAACCAGTTGATCGACGGTAGAGGTGATGTTGGTCCCGGTTATAAGACCGATATTGCTTTGTATACGACCCATGGTGTTTTACCTACAGTTCCCAGCTTTCCAAGCCTCGCGGGAAACGCAAAAGCCCGGAATACTTCTTGTTTATTCGACATAATGATTGCCGACCGTCCAGGGATTTCGAAATAGATTGCCTGAAGCGGCGGGTGCTCGGGAACCACGGTTCAGAATTTTGGCGATAAAAAAACGTGTGTTGAAGAAAGGACTTCAACACACGCCTGATCATTTTTGGTATTGTTCTCTCGTTCAGTCGACTCACCCCAAACCGTTCGACTGTTGTGGCTAGCAACGCCGAAGTCGGTGAGCATTGGTTGCTTGATTGGCTTCGAGTCAGCGTATTACTCTGAGACTCGAAGCCGTAGATGTTTCAACCATCATCTTGAGACTAACGGATCGACAAAGCTTATCGCAGCAGAGCGAGGACGTTTTGAGCACTTTGATTAGCGATCCCCAGAACGCTAGTACCCGATTGAACGAGGACTTGAGCGCGAGTGAGGTTCGCCGATTCCTTCGCGAAGTCGGCATCGCGAATCGAGCTTTGGGCTTCGTTCAGGTTAGCAAGCGTATCGCTGAGCGACACCGAGTTGCTTTCCAAAGCCGTTCGTTGGAACGCACCCAATCGACCGCGAAGGCTGGTAACTTTGGTGATAACCGCGTCGATTACTTCCGCTGCTCCGTTGGTATCCGTAGCCAAGCTCTTAACTTGTCCGCTAGCGAGTTCGAACAATCGTCCGCTTGGTCCACCGAGTTTGCCAGTCGAAAGCGAACCGATTCCTAATCGAGCTTGTTGGTTGCTGACAACGTCACCACCGAGCTGGAACAATGCACCGCCGCCGGTAATATCGAAGTTCACCGACGTGGTCGAGTCAGCCGTTACAGTCAGGCTCAAGTCCAGCGAAGAGGTGTTGATCGACAACGTGTTGCCTTCACCGGTTGCGGAGTAACCGTTAACCGATGCAACGATATCCGAGCCAGTCTGTCGAGCGGATGAAAGGCCGGTCTTGAACGTGCCGTTGGTTCCTTCTGAGATGACTTCCACGCTAACAACGGATTTTGAGCCGTAGCTTGTGCTGGATAGTTTTAAATTTCCTGCGTCATCTTCAGCCTGGATTCCGGTCGCATCTTTCACTAGGTTGATCGATTGAACGATGTTCGCTAGCGAAGCACCTTTCTGGAATTGGAAGACTTCCGATCCTGTTCCACCGGTCAACTGGAATACCAGGTCAGCGATTAGGCCACCACCTTGGCTGCCACCGGTAAGGTTCGCAACGACTGGAGCACTTTCATTGTCGATGTCGTAGATGCCGTTACCGTTTCCGGTAGTTAACGTGGCAGTATAGTCGTCGAGCGTGTTGATAGCATCGCGAATCGTAGACAGATTAACCGTTCCAGCATTTCGCACGTTGACGATGATGTTGCCATTGCTATCGACTGACGCACTAGCCGCACCCGCAGCGATCGAGTTGCTTTGAGTAACGGTAATGGTTTTGTCGAAGGCCGCCGATGACGTTTTCGCTTCAACCGTGATGACTCCATCCAAGTCCGTACCGGTCGTGACCGAGGTAGGCGTGTTGGTTCCAAAGTCGGTTGCGCTGAACAAGGCAGTTCCGTTCAACGTTTGTCCTGGGACAAGCTGGAACGTGCCATCGGTGTTGATCGCGGCCGCAACTTGATTGACTGTAGCTCCATCAGCAACGGTAACGTTCAATTTGTTGGTCGCAACATCGTAAGTTGCGGCTGTTGAACCACCGGTCGAGAAAACGATTTGCGTCGAATTCCCGAGCGTCCCACCGGCATCACCGCCACTGGTCGCTTGGAGGCGGAAGTTAGATACTGCCGCTGGATTTGTTCCACCTGAAAATACACCAGCGTTCACTCCGTTGGCGCTAGTGGCATATTTATAGGTTCCGTTGGTGGTGTTGGAGGCGATAAAATCTCCCGATAGATCGGTATTGATCGTGTTGGAAATATCAGCGATCGTTGCTCCGGCCGCAACGGTGACCGTAATTTTGTTCAACGTCGAATTATAGACCGCTCCGTTGGAGCCACCTGAAGTGAATTCTAAAGTTGTTGCGTTTCCCTTAGCACCGTCAGCCGCACCACCGTTCACAGCCGTTAAGCTGAACGTACCCGCAGCAACTGTGTCGGTACCTGCAGTAAACCTACCAGTGAAGGCACCTGCATCGCCAGCGACAACGGTCGACGATCCTGCAGCGGCGTTCGAAGCCGCGAATGTTCCCTGGGTATTGATGTAACCAGCGATGTCTGTATGAGAATCACCAGCCTTGACATTCAACGTCAAGATGTCGGTGTTCGCATCATAGACCGCGGAACCGGTACCAGCGGCACCGGAGCCAAACGCGACCTGGACGGTCGTGTTGTTGCCCTTGGTTCCATCCGCAAGGCCATTGTTGACTGCGGTAATATCAAAGTTGATACCGCTGCTGGCGAGCGTAATTGGAGCACCAGCAACCGTCGACGCTTCGGCGTTTGGAACATAAGCTCCGGCCAAGGAGACTGCTTTAGTCGCTTCAGCACCAACTGTGTAGGAGTTTGCAAGGCCCACATCGACGACTGCGTCCACGACTGAACCGGCGGTACCAAACGTAATCGTACCAGTCGATTTTGCAGCCACCGTCGACGAGGCTGGAACTCCCGAATTGCTAATCGTTGCCCGAGTCGCGGCCGACGAAATGCTTACGTTGACGCTGATGTTACCGGTTGCACCAAGGTTAGCTTGGTCGATTTTGAGGTCGCTTACCGTGCCAAAACCCGTTCCGGCTTTGGTGATAAAGTCGAGGCTACCATCGAGAAGCTTACGACCCTGGAAAGTCGTCGTTTGAGCGATTCGATTGATCGCTTCGAGCGAGCTGTCTACTTGGAGCTGGTTAGCTGCGATTTCGTCATCGCTCAACGCTCCCTTGTTGGCTGCTTCAGTAACCAGACCACGGATGTCGTTAAGCAAGCTGCTGACCTGGCCCAAGGCGCTATCAGCGGTTCCGATGATTTGACTTGCACGTTGTGTATTGGAAAGAGCTTTGTTGATGCTCGTAATATCGCTGCGAAGCGATTCGCTAGCGATCAAACCTGCCGGGTCATCTTTACCGCTGTTGATGCGGAGACCGGTGCTCAATCGCGTGAGCGCGGTTTGAAGGTCGTTGTTTGTACGTTGCAACCGAGTCTGAGCGGTTAGCGAACTTACGTTCGTATTAATTCTTGTCATGTTGTAATAACTCTCTTAACAGATTGAACTGAACCAAATTCTTGAACCACACGCAAAGCCGCCACAGCTTGGCGTCAATTCACAATCATGAATAGGAAGATCAGTCCCTTCAAAATCTGTGAACCAGTAACCATAGCATCGGATTCGGCAACGCTAGCAAACACAAATCTTTATTTTCTTTTGAATTCTTCTTGAGTTTGGGTAGCTACAGTTACCCTTGTCGACACAACCATTACGATCCGAAAGGATTTCTTAATCCTTTGCAGCGTGCCCATGCCAAAAAATTGAGCCATCCAGCGAAAACTCCACAGGCCCTTAACACGACGAACTTTTTGCTCAGGGCAATAGGTTCGTCATATGAAGGGCCTGTGGAAGGGGCTCACCATGGAAAGTGCGAGCTACTTACCTTGATCGTCTCCGAGACCTCGGAGTTCCGATGGTTGGATGTGATTAGCCTTGCGGTTCTCTCGCTTGATGGCTTCATATACTTCTTGACGGTGGACAGGAATATCGTTGGGTGCTTGAATCCCAAGTCGAACTTTGTCACCGCGGATGTCCACGATCGTAACGACAACGTCGTCTCCGATCATGATGCTTTCGTCTCGATGTCGCGACAGCACCAGCATGAGCGACTCCTTTTTCACATTTTGGCTGCATCCAGTGCAGCCTGTGGGTAATTCTTGATGGTTAAGTGATTACGATTGCCGCAAATATCAGTTCGATGTAGTAAAACAGACAACGTAGAGTAAAACTCGCTCGTCATCGAATGACCGGATATATCATCGGCATGGATCTTATCGGCGCACAGCCGTTGCTCAATGAAGTTGTGCGAAAGGTTTCCGCCAAGATGAACTATTCGGAATCTAACGGTAAATAGGAAAACGGCAACTTTTTCCTTTCAATCGAAGTTTGCGTTCTCTAACGTTTATGGGGACCCATGTCGGGAAAATGGATTGCAGCGGGAGCAATCGATATTCTTTGACTAGTCGGCAAACTTTGACTGTCCGTTCCATTCACTCATACGACGATGATGTACTTCGAACGGGACATTCATCGTCCCTTTCATTGTTATTTTGGCAATGCATACTTTCGCTCGACAATAGAAACATTTTCACTGTGAATCGAAGAAAACCATCTCATCTGAGATTGCACGTAGAAAACAGCTCGAAGAACTCACCAGTCCAAGAACGACCAGCAGCGCCCGACGAAGTCGCAGCCTGCCTCAAATCGTTTGCCGAAGCTACCGGCTGGGCCGTTCGTTCGAACGCAACGAAGCGCTACTCCAATGGTTCAGGTTGGATTCAGGAAGAGGACTTAGCGAATCATGCAGCAATGCGCGCCGATTCAAAGGCACCGACGCCAAAGAACGATACTCATTCCAGTGATGCGACTGTCGGTCGGCGGTGGCGACTTGTCGACGCGGCACCGATGGATGGCATCATGTCAGCCGACGACTTGGCGCACTTTCCAACCGTGACACTCGAACATGCAGAGCATCTGCTTGTCACGATTGAAGAGCTCGTTATCCGACTTGAAAAGGCTGAGAATGCCCTTCGACGACAGGAAGCAGAATTAGCTACGGGCGTTAGCGTTTCGCGTAATCCCGACGAGCAAGTGGAATTAGCCGACCGCATCGAAGCCATTCTGGCAGGGAGCGCCAAATCAGTGCATGCCGTAGCCGCTGCGGTCTATTTGCTCGATGAAACTACTACGAATCTCAAGATGCGAGCTTGTTGGGGATTGCCGACATCAAAATTGGCAGAGCCCGCCCGTCCGTTACGAGGGTCTCTCGGCGATCTTGAAGCTTTGTTGGGTAACGCGGTGCTCCTCGAAGATACCCACTCCATGCCCGATTGGCCAAGTCCAGAAGACTTTGCTTCGGCGATCGTCGTTCCGATCGGTTCCTCGACAATGCCACACGGCACCATTTGGTTTTGGTCGGAAGCACCGCGCAAGCATTCAATGACCGAAATCGAAGTTGCCAATCTTGCTGCCGGCCGAATCATGGGGGAACTCGAACAATCGTTGCTGGGTAATGAAGTCAAACAAGCCAAGACGCTCAGAAAACAAATCGATGCCGCTGGCAATGCTCAAGCCGCACGACTTCCCGATTCGCAGCCTTTACACAAAGACTTTCAATTCGATGGCTGGACGTATCAAGATAGTTCGATGGGCGGCGGATTTCATGATTGGGATATCACGCCCAATGGGATGATGGTCGCATCGGTCGGCAGTGCATCAGGCAGTGGCCCTCAAGGAGCGCTCGTCGCAACCTCCGTTCAATCGGTCGTGAAAACATTGTGGCCTAATGTCTCTTCACCAGCTCAGATTTTGCGAGGTGCGAACGACGTGTTATGGGGGGCTTGCGAAACCGACTGGACAGCTTCCTCGGCACTTTTTCAAATCAATCCAGAAACTGGCTACGGTTCCGTTGCGATTGCTGGACTTGTACAGGCCTTCATCGTATCCCAGCGCGGCTTTCGCCCCATCGGATCGCAAGCACCGTGCTTGGCCCAACAACCCGATGTGACGTACACAAATCAGCGGTTTGTTTTGCAACCGAATGAAGTCATGATCGCCTTCAGCGACACCGTTGTTAAAAACGTGTCAGCCTTGGCTGGCCCGCACCAACGCAACCGACGAGCGATCGCCAAGTCGCTTGATCAAAACGAGCTTTTGCAAAGCGTTCGACAGATGATCGGTGAGTCGAGTTCGGATATCGCATCTCACTTGGCCAGAATGTTGCCGAGCATCACTGAATCGGCAAAATCGGGTCGTGATCGTTCCTTGATTGTAATTCAGAACTGTCGGAAATCGGTCTCTTGCAAATCATTGAAATAGCGCCTTGCACACTCCATAATAGGATTGGCGATGCATCGTTAGTCCGATGGCTCTTCCGCAGAAACTGTGGATGGTTTTCGTGATCCGCAATCGATTTTAGCCGTGAAATACAAGGAAAACACTGGACTGAGTGATTGCAAAAACCAAGGTTCGCTTTCTGACCGGAAATGCTTACCCAAAAAATTGCTATGGTTTGGATGGTGCAATGA
>JAWXCK010000207.1:0-18062 GCA_034408855.1 Pirellulaceae bacterium
AAAAATCCAATGCGAAACGGGTGTCCGTTGAAACTTCGGTTTTCTATTCGTAACGATAAATAGTTAATTTTGCCCCACAGATTCTGCGGAAGAGCCTTTCTTATGAATAGCGGTCAAGCGAATATAGAAATTATAAAATTTGGGGTCTTCTAAACCGCCTTGCCAATGGCAGGTAAATTCGATTCCAAGTTCTGGAAAACTCAAGGCTTGACCGTTCGGGATCGAGCCGCCGGCGATCATGCTTTGCGCTAGGTATTCGAGGATCGCTTGCCTGGATGATTCATCGGCGGCATCGACATTTTCGATCGACAGATCAGGTCTGGCAAATCGGCGCATCCCCCGTGTGTAAAGATGTCGCTTTCCCGGCTGTTCTTCGATCGATTGAAAAGTGATTAATGAATTCGAGCCGGCGATCCCTCCGTCAAAGACTTTGAGTCGCCAATCGAGCGGGCCATACCAATTGCCAGTCAATACATCGACGACAGCCGTTCCGCCATGATCGAGCAAGTACATAATAAGCCCGATACAATCGCGAAGCGAATCGAGATGGTTGGCGTCGGGCAACTCGCCTCGCAGCGCCAAACAGGTCGGCGACTGCTGTAATGCATCGACGACGATCGGTGACTCCCGACAGAAATTTTCCCAACTCGCGCCATGTTGAAAATGCATTCGCAGTTCCGCCCGCTCTCCTAGCGAATGATAAAGTAGCTGGAGCCCGTTCGGCAATCCGTTGCTTTGATACTCTTGCTGCGGGATCGTCGGATACGTCTCTTCGAGCGCACCGTAGACGACGAAGAAGTAAAGTCCGCTTAATGGGAGCTGCACAAAGTGCGGACGCGGCCAACTCTCTAGTTCAGTTTCTGGCATTTGGTATTTGTAGGTGTCCAGACTAAGACATCAGCTTTGCAAATCGAGCGTATGCTTCGTCCCATGCGTTCGATTCCTTCGGGTGATATTGTTGGATATCGCAGCTCCGACGTATCCACTCGCGCGCGGCAGCAATATCCTGCAATCGTCCGTTGCCGAGACATTGTGTGACGATGTTGCCCAGCGCGGTTGCTTCAACTGGCCCGGCGATGACGGGTCGTTTGGTCGCATCGGCGGTCATTTGACAAAGCAACTCATTCTGCACCCCGCCGCCGACAATATGAATCGTCTCGATGCGGTAGCCGAGCAACTCTTCGAGCGAATCTAAGCACATCCGATATCGCATCACCAGGCTCTCAAGGGCACTTCTCGCGATCGAACCTGGACCTTCGAGGATCGGCTGCTGATGCTTTCGATAAAGCTGCTGAATCGCCGCAACCATATTCTCCGGAGCAACCAAGCTCGGATCGTTGGGGTCGAAAAAGCTTTGGAGCGGTTTGGCAACCGCCGCCATCGCCGTCAGTTGACTCCATGAATACTCTTGGTTCTGTCGCTGCCATGCTGCTCGACATTGCTGGTAGGGCCAAAGGCCGGAAATATTCTTGAGCAATCTCGTCGAGCCTTGCACGCCGCCTTCGTTGGTAAAATTGAGCTCCGAACATTTGTCGGTCAAGTTCGGACTGGCTAACTCAACACCCATCAGTGACCAGGTTCCGCTGCTGATATAGCACCAGCGCGGTTTGGCTGGCGCGAACTCAGAAGCCGGTACCGCCACGATCGCAGCCGCCGTATCGTGTGTCGCTGGAATAATCGTCTGAACGGAATGCAAGCCGGTTCGCTGAGCCACGTCCTTTTTGATAGGACCCAACATTGTCCCGCTTTGAACACAAGGCAAGAATAATTTTTCGGGGATTTCAAACGCCTTCAAGATCCGCGTCGACCATTTTCCATCTTGTGGACGGAGCAATTGAGTGGTGCTAGCGTTAGTACGTTCATTTGATTTTTCACCCGTCAGCAGCCAATGAAAAAAATCAGGTGTCATCAAAAAGTGTTCGGCAATGTCGAGCAACGGCGAACCTTCCTCACGCATCGCCAGAAGCTGATAAGCCGTGTTGATCTCCATGAACTGAAGACCTGTCTCCGAAAAAATATCGCGTCGCGACAGTCGAGCGAATGCCTTGTCAAACATACCGTTCGTTCGAGGGTCACGGTAACAAAACGCTGGCCCAACAATATCGTCATGCTTGTCCAGAAGCATATAGTCGACGCCCCAGGTATCGACACCGACCGACTGAATTCTCGAGCCATAGGTCGCCGCAGCTTTCGTAAGTCCAAGCTCGATATGCGACCACAAGGCCAACGAATCCCAATGGAGGCGTTTGCCGATATGCAAAGGGCCGTTGGAAAAGCGATGGACCTCTTCGAGCTCGATCGAACGATCATCGAGCGACGCAGCTAAGACACGACCACTCGACGCACCTAAGTCAACCGCCAATCGAACTTCACGGGAGTTAGACATGGTTGATGGCCTTCAACTAGGACTCTTCGATCGCGACCTTGGCATGCTCTACGATTTGGTCAGTCGTAATCTTGAAGTGGTCGTAAAGCTGATTGAACGGAGCGGATGCACCAAAGGTACTCATCCCGACAAAGTGGCCATCGAGTCCCAAGTAACGATCCCAGCCCAACCGGATTCCGGCTTCGCAACCAACACGAGCCGTAACCGCCTTAGGCAAAACACTTTCGCGATAGGCTGGCTCTTGATCTTCAAAAAGTTCGAAGCATGGCATGCTTACAACGCGAGCTTGAATACCTTCGGCAGCCAATTTTTGCTGCGCCTGAACAACGAGCATCAGTTCGGTACCGGTCGCCATCAGGATGACCTGCGGCGTTCCTTTGCCATCGCTCAAAACATAGCCACCTTTTTCGGCTCCGGCGGCACTATTCATCGTTGTACGATCGTAAGTCGGCACATTCTGCCGAGAGAGGACCATGGCCGATGGGTGATTATGCAACTTCATGGCCGCGATGTAGCAATGGGTAACTTCGTTGGCGTCGCCGGGGCGGAAGACGTACAGTCCCGGAATGGCGCGGCAGGCTGCCAGATGCTCGACCGGCTGATGCGTGGGTCCATCTTCTCCCAACCCAATCGAATCGTGCGTGAAGACGTAGAGTACCGGCTGATGCATGATACTGGCCAATCGCATCGACGGTCGCAAATAGTCGGTGAAGACAAAAAAGGTCGCACCGTAAGCTCGTAAACCGCATAGCACCATTCCATTGAGAGCCGATGCCATTCCATGCTCGCGAATACCGAAGTGCATATTGCGACCGGCATAATTGCCAGGTTCAAAATCAGTTTGTCCATCGAGCAGCGTCATCGTCGAGGGTGCTAAGTCAGCCGAACCGCCGATCAACGCTGGGAGATGCGGAGCGAGCATATTCAATACTTTGCCGGAGCTGACGCGAGTCGCCAAACCTTTTGGGTCAGCCGCAAATGGCTTGATGCCTGCGTCCCAACCTGCTGGCAACTTGCGATCGATGATCGATTGAAGTTCGGCTGCCTCTTTGGGGAACTTCGTCTTGTATTCTGCAAAGCGAGCCGACCAAGCTTTTTGAGCAGCCGATCCGCGTTTACCCATCGAGTTCGCAAAGTATTCGGGGACGTCTGGCGGCACCAAAAACTTTTCATTTTCTGGCCATCCGTATGCGGCTTTGGTGAGTTTGATTTCTTCTTCGCCAAGCGGTGCACCGTGCGCCCCATGCGTGTTGGCTTTGTTGGGAGAACCAAAACCGATGATACTCTTCACGACAATCAACGTCGGCTTATCGTTGGTCTTTTTGAATTCATCAAAGGCTTTTTGCAAAGCGTGCAGATCGTTCGCATCTTCAACAACGATCGTATGCCAGCCAAGTCCTCGAAATTTTTCGGGCATGTTTTCGGTAAAGGCAAGATCGGTATGCCCTTCGATCGTAATACCATTGTCGTCGTAGATCCAACAGAGGTTCGATAGTTTTAAATGGCCAGCAATCGAAGCCGCTTCGCATGCCACGCCTTCCATCAAGTCGCCATCGCTGCACATAGCATAGACGTCGTAATCAAATAAATCGAAGCCGGGCTTATTGAAGCGAGCCCCGAGATGCTTACCGGCAATCGCCATCCCGACTGCATTGCCGACGCCTTGACCCAACGGTCCGGTCGTGGTTTCAATACCTGCTGCGTAACCATATTCCGGATGCCCGGCGCATGGGCTGTGAAGCTGACGAAAGTTCTTCAAATTCTCGATTGTCAACGAGGGTTTCGAAGTTCCCTTGCCAGCCGCATCAACGGCCCGAATACCAGCGACATGAATCATCGAATAAAGCAACATCGATGCGTGGCCGCACGACAAAACAAATCGATCGCGGTTGGGCCACATCGGTTCGCTGGGATCGTAATCGAGATTCTCAGTCCAAAGCTGAAAAGTTACCGGAGCAAGGGCCATCGGAGTTCCAGGATGGCCGCTGTTGGCCGCCTGAACACCGTCCATACTGAGTGTACGAATCGTATCGATGGCTAGCCGCTGTGGACTGACGCTATTTACTTTCATATTTTGCTTCTTTCGCCCGAAATACTTATAACTTCTCGATCACGAATAGAACTCGATCTCGGTTCTTTTGATGGTAGAGAAGATACCGCCCGCAAGTTGCCTTGGCAATCGTGCCTACATCCCACCCAAACGCGGTCGAAGCTGATCCCACGAGGCGCGAAGCGATTCCAAAAGGCGGCCAACATGCCCGGCAGCCATAAAGACTCGGCAGCTAACCGCCGATTGCGGATAGAAATTCGTGATAAAATCAAAACAAAACTCGTGCGGACCGTGACCGATCATCACCGCATTCGCATACGCACCGCTTAGTAATTCGTCCTTTAACTTCAAATCGTCGTAGACTTCTTGCGGCGAAGAATGCCGAGTTGTCGACGACGAAGGAGGTGACGAACCTAGACCGGATCCATCGGATTTTGCGGTGTCCTGTGGGAGCTCCGGATTGCTCGATGCGTTCGCCTCGGAAGCACCGGCGGAACCGACACCACCTTGGGCACTCGATTCTTCCGCTGGTTTTGCCGTAGCGCTGGACGAATCGTTTGCCGACGCACCGCTCGATGCCGCGTGCTGCGCGACGGGTTTACCCTGTAAGTTACTCGTAATCGGCCCGTCGGAATTCCCAGTACCCGTTGGCGGGATGTCGCCAAACCGTTGTCGATAGAGCGAGATATTCGTAGCCAACGCATCGGCAAATTGCGGCATGACGGTATGTGGAAGTATGACTCGAGCCACGATCATGTTGGGACGCGGAAGATTGCGAACGAAGTCGAGTATGAATTCGGTCGCTCCGGTAACTACTATAACGCCAGTGCTGATCTGGCCGACCGCGACGTGTTCGGGAACTCGCGCTCGAACGGCTGGCATGCGATCGGATGGATCAGCACGATCATCGGGCGAAGGCGATTGGGCCATCAGTAGAAGGTCTTTCTTATTATCAGTAAATCGAAACTGTCATCTTATGTCGAACGACGATAAAGGAAATACCCAAAGGCAAGGATTCTCTCACAGCCCGCACTAGCACGCTATCGTATCAGCCGTTGACGCTAGCCCGGAATATCCATCAGCCGACGTGCGTTAGCACCGGTTCGCTCGAATTGCTGGGAAACCGGACGCTAATGAGAGCCGGCTGATTTTGCAGACCGCTTTTTGTTCACCCGTCGCAAATCTATACCGTTACCGTAACTACGAATCGGGAGCAAGCGGGTTGAATTCGGCTGGCGGATTGTGCGCAGGCAAATTCCCATGTCGCTCTTTGAGGACGCGTTCTGGAGCCTGAATTCGGACCAGCGTGATATCTCGAGTTAACGAGACAAGGTTGATTGCGAATACCACAATGGCCATCCACAGCAGAACGATGAACGGGCCGAACGGATCGCTGTTAATTTCATAATACGTCCAGAATATGTTGAGGGTGCTATACCATTCAAATGTCGGCTCATTCATCCCGTTCGCCAAATACGAAATCAACACCGTAAGCAGGCTGGTTCCTGACAACAAGACCACCATGATGCAAAGTGAAACAATCATTCTTGCGTTCATGTTTTGTGCAATCAACAAAACCAACAAGCGAGTTAAGCCTAAAAAGATGGTCAAGTGCATCAATAGTGTCAGACCATATCCCGCAACTTCTGGTAAACCGCCTCTCGACCACTGAACGCCCGTCGCGTTGAGAATGATCGTCATCACAACAGCGGCAAAAGATCCAAGCACAAAAAAATAACCGGGACCACTTCCCGGATTCGTCCATGTCAGAAACACACGAGCGAGCAGCGTATCTGGCAAAGTCCGTTGAGCACGAGGACTTGTCACTCCGCTCTCGCCCACAAAAAAGGTTCCGACAACCGCCCAATGTGTGGCCAATAGAAACAAAAGAGCAATAAAGGCTTCCTTGTCGACGAGGTTTGTCCCAAGTCGACTTGCGTAATAAGTAATCGAGCCAATAAAAACAATCGCGATCAGCATACTCTGAAGCAACACCCACCAACGGATTGCCGTCGCATAGTTTTCACCTGCAATTCCAATTGCCGCCGCGGCCGCCAAAATCATAAGCCAACTATAGGTAGCGATGATCGCCATTGTTAGCAGCATAAACGTCAACTGCTCAAGCGAAATCGCGAACTGCGATTCAATCAACCCCCAAAGCGACGCAAAGAGTATGATCGAGCTACCCAGTGCAACTAAAATCAGCACGATCGAAAGGAGTGTCGACAAGGCTCCGATGCGATTGACCGCCGCCAGTAAAATCCCGAGCGATGAAACAACCAACGACATCAACGCCACCCAGCCGAGGGTTAATCCAATCGTAAAAATCGGCACACCACGCAGCAGGTAAGTGAGCGCAATACAAGGTGCTAAGGCCGAAAAATAGATGAGACTCTGCACCATGGCGACGGCGAGTTTGCCGCTGACAATTTTCATCGGAGTCAGCGGTGAGATGCTCAGCACGTCGAATGTCCCTTGGTCCAATTCCGTCGCCATCGAATGGTACGCTGCGTTGGGGACAATCACGATGGTCGGAACGATCAATAGGGCCAGATAGCCGATCAAGAGCGTTTTTCCCGCTGGAAAAAAGTAGATCCCCGGCATCGACGAGATCACGGCAAAAAAAGTCCAGCAGACAATCGCCGCGATCAGCAACAAAAAAGTCCAAATAAACTGA
Source organism: Pirellulaceae bacterium (assembly GCA_034408855.1). Lineage (GTDB taxonomy): Bacteria > Planctomycetota > Planctomycetia > Pirellulales > Pirellulaceae > JAIYDQ01. The sequence continues at coordinate 7,114 of JAWXCK010000207.1, forward strand.
CGACTCTTCAGAGCTTGCCGCGTCTCTTTGACCAAAATCGGACTACACCAATCGCTCCATTGGATCAGACGACGATCCGCCGCATTTTCTCCATCGAGTAACCTCTGAATCGTCTGGGCATGCACCGCTTCGATCGCCTGAACCGAGTCGCCGATCGATTCACTAGCTGTCGCCGGTAAGTAGTTGGCCATTACTGCACTGCCCCCGTAGTGATTTGCATAAAGACATCTTCTAACGATCGCTCAGTCGCGCCAAAGGCTGTCACTTGAAAATCAGCCTGTACAATATTGCGAAGCAAAGCTGCTTGCTCTTCGTGTCCACCAGCCAATTGGCACGAAACCCAATCCGATTTTTGACTGACTTCGGAAACGAGAGGCTGCGACGCCAAGAACGCGACAAGCTCGGGCGTTCGATCGATCGTTTGGATCGTCACAGTCAAACTGCTTCGTGAACCGCGCTGGATCTCAGCGACGCTCCCGACGGCTAGCAGTTGACCGCGTTCGATAATTCCTACTCGATCGCACATCTCGGAAAGTTCGGTAAGGATATGCGATGAAACTAAGATCGCTTTCCCTTCCGTGGCTAGCTGGCTGATCAAAACGCGAAGCTCGATTCGGGCTCGAGGATCGAGGCCATTGGCTGGTTCGTCCAGGATGAGAACTTTGGGATCGTGGACCATGGCTCGTCCCAAGCAAAGCCGCTGTCGCATTCCCTTGGAAAGCCCGCGAATGTTCTTCGAGGCGATCTTGTCGAGCCCCGTGAAGGAAAGCGTTCGGCGAATGGCGGCGACTCGATCTTTGCCCACCAAACCATAGGCTCTCGCAAAAAAGTCGAGATACTCGACGCAGTTCATGTTCGGGTACGTTCCAAATCCATCGGGCATGAAGCCCATCCTTTGTCGAACCAGATCTGGATCGTTGATACACGAAAAGCCATCGACCAGCGCGTCACCGAAGGTCGGCAACTCGAGCGTTGCAAGAATCCGCATCGATGTTGTTTTGCCAGCTCCATTGGGACCGATGAAGCCAAACACTTGACCCGCGTGAACTTCGAAAGTAACATCCTGGACAGCCTTGGTGCGACCGAAAAAACGATGCAAACGCCGCAGCTCGATGGCTGGAAATTGTTCCGAATGAACGCCTGAAATGCTGCTCGTTACCATGTGCCCATCATCATGTGAGAAGAGTCGCTTTCGTAAACGCCCGACGTAAAAGGGCGATCCAAATGCTCGGCCCGTTCGAGCACAATCAAAAACTGACGGCCTTTCTTACCAAGATCCTGTAGAAATTCTTCGCCAGATGACTCGATATGATTTCCACCATGCTTGCCGATCGATACTCTCGATGTATTGAGTCGAGAATAATTGCCGAACCAGCCAAATAAGTTATACGAATCGGCTGACGAATAGTTGGGCGGATAGGCAGGCAATACCACGCAACCCATCACTTTGTCACGAGCATCTTCGGCCGTCGTTGCCGTCAATTCGATGCTCCCCTTCGAGCCAACTTGTTCCGCAATATAGACACGCTTCTCGCTATCGACGAAAACCGCAACGCGCCAGTTTTCAGCAAGCAGGTTTCGAACACGAGGCAGCTCACTTTGCTCACTTTGCTCGGTTTGTTCCCATTCAAATGGCTTCAGTCCGTCGACCGGGGTCGTCACCATCCATTGCTTCTGCTCTCGAGCGGTGAACAAACCAACATAACTTTGCTTGTCAGCGAACTCTCGTCGCTTCACTTCGCTATGCGGTTCATAACCTGGGTAGTTGTTGCGCGTCGCATTGGGACTGGGCACTTCCCAAACTTCGCTAGCCGAACTGAACTCGACGGACGAAGGCGGAAAACCGCTGAAATAGGTTTGCCGCGAGTAGGCGCAGCCAAGTCCGGTCGTATTATCGACCCAAGTCAACGAGCGAATGCGACTGCTCGTCCCCCAGCCATCATGCAACAACGCGAACGCAAAAATCGATGCGGTGATCAACATCGCCGAGAGCGGAAAAAGCAACAGCAGTAACACAGGCCGCTTTTGCTTGACGTTCGTCCACCACAACAAAACCGGACCCGCCAAAATCGCAAAGGCGCAAATCGATAGAAAGAAGGCGATGACCGGCGGCTGGCCAAGTTTTGGTATGGTCCAATCCATTAAGTCGACATTGAAAAGTCGATTCATGCGCGATGGGCGATGGATTGCCACGGACAACGCTTCGTTCGGAACTTTATTGTAGAGCTTACCGTCAAACAAGACAAAATGTCCGAACCCTACCGACAAGTACGATGCACACCGATTCGTTTTTGTCTCTCTCTTAATAGTCCAATTCGAGGCCTGACGAGTACCACCAAGCACAAAGGACTCGATCCATCGCTCGACTTCTTCGGGCATATCTGGCGGCGAAGGGCAATCGACGATGATAAGTTGACCACCCGCCGCTACAAACTTACAAAGTACCGTCGATTGCTCTTGAGTCGACGATAGAAGGTCATCGACTTTGATCGCAAAGCAAGGCGTTGCGGCCAGCTCTCGCCAATCACTCGGAAGATGAGAAAGCAACGCTAAATCGAGTTCGGGAAGAATCCAACCCTCGCGCGATTCGAGTAACTTCAGTTGGCTGACATGATTCTTATCGAAGCCAACTTTGAATGAACTCAGTTGGCCAAGGCGCACAATCTTAGTACCTTTTTGGGGTGTATTTTTTTGTGACCCGGAATTGAAATAGCCGCTTGAAATCGTGGTGAGTCCTCGAAGCTCACGTCCTTCGCTGAATAGCTTGCTCGAGATACTTCGCTGCTGATACGTCTGCATTTGACAAGGATAAGCTGGGGCAAGGAAGGATGATCGCGATTCGAGTGCTCCTTGACGAAGCTCGATTCCGTGGACGATCTCGGGTTCATACCCTGAAAACATTGCGAGAAACTTCATACTCAAGTGTTCGTCGCGAGGAAATGGTTTTCCGTCGACGCGGCGTAGGATGACATACCATCGCAAGTAACCGCTGCAATCATAATCGGACCGAATGTCATCGAATCGATAGACGACGCCCTCTAATCCATCGGTCCGACCAGGTATACCGCCGAAAGTAATGATGTCGTCCGTACTTGTGACTTGCGCCAAAGATTGCAATGGTTGTCGAGCAGCTCGGGGTGGCGGAGCGGAACCCGTTGACGCGTTATCGGTTTGAGCGGGCAAACTACTTATCAAACAACAGAGCCAAAGGATGAACGCACAGAATTTTGAGATGTTGGCAACGCCAAAAGTTTTGTCGCCTTTCGCGCCGCGAAAGTGCGTGTTCTTAACGTTACTTTCGCGGAGCGAAAGGCGACATCGATCTGGTTCCGAGGCTCTGCCTCGGAACCCACTGCAACGTAGGCTCTGCCTGCTGGCATGACCTAAGCTCGAGCGTGGCAACAAACTGTAGACGAGGCGGAGCCTTCGAAGCAGTGCGTTCCCAGGCGGGAGCCTGGGAACGAGGGTAAAACTCGTAAAGCGATCTTCGCAGCTATTCATTTTTTGGCTGGGTGGGTGGCAAGATCTGTGATGGCAACCGATGTGAAGCGAAAGGACTTTGGCCTTCTTCCATCTGATCGAAAAAATACTTGTTCAGTCGACCTAACGGGTAGGCGAGCAAGAACAAAAGGCCGAATGCGCCAAAAGTTATCAGGACCAACTCGACAACCATCAACAACCCCTTGATCGCTAAACTCTGGCCTGCGACCCGATAGAGGGCGGCAAAGAGCACTGAGCCCGTCAGCAATAGGAACAGCATTCTGAGAGAAAGCTTATTTCGCATAGTAGGCCCAAATATACCAATTATTTCTCGGTAGACTGCAAATAGCTTGGCAGTCGACGGACCGCCCCCGATCGATCGACACAGGCAATTTCGCTCTTCGCTGTCACGATCAATTGCTGGTCACTCGAACGGGTAACCTGATAGCGGTGCTCGATTCGAGCCCCACGCGACTTGAGAACGGTCGTCTCGATAATCAGTTCGTCATCGAATTCAGCGGGAATAACGTACTCGATCTCCATTCGGCGGACGACCAGCATCAATCCGGTCGCCTCTAAATCTTTGTAGGAATGCCCCCAATCACGCAGCATTTCAACGCGCCCGCGTTCGAAATAGTTAAGATATTGAGCATGGTGGACGCGTCCTTGCCCGTCGACCTCGTGGTATCGAACACGGATCGTCAATCGATGATCAAGCACAGTTTACAAATCCTCACGTTTTTTGATTGACCGGAAGCCTGAACCATCGTATACCATTCGACTGTCTGGCGTTTTGCCAAGTCTGTTCGTTTTCGACTAGAAAGTACAGTATATGAGTACCGGCGAGGGATCGTCGACATCCTATGAGACCATGCGAGGTCGGAATTACCCGACCATTCGACAGTTTACCGTGTTCTTAGAGAATCGAGTTGGACAGCTTCTCGAAGTCGTTCGGCGTTTTGAGAACACTGGAATTCGAATTGTCGCCCTGTCGATCAACGATTCGGCCGAGTGCGCCTTCGTCCGATTCCTCGTCTCGCAACCCGAGCGCGGTCGCGAGATCCTTGAACGTGCTGGCTTAGCGATCATCGAAAGCGATTTGATCGGCGTCGAGCTTCCGGCAGGCAATCAGCCGCTGTTGCAAATCTGCACGGCACTTTTGCAAGCCGAAATCAATATCATTCAGGCATACCCACTCATCATTCGCCCACGTGGTGAACCGGCCGTTGCGATCATGGTCGACAATACCGAAGGTGCCCTTGAAACCCTCACGCGAAAAGGACTCCGCATGCTCTCCGAAGGCGACATCTTGGACGGGGAAGAGTAAACCCTTCGTTATTCCAAAGTGAGCGGCGTTTTACGGCTCACTTCGTAATTCACTGCACCATTCGTAACAAAAATAGTTCTGAGGGTTGATGTCGAGCTTTTCAGCGTAGTTGTCGATGTCGAGTATCCCGTTTGTTCCTGGTAAGACGGTCGCCTTATGGATTTTTAAGCCATCCACCGACGGGATGGGGTAAAGCTCTTTCGGATCGCTAATTTTTAGTTGCGTCATCCAGGCCTGTTCGAGGAGATCGTGAGACTCTTTTGTCGCAGCCAGCACGGCATCCAATCCGGTATGGAGTCGAAATCTTTTCGGGATTCGCTCAGTGGCCAAAAGAAGGGTTACGTAAGGCTGCGTATAATCGGACAGACGAAGTGCATAGTTGGTCAACGGCTGCCCGGTAGCTTGAGTAACTGCCCTCGTTGTGAGTTTTGGCCAAATACTCGACGATTCGTATCGATGGATTTTTCCCGAGTACATCAGCCGTGCCGATTCGTTCGACGCGAAGAGTAAGAGTTGGTCGGTCGCCGCCGCGAATCGCTCGTTGGTTGTGTCGTCCGAGAAATCTTCGATCGCGATCATGCTCAACATGTGCAGTCGCGATTGGTAGTCGGTCTGTTCGTCTTCGATCAGTGCGAGAGCATTCGGCATAAGCGAACGAAGCTTGGATTCTACCCATTCATTTCGCTCAGAGGACGGAGTGAGAAGACGATCACCTTGCGATTGAATCCAATGGAAAAAGCCGTAGAGCATGTACTTCCTACCCACGTCTGGAAATTTTTCTATGACGTAAAAAGGCCGATCGCGGATCGACTCGAGGGCCGTATTGAAATCGACACGCGATAGATTGGCGAACATCAATTCCAATGCCTGATCAAGCTTGGTTAAACTGGGCGCGTTTTCGCGAGTGAAAGATTGCAACCGCTTCCAAAGTGGATCGCCTATTTCTTGAGGGACATCCAAAATTTTCAATGATTCTTGCACTGCGAGACAGAGTTTTTCGAGTTCCTTCGGTTCCGCCTCGACGGCCCGCGCGATGATTTTTTGAACCAATTCGCGAGGACTCGTCCATTGGGCAAACGTTTCGAAGAATCGACTATCGAGTTGATTCGCGTTTCGCATGGCCAAAACGAAAACCTCGGAACTGAGGGATCGCTTGTCCTTAGAATTCGCTTGGGCATCAATGGCGTTGAATGCTTCAAGCCATGCGAAAAACGAACGTTCGTTGAAAAGCAGAACCAGCCATTCTGAGTACCGTTTCCCTTTGTAAAGCGATTCGTTTTGCGAAGGAATGGTTGTTCTAACGATGGGCTCGGCAATATTGATATTTCTCACCGGGAGCCGCTCGTTGGCTTTCAGTAGGATCGCAACTCCAGGCGCGACGACGAGCTTGTCTCTCTCTTTTAAGATTCCTCGTTCAAGGCAGACACGGCGAATCTCTTCGCGAACCGACTCGATCGTGCGTCCCGCCACGGAGACGGGACCGACTAACGGAAGATTGATGGTTCCATCGGCGGCCACGGGAAATGGAAAGCCAAGGACCGGATGATGATCGCCCGCTTGGATCACGTTCACGGGGAGTGGCGGCTGACTAGGCGGGACGAAAGGAATGATACCTTCCAGGTGGATTGCAAGCGTATCGCCGGCGCCGATCTTATCTCGATCGCTTTCGATCGGATCGGAGGAGGATTGTCGTCGAATCCGAGCGATGATGGTTTCACCGCGTTTCACTGTGAACTGCTGATTATCGATCGACAAACTATCGCTCGGTGATTGGAGGACCAACTCGTATCGATCGGCTTGAAGACGTGTCGAGGTAGTTCCTGTTTCAACGGTAATTTCTTTCGTTAATGCTCCATCGCGAAGCAATTTGACTTGAATATCGGCTACATCGGAGTCGATGACGAGTTGCCCCTGTGTGGTCTGAAGGACGATCCAGTATCCGGCAGCGAAGAGAAATGGTAACGCTGCCGCCGCAAGCCACCCGCTCCGAAACGGAGGCCGAACGCCATTGCTCTGCTGGCCATTGCGTCGCGCCATCGAAACCGGAAGCATTCGCGGACTCGACGACGACTCCGGCAAATCGAGGTTTGCTTGCTTCGCTTGGTTGAGCAGTTTGGGTAAGGCTGCTTCGTTCGACATTTCCATGAGTTGTTCGGCGACATGATCGGCACTCGGTGGCCGGTCGGTCGGATCGGTCTTGAGAAGCTGATCGACAAGCTGAACCAAGGCGGGGGGCGCGTCGGGACGAACCGTCTTGAGACTTGGCGGACGATGGTTGGCAAGGAGCCGAAGTTTTTCGAGAGGTGATTGGTTCGGAGCAGCGGCAAGAGGGGCTCGACCACAAAGCAATCGGAAGATGGTAGCTCCAAGTGAATATAAATCAGCCCGGTAATCGACGGCACTACAGCGTTCCGCTTGTTCGGGAGCCATGTAGTCGAGTGTGCCGAGAAACTGACCAACCGTCGTCAGCTCGCTGGTCAATCCATCCCAGCGATCGAGAAGGACTAAGCCAAAGTCGAGAATTTTGACATCGCCATTCACGTCAAGCATAACATTGGAGGGTTTGATATCGCGATGGACCATCCCACTTCGATGAGCGACGGCCAGTCCGACAGCAATTTGTCGTCCGATTTCACAAACATCGTTGATCGAAATAGTTTGCACGGCCCTTGCAATGCGTCCTAGATCGAGACCATCGATATATTCCATCGCTAAGTATTGAATCCCATCCACCTGACCGGCGTCGGTCGCTAGCACAATGGCCGGATGGTTAAGCTTCCCCGCCGCTTGAATTTCTCGCTCGAAGCGTGCTTGAGCATCGGCAGTGACGAATGCGTTCGGCAGAATCTTGACCGCGACGATACGATTGAGTCGCCGATGCTTGGCGAGATAGACCATCCCCATCCCGCCTCGGCCGAGCGGCTTCATTAGCTCGTAGGGTCCGAGTTCCCGGAGGTGAAAAGACGACACCAAGAAGGACTGGTCGAGCATTGATGGTGAGTGCCCGGATCGCTTCTCTGAAAAATCGGAGGACTTTGGTGACGCTTTCACCGATGCCAGGGCTTGCGCTACAATCGGGTCGACGTCGCTTGTTAAGCTTGAATCATGGTGGCAGCGGTCGAACTCGGTATCGCGGATCGTTTCCAGGTCAGCAAGGCTCTTTTCACAGGACTGGCAATGGCTCAAATGAAATTCGAGTTCCTGCATGGCCGTCTCGTCGCTCCAGCCGGTAAGATATTGCTTGAGCCGATCTCGGCTCCAGCATGGGATCGAATTTTTATTCTGATGGATGGGCATGTTTGAATGAACCTCTGCAATTGTTTCGACAAATTAGGTTGATTTGATTTCTGACGCATTACTAAGACGAAACGCGTGTGACACCGCAGCGTTTAAAAAATTGGGCAAGAATTCTCATGGTTTGCAAAATCGGCGAGACGTCGATAACCTTGAGAGTCCCTGACCCCATTTTAGACATTGGAATAGTACGGATGAGCGAAATTGCTTCGACGAATGCAACTCGACCGAGTCTTCTTGATCGGGCAGCCAACCGCGACGAAGAGGCTTGGCGGCAGTTGGTCGATTTGTATGGACCGTTGATCGATGGCTGGTGTCGACGGTGCAACTTGGATTCACATGCAGTCGCAGATGTAATTCAGGAAGTTTTCATTACTATCTCGAAAAGTATTGGCCATTTTCGTGCGGTGCCAGGTAAGGGAGCATTTCGGAGTTGGCTTTGGATGATTACACGGAATAAGGTCATCGATCGATGTCGCAAGTACAAGGACTCTCTTCCGCCAGGAGGAAGTTCAGCGCTGCGGATCATATCGCAGCTCCCAGATCCGGAATCGATCCCGGATGACGAACCCTCCGACCCCGATTTGTTAGGAAGTTTGACGCGACGAGCGTTAGCGCAACTCGAAGCCGAGTTTCTCCCGTCAACCTGGCAGGCCTTTTGGCGCACCGTTGTCGATGGCCTTGCTACCGATGTCGTCGCAATTGAATTGGGGCTGAGCACAGCCAGTGTGCGACAAGCTCGAAGTCGCATACTTCGAAGACTTCGACTACAACTTGGCGATTGCCAAGATAAATAGTAAGTGAGGCGAAAGCGGTTAGTCTCTTTTCAGAAGAAGAAATCTGAAAAGCCAAAAGTGTCAAAAACTGACAAGATCATGGATGACTAAGGAACGAGCGTGTGGTGCATACATCTTTGTGAGCGACGACCTGGGGTCCGACGGAATAGATCATTGGTTGACTTGCGTTCCTCGATCGTATCGCCGAATGAATCGATATGGATGGTGCAAGTTGTTATTGTCATACACAAGCACATTGGGAAGTCGCTCAATCGGAAAGAACGGTCTCGAAAGCAAAACTCTCGCCTTGATCGATCATCGCGCCGCGAAGAGCTGAGGCCATTTCCGCTGCTTCGTAGGGTCCGATCCGTAATTCCGCCGCGATCACATCAGCGTTAATGAATCGCAATCCGCTGTCGGCAAAGTGAGTCGCGAAGAAGGCAGAGGATACCGGGCCGCCCATCAACAGGTTTATAGTGCGGATAAGGAAGCTGCTCCAAGTAATCATGGACACGCTTTCGCCCCACCTCCGAATCGACCTCGGCGATCAGTTCACTGAGCGGTCGCGTCGCTCCGGCTTGGCAAAGCGCCAACGCACGATCACCCCGCAACAGCGGCTCAAGCGACTTGCCAATCGAGGCCCAGTACTCGATCTGACCAGCAATACTGCGTTGCGATACTTCGGCGATGTTTCGGGCATCGCTGACAAGTTCGCCCGATAGTTTGACGGGTTGACCCATTGTGTTGTCTTTTCCCCTTTCCTCTCTTCAGGTAGCATTTTGCTACCTGAAGTCAACGTTACTTCAACTTTAGGATCATTCGCTGTGTGGCCAGAATTTACGCATCCAAAGTGCACCCAAGTAGGACGACACCCACATGTAACATTCTCGTCGGCGAGAATGGTTCGGGCAAGTCAACGATGCTCGAAGCGATTGCGATTGCCAACGGCCTGAACGCTGAGGGAGGAAGTCGCAACATGATGTTTGCGACTCGGGAAAGCCATAGCATTCATGTCGCTTGTCGAAAACCGATTCGAGTAGGGGTTGTACTTTCTCGATGAACCGGAAACAGCTCTCTCGCCGCAGCGCCGGCTTGAATTCCTGATCCTGCTCGACAGCATCGCCGGCCAAGATTCGCAGCTTGTGATCGCGACCCACTCACCGATCATTATGAGCTATCCCAACGCTAAAATCTATGCGTTTAGCGAAGCGGGAATCGTTCCCATCGCCTATCAAGATACCGAACACTACCGTGTGACTAAATCGTTCCTAGACAATTCCGAGAGGATGCTATCGCATCTGCTCGGAAACCATTCGAACGATTAACTCGGAATAGATCAACGGATTCTCGCTATTATAGAAGGTGGCGTACAGCGAATCGTTTGAAGAATTCTTTTAGAAATGTTACGTTTACTGTCACTTGCCATTTCCGCCAAGTGTATTATGGATAGCGGAAAATGGTGTTGTACTCGGGCGATGAACTAGCACTTGCAAGGTAAAGGTCGGATCATCATACGATTTTCCAAAATATGGGGTTAGCAAATGCGTCGACTAGGTGTGGTCCGGCATTCGATTCAACAATTGCGGCGTGCACGGGTTCGGCGGCTGGTCGTCGAATCGCTCGAAGACCGCCACTTGATGGCGATGATTGATCTGGCCATGCTGACGGCGGCTCACGGGACGATCATTTACGGTGCGGATGCGGGTGACTTCAGCGGTATTTCTGTGAGCAGCGCAGGAGACGTGAACGGAGACGGCTTCGACGACATGATCATCGGGGCATCGAATGCTGATGCTTATGGTAAGGCGGTGGGACGAAATAAACGTACCAGCGAACCCACTAGTTTGTGATGAAAGCTCAAGGCTTGGTGAAACCGTATTCGGATTGAATCGAAATGCGATTCAACGCGGCCAAACGGAAATCGCAACAGGTAAATCGCCATCCACTGGGCATCTACGATGACGTGACATGGAATAACGCCGATCGTCTGGACTCTTGATAAGATCTATTCGCGTGGCGTGAAGTGGACGAAAAACGCCTTCAAGGTGATTGCTGCTCGACTCCAACGCACA
>JAWXCK010000208.1:0-7774 GCA_034408855.1 Pirellulaceae bacterium
CTCCGAAAGCGATTACCTCGTGCCTGAAACCTTGACCCGTCGCTTGAAAACCGAAGAAAGCTGGCAACTGCCCGGCTATGACGATGAATGCAATGCCATTGATGTATCCGTATCGAATGGGCTTGGAAATCAATTCGGTGATAAAGCCAAGCTTTGCAAGACCGGCGACAATACATAATACGCCGGACAGGATGGCCAACATCCCCGCCAGTGACAAAGCTAGATTCGCATTGCCTGCTGCCAACGGCAAGATCGTCGCGGCGATCAATGCCGCGAGCGATGAGTCCGGTCCCAATACCATGATTCGGCTTGGACCAAAGATCGCGTAGGCAATCAACGCAGAGATCGTGGCATAGAGACCATGGATTGCAGGCAAGCCTGCCGCCTGGGAATAAGCCATTCCCACCGGCAAGGCAACTGCTGTTAGTGCAAATCCCGCAATGGTATCTTTAAGTAACTTCGCGGTTGAGTAATTGCGAATGACGGCGAGTGCAGGTAGCCAGCCTTCGAACCGACGATGATTCTTGTTGCGGTGCGATGGAGGAACTGAGTCGGGCATCGTGTTGGTCACAAGGTCAGTCCTGGTGTCCATAACGATCACCGCTCTGCCGTTCTACGACCGGTGTCGGATCGCGATACGTTGTTGTGCGTGTGATCGGATTGATGTAATCGAACCGTGTTGCTTGTTTCGATCGCGTTTCAGGCATGGGTCGGGCTTGTTGAAGCTGTGCCAAGGAATGAAATCCCTGGATCTTAACAAGTCGCTCAAGGCCGTGAACCATTCTGCTGATTGCTTCCGGCCCAGAGCGATAAATCTCGGATGTGATCATCACCACATCGGCTCCAGTTATCAGTGCCTTGATGGCGTCTTCGGCTGTGCAGACTCCACCGCTGGCGGCGATCGACAAATCAAGGCCACCAAGTCGTGCATGAATAATACCCGTTACCGTAGCTCCTAATGAATCGACAGGCGTCAGTTCCCAGTGCGAAGTCCATTGAAGGCGGTCAATCGCCACTTCCCACTTTGGTTCATGAGCGAATAAGACTACGCCAGCCGCACCAAGCAATTGAAGTCGGTGTGCAAGGTTTGCAATGTTTGTGAACCGATGCGATAGCTTGACCGCGACCGGAATACTTACGCTTTCGCAAACCTTACGGACCATCTCGCATAACTGCTCCTCGATTTCTTCGGAGCGTTGAGCGGGATTCGAGATAGTCGGCTGTAGATTCAATTCAATCGCATCCGCTCCATTGACCTCGATAAGCTTTGCATATTCGAGCCAAGCGCCATCACAATACCCGTTCATGCTGGCGATTACCGGAATGCACGCGAGTCGCTTCATTTCCTGGATACTCGTCAAATACTGATCAGGCCCGCCGTTGTATCTGGACTGGCTTTCATCGTGATGCGCAATCTGTTCTTGAAAAATCGAGGGAAGTACGACCGCACCCGCTCCGCCGCAAATCATTTGGCGTACCGATTCCGGTTCCAGCGTCATGGGGCAAGCACCAACGACAATCGGTGACTTCAGTGGAAGCTTCAGATAGGAGACGTTCAGGTCCGTTGCCATGGTGATAACGCGTCTTTAGAAATACTTGCGATTGTTGGCGGTTTGAAAATTTGGGAAAGGAATGATAGTGAATGAGGCGTATATACGTCAGCTTCATTGCCGATTGGGCCTCAAGAGTACGACTACCGATCTTGCGCTGACTGAGTAAATAGCGTTGTCCACGGGAGCCGCGAACGAATCCAAGATATCCTCGGGGCTTTCCCGCGCTGTATCAATAATCCGTTGCCACTGGCCAACCACACCTTCATGGATACCGAAGTCGATCGCTTCGTCGGCCGAGTTAATCATAACATAAATATCGGTATCGTTCTGTGAGGCACCATGTAAACAATAGGCAAGTTGTAGAGATCGTTCGGACAGGTCGACCATATGACCTACTCCGTACCACCTCACGTCGCTACGCCAAAATCGCGAACGGCTAATCAATGGGTGAGATTTGCGGAACTCAATCATCAGCTTAAAGAAGCGGAAGACATCCTCAAATTGCTTCAGCCGTCCCCAATCCAGCCAGCTCGTTTCATTGTCTTGGTTGTAAGGGTTGTTGTTCCCCTGCTGCGACTGGAGAAATTCATCACCCATCCGGAACATGGGTGTTCCATTAGAAAGCATCAACAGGCACACGAAGTTTTTGACCAATCGCTTACGCAATCGCAAAATCTCGGGCGGTACGCCTTCCTCGCCTTCCCAGCCACAGTTGCCGCTATATTCGTGAGCACCATCCTTGTTACCGTGACCGTTCGCCCAGTTACGTTTCTCGCTGTAAGTCACCAGATCGTACAAGGTGAATCCGTCGTGGGACGTGATGTAGTTGACACTCATCGTTGGCTGATAAGCGTGTATTCGATCATCGGGAAACAAATCGTCGCTGCCATACAATCGAATCATCAGGTCGCCAACAAGGCCAGCATCACCCCGTACAAAGCGTTGCAGTGTGTCGCGATATCGCGCGTTCCATTGCATCCACCTTTGCCCGGGAAATTTGTTTCCCAATTGAAACGCACCGTCTGCGTCCCAGGGTTCAGCAATCAATCGGTTGTTAGAAAGCAACGGCTCCATCCCGATTTGGCTGATGATAGGCGGGTCATGTGTGTTGATGGAGCCATCCGAATTGCGTGTAAAGATGGATGCCAAGTCGAAGCGAAAGCCATCGACATGCATCTCATTTTCCCAGTAGCAAAGACTATCCAGAATCATCCGACGAATGGCGCGATTCGCTGTATGAAGCGTATTGCCTGTCCCGCTGAAATTCGCAAACGGAGCCTTCGGATTGCCAGTCATGACATAGGCTGTACTGCTATCGATCCCTTTGAGACTGTAGGTCGGCCCCTGGCTGTTGCCTTCGCACGTATGGTTGTAAACGACATCGAGAATGACTTCGATTCCCGCCGCGTGAAGCGACTTCACCATCGTTCGGAACTCAGCCCGCTGTTGGCATGCGTGTAATTCGGTTGCGTATCCTTGGTGGGGAGCAAAGAAGCTCAATGGCATGTACCCCCAATAGTTCTTTTCGTCGGGATCAAACTGAAAGACCGGCATCAGCTCAACGGCGGTCACACCAAGCTCCTTCAAGTAGGGAATCTTATCGACTATGCCCAGGAATGTTCCTTGTCGCGATGATTCGATTCCCGAGTTGGGGTTTCGCGTGAATCCCCGAACATGCATCTCATAAATGACGAGATTCCAATCATGACGAGGCGATAAATCATCACCCCAGTCGAAAACGCATTCTTCAAAGGGCAATATCCCAAGTGGTGCCTTTCCCGCATTCGACCCAGGCTGGCACGCGGATTCGCGACTGAAATTGTCGGGAATGAAGACGGCTTTAGCGTACGGATCGAGAAGGATTTTCTCAAAGTCAAAATGATGCCAGTTGAATCCGCGTTCCGGTGCTGGCCCATCGACGCGGTAAGCATAGTAGCCAGCATCAGCGATATCCTGACGATTTATGCGACAGTGCCAAACAGGTCCTGACTTGTTCTTGAGAAAGTCGAAGTCGTACTCATAGACAGGATAGATCAAGTCCCCCGGCGAATAGAGAAGCAGCCGAACGGCTTCTGCATGTTTGGAGTACAAAGAAAAATTAAATGAATGCTCGTCTGCAATCCAGGTCACGCCCATTGGAAACGGCGAGCCCTCCAGTTTTTCCCAGCGGTTCATCATTTTAACGGCTTTGAGTGCGATTGTTTAATATACGACGATGGCAATCGATACAGCTTGTGGCCAATTCATCGTAAGCCAGCGCAGCCGCTTCGTAATCCTTTTTGTTTGCGGAATCGATGAGACTCATCGTGGAATCTCGAAAATGTACACCGTCCTCAAGATAGGTCTGTTCGTTAAGAAACCAAGCGGCAGTGTCACCCAGGCGTTTCATTTTGTCAGCCGCTTTAGATACGCCTTTAAAATCGCTTCGAACAAGCGAGTCCATGATCTCTTGCAAAGCTACCGATTTGCGATTCATCAATTGCTCTGTCATGCTATTTCTCGAAGGACCTGAATCCAACTTCGCAACGTAGTTCCAGAGGCCAATGATAAGAAGCACTACAACTAATACTAATCCAATCGATAGACACGCATAAAGGACGACAGAACTTGTACGCATCGGACGCCACTCTTTGTCTTGCATTTTAATTCCCTCCAGCCTCTCTCTTGATGCTCCGGTAGAGTCGCCACGATGGTACTCGACATCTAAAATTCACCGCCCTTATTGTAACGCAAGGATTCTCGCCAGCACAAGTTGCTAGGTTTTGCGTAACCGTTCACGGACTTAAAACTGGTAGAGCATTGGTTTAGCAATTTTTGCTATTGTTCGTGCATGGACAGTAGAGACGAAATAATTGCTGAACTCCGTGCGCTGATTGCGAAGCAAGCGGCGCAACTCGACAAGCAGGCGGCGCGGATTCGTGAGCTTGAGTTGGAGCTGGCCAAAGCTAAAAAAGACTCGACGACTTCGTCGAAGCCTCCTTCGAGCGATATTGCGAAACCAAAGTCGAAAACCAAGAAAGGCTCTCGAAGGAAGCCTCGAAAAGGTGGGCAACCTGGCCATACTCGTCAACTTCGTGAGCCACTACCGCCCGATCGCGTTGATGAGTTCATCGAATACGAGATTGACGACGACGAAGTCTCGCGACTCGGACTGATCCCCACCCGCGAATTCGAGTCGATTCAACACATCGAGTTACCAGAGTCGCCCGTCCACGTGACCGAATATCGGCTGATCGTTTACAAGGATCGCGAAGGACAACTTTATATTCCCGATTGCCCTGAGCTAATACGCGACATCCGATTTTTGGAAAAGCATCCTGATACCATCTCTCCAAGCCTATTGACGAACTAATACCCGTCAACGGTTACGGTAGAATCTACGGATAGCATCCTATTGAAAACGCGTCGTAGCAGGTCTGGTCTCGCATCAACAGGATGCATTGGTTGCAAACTTGATTCCTCGAAGGCAACATTGTTCGGATTCGCGGCGGTGGATTTTTTGAGGCATGGCTCGGTGTCCAAAGATTTTGCGGTTCAGCCGTTGATCGAATATACTTCGTTTGCCGGGAGAAACGGAGTCAAGCTCTGCGGGGACGCAACTTGATAAGGGATATCTCGGTCGACGTTCGCCAAAGGTGCGGTCGGCCTCTGGCAAGTCTTGCTTACCAGAGGCTCTTTCAAAACTCACCCTAGCCATAGCATTGGACACGTTACCATTGGACGCCATACCATTGGAAACCGAGCCATGCCTTAGAAAATCCACCATCGTTTGGATGTGAGCTCCATCATTGAAACTGATATCGAGAGTCAAACAGAGAACTTATCCTATAAAACACGGCGTTTGCTGGGCTAGCAAGGATTTCGCAAATAAAACAACCTACAGATTCTGCGGAGGAACCGGAAAAAAAGAAAACGTAATCCCACTCAGAAACGCAACTCAACCCGTGAACGGTTACACATTTGCACCTTCAAAGACCTCGTTTAAGTGTTGGAAGAGTGTTTCGGCTCTAGCCTTTTCATTAACTGCAAACTGCTTCATTAGATCCTTGAGCACGATCGAACCTTGCAAGCGTACGGTGTTACTGACATAAACCACCGTCAACTCAAGTTTGTCTGAGTGCGGCAAATGAGCCAACATCCACGCTGCCTCCTCTGCATGCTGGGAACCGTCGGTCGCAAGAATCACCTTCATTTTACAGCTCCAAAATCTTCGGTTTCTCAGCGTGCTTAGCTGGAATGGAAACAAAGTCGATGCGGGGTATGTGTCGCAATCCTATTCTTCGGTCGCATGTTCATGTTGGACATGCGATTGAGCTCCAAATTTTAGAACGTGGCTCCAATCCAGAGAATCACAGATCGCACCATTCGAGACATGGAGGATTTGACCATGAGCTATTGAATGCCACCAAACGTAAGGTTGGAAACTTGCCACCAGCAGCGGGCGAATCGTGAGTAAACCGACTAACACCTGCTTGCGAAGGACGGGCAACGTCAAGCATTCACAGCTCTGGAACCGCTCAAAGGCCGTTTCGAGCATTTCGGAATCATCGACGATTGTGAAGTCACGCCGCATGATATTTGCAATGGCTGATCCTCGGCTATTTTAAGCGAGTGAAGCAAACAAGTCCGCGTCGCCAGAAGTGCTCGCAACACTCGCCCGCCATCCATGGGAAACGCCGGAAGCATGTTGAATAGCACCAGAAAGACGTTCACAACCAGGAGTCGTTGTACAAACGAACCACTGGTCGCGGTCATCTGTTCCAACGGTGCGAACGTAGCTGTGAACGTTAACCACGCGAACAGAATCCCCGCGATGACCACGTTTACCGCCGGGCCCGCTAGTTGCGGTGATGTCGCTGGCACCATGATCTCGGGATCGGTATTAGTTCCATGTGCCATTCGAACTGGCTGCTAATCGTACAAAGTAATAGGGGAAGCAAACCCATCGGGCTTGACCGTCAGCACAGAACAGTCAACTTCGTTCAGCACGTTCTCCGCAGTATTTCCGATTAGGAATCCGGCAATCCCAGTTCGGCATACGGTACCCACGACCAGTAGATCAGTCTTTTCCTTTTTCACTACCCGTCGAATGACATCGTAAGCCTCTCCCTTCACTAGATGCACTTTGACGTTCTCTAGAGGATATTTTGAGACTAGGAAATTCAGCAATTCTTGTTGTTTTGCTTTTTCCTGCTTTAGGTAAAGCGAGACCTTGGGCGTTTGCAGCCAAGTCGAATTTTTCATAGCGGACTCACCATACAATCTCCATGCGTGAACGACGTGTAGCTCTGCAGTTTCCATTTCGGCCAGCGAGACAGCGAGCTCCATGATGTATTCATTCAGCAGAGTTTTTGTTTTATCCCGTGGGTCGGGATCGACGGCTGCCAAGATACGTTCAATTCGCTTACGGCGAGTCGGTTTCATCACCCATACGGGACAAGGGCATTCACGCATCAGGTGCATCGACGTGCTACCAAAAAGCCGCTCACGGAACCCATCCTTGCCTTCGGCAGTCATGATGACGAGATCATGTTTATTGCGGATGACTTCTCGAATGATCTCCAAAAACGCAGGTCCAACCAAGACCTTGGTGTTGATTAGGAGACCATCATGCTTTACGGAAGAAACGAACTGTTTCAATTGCCAGTCAAATTCTTTCTTCACAAGGGCCTGTAGATCCAGTGGTTTTAACCCTGGTTCCTTCAAGTGCCTTTCCCCAACTAGTTCCCTAACGACATCGACAACCGTCAAGCGAGCTTCGTTCTCAAATGCTATTCCAACAGCCCGATCAAGAGTTTGCTGATTGGGGTTGTAAACCATAAGTATGTTCTTGAATCGATGCATGATTGAACTCCAGTGTTGCTCGCGTGAATTGATACCGAAAAAAACAAACTACGAAGTCCGTGCGAGATCGTTGTCCTTGAGCTGGATCGCTCGACGCATGTAGGATTCCTCATCAGTATATCCCAGCTTTTGAAGTGATTCGGCGAGGCTTTCTGTTGCTGCCAAGTGGAACGGGTTCCGAGCTAGAACTTGGCGAAATTTTGTTGCTGCAGGCTCGAACGATTCTGCCCCCTTGAGTGCAATTCCCTCTGCCATGAGAAGTGAAATTGTTCGGATATCCGCCGTCGCTTTTCGACGTGGTAGAGTTGCCCCAATGCGGCAACAGACGTCGCGAGAATCACCGCCAACGACGTAACCGTGTGCGACGGAGAGATGTC